>JBCDED010000001.1:0-155169 GCA_039179985.1 Pseudomonadota bacterium
AAGATGGCCCTGTTCGGTCAGACCGTGGGCATTGCGGAAGGTCGTCCGCGTCATCCCCATGGCCTTGGCCGTGCGGTTAATCCGCCGGGCAAAGGCGGCTTCGGAACCGGAAATCGCCTCGCCAATGGCCGTCGCCGCATCGTTCGCAGATTTGATGGCTGCCGCGCGGATCAGATAGCGCAGCTTGATCTTCTGACCTGTGCGCAGACCCAGTTTCGATGGTGGTTCGGCCGCAGCGCGTTTGGAGATGGTCACCATGGTGTCGAGCGAAATTTCGCCCCGCTCGACCGCCTCAAACGCGATGTAGAGCGTCATCATTTTGGTCAGCGACGCCGGATGAAGCCGGCTGTCAGCGTTTCGGGAATGGAGCACTTCGCCGGTCCGGGCATCCATGACCATTGCCGCATAGGGCGCAGCGGATGCGGGAAGAACGCGCATGACGGCGACGAAGATGAGGGCGCATAGCCCAATACGTGCGGGAAAACTCAGTCGAGTTACCACGGGGTGCCTGCCTATATCTGCCTCTCGCTGCCGGTTTTTTGTGACAGCTTATGGTTATGAAATCCTTGTACCACAAAGGCTTGGGCCCGGAAACTCCCTCAATTTGTGGCAGGATTTAGGCATTTCGACATACTGTGTGGGCTGTTCCCGCAACCACAATATCTAGGCAAAGCACCGCAAGACTGCCGGCAGGTCGCCAATATGAGGAATGCTATGAAATCTTGAGTGTGACTCCGGTGCGACAGCATACTCCAGTGCCCAGGTCAGTTCATGGGGTATATGGACAGCAAATGCTCCGGCCTGAAGCGCCGGAAGAACGTCTGATTTCAAGGAGTTCCCGACCATGGCCGCGCGCTCGGGGCCGTCGCCGTGCCGCCCAAAAGCCTCGGCGTAGGTCGCGGGCGTCTTCTCGCTGACGATCTCTACGGCGTCGAAAAAGTCGCCCAACCCGGACTGGGCGAGTTTCCGCTCCTGATCCAGAAGATCGCCTTTGGTGATCAGCACCAGCCGGTACGACCCGGCAAGACCGGCAACCGTTTCCTCCACATGGGGCAAGAGGTCGATCGGGTGGCGCAGCATTTCTTTTCCTGCGATCAGGAGTTCTTCGATCACCGATCCGGGCACGGCCCCATCGGTCACCTCGATCGCGGTTTCGATCATCGACAAAACGAAACCTTTAATGCCGAAGCCATAGTTCCCGAGGTTGCGCCGCTCTGCCTCCAGCAACCGTTCGGCCAGGTGGTCGGCCCCGGCATGTTCCGCGAGCAGTTCGGCAAAGCGCGCCTGTGTCAGTTGGAAGAAACGCTCGTTCTGCCAGAGCGTATCGTCCGCGTCGAAGCCGATTGTGGTCAGATTTTCAGCGCGCAGGGCGTCCACGGACGGATTCCATTCAAATGATGCGGTCCGGTGGAAAATGGGCTCTTTTCTACGAAACGCGGGCGATTATATAGTGCGGCCTAATGCCGGATTCCCTAACTTGGTGTCGCTTTGCCCAACCTTTTGCCTCTGACCATGTCTGATGACGACCAGAGCGACAACGAAACGGGCGTGTTGACGCGGACCCGTTCCAAGACGCAGCGTCCGCCGCTCTATAAGGTTCTTCTTCTTAATGACGACTATACGCCAATGGAGTTCGTCGTACAGGTTCTTGAGCGTTTCTTTGGTATGACCCATGCCCAGGCGTTCGAACTGATGCTCACCGTGCACAAGAAGGGCGTCGCGGTTGTGGGTGTCTTTTCGTTCGAGATTGCCGAAACCAAGGTCAGTCAGGTCATGGATTTCGCTCGGCGGCACCAGCACCCGCTGCAATGTACCATGGAAAAGGAATAGGCGGTCCGTCCGCACCCCATGGCACGCTCACGTCTTACGGAAGCGCTGAATCAGGGTCTCATTGCGCGCCCCGATGGGATGATCTGCGTCCTGGGCCCCCGTCAAGGCTATGACCTCTCGGCGCTTGATGCTCTGGAGATCACCGTTGTCCAAGGGTTCCGATCCGATTACCTGCACTGGACGACCGCAGGTTTTGCTGTAGAGCCGGAAATTCCGGCCGGGCCCTTTGCCGGGGCGCTGATCGTCCTGCCGCGTGCCCGCGATCTGGCGCGGGAGTGGATCGCCGGGATTGCTGCGGCCCTGCCCGCCGGAGCGCCGGTCTGGGTCGATGGACAGAAGACCGACGGCGTTGACAGCCTCTATCGGGCCTGCCGCAAGGCCTTTGCCTGTTCTGAGGCCATGTCGATGGCGCACGGGAAACTCTTCGCCTTCAAAGCCGCGGCTGCACCCCCTGACTGGCAGACGCCCGACCACCGGACACCCGAGGGATTTGCGACAGCGGCGGGGGCGTTTTCGGCCGATGCGGTGGATCCGGGGTCAAAGGCGCTCGCCGCCGTTCTGCCGGCGAGGATGCCCGGACGTGTGGCAGACCTTGGCGCCGGGTGGGGCTATCTGGCGTCCGAGGTTCTGTCCCGCGACGGGCCCGAATCTTTGCATCTTTTCGAGGCCGACCACGCGGCGCTCGCCGCGGCGCGCCGGAACGTCCCCGACGCGCGCGCCGTCTTCCACTGGCAAGACGTGTCCGAAGTAGGCGTCTCCCGCGACTTTGACGCGGTGGTCTGCAACCCACCTTTCCACGTGGGCCGGGACACGCGACCGGAGCTTGGACAGGCGTTCATCGACTGCGCCGCCGGCCTTCTCAAGCCGTCCGGGCGGCTCTGGCTTGTCGCAAACCGGCACTTGCCCTACGAAGGTGTCTTGAGTGACCGATTTCGCACGGTCGACCGCCTTGAAGGATCCGATGCCTACAAGCTTTTCCGCGCCGAACGTCCCCTGACCCGGCGCTGACCCGACCCATCCTGCACACGCGAGGCCGCTTTCCATGTCTTTCTCGATATCCGGTAAATCCGCCATCGTGACGGGGGCCGCAAACGGCATTGGCCGCGCTATCGCCCGTCATTTCGTGGACAGTGGGGCCAACGTGATGTTCGTGGACCGTGACGAGGCCCGGCTAGAAGAAGAACTGGGCGAAGCTGCACGCGAGGAAGGGACCAATGTCCGCTTTTTCGCGGGCGACCTGCGCGAACGCCTTACCATCGCCAATCTGATTTCGGCGACACTCGATGCTTACGACCGGATCGACATTCTTGTGAACGCCAGCCGCCAGGTTCTGGTGTCAGATCCACTCGATCCCCATGACGACGCTGTCGAGAGCATGCTGCACCAGAACCTGCTGCCCAGCCTGCGACTCAGCCAGGCGGTCGCGCGCAAAATGATCAAGCAGGCCGAAGGGGACAACGATAGCGACGATGACGAAACCATCGGGACCATCCTGAACCTGTCGTCCATCTCCGCCGAGCGGACCCGACCTGCGCTTCTGGGCTATTCTATCAGCGCAGCGGCGGTGGATCAGCTGACCCGCTCCATGGCCGTGGCGCTGTCGGATCAGCGTATTCGGGTGAATGCGATTGCCGTCGGCAGTGTCATGAGCGCCAGCCTGCAGACCCGGCTGAAGGATCAAAAAGAACTTCGGGACGAGATCATCCGCCACACGCCATTGGGCCGGATCGCCAGCGCCTCGGAAGTGGCGGCAACCGCGCAGTATCTCGTTTCTGATGCGGCTGGCTTTGTCACCGGGCAGATCATCACTGTTGATGGCGGACGGACGTTGGTCGACCCGGTGTCAGACCCCGCGCACTAGGGCCTAGGCCGTGCCCTGGCAGAAGGCAGCGGCGTTTTGAGAGCGCAGCTGCAAGGTCTGGCGCTGCTCGATCAGGGCGTTCAGCTTTGCTTGCTCTTCTGCCGGGTCGATGGCCACCGCGCGCCGGCGCACACTGCTGTAGTTCGACGAACAGAACCGCACGTTGTAGCTGCCTGTGCAGAACCCGATGCCGATGTTGCTGGGCGCGGGCTCGGTCTCGTAGCGGAAGCCGCGTCGCAGATTGTCTTGCGTCTCGACGATCAGTTCGTTGACCGTCCGCAGGTCCCGCCCGACCTGGTTGACGCACCGTTCCTGTGGCGAGGCGCAGGCCGCAAGCGTCGCGAAAGCCACCAGTGAAACCCGTGTCCCAAGACCAATCGGCATGACGACAATTCTCCAGAGAAACCCGTTGTCCCGGCCCAGACTGGCACGGTTCGGGCAAAGCTGCTAGCCATTCGGGAAACCGACGGGAGACAGGGCAGATGGCTGACGATTTCGATGCGCGCAAGGCACGGGCTTCGGCCTGGTTTCGGGAGCTGCGCGACGAAATCTGCGCAGCCTTTGAGGGACTTGAGGACACTCAGGCCACGGGCTTTTTTTCCGAACTGCCGCCTGGGCGTTTCGAGGTTTCCAAGACACAACGCACGGGCGATGATGGGGAGGACGCCGGCGGCGGGCTGATGTCGGTCATGCGGGGCGGCCGGCTCTTCGAGAAGGTCGGCGTCAACGTCTCCACCGTGCATGGCCGCCTAGGCGCGCGGGCGCAGGCCGCCATGGCCGCGCGCAAAGACATTCCGGGCATCGCCGAAGACCCGCGGTTCTGGGCCTCTGGTATTTCGCTGGTGGCGCATATGCAAAACCCGCACACGCCCGCGGTCCATATGAACACACGCATGTTCTGGACACCCCACGCCTGGTGGTTCGGCGGCGGATCGGACCTGAACCCCTGCATCGAGTATGATGCCGATACCGCCCGGTTCCACAACGTGCTGAAACTGGCCTGCGAAAAGCATGACCCGGACTATTACGACCGCTTCAAGACCTGGGCTGACGAATATTTCTACGTTCCGCACCGGGGCAGGGCGCGCGGTGTCGGCGGTATTTTCTTCGACGATCTCAATACCGGCGATTGGGAGGCGGATTTCGCCTTTACCCAGGAGGTTGGGCGCGCCTTCCTGCCTGCCTTTGTGGGCGTAACCGAAGCCCGGCGAGAAACCCCTTGGACCGAGGCCGACAAGGAAGCGCAACTGACCCACCGGGGTCTCTACGCCGAGTACAACCTCGTTTACGACCGGGGCACGAAGTTCGGGCTGGAAACCGGCCACGACGCCAACGCCGTGCTCATGAGCCTGCCACCGCTGGCCAAATGGACCTAGGCGGTCACCGGCGCACCTGCACGGACCGTATCGATCATCAGCTGCACGTTGTCGGGGTCGGCATCGGGGGTGATGCCATGTCCGAGGTTGAAGATGTGCGGGCCCTTTGAGAACGCCTCGACGATGCGCCGCGTTTCCTCGACCAGGGCCCTCCCACCGGTGACCATATGGACCGGAGCGAGGTTGCCCTGAACGCAGCCGTCCTTTTGTACCTCTGCCGCAGCCCAGGCCGCATCCACCGAATTGTCGAGCGCGACGCAATCCGCACCCGTGGCGCGGGCAAAACCCATGTAGGCGTCTTTCGCCTCGCGCGGGAAGGCGATGACCGGCACGCCCGGGTGACGCGCCTTGACCTCGGCTATGATGCGGCGCGCGGGTTCCACGCAGTATTTCGCGAATGCTTCGCCCTTCAGCGATCCCGCCCAGCTGTCGAAGATCTTCACCACCTCGGCGCCTGCACTGATCTGGGCGGACAGATAGGCCACTGTCGCTTCGGTCAGCCGTTCCATCAGAGCATCGAAAACCATAGGGTTCTCGGCCATCAGCGCATGGGCCGGTCCCTGGTCTGGCGTCCCTCGTCCGGCGACCATGTAGGTCGCCACGGTCCAGGGCGCGCCCGCAAAACCTATGAGCGCCGTTTCGGCGGGCAGCTCCTGCCGCAGGATGCGTACGGTCCCGTAGACCGGAGCAAGATGGTCGTGAATGTCATCGGCCCCTTTCAGCGCCGCAAAATCCGCCTCTGACGTGATCTTTGACAGCCGCGGCCCTTCGCCGGTTACGAACCACAAATCGGCGCCCAGTGCGTCAGGTATGAGGAGAATGTCCGCAAAAAGGATAGCCGCGTCGAAGCCGTAGCGCCGGATGGGCTGTAGGGTCACTTCCGCTGCCAGGTCCGAATTGTAGCAAAGCGACAGGAAATCCCCGGCCTCGGCACGTGTCGCGCGGTACTCAGGAAGGTACCGGCCTGCCTGCCGCATCATCCAGATCGGGGGGACCGGCAGGGTTTCCCCGGCCAGCGCGCGCATCAGTAGTTTGGTTTCGGCCATGGGTCTTCCGTCTTGCTGCCCACCGGTCGTCCCAAGAAAAGCGTCATCTTGTCAAGACAGTTAGAGTTGTCAGGAAAAATTGACGCGGCTAGACATTGGGTATGACGTTGCCCCTGCCTTCCCCCGCCGCGCCGCTTCGGATCGGAACCCGTGGATCGCCCTTGGCTTTGGCCCAGGCATATGAGACGAGGACCCGCCTTGGCGCGGCCTTTGATCTGCCCCAGGAGGCCTTTGAGATTGTCGTGATCAAGACAACGGGCGACAGGGTGCTCGATCGGCCCCTGAAAGAAATCGGCGGCAAGGGGCTTTTTACCCGGGAGATCGAGGATGATCTGCTAGCGGGTCGGATCGACATTGCGGTCCATTCCATGAAGGACATGCCCACCGAACAGCCTGCTGGCCTGACGCTGGGAACCTATTTGCCGCGCGAGGACGTGCGCGACGCTTTCGTGTCGCCTTCGCTGGGCGGCATCGCGGGTTTGCCGGAAGGGGCGCAGGTCGGCACCTCCAGCCTGCGGCGCCGGGCGCAACTCTTGCACAAGAGGCCTGACCTCAAGGTCGTTGAGTTTCGCGGCAACGTTCAGACGCGCCTGCGCAAACTGGAAGATGGCGTCGCGGTCTGTACCTTTTTGGCCATGGCGGGGCTGAACCGCCTGGCCCTGTCCGAGGTGCCTGCAACCGCGATTGATGCGGACGATATGCTGCCTGCCGTGGCACAAGGGGCCATCGGCATCGAACGGCGCGCGGATGATGCGCGCGTCACCGAAATGCTGGCGGCCATCCACGACACTGACACCGGTCTGCGGCTGGCCGCAGAGCGGGCGTTTCTAAAGGAACTCGATGGGTCCTGCGAGACGCCGATTGCCGGGCTTGCGGAACTTAGCGGTGACACTCTGACCCTGCGCGGTCAGATTCTGCGACCCGACGGCAGCGAGTCGCTGGCCGATACGCTGGCGGGCCCGGCGGCGGGCGGCGCCGAGATCGGGCGGAGCCTTGCACAGACGCTTTTGTCCCGTGCGCCCGCCGGATTTTTTGATTGGAAAGCCGCTTAGGCGGGCGGGAGAACCTTACCGGGGTTCATTAGACCTTTCGGGTCAAGCGCCGCCTTGATGGCGTGCATAACGTCCAGCGCCACGGGGTCTTTGCGTCGCTTCATGCTGGGCACCTTGGACAGGCCGATGCCGTGTTCTGCCGAGAAGCTGCCGCCGCGCGCCATGACCTCATCCTCGATGGCGCTGACGATGCCGTCCTTCAGACCCGCATCATCGGAGGTGGGATAGACGGTGTAGTGGATGTTGCCGTCGCCAAGATGGCTGACCCAGAAATCTTCTGCTCCCGCATCGAGCGCTTTGAAACGGTGTTCCACCGCCCAAAGAAAATCGGCGATCGCGTGGGTGGGCAAGGCGATGTCATTGTCTATGCAGGGGCGCCGCGCCACGGAAAGCTCGGCGGCCAGTTCGCGTCGCTTCCAGAGCGCCGCGCGCTGCGCCTCGGACTGGGCGACCACCGCGTCCCGAACGCCGCCCGCTTCCATGGCCTCGGCCAGAAGCTCTTCCAACAACGCCACTATGGGCACTTCGCCGCTGGCTGTGGCTTCCGCGTATTTTGGTGCGGTCACGCCGATTTCGATCAGCACCGTATACGCGTGGCTGTCAGCAAAGGGTGGTGTGGCCCCTTCGGCAAAGCGAAGGTAGGCGTCAATATAGCTTTTGGGCATGCATTCGAAAGCTTCGACCGCGCTGCCCGTGGCCACCTGAAGGCGCGCCAACAGGTCCATGGCAGCTCCCAGATCCTCCATCCCGACCATGGCCGTGGCATGGGCGCGGCTTTTTGGCTGCAGGCGCAACACGGCCCGGGTGATCAGCCCAAGCGTGCCTTCCGCGCCGATGATCAGGTCGCGCAGATCGTAGCCCGAGTTGTCCTTGTGAAGCTCCGACATCAGGTTCATGACCCGCCCGTCCGGCAGCACAACCTCGATCCCCTGGCAGCTTGCCCGCGCGTTGCCGTAGCGCAGCACGTTCGAGCCGCCCGCGTTGGTGGCCAGCGCGCCGCCGATCATCGCTGTGCCCTGCGCGCCAAAGTGTAGGGGGAAGATCAGATCATGCGCGGCCACCGCTTCGTGGATGGACCCGACCGTCGCGCCAGCCTCGACAATGGCGGTGCGCGCCAGTGGGCGCACCTCGGCTATCCGGTTCATGCGCTGGAGCGAAATCATCAGTGCGTCCTGCCCGTGGGTGCCGCCCGACGTGCCGGTGTTACCCGAGATGGGTACCATCGACACACCGGCGGCATAGGCTGCCGCCATGACCTGTGAAGCCTCCTCGGTCGAACTCGGCCGGACCACGGCCAGCGGCGTGCCCTCATAGCGCCCGTACCAGTCGCGCCGGTAGCCCGCCGTATCTTCGCCCGTCAGGACGTTGGCCGCGCCCAGAAGCGACCTCAGTTCATCGAGTAAAACCGTCACTGGATTTGTGCCTGCAGCCCTTCGTCGGACAGGCTGTCGAGCTTTGGCATCAGATCGAGGAGTCCCTTGGTATAGGGATCCTTTGGCGATGCAAATAGCGCTTCGGTCTCCTGCACCTCCACCAGCCGCCCCTGCTGCATGACGCCGACGCGGTCGCACATCTGCCGCACGACAGG
This sequence comes from Pseudomonadota bacterium, assembly GCA_039179985.1. Taxonomy (GTDB): domain Bacteria; phylum Pseudomonadota; class Alphaproteobacteria; order Rhodobacterales; family Rhodobacteraceae; genus JBCCMQ01. The sequence goes on from JBCDED010000001.1 coordinate 8,754, forward strand.
CAGGTCGTGTGAGATAAAGAGCATGGTGAGGCCCAGATGCTCTTGCAGGTCTTTGAGGATGTTCAGAATCTGCGCCTGTATGGAAACATCGAGCGCGCTCGTCGGTTCGTCGCAGATCAAGAAACGCGGCTGCGTGGCAAGTGCCCTGGCAATGGAAACCCGCTGGCGCTGGCCGCCGGAAAACTCATGCGGGTACTTCTGCGCCGCATCTGCGCCAAGGCCTACGCGGTCAAGCAGTTCCACGACCCGGTCCTGCACGGCCTTGCCCTGCAAAAGCCCGTGGTGGATCGCCGGTTCGGCGACGATATCGGCCACCTTCATGCGCGGGTTGAGCGAGGAAAACGGATCCTGGAAGATCATCTGGATCTGGCGTCGGTAGGGCTCAAGCTCGCGCGCGGTCCTGAGGCTGGTGACGTCTTCCCCGTCGAAAGAAATGCTGCCGCCATCGGTCTTGTAGAGCGTCGCAATCATCCGGGCGACAGTGGACTTGCCCGAGCCGCTTTCGCCCACGAGGCCAAAGACCTCGCCTTCGCGGATGTCGAAACTGACCTCGTCCACGGCGGTAAAATACTTGCGCCAGGCCGGGATCAGTGCCGGCTTCGCGAGGAAGCGTTTGCTCACCCCACCGACCCGCAGAAGCGTGCTGTCGTTGGCGGCTTTCGGGCGCGGCCAGTTGCGGGCCAGATCCTCGATCTTGAACTCGGTGACGCGTCCGCCATAAGAGATCAGCGGAAAGCGTTTCAGCTTCACCGTCGGGCGCGGCACGGCGGCGATGAGTGACTTGGTGTAGGGATGCTCGGGCGCACCCATAACCTGCGCGGTGGTGCCGCTTTCCACGACCTCGCCCTGGTACATGACCGTCACGCGGTCGGTGGTATCGGCGATCACGCCCATGTCATGTGTGATCAGGATGACACCCACCTGACGCTCGGTCGCCAGTTCCTTGATCAGCTCCAAAATCTGCGCCTGGATTGACACATCGAGCGCCGTTGTCGGTTCGTCCGCGATGATCACCTCGGGCTCCGAACAGAGCGCGAGCGCGATCACAACGCGCTGGCGCATCCCGCCGGAAAACTGGTGCGGATACTGGTTAAATCGCGTGGCGGGGTCGGGAATGCCTACGCGGTCGAGAAGGGCGATGGCCCGCTCCTTCGACTGCGCGTCGGTCGTGTCCAGGTGGAACTGGATCGTCTCCACCAGTTGCTCGCCCACAGTGAAAAGCGGGTTGAGCGAGGTCAGCGGATCCTGAAAGATCATGCTGATCGTTTTTCCGCGCAGGGCGCGCATGGCATTGGCATCGCGGCCCGAAATCGTCTCGCCCTTCAGGCGGATCGTGCCTTCCTCGATCCGGCCCGGCCTGTCGAGAAGCCCCATGATTGCGGCGCCGATGGTGGATTTGCCAGCGCCGCTTTCGCCCACAAGCCCGTGGATTTGCCCCGGTTCCACCGTAAGGTTCGCGCGGTTCACGGCGACAAAGGTGCGTCGGCGAGTGGGGAAGACGACCGTCAGGTCTTCGATTTCCAGAAGCGCCATCAGCGAAGCCTCGGGTTCAGCGCATCGCGCAGCCAGTCACCCAGAAGGTTGACCGAAAGCGCCAGCGCAAGAAGCGTGGCTGACGGGAAGAAGAGGATCCACCATTCACCGGAGAAAAGGAAGCCCTGGCCAATTCGGATGAGCGTGCCAAGCGACGGCTGCGTCGGTGGAGCACCCACGCCCAGGAAACTCAGCGTCGCCTCGGCGATGATCGCCAGCGCAAGGCTGATCGTGGCGATGACCAAGACCGGGCTCAGGACATTGGGCAGGATGTGGCGGAACATGATGATGGGTGCCGGACGCCCGATCATCCGCGCGGCCTGCACGTATTCCTTGTTCTTTTCAACCAGCGTCGCGCCACGGACGACACGGGCAAATTGCACCCAGTCCGACAGGCCGATTGCAAGGATCAGAACCCAGATCGCCATCTGGTCGCGGTATTCCACTGGCGTGACACCCTTGGCGATGCCGAATATCAGCATGGCCACAAGGATCGCCGGAAAGGTCAGTTGCACGTCAGCGACACGCATGATGATGGTTTCGGTCCAGCCGCCCACGTAGCCCGCGAGAAGGCCGAGCGCGATGCCCAGTACCATTGCGAACAGAACTGCGGAAAAGCCCACGAACAGCGAAATGCGCATCCCGTAGAGGATCGTCGAGAACACATCGCGCCCCTGATCGTCGGTCCCGAGCCAGAACTCGTCGCCCGTAAAGGCGTTCGGTGTCATGGGCGCCGTGAAGCCGTTCATCAGGTTCAGGGAAGCCGGGTTGAACGGGTCATATGGGGCGATGAGCGGGGCAAAGACCGCGCTGAGCACAAGGAGAAGCACCACCGCCAGCGACACCATGGCCACGGGCGAATGCCGGAAGTTCCAGGCCAGGTCGGTATCCCAGGCCCGGGCAAAGCGCCCCTTGGGCGCTCCGGGTGCGGCGACTTGGGTCTCGGTCGCATCACTCATGTGGTCCGTCCATCCGCACGCAGGCGCGGGTCAATGGCGAGGTAGAGAAGGTCGACCGCCAGGTTGATGCCCACGAACATGACTGAGATCAGCATCAGATAGGCGGCCATGACCGGGATATCGACGAACTGGATCGCGTTGATGAAGAGCAGGCCCACACCCGGCCATTGGAACACAGTCTCGGTGATGATCGCGAAGGCGATGATCGAGCCCAGTTGCAGACCGGTCACCGTGATGACCGGCACCATGGTGTTCTTGAGGGCATGGCGGAAGTTGACGGCCCGTTCCTTCAGCCCGCGGGCCCGGGCAAAGCGGATGTAATCCTGCCGAAGAACCTCCAGCATTTCCGATCGCACAAGCCGCATGATCAGCGTCATCTGGTAAAGCCCCAGCGTAATTGACGGCAAGATCAGCGCCTTCAGCCCGCTTGCCGTCAGGAACCCCGTGGACCAGTGCCCGATCATCACGGTTTCGCCCCTGCCGAAACTCGGCAGCCAGTCTAATTCAACCGAGAAAATGTAGATCAGCAAGATCCCGATCAGGAACGTGGGCAGCGAGACACCGATCAGACTGACTGTCATGATGGTGTTCGCGGCCCAGCCGTTTCGTCGGATGGCTGTAAAGACGCCGAGCGTGATGCCAATCACGATGGCGAACATGCCCGACACGAAGGCCAGTTCCAGCGTGGCCGGCGCGCGCTCGGCGATGATGTCGCCGACGGGTCGGCCCTGACGGTAGCTGACGCCGAAATTGCCCTGAACCGCCCCTTCGAGAAAGCGCCAGTACTGGACCACGAAAGGCTGGTCGAGCCCAAGCTGTGTTCTCAACCGGTCGATATCGGCCTGCGTGCGTTCCTGGCCCAGCATGTTGTCGATGGGGTCGCCCACAAAGCGGAACATGGAAAAGGCCACAAGGCCCACAACCAGAAGGACGAGGATCGACTGAAAGACGCGTCGGACAATGTAGGACAGCATGACCCGTGGCTCTGAGAGGGGCGATCCCTCGTTCTCGCAAGGGTGGCCTTTGGGGTCAAGCAGCGACCGTGCGTAAGGGGCCTATTTGCCGGGCACTTGCACGATTGGCGGGCAGTTCGCGTGCGATGCGCCCAATTCAGTGCGCAACGGGCGCCCGTCGAAACGGGCGCCCTGCGGTTGGATCCTTAGTTCACCGTGACCCAGCGAAGGATAAAGAAGTTGTCCGGGCGCTGCGTCAGCTCAACATTAGCGCCCGTGCCCCAGACCAGCGGCTGAACGTACATCGGGACATAGGCGTGGTCGTCCTGCAGGATCTTGGCCGACTCGTCGAGCATCGCCTGACGCTTGGTGTCGTCGATCTCGGACTGGATCATCGGCAACAGCTCGTCGATCCGCGCGTTCGAATAGGCGCCAAAGTTCCAGCTTCCGAGTTTCTTTTCCTCGTTCGGGGTCGAAGCAAGAAAGCGGATCGGGTGCTCGGCGTCAAAGGTGCCGGGCGACCAGCCCAGAAGGTACATATCGTAGTTGTCGGCCCGCAGTTCCGGCCAGTAGTTCTGAACGGGCATCGCGTCGAGTTCGGCCGTGATGCCGATCTGCGCCAGCATGCCTGTCACCGCCTGGCAGACCGCTTCGTCATTGAGATAGCGGTCATTCGGGCACTTGAGACCGAATGCAAAGCCATCCGGATAACCCGCTTCGGCGAGAAGCGCCTTGGCGCCTTCCACGTCAAAGTCTGGGCGGGCTTCATTGGAGGTCGAGTAGCCGCGCATGGCCGGGCTGACAAGCTGGCTGGCCGGTTCGGCGTTGCCGCGCATGATCGTCTGGAGAATGGCGGGCACGTTCACGGCTTTCGCCACGGCCTCGCGAACGCGCACATCCTGGAACGGGTTCGGATCGCCGGCGTTTTCTCCGTACTTCAGTGTGTCCGCTTCGTGCGGGAAGCCCAGCATAATGACACGAGCCTCGATACCCTGGATGACGTTCACATCATCCCGGCCACCCAGACGCTCGGCATCCTGAATCGGAACTGGGTTGATCATGTCAACGTCACCCGACAGAAGCGCGGCAACCGCCGTGGCCGGGTTCTGGATCGGCGTGAATTCGGCCGATGTGATGTTATGTTCGGCCTCGCCCCACCAGCCATCGTAGGGGACCAGAACCGTTTTCAGACCCGGCTCGCGGGAAGACAGCTGGAACGCGGCCGTGCCGTTGGCGTTCAGCGTGGCGAAGTTGCCCTCTTCCTTGTTCGGGCGCGCGGCGTCATTGGCTTCGGCCCAGCCACTGTCCATGATCATCCAGTTCGCGATGCTGTCGGGGAAGATCGGGTTTGGCGCTGTCGTCAGCACATCAACGGTGTAGTCATCAACCTTCACCACGTCGGCGACCGGGGCGAACCAGCTGCGCGTGTCGGCCTCTTCGGACGAGGCGCGCTGGTAAGAGAAGATCACGTCGTCGGCGTTAAAGTCGCTGCCGTCGTGAAAGGTCACGCCTTCACGCAGGAAAAAGCGCCAGCCGTCGCCATCGCCGATGGGCTCCCACGATGTGGCGAGAGCGGGCTCAATCGTCATATCCTTGCCGCGCCTCACGAGGCCTTCGTAGACGTTGTTGAGAAAGCCGAGAACCGGCGCCGAGTTGACGGCATGCGGGTCCATCGTCTGGGGATCGGTGGTGCCGGCCCAGCGGAAGGTTTCGGCCATTGCGCTGGAAGCCAGTACAAGGCCGAGCGCTGTGGCAGCGGATAGTCGCAGCATGGAAGTCTCCCAAAGTTCGTCAGGGAGACGCTGCACGGCGCTCCCTTGCATATTCAACCATACTAACCTTGGAAGCGGCATCATCAATCAGATGTGATGACCAATCGGGGTCAAACGCACAAAAAAGATGCCGCCCGCCGAAGGGGACGACAGCTCTTCTCACTCCAGAAGGCCGATCTGTTAGGGGTTGCATCGACGTCGTGGTGAAAAATGTCGACGGCATCCAGCCAAATCCGGCCTGTGGGGTACCGTGTTGGTACGGGCAAAAGCCACGGCGCGCCTCGCGGTTTGTGGGTTCGCCCTCCGCCGCCCGGTCCCCAGTTGTCCGGTGCTCTGGCCGCTGGCTTGTGTGCGCCTAACTTGCACCAGATGAATGCCGACCTTCCATATTTTGCCCTTTCGGTCCGCCAGCCCTGGGCCTGGGCGATCATCCATGGCGGCAAGGATATCGAGAACCGCACCCCTGGCGCGGTCCGGGCAGGGCGGATGGTGCCGGGGCGCATCTGCATTCACGCAGCGACCGGTATGACTGAAAGGGAATACCGCTGGGCGGTCTGGAAGATGGGCGAGACCGGCGTGCGTGTGCCGCTGCCGTCCGCGCTTGTGCGTCGGGCGATCATCGGAACGGTCGACGTTGTGGATATCACCGAGGCCTCAGAAAGCCCCTGGTTCGGGGGACCTTGCGGACTTGTTCTGCAAGACCCGCGCCCGGTGGCGCCAATCGCCTGCGCCGGGGCTCTGGGATACTTCGAATGGTCGGCCGACGGACACGTCTCGCCCGCAGCGCCATGGATGGAACGGTTCGGAAAGCCGAAGGACGGCGACGGCACGTTGCCGCTTTTTGATGCGCTCGACGTGTCCTTTGCTGCGCCACCGGAAAAACCGTTCGGGCGAAAAAAATAGATCAGGCGTCGCGCCGCAGCGGCGGCTCAAATGCCACGACCTGTCCGTCCTCCAGTTCGTCCGGCTGCTTACCGTACGCGCCGAAGCGCTTCAGTATATCGGTCATTTCGGCGTCTGACAGGATCACCGGTTCCCCCGTCTGCCGAGCAATGGCGTATTGCTGGCAGAGCGCCTCAACCTCAACCGCCAGCGCCAGCGCCTTTGGCAATGTGTCGTGAAAACAGATCATGCCATGGTTGCCCAGAAGGCAGGCGCGCCGATCCTCAAGCGCGACCAGCATCGCCTCGGACAAGGCCTCCGTGCCGAAACTTGCATAGGCCGAGCACCGCAAGCTCGCCCCGCCCGTGACACCAATCATGTAATGGAAGGCCGGGACATCCTCGCGCAGGCAGGCGAGTGCTGTGGCATGGGGCGAATGGGTGTGCACGACAGCGCTCGCTTCGGGCCGCGAGCGGTAGATATCGAGATGCATCCGCCACTCTGAAGAGGGTAGAACCGCCCCGGTGTACCCGCCGTCGAGGTCCATTTGCACGGCATGGGCCGGTTCCATCGCGTCGTAGGGCACGCCCGACGCCGAAATCAGAAAGCCGCGCTTGTTGCGCAGGCTGATATTGCCCGAGGTGCCCTGATTGATGCCAAGGGCGTTCATGCGCTGGCAATGGGCGATAAGGTCCTTGCGCTGTGTCAGGTCAGGAAGTCTGGGCATAGGATCGGCTCCGCTCGTCTCACCCCTTCCTAGCACCCGGAGGCGAGGCTTGCGCAAAGAAAAAGGCGGGACCGCTGACCCCGCCTTTCTCAAAGGGTAGAGATGCTTAGTTAAAGGTGAAGTACTTGAACTTCGCCGCGTCGTCTGGGGCGACGATGGTGTTGACGTCGGACTTCATCCCCCAGTTCAGCACCTGGTGGTGGATTGGGATGTAGAGCTGCTGGTCCTGCACCACTTCCCAGATTTCACCGATCATCGCGTTGCGCTTATCGAGGTCGGTTTCCGAGGCCAGTGCCTGGATCTTGGTGTCGAGCTCAGGATCCGAGAAACGCGTGCCGTTCCACGAGCCGTACTTCTCGCCTTTGGTGTGGGTGAGGAAGTTGAAGATGTATTCGGAGTCGTACGTCGGAACACCCCAGCCGAGCATGTAGAAATCGGTCTCGAGGTTGTTGATCAGCGGGAAGTGCTGCGCCTTCGGCTTGGCATCGAGGTTCACCGTGATCCCGATCTGGGCGAGCATGCCGACGGCGGCCTGACAGATCGCCTCGTCGTTGATGTAGCGGTCGTTCGGGCAATCGAGCTGGATCTGGAAGCCGTCGCCGTAGCCCGCTTCTTCCATCAGCGCCTTGGCGGCGTCGAGGTCGGTCTTGGACGAGCCGTCCATGGCCTCGTTCCAGCCGTTCACAAAGGGCGGGGCGATCATGCCCGCGGGTTGGGACTGGCCGCGCATGACGACCTGTTGGATGGCGTCGCGGTTGATGGCCATGGACATGGCGCGGCGCACGTTGACGTCAGCCAGCGGGTTTGCGCCGTCGACGTTGTCGTTTGCCAGATCCGCGTCGCCCATGTTCATGCCGAAGAAGATCACGCGGTTCTGCGGCGCCGTGCGCACGTCCAGACCGTCGGTGCCGCCCACACGCTGAAGGTCCTGCACAGGGACGTCCTGGATGAAATCGACCTCACCCGACAGAAGCGCGGCCACCCGGGTCGCGGCGTTCTGGATGGGGGTGTAGATGATCTCGGTCACCTCCATCGGGAACTCGTCCTTGCCCCAGTAATCCTCGTTCAGGGCCAGAACCGTCCGCACGTCGGGTTCGCGGCTGACGAGCTTGTAGGGTCCGGTGCCGTTGGCGTTCTTGGCGGCAAAGGTGTCTTCGCCACCCTCATAGTCCTGCACCTTTACGGCGTTGTTCGATTCGGCCCAGCCTTTGTCCATGATGAACATGTTGGTCAGGTTGCTGGGCATGATCGGGTTGGGGCCGTTGGTGACGATTTCGACCACGTATTTCTCGGGCGCGCGCACCTCGGCGACCGATGCAAGAAGCTCTTTATAGTCCGAATCCGGCGTCATCGCACGGTCGAGGCTGAACTTGACGTCCTCGCTGTCGAACTCGGCGCCGTCGTGGAAGGTCACGCCTTCGCGCAGCTTGAAGACCCAGACGTTGGGGTCTTCTTCCGAGGGGTACCATTCGGTGGCCAGCGCCGGAACGATGGCGCCGGTCATGTCGCGCATGATCAGCGGTTCCATAATCTGGTGTGCCAGCGCCGAAGTCGGGCCTTCGTTCTGGGCATGGGGGTCTAGGGTCAGGCTGTCGCCGGCACGCGCCCAGCGGAGCGTTTCGGCAGAGGCGGCCGACGCGATGGTCATCAGCGCGGTCGCCGCCAGAAGGGAACGACGGAGTGTCATCAGTAATCTCCCTGAAGAGTTTTTTCGTTGATTGGCCGAGTATGCCCGGCAGACGGGCGAGTGCAAGGGCAGAGGATGCTTGCCCCGCGCAATGGCGCGCCCCTGGGCCGCTCGCGGCGCCGCTGCCCGAATTAGATGCGATGCACGACTAGCGGATCGCAGAGACTCTCGAAATCGGGTGCCACGCCGAGACCGGGCGCGTCGGGTGCGTAGAGCTTGCCGTCCCGCGTCTGCGGTCCCGGCACGCCGGTGGAACGCGTGTTGTAGTTGTGCAGATCTGTGGTCGCCGCCAGGAACTCCGGCGGCGTCGAAGCAGCAAAATGGGCGAGCGTGGCGGTGGTGATCTCGCCGCCCCAGGTGTCTTCGGCCAGAACCGGGATGCGGTGGTCGATCAGAAGGTCCCGCATGCGGCGCGCCTTCGACAGCCCGCCCTGCTTGGAGAGTTTCAGGCAAATCACCTCGGCACTGCGCTCGGCGATCACCCGGTGAATATCGTCGAAGCCGACGATGCATTCATCGAGCTTCATCGGCTGGTCCGAGCGCGCGCGCACCTGCATGCATTCGGCGTAGGTCTGACAGGGCTGTTCAAGGATGTAGTCGAGGTCGCGGGTGGCACGCGCGACGCGGAGCGCATTGTCCACGGTCCAGCCCTGGTTGGCGTCGGCATAGGCCTTTTCCCCCGTACGCAGCAGGGGAACGGTCTGGCGGATACGCTCAATATCCTGGGCCCAATCCGCACCCACCTTGATCTGGAACTGCCGGTAGCCGTGCGCGCGCAGGACGTCGAGCTGTTCGGCCATGGCCTCAGGCGTGTCCTGCGGCGCCACCCGGTACATGGGCGCACCGTCGGTCAGCTTGCCTCCGAGCAGCATCCAAACAGGCTGCCCGACCGACTTTCCGAGTATATCCCAGCACGCCGCATCGAAGGGCGATTTTGCGTAGCCATGGCCGCGAATGGTGCTGTCCATCAGTCGTTCGATCCGCGCGACCTGCCGAGGGTCTTGCCCCAGAAGAACCGGCGCCAGAAGGCGCGCTGCCGCCGCCACGCCTTCGGAATGCGCTTCGATGTAGTTCTCGCCGCAGGGGCAGAACTCGCCGCAGCCCGAGAGCCCCGCATCGGTCTCGATCACCACGACCGAGGACCAGGCGGTGTTGATCGCATTGCCCGCGCCCCAGGCATAGGTGCCGTCGACATAGGGTAGAGGCGTGCGGTAGACGCGCAGTTCCGTGATTTTCATGGGATAACCACGATGTTCCCGACATGGGATTTTTCCATGAAGGCCGTTTGCGCTGCGTGGAAGTCCTTCAGCGCGTATTCCGCCGCCAACAGGGGCTTCAATTCCCCTGCGTCGAGATAGCCGATCAGATCGGCGAAGCGGTCCGGGCCCGCAATCGTCGCGCCGAAAAAGCTGAGGTCGTTTAGGTAGAATGTGCGTAGGTCAAGCGCGACCATCGGCCCGGCGATGGCGCCCGAGCAGACATAGCGCCCGCCCCGTTCCAGCCGTTCGATGAGTTCGGGAAAAGCCGCCCCCCCGACGACATCGGCGACAACACTCACCTTGTCGATTCCCGTCGCCGACTTGAGGTCCGCGGCCAGCGTGGTCGTGCGGCTGTCTATCACCGCCGCCGCGCCCGCAGCTTTTACGCCCTCCGCCTTTGCCGCGCCAGCCAGGGCGATGGGGGTCGCACCCCGCCGCGCGGTAAGCTGGATCAGTGCCGAGCCGACGCCGCCTGAGGCGCCTGTGATCAGCACCGTATCGCCCGCGCCCACGCCTGCGCGGAAGAGCATGTTCTCGGCGGTGACCCAGGATGTGGCAAAGGTAGCCAGTTCGGCGTCGCTAAGGCTGCTGACCACCGGGTAGACATTACTGGCGCGTGCCTTGGCGAATTCGGCGAAACCGCCGTCCATCTCGCTGCCGTAATAGCGCGCTTTCGTCAGGTCGGTGGGGGCGGCGGGGTCCATATGCCAGGGATCGACCAGCACGCGCTTGCCAACCAGGCCGCCTTCGACATCCGCGCCGACGCTCTCAACGATGCCGCAAACATCGGCGCCTTGAACGCGCGGAAAGGTAATCGGCGCGCCGCCCCAGGTGCCGTCTTCGTCGCTGGCGCCATCCAGCGACGATCCGGTGGTGCCCTCGGTCACACCCTTTGAATACCAACCCGTCCGCGTGTTCACGTCGGTGTTGTTGAGCCCGCAGGCTCCCACCTTGATCACCACTTCACCGGGTCCGGCAACGGGTTTGGGCCAGTCGTCATGCCAGGCGAGTTTGTCCAGATCTCCGTGTCCCGTCAGCACAACCGCCGCCATCATTTCTGACATGACTCACCCTCCCGGTATGTTCGTACCATTTTTTCGGAGGTATGGGATTTTTGTCCCGGAGGCGAGAGAAATGTGACCCGCCGGTCAGCGCGCCGGAACTGCGAAGGTCAGATTGGCCCATAGGCTTTCCCACACCGGTTCTTGGTTGTCGGGGTTGCCGTCAAGGGGCAGCATCAGCACCGCATCAAGCATGTAGTCGTGGCCGGGGCGCACCGGTACTATGGCGCGGCCTTCTTCATCGGTACGTTCCAGCGTTATGCTCACCGTTCCGTCGGGCGCGCGTTCGAACACTTCCACCTGCGCATCCACCCGCGGCGCGCCCCGGTAGAGCAGACGGACCGGAAGACCGTCTTCCAGCGGATCCGTGTAAGGATTGGCCTCGGCCACCAGTTCCGTCAAAAGACCCTGTTCGCTGTCCAAACCGGCCCCGTCACCCACCGCGACCAGAGACTTGGCGTACCGGCTGAACCGCTCGCGAAAGCCCGAGTCCGGCAGACCCCGCCTGCTGTGTTCAGCCAGTGTGTCGTCCAGATCCTTGTGCTCCACGAAGGTGACGAATTTCTCCCATTCGCTGTAAGTCAGTTGGCTGTCCGTGGTGACGTGGACGATCACATGCAGCCTCCCCTTTTTTGCCGGCGTGCTGAGCGCTGGCCTGTCTCCGATCGTGCCCGGTGCCGCCGAAGTCTCGGCCCCGACCACCAGATCAAACCTGCGAAAGCGGTTGGGATTGAATGAGGAGGCGGGCCCATCAAACCGCTGGCCAACCCGAAGATGCGCGGCTAAGTCATCGCCGGGCGCAAGCTGCCAGGCCAGGGGTTCGATCCAGAATTCATGGGCTTGCGCCGGACCGACGGGAGCAAGAGAAAACATGAGCAGCCAAGCCGCCGCCACGGAAGTGAAGGGGTATCGCATGCTCCGCAACCTGACCGTCCTTTGGACACTGTCAATATCCGTTCTGTTTTTTGCGGTTCCCATCGCACACGCCCACGAAGTTGAACCGGCTGTCGCAGATGTGACGCTTGAGGCCGAGACGATCATACTGGACATTGAGGTGGCACTTGAAGCGCTGATCGCCGGTATCGATCTGAGCGAGATTGAAGACACCAATGCCTCGCCGCTTTCGGGGCTTTATGACCGCTACCGCGCCATGGGGCCCGAGGAATTCGGCGCGCTGGTGCGTGCGCAATGGCCCGCTTTGGCAGGGCGGTTGCGGGTTCTGGCGGGCGAGACGCCGGTCCGTATGTCGCCGGACGATATTTTCGTGCCTGACGTGGGAGACCCGGAACTGCGCCGCGACAGTCGCATCCGCCTGACAGGCATTCTGCCCGCAGATGGCAGCCCCGTGCAAGTTGGCTGGGCCGCGGTCAACGGCCCCCTGATCCTGCGCCACGCCAATGGCGGGCCGGACGCTTTCGCCGGATTCCTCGGGCCTGGCGAACTGAGCCCACCCCTTCCACGGGAAGGCGGGGCCGCAGAAAGCGGTTTCCAGTCGTTCCTGCGTTACATTGTCATCGGGTTCGAGCACATCGTGCCAAAGGGCCTCGACCATATTCTCTTTGTGCTCGGTCTGTTTTTCTTCTCCACCAGGATGGGGCCCTTGCTGTGGCAGGTGACGGCTTTCACGCTGGCCCATACGGTCACGCTGGCCCTGGCGACGCTTGGCATCGTCAATCTGCCGGCGCATGTGGTCGAGCCGCTGATCGCAGCCTCAATCGTCTATATCGCGGTGGAGAACCTGATCACGGACCGCATCACGCCCTGGCGGACGGCGATCGTTTTCTGTTTCGGGCTGCTCCATGGCCTTGGTTTTGCCAGCGTGCTGGGCGATGTGGGCCTGAGTGCCGGGCAGTTTGTGGAATCCCTCATCGGGTTCAACATCGGCGTGGAGTTCGGCCAGCTTGCGGTGATCGCGGTTGCGTGGATCACGATTGGATACTGGTTTGGCGACAAACCCTACTACCGCGCGTATATCGCGCGCCCGGCGTCGATTTTCATCGGCGCCGTTGGTGCCTGGTGGGTGATCGAACGGACGATGCTGTAGGAAAACAGGCGAAAGGACGGGGTCTGCCCCCGCGACCCCGTCCCCGCCCAAGGGTCAGGTCATTCCCCCAGACTGACCCAGATCCCCTCGGACTTCACAAGCGCAGCCTGTCCGAGGTGGAAAACGAAATAAGAAAGGCCACCAGCAGGCTGGATTAACTGATGTGGTGCCTCGGCGATGTCGCCGGCATCCACCAACCGCATCCCCGTCTGCGTCTTTGGGGACAAGATGGTCTGACGTGGCGAGAACCACGCGTCGCGCACCGGGACATTCGCCCCAAGCGAGCCCTGCCGGACAAGAACCGGACGGGCGTCAGGATGAAAGCTTAGGAATTCTTCATCCAGTTTGTACTCATCGATCCTGAGAACCGGCAGAAAGGTCCCGTCTCTCGTGCGCAGGCGGTCGCGCACACGGACCAGATGCGCAGGCACCTCGCCGAAGGATGTCGACATATGGGTGACGCTCAGAACACCGGGCAGGGTCCATGCGGGCTTTCGCGGCGTCGCCGGAGTTGCCTGAGACGCGAACGGACGCTGTCGTCTGACGATACGGGATTCTGAGGGGTCCGAAACGGCCTGGCTCACCCTTGCCAGTACGCTTGAATCGGTTTCTGAGTTACTCATCACTACTTCCACTTGCTACAAGGCCGGGCACTGCTGGATCAACTGAACATAACCAGTTAACCCTTCAGAGCCTGCCGGAAACGACCGGCGCCCTTTGACTGAGGCCACGGCACCCACGCACTTGGCGCCGAGATCACTTAACGGTTAGCCTGACAAATGTGGCAAAAATTGGGCGATCCATGTGCCCGTTTTTTTGGCCATCGATTTGTTTTGAGAAGCAATCTGCCTCGCCGTTGAGGGACTATGAACAGTTAGCGGCGCAATTTCATAAAACTGTAATAAAACACGCGGGAAGCCGAAAAGACTGTTTCCGGATTTGTGGGTCTCAGCGCAGGTTTTTGGCCAAATTGTGGTAAACACGTTAACTGAGCGAGATGAAGAAACACTCTGTTTTTTCGTGCGGTTCCACAATTACATGTCCAAACGCCGGGATCTGCAGTGGGTTGCTGCGCCCGGCATTTTGCATAAAGTGACCCCGACGGGGCGGGCTGTCACCCGCACCACCGATCACAGAAGGAATGCTGCACATGACTGCCAGAACAGCTTTTGGACTGCTTGCGACACTGCTCTTTGTGGCGGCCTGCGCGACCGTCGAAGGCGCGGGTGAAGATATCGCCGCCGCAGGCGACGCTGTTTCGGATGCGGCGCGCACGGCCTCTCAGTAGGCTTTAGCCCTGCCGCGGGGCAAAGAACATGGCCTGACTGATCGCCGTCCGAACCTGTTCGTCCGAGTACGGCTTGGAGATCAGGAAGGCGGGCTCCTGCCCTTCGCCTGTCAGCAAACGTTCGGGAAAGGCGGTGATGAAGATCACGGGCCGGTCCCCGATGCGGCCGCTGATATCGGCCACGGCTTCCATGCCTGACGAATTGTCGGCAAGCTGAATATCGGCGAGGATCAGGTCGGGTGGGTCGCTGACGGCCAAATCCACGGCGTCCGCGTGAGTTCGGGCGACGCCCGTGATACGGTGCCCGAGATCGCTGACGATGGCTTCGAGGTCCATGGCGATGATGGCCTCGTCTTCGATGATCAGGACCTTGCCGCTCAGAAGATCCGCCATTTCCGACCGGGCGATCGCGACAAGTTCGTGTGCTTCGGCTTCGGTCACCTGCATCACTTTCGCGACATCGGCGATCGGAAACTCCTCGACCGTCGCCAAGAGCAGGGCTTCGCGCGTTCCGGCGGTCAGCCGGCCCAGATAGGCCTGCGCCGTCGCCTCGGTTGATGTCTCGGCCTCGGAAACGCTCGATCCGCTGGTGGCCCAGATCGAGTGGAACACCTGATAAATGGCCACTCGCACTGGCAACGTGCCGTCCAGCACGGATCTGTCCTCAAGCACGGCTTCCAGCGTTGCGGCTGCATAGGCGTCACCCGATCCCTGGTGGCCCGTCAAGGCCCGCGCGTAACGGCGCAGAAGAGGCAACTCGCGCGCCAGAGCATCTGCGAGACCGGGTGTTTCGGTGCTTGAGGTCATATTCTGTTGCTTTCCGTCATCTGGCAAAGACCAAATTCGCGGCCTATCTGTTCATGTAAGCGAGGCGCATGCAATAGTGACATAAGCTGGTCATGGCTCAGAAAAAGGCACCTTCCAGCCGTCTGACGGCAGTAGACGAAAGTCTCAAGTACGCGTTCCAGTCCGAACGCGACGAGGAAATGCCTGAGCGCTTGCAGGATTTGCTGGAGCAAATGCGCCGCCAAGAGCGTCAGAGCCCGCCGGACGTAAACTAATGCAACGATCGGCCCCTAACGCGATGTGCCCGGTTCGTCGGCAGGGCGCCCCGGCACGGCGCGGAGCGGCGAGCTGATGGCACCCGGATTGAACGGTCTCTGGACCGGGCGGGGCCTGGCGGTGCGCCTTGTCGCGATGCTGACAATTGCGCTTTTGCCGATTGGTGCGATCGCTATCTGGCAATCTATCCTGTCTCTGAAGAACGCGCAGGAACGGACCGAACTGTTGCTGTTGTCGCTGACCGATCAGGAGGTTCTGGGGGAAGCACGGCTTGTTTACAGTGCGCTTGGTGCGGCAGAGGCCCTTGGCGCGGTGGTGCCCGATCTCTTGGACGACCCCGACGCACCGGAGGCCTGCAACCGGCACCTTGGCGAGGTTGCCGCCCATACCGATCTTTTCGCCTTTGCGGCCTTTGTCCTTCCCGAAGGTCTGATGGCGTGCTCGTCGACGGGCCAGATGATCGACCTGTCCCGCGTGCCCAGCATCCGGTCTTTGCTGGCCCGGCCCAGGGGCCGCGTTGACGTCATCGCCCGCGGCACGGTCACGGGGGCGCCAGAGCTGTTCGTGACCCGGCCCGCTTACAACAGCGAAGGCACACTGAAAGGCTACGTATCGCTCTCAATCCCCTATGACCGTTTTGTCTCGGCCTCTGACGGACCGGCACGCGACCAACCCCTCGGGCTGGTTATGTTTAACGCGGATGGGCAGATCATTTCCGCCGAAAACCCCGTCGATGCGCTGACGGACCGGTTGCCGCGCGAGGAACGGTTGCCGCGCGAGGACAGTCTGCTGGATTTCGTCGGCGGGCCCCCTGCGGCCTTCACTGCCGAGAACCTGAGTGGGCGGCGAGTGAGCTTTGCGGTAACACCGGTGGTTCCGGACGTGCTTTATGCGGTTGGAACATGGGAAAAGGGCAATGGCGGCGTGACCGCCTACGATCTGCCGATCGCCACCTGGGGCGCGCCGATCGTCATGTGGGTCGTCAGCCTGCTGGTGGCCGCTGTCGCCATGCACAGGCAGGTGCTGCGGCCAATCCGGAAACTGGGGCGGCAGATGGCGCGGTTTGCCAAGGAACGCCATCTTCCTGAGGCCTCGGAGCCAAAAGAGATGCCGCGCGAACTTCTGCAGATCGAAGCGGACTTTCTGGCAATGGCCTCAACGCTGATTGAAGACGAGGAAGCGTTGGAAGACGCATTGCGGGACAAAAACGTTCTGCTCAAGGAAGTCCACCACCGAGTAAAGAACAACCTCCAGCTCATATCGTCTATCATGAGCATGCAGATCCGCCGCGCCCATAGCGTCGAAACGAAGGCCGTCTTGGGCAGATTGCAGCAACGGGTGCTCGGCCTCGCGACGATCCACCGCAACCTTTACCAGACTGAAAACCTCGGACGGGTGAACGCTGCCGACCTTCTGCGCGAGATCATCAACCAACTGGTGATCGTGGGCGGGGACCGGGCACTACAAACGGAAGTCAGTCTTAACGATGTGATCCTCGAACCCGACCAGGCTGTTCCGCTTTCCCTTTTGTCTGCCGAAGCTGTCACAAATGCGCTCAAATATGTAGGCAACCCCGAGGGTGAACCGCCACGGCTCTGGATAACGCTGAAACGGGACAGCGACGAGGATATCCGGCTCGAAGTCGTCAATACGCTTCCACCGGGGAACATGAAACTGCCGGAGGACCCGGAGGCAAGCGGCCTCGGTACGCTTCTGATTGATGCCTTCTGCCGACAACTTGGCGCGGTATCAGACACTTCAAAAAATGACGAGACCTACCGACTCACCGCCCGGTTCCAGGTCAGAAACCACGAAGAGTCCGCAGTCGCCGACAACCGTTCGGACCATCTAAAGCACCTTTCAACACCCAAAGCTGCTGCCGAGGCTGCGGAGTAGGCGCAAGGGCCCGGTCCAAAGGCGTCGGCGCCTGCAAAAACCGCCAGACTGCTTTCAGTGCCCATGGTCTTTTATACCAATCGGTGAAACACTCTTGCTGCTGGGTGGTGAGGGGAATGAGATGGCGGTCAGGACGTGCAACTATCAAAAGAGGATTTCGGCAGAGGAACGTGAACTGGCGGCGCACGAGACGTCGTGCAGCCACTGTGGCGTTCTGTTGAAAGACCTTGTTCTGGTGGGCAAGCACCTTGAGGTTTGCGGAGAGGAATTCATGGGCGACCCGACAACGGGCGAACGGGAATTTACTACGATTGTCTTGTGTCCGGACTGCCATGAGGAACATCACCTCGATGCCAATGGCCGCCACAATCCCTGTATCGTGAAGGCGCGGCAAAGCCGCGAAGGGATTGTCTGAGCGCGGCGCACCCGCCCGGTTTTTGTTCGCCCGATGATGGCCGCCTGCCTGTGATGGCGGGAAATCCTTGCCTCTTGGCGGGGCATGCCATTTTCTACAGCGGATAAACCCCGCAGGCCGTGGGTCAGGCGCCGCGCCGCAACAAAAAAGGACCGTGGATGTTCGAGTCGTTCTTTCCGAAGCCCAAGCTCTTCGTCATTTCGGCCGCAGTCTGGGCGCTGGTTGCCATACTGCTCTGGCACTTCGTGGTCCGCGATTGGGCCGTGCCCGCCGACACAGCCGAGGGCGCCGAAGGCGAGGCGGACCGCGTCTTTCTCTATCTCTACAACTTCGTTTGCTACGCTGCCTTCGCCGTCTACTGGATGGCGCAGTCGAACCACCGTTGGGCACGCTGGTCCGTGGGCGGCTCCGCGCTGATCATCTTTGCCATCTGGTTCCAGGTACAGCTCGATGTGATGATCAACGAGTGGTTCGGCGAGTTTTACAACACCGTGCAGGTGGCGCTTGCCGAGCCGGGCGCCGTGGAAGCCGCAGACTACTACCGCCAGCTCTTTACCTTCCTCCAGATCGCGCTTGTGTTCATCTTCGTTGCCGTCGTCAGCGCGTTCTTTACCTCGCACTACGTCTTCCGCTGGCGCACGGCCATGAACGACCGCTACGTCGCGCTCTGGCCGAGGATCCGGCACATCGAGGGCGCTTCGCAGCGGATCCAGGAAGACACCATGCGCTTTGCCGCGATCATGGAGGGGCTGGGGTCGCGGTTCATCGATTCCATCATGACGCTACTGGCCTTCCTGCCGATCCTCTGGGGGCTGTCATCCTATGTCACAGAATTGCCCATCATCGGTGCGGTGCCGCAGGCGTTGGTCTTCGTTGCGATCATCTGGTCGGTCGTCGGCACCACGCTTCTCGCGCTCGCGGGCTACCGGCTGCCAGGGCTTGAGTTTCGCAACCAGCGGGTCGAAGCGGCCTTCCGGAAAGAGCTGGTGCTCGGCGAAGACAAGGAAGACCGGGCGCAACCGCCGACGTTAAACGAGCTTTTCTCGAATGTCCGGCGCAACTATTTTCGGCTCTATCTCAACTACCTTTACTTCAATATCGCCCGCTACGGATACCTGCAGGCGGGCGTGATCCTGCCCTATATCGCCCTGGGCCCCACGATCATCGCGGCGGGGTTCACCCTGGGCGTGATGCAGCAGATCATCCGCGCCTTCGGCCGCGTGGAAAACTCGTTCCAGTTCCTTGTGAATTCCTGGACGACCATCGTTGAACTGATGTCGATCTACAAACGTCTCGCGGCTTTCGAACGCGCCATCGCTGGCGACGAGCAGGCTGCCATCGAGTTCGAAACGATGCGTACGTCGGAAAGCTAGGCGGACAATCTAGGAAGGCTGGTAGCGGAGGAGGGACTTGAACCCCCGACACAAGGATTATGATTCCTCTGCTCTAACCAACTGAGCTACTCCGCCAAGAGCGAGGGGCTGATTAAGCGAGGGGTGTTGAGGCGTCAAGCGGAAATGCGGGCGCAGCAGCCGGCGCCTGTTCCGCTTTCCAGCCAGATGGTCACCGGCCCATCGTTTACCAGCGAAACCTCCATGTCGGCCCCGAATTTTCCAGTGGCCACATGGGCCAGGTCTTTGCTCAGGGCTTCGGCGAAGTGAAGGTAGAGCCGCTCGCCATCGGTGGGGGTTGCGGCGCTGGAAAAGCCTGGGCGGTTGCCGCGCGAGGTGTCGGCGGCCAGCGTGAACTGGCTGACAACCAATGCACCGCCACCGATATCCCGGACAGAGCGGTTCATGCGTCCTGTGTCGTCACGGAAGATGCGCAGCTTGGCGGCTTTGGCGGCCAGTTGTTCGGCCTCGGCTTCGGTATCGCCCGCCATGGCGCAGACGAGGATCAAAAGGCCCTCGCCCGTCTCGCCGATCACATCGCCGCCAACGCGCACGCTGGCCGCGCTGACCCGCTGCAAAAGCGCTCTCACAGTTCTTTGGCCCAGGGCGGATTGGCGCCCGCGCGAGAGACCGTGACAGCGGCAGCGCGGATGCCGAGCGTGATCGCGGCGCGGATCTGGTCTTCGCTGAGATCGGGCAGGGCGCCTTTCGTTAGTGCGCCATGGAGTTCCAGGGCGGCCATTACACCCGCGTTGAACGTGTCGCCCGCGCCAACGGTGTCGATCACCTCGACGCTGCGGGCCGGCACCTTTACGCGGTGCGCGCCGGTATACCCGGTGGCCCCGTCCGCGCCTTCGGTGATCAGAACGAGCGATGCGCCACCCTCCAGCAGGCTTTCGGCCAGATCGTCGGTGGCACCCGCGCCCTTCAGCCAGTGCAGGTCTTCGTCCGAGAGTTTGATGATGTCGCTCGCGGCCAGCATTCGGGCCAGCCGCGCACGGTAGCTGTCCTCATCGGTGATGAATCCGGGCCGGATGTTGGGGTCGATCATGATGGCGCGGCCCGGACTTTCGCGGAGCAAGAGCGCCTCATAGGCCTCGGCGCAGGGTTCCACGGCAAGGCTGATGCCGCCGAAAAAGAGCGCATTTGTATCGCCGAGGTTCCGGGGCAGATCGTCCGGCGACAAGCAGCGTCCGGCAGTGCCTTCGTCGTAAAAGGCATAGCGCGCCTGTCCGTCGGTCAGCGTCACAAAGGCCAGTGTCGTTGGCCGGTCCGACAGCGCGGCATGCCGTGCGTCGACACCCGAGGCCGCCAGCCCGTCCTGCAGGATCTGACCAAAAAGATCGCGCGAAAGTCCGGAAAAGAACCCTGCCTTCGCCCCAAGCCGCCCGAGTGCGATGGCGGTATTGAACACCGCACCGCCCGCATAGGGCGCAAACGCGGCTTCGCCGGCTTGCGTCTGCCTGGGCAGCATGTCGATCAGCGCTTCGCCGCAACACAAGATCATCGCGCAATCCTCCAGTGGTCCGGCAAGGTGTAGGACCTGCGCGGCAAATCGGCAATGGCGACTAGAAGGAGGTCTGGAACTGGGCCTCGTTCATGGCCATCCCATAGCCGATGGCTGCGGCAATGAGGGCGACGACGATCACGGCAATTGCGATCTTGAAGGCAGACCAGGGCCGTTCGCCCTGCACACGGCCCGTCTGACCGTTGACAACAAAGCGGTAGCTCTTGCCACGGTAGCGATAGGCCGCGACCCAGACGGGCAGAAGGATGTGCTTGAAGGTCACATCAGAGACCGCGCTTTCCATGGTGGCGATCTGCTGGCGGTCGCCCCCGATATCGAAGCGCACGTCGCGCGCGATCTGTGCATCCATGACGGCGCGCGCTTCGCTAAGACCGTCTTCGAGCGTGATCGTATAACCCTCGGCGCGGAACCCGGCCAGGTAGTCGGCGGTGTAGGGTTCGAGTGCGGACAAGTCCCAGGGCTGCAGCGCGTCGGTGAACGTTTTCGGTAGTGAGCGGGCGGCGAGGATCAGAACGTCATCGAAGAATCTCGCGACCCGGCCCGAGACGGCTTTCCAGCGGATCTTGCGCACAACTTCTTGCCTGGTCTCATTGCCGCGCCGCACAGTGCGCGTCTCGGTATAGACTGTCCCGCGCTGGCCAGTGTAGTGCGTTTTCGTATCGGCATCGAAGGTCCAGAAGGGCACGTAAATCCCTTCCATCCGCCGACCCTTGCGGGCGTATTTCGTCAGCCCATTTGGCGCAAACCAGAGCCGCCCAAGCCAGGATGTCATCGCGCCATGGGCGTCACGTTCGCATAGCGCAAAGGGAATTACGCCACGCGGTTTGATGTGGCGGTGCGTGCCGGTGCTGGTCACCACGGGCGAGGCGCAGAAAGGACATTCGGCAGCATGGACGTTTTCATCGAATTCCACCTGTGCGCCGCAGTTCTCGCAGGACAGAACGCGCGTTTCCTCGAACTCGATGGCGTCACGGTTTTGGAGTCCCACCTCAAGTGCGATTTCCCGGATTGGCGCTGCTGACGCACGGTTTTCCAGGGGCTTTTCAAACCCGCAGTGATCGCACACAAGCTTATCGCCGCCAGGCGAAAACCGCAGGTCGGCGCCGCATTGTTCGCAGGGAAACCGGTGGTCGCTTTCGGCCGAGTCCAGCATGGGGTTCATAGCCCTCGGTGGAGTGTTCGATCAGGTGCCCGGAGGCGGCGGCGGCATGACGGTGAAAAGCTGAGCCAGTTCCGGCACATCCTCTGCGCGCATCCAGCCATCTTGCCCGGCGGTCCACACATGGGTTTGGCGCGTCAGGCTGCCGTCGCTGACCTTGCGCCCGAGATCGGCCTTCGAGAATGGCCCTGAGGTCTGACCGTTTTCGGCGATGTGCCAGACATGCTCGACCGGAGGCGGGGGCGGGGCCGGGGGGGCGGCTGGTGCCGCTGCTGGGGCGCGCTGGCCCCAGGGGCCCGCCATCTGACCGGCCATGGCCATACCCATGCCTGCACCAAGCCCGGCGGCCATCCCGCCGCCGGCGGGGTTGGTCGCTGCAGCGGTCATGGCTTCGGCGGCAGAATACTGGGTGAATTTGCCCAGATCGCCCGCCAGACCCATGGACGTCCGTTTGTCGAGCGCCGCTTCCACCGCGGGCGGCAGCGAGATGTTCTCGATGTAAAGTTCGGGCAGTTCCAGCCCGTATTCCTTTATCGTGCCGCTGATCTCGGTCGCGATCAGTTTGCCCAGATCGGCGGTATTCGCGGCCATGTCCAGAACCGGTATGCCCGAACCCGCAATCACGCGCGAGAACTCCTGCACAATGATGTTGCGGATCTGGAAGCTGATCTCATCCATGGTGAACTCGCCGTCGGTGCCGACGATTTCTATGAGGAACCGCGCTGGGTCTATCACGCGGACCGAATAGGTGCCGAACGCTCTGATGCGCGTCGGTCCGAATTCCGGGTCGCGCATCATGATTGGGTTCTTCGTGCCCCACTTGAGATCTGTGAAGCGGCGGGTGGACACGAAATAGATTTCCGATTTGAACGGCGAGCGAAACCCGTGGTCCCAGTGCTGCAGTGTGGTCATGACCGGCATGTTGTTGGTCTCGAGCATGTAGAGACCCGGCGTGAACACATCGGCCAGTTGCCCTTCGTGGACAAAGACCGCGGACTGGCCTTCGCGGACCGTCAGCTTGGCGCCATACTTGATCTCGTGACCGTGGCGTTCAAACCGCCAGACCATGGTGTCGCGCGTGTCGTCCACCCAGTGGATGACGTCGATGAATTCGCCACTCAGGAAATCGAAAATGCTCATGGTCTGTGGTCCTTTCGGCCGCTGATCAACTTTCGCCTCCGACAAGCTCGGTCGCGATGGTTTCGACAATGGGTCGCGCCTCGGCCGCACTCATGCCCGGTGTAAGCCGCCGATCGTAGAGAATCTGTAGCAAAAGGTCGTCGTGGCTCGTCAAAAGCGCGAATTCCTCATCGTCGTTGAAGATGGATGGACGCGCCTGCGGGCTGTCGTTGGCCAGGCCCATGGCCTGCGCCATTTCCTCGTGGATGCAGGACCGGCGCAAAAGCGAGGGGTGCTCGTCCCGGATGATAATCAGGGCCTGGCGGTAGACCTCCGGATCGCGCGGGTCCGAGAAAGCATAGGCCAGGCAATAGATTGAGCGCGGCATCTGCAGGATCGTGTTGATCTCGATGGGCGAGATATCCGGGATCAGTTGCGACAGTGTTGCCGACCCGTTCAGACGCTCGTCCTCGTTGAGGATCAGAACATGCATATTGCCGCCCGACGACACCCGGCGCACGGGCTGGGTGGCATGGCTGCTGAGGCGCGCGGCCACACGGTCGACCTCGGTGATATCCGCATTCCGCCGCTCTGCTTGCACGCCGGGGCCGAAGGTGACCTGCACGCGTACGGGGCCTTCCCACCGGCGCAGGCGGCTCGCGGTCTGGCGGGCTACGACGCGCCCGTTTTCGGTGGTGTACTCGTCAAAGAGGGCGATTTGCATGAAGTTGTCCGACAGCGTTCGCGCGCCGTAGGGCGTGTCAGGGCCGCCGCCATCGGTCCGCAGGAGGCCGCGTGCGCTAAGATCGTTCTCAAGCCGCGTGTAGTAGGACCGCAGGGCTCGGCTTTCGGCGCTGGGGCCCACCTGCAAGGCGTTGCCACCGGCGGCGCTGTTTGCGGTGTCCGGCGCGATGCGGCCGTCGAGCGGATCGCAGGCGGCGATGAGTAGGCTTGCTGCGGCCAGAAAGGCCGCAGATCTGTATTTCTGGCTTCGTCCCAAGTCTTGCTCAGCTTTCTGGTGTGGAGGTGCCCAGGTTCGCGCCGGTCTTGTCGCCACGCGCCTTGGCCGAAGCAAGACTGTCGCGCAGCTTGGTTTCCATTTCGACCAGCTCTTTTTCCGCCTCGGCACGCTTGGCCTTGCCGTCGTCGGCGATCTGCAGGCTTTCTTCGATGGTCGCGATCAGGTCTTCGTTGGCGGCTTTGACGGCGGTGATGTCGAAGACTCCGCGCTCCATTTCCTCGCGAACGGTCTTGTTTGCCTCGCGCAGGTTCTTGGCGTTGGAGGTGAGAAGTTCGTTCGTTAGATCATTGGCATCCCGCACGGCCTGGGCAGCTTCACTTGATCGCTGGATCGTCACCGCCTGTGCCAGCTGCGTTTCCCAAAGCGGTACGGTGTTCACGAGCGTCGAGTTGATCTTGGTCACCAGCGATTTATCGTTTTCCTGTACCAGCCGGATCGAGGGCAGGGACTGCATGGTCACCTGGCGTGTCAGGCGCAGATCATGCACCCGGCGTTCCAGATCGTCGCGGGCGGCGCGCAGGTCGCGCAATTCCTGTGCGACAATGGTCTTCTGGTCTTCGGCGGCGGCCTCCACTTCGGCCTCTTTGGCCGGGATCACCTGGGATTCCACATCTGCGATCTTGGCCTCGCCGGCGGCAATATAGAGCGCCAGTTCGTCGTAGAAATCGAGTGTCTTGTCGTAGAGCAGATCGAGCGCCTTGATGTCCTTCAGGAGTTTGTGCTCATGCCCGAGCAGGTTGTCGGTCACCCGGTCAATCTGGCCCTGCACGTCTTCGTATTTGGCAACGAACTGGGCAAAGGGCGCCGCCCTGCCCGTCAGGCGCTCCCAGAACGTCTTTTTCCGGCGCACGTCCAGCTCGTCCACGGAAAACCCGCGGATGGTGCTGACAATCTCGCGCAGGCTGTCGCCGGCGGGTCCGACGTCTTTGTTGCGCACATCCGCAAGCATCGACTGGCTGATCTGCTGCAGTTCCGCCTGGGCCGCCGAGCCGAAAGCAACGATTGATCCGGTGTCGGTGATGTCGACCTCTGACATGCGCTTTTCGATTTCCTGGCGCACATCGGGATTGGCCTGATCGAGCGTGACAAGTGCGGTCGACGGTTCGACGAGCGATTTGTCGGCTACCTCCAGGACTTCGGCCTCGGCCTGCGAGGCCTTGGTGCGGACTGCATCACTCATGTCGGTTCTCCGTTCTGTTGGGTCACGAGCCCCTCGCGCCGCAGACGGTCGCGCAGGACTTCTATTTCGATATCAAGCTGGCTCTTGTCGTCGACGAGCAGAGTTTCCGTCCGCGCCGCGAAGTTCTGATCAAGGTCATCGAGGAAGGCCATGAAATCGGACTTCACTTCCGGCGTGGGCCGCCTGGAATAAAGATCGGCGAATTTCACCGCCGCATCGCGTGCCCCGCCGAGATAGACGCCGATGTACTTTCGGGCCGCAGTCAGATCGCGGGGGTCCTCTTCGATTGTGCGGAACATCGCACGGGCGGTGTCCTGGAACTTTTCGGTCCTGCGGATCACCTCGCGGTCGCCGCCGCGCTCGACGGCGCCCATCATCGACTTGAGCGTCTCTTCCGCGTTTTCCACGGCCCGGGCCACACGGTCAGTCTGGAAATCGTCGATGCCTTCGATGCCCTTGTCCTTCATCGGGTCTAGGCCGAAGGCAAGCCCGTGCAGCACCGTGCCGAGAACGCCGAACAGGGCAGCGGTCCCGAGGCCATTGTCGCCGGCCAGACCAGCGAGCAGCAGACCCAGACCGGTCAGAAGCGAGCCTGCGGATTTCCGCGGAAAGGCGGGTTTGCGGGCAATCTTCCGCGCATCGTAAGCGTCTTGTGCGATCACACCCTCTCGCGTCATCCATGCCGCGAGCAGCAGAAGACCCAGTGCCACGAGGTACATGGCCATACCCGTGGGTTCAGCGCGAAAGGCGGCAACCGCCAGCGACAAGGGCGCGAAGAACAGCAAGTTGATCCGCGCACCGGCGCGCGACCTTTTGCGCTGTGGTGCCGCCTGCGCGGGCGTTACAGGCCCGTCGCCTTTTGAATCCGGGCTGTATCGCCCCCCGTATCTTTGTGCCATCACGCCACTCCCGAGGCGGCCACATAGAATATCAGGGCAACAAGCAGAAAAAAGGCAAGTTTCTGTAGGCCCTTGTCAGTCATCGGTTCTCCCACGACGGCGATAATTGCCGTGTGACCAGATATAGGCGCTTCCGGCGACTCGCGCTAGCGCCGCCTTGGGCGAGAAGGCTTTTTTGGTGCTGGTTTTTCAGTCAGATCGGGGCCTAGGCCCAGCTGGTCGCGCAGAACACGCCGCCGGACCTCTTCCACCTCGCCCTGCGCCAGCTCGCCCAGCCGAAAGGGGCCGTAGCTGATCCGGATCAACCGGTTGACCGTCAGGCCGATGGCCTCCATTGCGCGCCGGATTTCGCGGTTGCGCCCTTCCCGCAGAGACACAGTGGCCCAGGCGTTGGCGCCTTGCTGGCGGTCGAGGGTCACTGTCATCGGCATGAAGCGTTCGCCTTCCACCGTGATCCCGTCCCGCAAAGGTTGGAAAGTCTCTTCGGTCGGGGCGCCCTTGACCCGCACGCGGTACTTACGCAGCCAGCCGGTCGAGGGCAGTTCGAGCTTGCGCTTGATGCCGCCATAGTTGGTCAGCAAGAGCAGCCCTTCGGAGTTGAGATCGAGCCGGCCCACCGTCATGACACGCGGCAGTGTGTCGGGCAGCGCGTCGAAGACCGTGGGCCGCCCTTTCTCGTCCTTCGTGGTTGTCACCAGTCCCGCGGGCTTGTGATACAGCCAAAGGCGCGGCGGCTCCGGCGTATCGAGCGGTTTGCCGTCCACAAGGATGCTGTCGGTCGGACCCACGTTCAGTGCGGGGCTGTCGATGATCTTGCCGTTCACCTTGATCCGGCGCGCCTCGATCATGCGTTCGGCTTCACGCCGCGACGCCACGCCAGCACGCGCAAGAACCTTGGCGATCCGGTCGCCTTCTCGTGTTTCTTCGGCCATGGCGCGCTTTAGCGTGGCGGCGGGGGGCTTGAAAAGGGGCTCTGACGGGGGCAGGGGAAAGGGATGACTGGCTTTCGTTCGCTCATGGACATCGCCCTGGAAGAGGCCGAACGCGCCGCGGACCGTGGCGAGGTGCCCGTCGGCGCCGTGATCGCGGACCCGGCGGGAGAGGTCGTCGCGCGCTGCGGGAACCGGACGCGGGAACTGGGCGACCCGACCGCCCATGCCGAAATACTTGCGATCCGCGCGGCGTGCCAGACAATCGGCAGCGAGCGCCTGCCGGGTCACAGCCTTTACGTGACGCTCGAACCCTGCGCCATGTGCGCGGCGGCCATTGCGGCGGCACGCATTGCGCGGCTCTACTACGGGGCAGCCGATCCGAAGTCTGGGGGCGTCGCCCACGGCGCCCGGGTGTTCGGCCATGCGCAGGCCCACCATGCGCCCGAGATTTACGATGGCATCGGCGAGGACCGCTCTGCAGACCTCCTTCGACGGTTTTTTGCCGCGCGGCGGGGCGCTTGACCGGTCGCGTCCGAAGCGCCTTGACCTTCGTTGCCCGCCAGACGACCCTTGGCGCTACGGGTTTCAGAGAGTGATGGACGCAGAATGCATTTGTCGGGCGGAGAAGACCGCGGCACCGGCCAGCGCGGGAAAAGCCCGCGCCGGGTCATAAGCGCGGTTGCGGCGCTCGCCCTCTGTGCCGTACTCGCGGGCTGCGGCGGCAATCAAAATATCGGACCGCCGGACTGTTTTGGCGATGCGTCGCAAAGGTGCGACGACTAGGCGACGGCTCAGATCTCGATCGGGACCAGCACCTCTGGCTCAACCACGTTCACGCCCGGTAGGCCCGCCACCAGCGCTTCGGCTGATTGCGCGAGGACCGGGAAGGTCTTGTAGTGGCAGGGGATCACCGTCTTGAAATCAAAGAAGGTCTTGGCCGCGTAGGCCGCGCGCTCCATGTCCATGGTGAAGTGACCGCCCGCGCACAGGATTCCGATGTCCGGTTTATGGAGATCATTGAAAACACCCATGTCGGCCATCACATCGGTGTCGCCTGACACATAGATCGTGTGCCCGTCGCCCGAAATCATGTAGCCCGCCTCGGCCCCGGCGTACATCGGGCCGTGATCTGTTCCAAGAGACGATGAATGCGCCGCCGACACCATGGTCACGGCCACATTGCCCAGCATCACCGTCCCGCCCTTGTTATAGCCGATGACAGGCACATTTTCGGTCGCCTCCCAGTGGCTCATCAGGTCATAAATGCCCACCAGTGGTACATGCAGATTTTTCGACAGGGTCAGTCCGTCGGCGGTATGGTCGAAATGGCCATGAGTCAGCAAGATATGGGTGATGCCCTCGGTCGCCTCGCCACGCCGCTCTTCGGGGAACATTGGGTTTCCCGACAGCCAGGGGTCAACCAGCAAAATCTGATCGCCAATCTCGATCCGGAACCCCGCGTGCCCGAGCCAGGTGATTTTCATGTAAGCCTCCCTAAGTGACCGGGGAACATTAGAGCACGGAAGCAAGCGCCATGGAATGGACACGCACGATTGACGGCTACTGCGAACGGATCGACCCGACCTATTGGGCAGAGCCGATCAACGCCGTCACGAACGGCGCATTTTTGATCGCGGCTCTGATCATGTATCTGCGAGTTCGTGGGCAGGGTTTGCCGCTGGCCATGGCGCTGGTCATGCTTCTGACGTTGATCGGCATCGGCAGCTATCTTTTCCACACCAATGCCACGGTCTGGGCGGCCATCGCAGATACGACGCCCATTGCGCTTTTCATTCTCACCTATCTTTTTGCCGCCAACCTGCACTTCTGGCGCTGGCCGCTCTGGAAGGCGGTGCTGGGAACCGCTGCCTTCATCCCCTATGTGCTGATCACCGTTCCAATCTTCCAGAGATTGCCGTTTTTTGATGTCTCCGCAGGGTACTGGCCGGTGCCCATCCTGATCGGGGCCTACGCCTATCTGCTGCGAAGCCGCCTGCCGGAGGTTTCCCGCGGCCTCGCCCTGGGCGCGGGCGTCCTGGTGGTTTCGCTGCTCTTTCGGTCGGTGGACGAAACGCTCTGCGCGGCCGTGCCCTTCGGCACCCATTTCGTCTGGCATATCCTCAACGGGATCATGCTGGGCTGGATGATCGAGGTCTACCGCCGCCACATGCTTGCCCTGCGCCCGGGCGGAGGATAAAGGCAAGCGGACGCGAAACCGCCTAACCGAGGTAGCAATGTCGATCGACCAGGAAACTGCGCGCCGCGTGGCTAAGCTGGCCCGCATCAAGGTGGAAGAGGCCGACCTTCCCGTGCTTGCGGAAGAGTTCAATGGGATCCTGGGGTTCATCGAGCAACTGGGAGAGGTCGATGTGGAGGGCGTGGAGCCCATGACCAGCGTCACACCCATGCGACTGAAGCGCCGGACCGACGAAGTGACCGACGGCAACCAACAGGAGGCCGTGCTGAAGAACGCGCCCGACGCGCGTGAAGGGTTTTTTGCCGTGCCGAAGGTGGTTGAGTGATGTCCGAACTGCCGAAAATGACCGTCGCATCCGCGCGCGACGCCTTGCGGGCTGGCGCGCTAACAAGCGTCGAGCTCACCGAAGCCTGCCTTGCCGCCGTGGACGGCGCGGATACGCTGAACGCATTCGTGCACAAGACCCCGGAACTGGCGCTTGACCAGGCGCGCGCGGCGGACGCGCGGCTTGTTGAAGGGGACGCGCCCGACTTGTGTGGTATCCCGCTTGGGATCAAGGATCTCTTCTGCACCAGGGACGTGCCAAGCCAGGCAGGCAGCGCGATCCTTGAAGGGTTTTTGCCGCAGTACGAAAGCACGGTCAGCCAGAACCTCTTTGACGACGGCGCGGTTATGCTGGGCAAGCTCAACATGGACGAGTTTGCCATGGGCAGTTCCAACGAAACCTCCGTCTACGGTGATGCCGTGAACCCCTGGCGGCGCGGTAACGACGACGCGCGCCTGACGCCGGGCGGCTCGTCCGGCGGCTCGGCCAGCGCCGTGGCGGCGGACCTGTGCCTTGCGGCCACCGGCACCGACACGGGCGGATCGATCCGCCAGCCCGCGGCGTTTACAGGCATTACCGGCCTGAAACCCACCTATGGGCGCTGCTCGCGATGGGGGATTGTTGCCTTTGCCTCTTCGCTCGATCAGGCGGGTCCGATGACGAAATCGGTGCGCGACGCCGCGATCATGCTGCAGTCCATGGCCGGGCATGACCCCAAGGATTCCACCTCCGCCGACCTGCCGCTGCCCGATTTCGAGGCGGCGCTGACCGGCGACATTCGTGGTAAGACCATCGGCATCCCGCGCGAATACCGCATGGACGGGATGCCGGACGAGATCGAGACGCTTTGGACCGAAGGTCGCCGCATGATGGAAGACGCGGGCGCCCGGATCGTCGACATCAGCCTGCCGCATACGAAATACGCCCTTCCAGCCTACTACGTGATCGCGCCAGCGGAAGCGTCCTCGAACCTTGCGCGCTATGATGGCGTTCGCTACGGGCACCGGGCCAAGCTTTCGCAGGGCGATGGTGTCACGGAAATGTACGAAAAGACCCGCGCCGAAGGCTTCGGAGACGAAGTCAAGCGCCGGGTCATGATCGGCACCTATGTGCTGTCGGCGGGATTCTACGATGCCTACTACAACCGGGCCCGCAAAGTGCGCGCGCTGATCAAGAAGGACTTTGAAGACGTCTTCGCGGAAGGCGTTGACGCCATTCTGACGCCTGCCACGCCGTCTGCCGCCTTCGGTCTGGGCGAAATGGCCGATGCAGATCCTGTTCAGATGTACCTCAATGACGTCTTTACCGTCACGGTCAACCTTGCTGGCCTGCCGGGGATTTCAGTGCCCGCTGGCCTTGATGCGCAAGGCTTGCCACTGGGTCTGCAACTGATCGGACGGCCCTGGGACGAAGCGGACCTGCTCAATACGGCACAGGTGCTTGAAACCGCCGCTGGCTTTGTTTCCAAGCCTGTCAAATGGTGGTAAACACCGGTGCTGGAAAAGGTCTGAACCGGGGAACGTCATGCGAGTGCTAGGTGCGATAGGTCTTTTGGGCATGCTGGCGGCCTGCGCCGAACCGGCGCCTCCTGCGCCGCGCGGTGTGGGGTTTGGCGACTATGATGCCTACGCGACAGCACGCATCGAATCCCAGCAGAGCGTACAGCCGGGGCTTGTCGTCTCGTCCGAGAGTTCCGAAGGCGCGAGCCCCACAGGGACGAACGTTGCCGCAGCCTCTGCTGTGCCGCCACGCATAGATGCGGCTTCCGCCGCCAACCCGAGCATTTCCGATGAACAGGATTTCGATGCCGTGTCCAACCGGCAGACGATTGAAAGCGACCGGGAACGTCTGGAGCGCCAGCGCGAACAGTTCCAGGTGATCGAACCCGCGGCCTTGCCCAGCCGCCCCGGCGGCGGAGCGAATGTCGTGGCTTTTGCACTTGCGACCAGCCATGAGCCCGGCACTCAGGTCTACAGCCGGAGCGGCTTGACATCCTCGAACCGCTACGCCCGGAACTGCGCCCGCTACCAATCCGCCGACAAGGCGCAAGAGGCGTTCCTGCGCGCTGGCGGACCAGAGCGAGACAGCCAGGGCCTTGACCCGGACGGCGATGGTTACGCCTGCGGCTGGGACCCACGCCCGTTCCGGCGGATTGGTGGCTGACACCCTTTTTCAGCACCCTTCACCGAACTTCGGGGACCGCCGTGATGGCCGGGTGCCCGACCTTATCGTCCTGCACTACACTGCCATGGCGAGCGCCGAGGCGGCCCTGGAACGGCTCTCTGATCCGGCCTTCGAAGTCTCTTCCCACTACCTGATCGGGCGCGATGGTCGGATCTGGCAGCTGGTCCCGGAAGAAAAGCGCGCCTGGCACGCGGGGGCAGGCAGTTGGCTGGGGCAGGGCGACGTGAACTCCCGGTCGGTCGGGATCGAACTCGACAACGACGGGAAAACGCCCTTTGGCGAGCCGCTGATGGCCGCTCTGGAAGGGCTTTTGCCGGATATCATGGATCGCTGGTCCATTGGGGTTTCAGGGGTGATTGGCCATTCCGATATTGCGCCTGCGCGCAAGTCCGATCCGGGACGGCGCTTTGACTGGCGGCGGCTGGCGCGCAGTGGGCTGGCGTTCTGGCCGGATGTCGAACCCGCAAGCTCGCTTGAGGTAGGGGGGGACAACTGGGCGGGCTTTCTGGACGCGCTCGCGGCATCCGGATTTCCCACAGATCCGGCACCCGATGCTCTGCTCGAAGCCTTCCGCGCCCGTTTTCGGCCCCATGCGCGCGGACCGCTCACGCAGGCGGATGTCCTTTTTGCTTTGCATTTGGCGAATGACCGGGCGCTTGACTTGAAAGAGCCGCTTTCGTAACGGGGCGCTCGCGCGGATGGCTGGACGGCCGCCTTCGGGGCTCCGCCCCTGGGAGGAAAGTCCGGACTCCGGGAAGCATCGGTGCCGGGTAACACCCGGGCGGGGAAACCCGACGGAAAGCGCCACAGAGAACAGACCGCCCGCAAGGGTAAGGGTGAAACGGTGGGGTAAGAGCCCACCGCGGGACTGGCAACAGGCCCGGCATGGCAAGCCCCACCGGGAGCAATGCCAAATAGGGACCTCGCACGGGCCGCTTCCGCCCTTGGGGTTCGGGTTGGCAGCTAGACCCGGCCGGCAACGGTCGGGCCAGAGGAATGGTCGTCGCCCTATCAATAGGGGACAGAATCCGGCTTACAGGCCGTCCGCGCGCCTTTGGATCACTGACCGCCCAGCACGATGCCTTCGCGCCGGGGGTCGGCCCCGCCAAGCAGGCTTTCGCCCACGGAAATGGCGTGCAGTCCTGATGTCAGTGCGCGCAGGTTCACCTCGTACCCGATGGCTTCCAGCGGCATCGCGAGGTCTGCCGCCGATGTTCCGTCTTCCAGATCAAAAGTGCCGAAGCGGTTGACCGCATGGGGCATGTCGATCGCCGCCTGCACGTCCATTCCCCAGTCGAGATGGGCAATGATCGTCTTGGCCACATAGCCGATGATCCGGCTGCCACCCGGCGAGCCGACGATGAGGACCGGTTTGCCGTCCTTCAGGACGATGGTCGGTGCCATGGAAGAGCGCGGGCGCTTGCCCGGTTCAACGCGGTTGGCAATGGGCAGTCCGTCGGCGTGGCTGGCAAAGGAGAAATCGGTCAGCTCGTTGTTCAGGAGAAACCCGCCCGGCGCCATGACCCGGCTGCCAAAGCCGTTCTCAATGGTCGTGGTCATGGAGAGCGCGTTGCCGTAGCTGTCGATGATCGAGATATGGCTGGTCGACGGGTGCGAGATATCCACATTATCCGCCCAGTTGAGCGCATGATCATATTCCGGGTTACCGGGGGCGACGGCAGCCAGCGCTTCGGGGCCGGACAGCAGCGCCGCGCGCCTGGCCAGGTAATCGGGCGCCACCAGACCCTTCACCGGGACCGGTACAAAATCGCTGTCGGCCATGTAACGCCCCCGATCCGCGAAGGCGAGACGAGAGGCATCCCCAATCAGGCGCCAGGCTTCGGCACTCTCTGGCCCGAGCGCGCCAAGGTCGAAACGGTCAAGCATGCCGAGGATCTGGCCAACGGTCAGGGCGCCTGACGACGGCGGGCCCATGCCGCAGACCTGATGGGCGTTGTATGGAACGCAAACAGGCGCCCGCTCCTTAACGCGGTATATGGCCAGGTCCGTCAGGCTGAGGAGGCCGGGGTTGCCGGTGGCGCCCTCCACGGCCTCGACAATGCCGCGGGCGATCTCGCCGGTGTAAAAGACCCCGGCGCCGTCGCGAGCGATCAGGCGCAGGGTGCGCGCATATGCGGGGTTCGTCAGGCGGCTGCCTTCGGTCAGCGGCTGACCGGAGGGCAGGAAGTAGGCCGCGGTGGCCGGAAAGCTGGCCAGCCGGTCGGCATCCGCTGCGACTAGCGTGGCGAGCCTCGGCGAGACGGGAAAGCCGTCTTCGGCCAGAAAGATCGCATCGTCAAAAAGATGGCCCCACCGCACAAGACCCCACCGGTCGTGGGCGGCTTCCAAGAGGGCCGGTGTTCCCGGTGTGCCGACCGATCGTCCACCGATGACGGCGTCGAAGAATTTCATGCGTTCACCATCGGCGGTCTGGAACAGGCGGGGCGTCGCGGTCAGCGGCGCGGTTTCGCGGCCGTCGAGCGAGGTGACCTCGCCCGTTGCGGCGTTATACCAGACCAGAAAGGCGCCTCCGCCAAGACCCGAAGACTGCGGTTCCACGAGACCCAGAACGGCCTGAACCGCAACCATGGCATCGGCCGCGGTTCCGCCTGCCTCCAGAATGCGTGCCCCGGCCCGTACGGCGTAAGGATTGGCTGCAGCGACCATCCAGCCCTGACCTTCAACCGGTGTGCCCGCCTCTTTCGCCGCGAGCGACTCTGCGATATCGGCGCCCTTGAACGCCTGCGTCGCCGACGCCGGCGCTTCGGGAGCTACGGCATCGGCGGCTTGCTGCGCGGACAGGGGCAGCGCCAGTACGCCGATCAGCGGGATGAGTGAAAAATGGGTGTGGCGCATGGCGGGTATTCCTTTGCGTCGACGGAAGAACTCTGTTCTCTACAATAGACCCATGAGCGCCGCTGTCAGTAACGCAGGCAGCAGGCTTAGCGGTTGACTTGGGCGCGGCGGGCTGTAAAAGGCAGGCTTCACGAGATTCCCGGGGCCGCGACCCCGTATGTCGCACGGCCCCAGACAGGAGACCCGCCATGGCGAAGCCGACCACGATCAAGATCCGCCTGAACTCGACGGCGGATACCGGACACTTCTACGTGACCAAGAAAAACGCGCGCACGATGACCGAAAAGATGGTGGTACGGAAGTACGACCCGGTTGCGCGCAAGCACGTCGAATACAAAGAAGGCAAGATCAAGTAAGATCGCCTGACTTGGAAGGACGACGGGCCGCGCCGCAAGGTGCGGCCTTTTTTGTGAGTTTGGACAGAGAGCTGTTTCGGCATGCAATGGACCCTGACCGTAAGACCCGCCAACGCCCGCGACGTGGACGCGGTGGATGCGCTCTTGGCGCGATCTTATCCAAGGCTTCTGAAGCCAGACTATCCGCCCTCGGTTATGGTGACGGCGCTGCCAATCATATCGCGCGCGCAGCCGGAATTGGTTGTCTGCGGCACCTACTACGTTGCTGAGGATCTCGACTGGAACCTCCTTGGCGCGGGGGGCTGGACGCCGCGCCCGGGTAGCCGGATCGCAGATGTCCGGCATCTGGTGACCGATGACCGGGCTACGCGTCGCGGTGTCGCGCGGTCGATCATGGAACAGGTCTTTTCCGATGCACGCAAAACCGGGGTGCGGACGCTCGACTGCAAGGCGACGCGGACGGCGGTACCCTTTTATCAGGCTATGGGCTTCACGACGCTGGGTCCTATCGAGGTGGGCCTGCGGCCCGGCATATCCTTTCCCGCAATCCAGATGCAGAGGGCGCTTTAGGGATTTCTGCCCAAAGAAAAAGGCCGGTCCCGAGACCGGCCTTTCCCAAAATTGCGCGATGTCGCGTGCGTTATTCGCGGTTGCCCAGGAACTGCAGCAGGAACATGAAGAGGTTGATGAAGTTCAGGTAGAGGTTCAGAGCCCCCATGATACCCGACTTATCCAGCCATTCCTGATCCATGTGCTGTGCATGGGCGATGTAGTCGGTTTTGATCCGCTGCGTGTCGTAGGCCGTCAGGCCCGCGAAAATCAGCACACCAAGGATCGACACAGCGAACATGATCGCTGGCGACTGCAGGAAGAGGTTCACGATCATTGCGACCACGAGGCCGATAACGCCCATGATCAGGAACGATCCCCAGCCTGAGATGTCCTTTTTCGTCGTATACCCCCAGAGCGACAGGCCAGCAAAGGCAATCGCCGTGATGAAGAAGGTCTGCGCGATCGACATGCCCGTGAAGGCCGCAAAGATCCAGCTGATCGACAGCCCCATCACGGCGGCGAAGACGTAGAAGAACAGCTGTGCGCCCGATGCCGACAGCCGGTTAATCGCCGCGCCGAACGCAAAGACCATGATCAGCGGCGCGAACATCACGATCCAGCCGAGTATGTTCGGTTGCAGCGTGACCGGGTCGCGGAAGATCGACAGCAGCGCGTCGCTCGATCCCACGGCATAGGCAACGATGCCCGTGACCACCATGCCCACCGACATGGTGCCGTATACTTTGTTCATGTGGGCGCGAAGGCCCTGATCGATCTCAGCCGAGCGAACTCCTGCGCCCGTCCGGATCGTCTGATAGTCCGCCATTGGATGCCTCCAAGTTGTTTAAGGTGCGCGCGAGAAATTTCTCCCCCCGCGCGTCACCCTAAATATCGGCAAACTTTGGGGCCATTTCAAGAATTTGAACGCCGAAAACCTGACAGTTTTTCTTGCGTTTTGTCGCAGATCGGAGATTCAGCGGCGCCAAGACGCCGGAACGTCCCAAAACGGCCGATTCGCTTCAATCTCGGCCTCGTGACCGGTCAGGCCGATATCATCAAGCAAACGCTGGTCCATGTTCCTCAGCTGGAGGCGTTGGCGGGCGACGGTTGCCCAGGCGAAAAACGTGCCAAGAACCGACGGCGTACCGACGGCATGGGCAGTGCGGATCGTTTCTGTGGTCATGGCTTAAACCTTTCGGATGGTGATGGGACAGGTGCGTTCCATCAAGTTGCTTGATGTATATGGCGTCCTGTGATTAATTCGTAAAATGAATGTTTCTGCTGGATAGCATCAAGGATTGTGATATGCCCCGGAATATGGACCTGACGTCTCTGCGGTCGTTCGTCACCGTGGCCGACGCGGGTGGTGTGACCCGCGCCGCCGGCTTCCTGAACCTGACCCAATCGGCGGTTTCCATGCAGCTCAAACGCCTTGAAGAGTCACTGGCGGTGCAACTGCTTGACCGCTCGTCGCGGTCTATCAGCCTGACGGCGGCCGGTGAAAAGCTGCTCAGCTATGCCCGCCGGATGCTGGAGTTGAACGACGAAGCCTATTCAAACCTCACCCATGAGGAATTCGAAGGCGAAATCACCCTCGGCGTGCCCCATGACATCGTCTACCCGGCGATCCCGGAAATCCTGCAGCGCTTCAGCGCAGAATACCCCCGTGTCAGAGTACAGCTTCTGTCATCTTACACGCGGAAACTGCGGCGCCTCTTCGAGAAAGGCGCATGCGACATCATCCTGACGACCGAAGACCGCCCGGATGCGGGCGGAGAGACCCTGGCCGAGGTGGATCTGGTGTGGATCGGCGCGCCTGGCGGCACGGCGTGGAAGCAGCGTCCGTTGCGTCTGGCGTTTGAGTACAACTGCATTTTCCGCAGCGGCGTGCAGCAAGCGCTCGACGATCAGGGCATTCCCTGGGAAATGGCTGTCGAATCAGACAGCTCGCGTGCCGTTGAGGCCAGTGTCAGCGCCGATCTGGCGGTCCACACTGTGGTTGCCGGGACCGAACCGCCCTATGTCGAGCGCATCCAGCACGGCGGCGCCCTTCCGGATCTGCACAAGACGAAGATCAACCTCTACCTTCCCGAGACGGCCCGAGGGCGTCCCATGGAAGACCTTGCAGCCTTCGTGCGCCAAGCATACCGGACACTTTAGCTGTCCAGCAGATCAACCACCACCTTGCCCGTCGCCTTGCGGCTGCGCAGAAGGTCCATCGCTTCGTCCGCCTGTTCAAGGGGGTAGGTCGCGCTGATGTGCGGTTTCAGTTTGCCTTGCCCATACCAGTCAAAAGGCGTGGAAAGGCTTTG
Source organism: Pseudomonadota bacterium (assembly GCA_039179985.1). Classification (GTDB taxonomy): domain Bacteria; phylum Pseudomonadota; class Alphaproteobacteria; order Rhodobacterales; family Rhodobacteraceae; genus JBCCMQ01. The sequence goes on from JBCDED010000001.1 coordinate 46,303, forward strand.
CGTCAGAACCTCGGGCCGGAACTTCAGGTATCCGCCCCAGTAGAATCCGATCACCGTGATATTCTTGACGAGGATGTGGTTGGCGGCAATTTGCGGCACCTCCCCACTGGCAAAACCTATGGTCAGAACCCGGCCCTCGGGCTTTGTTGCCCTGAGCGCTTCTTTGAACAGCGCGCCTCCAACCGGATCATAGACAACATCTGCTCCGCCTTCGGCTCTGACCCGCTCGCGCAAGTCGCCCGCGTCGCTGTCGATCAGGACATCCGCTCCCGCGGCCTTGGCGACCTTGAGCTTTTCGGCGCCGCGGGCGCAGGCGATCACACGGGCGCCCATCAGCTTGCCGATCTCCACGGAGGTCAGGCCAACACCGCCCGAGGCACCCAGGACCAGCAGCGTTTCGCCGACTTTCAGATTCGCACGATGATCCAGCGCCAAATGGGAGGTGCCATAAGCCACCTGAAACGCCGCGGCAGTCCTGGAATCCATACGGTCAGGGACGCGCGTCATCGCGGCCACTGGCACCGCTGCATAGTCGGCCAGCCCGCCGGAGCCGAGGAAGGCAGCGACGCGCGTCCCTGATTCGGGCCCGGTGAGCCCTCTGGCCGGCGTCACCACCTCTCCAGCGATTTCCATGCCAAGAGTAAAGGGCGGCTCCGGTGTTTCCTGGTATGTCCCCTTCGCCATAAGGAGGTCGGCAAAATTCAATCCACAGGCGTGAACACGCACAAGTGTTTCACCCTCACGGATAGTTGGTTTTTCAATCATTGCGAGATTCGCTTTGGAATCGAACTGAGTGACTTGAAAACTCCGCATGCGCCCCCCCCTTTGCGAGATTTTCTGAATAATACAGCGCATTTTCCCGGCATACACTGTCCAAAAAGCCATGTTGACCTAAATCGTAGCAAAACGGTCTAATCGTATAGCGTGCGGTTTTTCGCCCGAAGCACACGTTAGACGCGATTATCTGCGCAGGGCGGCCCTGGTGTGATACTTCTCGGAGTAGGGGTGTGGGCCAAACACTGACGCAAGGTCAGAAGCGCAGTTTTTCGCGTGAGGTGCCTGTGGGTGTGCCGCAGGTGCGTATCGAGGGAGAACGGCAGGGCAATGAGGAGTCCTAGATGAAACATCCGGTTGACGTACATGTGGGCAAACGCGTGCGCCACCGCCGGTGGATGGTCGGCATGACGCAGCAACAGCTTGCAGAGCGAGTTGGCATCAAATTCCAGCAGATCCAGAAGTACGAGACGGGCATGAACCGCGTAAGCGCGTCCCGTCTCTGGGATATTGCGGAAGCTCTGGATGTCCCCGTGGAGTTCTTCTTTGACGGGCTGCCCGGCAGCAGCTCGGAAACGGAGGCCAAGAAAGCGGCTATTCCCGGCGACATCCTCGCGGACAAGGAAGCACTGGAACTGGTGCGATCCTATTATGCGATCCCCGAGAATCAGCGGCGGCGCCTATTTGAACTGGCGCGGGTTCTCAGCGACGCGGCCTGAGGCCGGAACGGTTGACCTTTGAACCGGCGATCCGTAGCGAGGCTACGGGTTGTCGGCTTTTGAGGTGAACAGATGGCGCTGCGCGAACGATCAGACATGCCGGAATTGACGGCCGTGGCCCACGCGCTTGCCGATGCCGCGGGAGAAGCGATTCTGCCGCTGTTCCGAACCGGCGGCCTGATGACGGAGGACAAATCCGGCGACGGGCCAGCGGAATTCGACCCGGTGACCCTGGCGGACCGTAGCGCCGAAGAGGCCATGCGAAGCGTTCTGGCCGAAAGGCGGCCCGATGACGCGATCCTTGGCGAAGAATTTGGCAGGCAGAGCGGATCCACGGGTCTGACCTGGATTCTTGACCCTATCGACGGCACCCGCGGTTTCGTAGCCGGGACGCCCAACTGGGGCGTGCTTATCGCGGTTGCGGCTGAAGATGGTCCCCTCCTCGGACTGATCGCACAACCCTACATCGGCGAGCGGTTTTTCGGGGCGGGCGGATTTGCAGAATTCAGTCGCGGAAAGACCCGTCTGCCCATGAAAACCCGGAGCACGCGGTCGCTCGCTGACTGTATTCTGTTCACCACCTTCCCTGAGGTGGGGACAGAGGCGGAAGGGCGCGCCTTCCGCGCGCTCGCGCCAAAGACCAAGCTCGTGCGCTACGGTATGGATTGCTATGCCTATGCGCTCCTTGCGGCGGGGCAGATTGATCTCGTGGTGGAAGCGGGGCTGGAGGCCTATGACATTATGGCGCCCGTGGCGGTCATTGAAGCTGCAGGCGGCGTCGTAACGGACTGGTCGGGAGCGCCCGCCCATAACGGTGGTCGCGCACTGGCCGCCTCTTCAGCTGCGGTTCACGCCGCCGCGCTTGAGGTTCTGCAAGGCTCCATGGGCAGGTGACGCGACGCGTGCTCATACGCGGTGCAGAGGTCGTCGTCACGATGGATGACGCCCGGCGCGAACTCGCGGGCGCCGACATTCTGATCGAAGGCGGTGTTATCGCGGCCCTGGGCAATCTCGCGGAGGTCCGGGCGGATGACACTGTGCTGGCCCACGGCTGCGTGGTGACGCCGGGGCTGATCAACACCCATCACCACCTTTACCAGACCCTCACCCGCTGCGTGCCGGGCGGACAGGATGCGCTGCTTTTCGGCTGGCTCAAGACGCTCTACCCGATCTGGGCGCGCTTCACCCCCGAGCACATGCGCATATCCGCGCTCTGCGGGATGGCCGAACTGGCGATATCGGGCTGCGCAACTACCTCCGACCACCTTTATCTTTTCCCAAATGGCAGCCGACTGGACGACACCATCGACGCCGCACGCGAGATCGGTCTGCGCTTCCACCCGACGCGCGGGTCCATGTCGATTGGTGAAAGCGCAGGCGGACTGCCCCCCGACAGTCTGGTAGAGAGCGAACGCGCCATTCTTGATGACTGCATCCGGGTCGTCGATGCCTTCCACGACCCGGCACCGGGCGCGATGGTGCGCGTTGGTCTGGCGCCATGTTCCCCTTTCTCCGTCAGCCGGGATCTGATGCGTGACAGTGCGCTTCTGGCACGGGACAAAGGCGTGCGTCTGCACACACATCTTGCTGAAAACGCAGAGGATATCGCCTATTCCGAGGCCAGTTTTGGCTGCCGTCCGGGGCAATATGCCGAAGATCTTGGCTGGACCGGGGAGGATGTCTGGCACGCCCATTGCGTCAAACTCAATGGCGCTGAGATCGATCTTTTTGCGCGGTCCGGAACGGGCGTTGCCCATTGCCCGTGTTCGAACTGCCGCCTTGGCTCCGGCATCGCGCCCGTACGCGCCATGCGGGACGCAGGTGTCTCGGTCGGGCTTGGTGTGGACGGCTCCGCCTCCAACGATGCCGGGAACATGATCCTTGAGGCGCGGCAAGCGCTCTTGTTGCAACGGGTCCAGAATGGTGCGGATGCCATGTCGGCGCGAGAGACGCTGGAGATTGCCACGCGCGGCGGCGCCGCGGTCCTTGGCCGCGACGATTGCGGGGTGCTGGCGCCCGGCATGCGCGCTGATCTCGCGATCTGGGATGTCTTGGGCCTTGAGGCCGCCGGCGCCTGGGATCCGGTCGCGGCGCTTGTGCTCGCCGGTCCCACGGGCGTGCGCGATCTTTTTGTGGAAGGCCGCCGTCTGGTCGCGGATGGCCAGCTCACCACGCTCGACCTGCCGGTGGCGCTCGAACGGCAAAACGCGCTAGCCCGCGCGTTGGCCTGACCCCTCTTGCGGGCGCAGGGCCAGGATCAGCCCCCCGGTCACCAGGGCGATGCCGGTCAGTTCCACAAGGCTGGGCGGCTGGCCGAGCGCGATCCAGGCGATGATGAGCGCGGTGCCCGGCGTCATGCTGGGCAGAAGCGAGGCGCGCGCCCCCCCGAGCTCGCGCACCGCGGCCATATAGAAGGCGAAGCTCAGAACACCCCCGAGGATGCCTTGCATCAGACCCTGGAAAACCAGCGTGCCGGTTGTAATTGTGCCGAAGTCATCCTGTGAGAAAGCCAGGTAAATTGGCCATGAAATCAGCGCCGAGACGGACCCGACGGCGGCGGTACCGGCGATGGGGTCAATCCGCCAGTGGCGCATGAGCAGGGTGAAGCCAGCCCACATGCTGCCCGCGAGAAAAAACATCGCATCGCCCCTCAGGCTGCCAGGGCCAAGGCTGGCAATCTCGAACCCTGACACCAGTGCGAGCCCTGTGAACACCAGCGCGGCACCTGGCAGGAACCAGCGGCTGACGGGTTCGCGGAAGACCAGAAGGCTGATCAGCCCGCCAATGAGAAAGACCGCTGACGGCGCGAACAACAGCCCGTGTGACAGGGGCGCATGGCGATAGCCGCTGACGGCGAAGAAGGCGAAGAGCGGGCCGCCGAAGATCGCCAGCACCACCGTTTGCCCGAGGCTCGGCATGGGCGCGCCGCGCGCCAGAAGCCACAGGTAGGCGGGGATCAGCAAGACCCCTGCCACACCATAGCGCATGGAAGACAGCAAGAGCGGCGACAGACCGGTATCAACACCGTACTTCGCTGCGACGTTGTAGCTTGACCAACCAAGAACGGTGAGCGCCGCAAAGGTGTAGCCGAGAATAAGGCGCGGGGCCGGTTGCCCGGCTGAGGCGTCGCTCATGACCCGGCGCTCGGGAATCGGACGACCCTGCCGTTCACCCAGACATCACGAACCGCGCGGTCGTCGCCCATCATCATCGTGGGGAAAAGAGCCTGCCATATATCGCCCGCCCGATCCGTCGCTTGCGCAATGGCGGGGGTGGAGGCCAAATCGAGCACCGTCAGGTCCGCTTCACTGCCGATGGCCAGTGTCCCGATCAGGCTCTCCATGCCGATGGCGCGCGCCGACCCGGCCGTTGCCAGCCAAACCAGCTGCGAAGGGTGCAAAACGGTCCCGCGCAACTGGGCAATCTCATAGGCCGCCGCCATCGTCCGCAGCATCGAAAAGGACGACCCGCCGCCGGTATCGGTGGCCAGTCCGATCAGGTGCCCGGTGTCCGCCAGCCCGGCCATCTCGAAATGCCCCGACCCGATGAAGGTATTCGAAGTCGGGCAGTGGATCAGGGATGATCCGCTTTCGCGCAGGCGGTCCCGCTCGCGCGGCTCAAGGTGGATCGCATGGCCAAAGAGCGCGCCGGGACCGATCAGCCCGTGCGCCTCATAGGTATCCAGGTAGTCCCGGTGGTCCGGGAAAAGCTCACGCACCCAGTCAATCTCGTCTGTCTGTTCGCTCAGATGCGTCTGCATCAGGCACCCGGGATGCTCGGCCCAAAGCGCCCCCATGGCGGACAGTTGGTCAGGGGTAGAGGTGGGCGAAAACCGGGGCGTGACGGCATAGCTGAGCCGCCCGCGCCCGTGCCAGCGCGCAATCAATGCCTTGCCGTCGTCATAGGCCGACTGCGCCGTATCCCGCAGCCCGTCGGGGGCGTTCCGGTCCATGGCCGTCTTGCCCGCCACAATCCGCATGCCGCGCTTTTCTGCTGCTGCGAAAATGGCGTCCGCACTTTCGGGGTGGATTGTGCAATAGGTGACGACGGTCGTTGTGCCCTCGGCAAGGATCAGGTCGAGATACCGCTCGGCAATCTCTTCTGCATAGGCCGGATCACCGAACCGCATTTCTTCGGGAAAAGTATATGTGTTCAGCCAGTCGATCAGCCGCTTGCCCCAACTGGCGATGATCGCCGTCTGCGGATAGTGGGCATGGGCATCGACAAAGCCCGGCAGGATGAGCGCATCGCCGTACTCCGTTCGCTCTGCGCCGGGGTAGGCCGCAGCAAGCCTTTCGGCATCGCCGGAATCCACGATCAGACCGTTTTCTACCGCAAGCGCTCCGTGCCGGATATGGCGGCCCGCGCCCGGACCGTCTGTGAACGGGTCTCCGACGAAGTCGAGGGTTTGACCGAAGAGAAGATGCATGGGGACCGCCGCGCTGGTGCCGCGAGAGCCTAGAGCCTGACACCGCCAAGGTAAATCCGGCTTCTGGGTGGCGCCCGGTTGGCAAGGGGCTATGGTCACGGCAAAGCGAAAAGAAAAGGACCAGCATATGGCCGAGACAGCACAGGCACCGGACGAGCCCCAGGACGACTTCGAGCTGGATCCGGAGCTTGTCGCGGATGTCCTTGCTTCTGTTGAAGCCCGGGACGCCAGGCGTCTGCATGGGCTTCTCGATCCGCTACATGCGGCCGACGTGGCCGACGTGCTTGAACAGATCCCCGCCGACGAGCGCATTGCGCTACTGACGCTCTGGTCCGTCGAGATGGATGGCGACGTCCTGTCCGAACTCGACGAAGGTCTTCGCGAGGAAGTGATCGACGCGCTCGAGCCCGAGGTTCTGGCCGGGGCCGTCCGCGACCTCGATAGCGACGATGTTGTCGATCTGGTCGAAGATCTGGAGCATCCCCAGCAGGCTGCCGTTCTGGACGCGCTGGAAGCGGCCGACCGTGTGGCCGTCGAGCAAGCGCTGTCATACCCCGAGGACTCTGCCGGGCGCCTGATGCAGCGAGAGGTGGTCGCCGCGCCCGACCACTGGAGCGTCGGCCAGACCATCGACTACATGCGCGGTCGCGCCGACCTCCCGACAGATTTTTACCACGTCATCCTTGTCGACCCGAAGATGCGACCCGTCGGCTATGTGACCTTGGGCAAAGTTCTGGGTTCGCCCCGCGCGACCGCGATGAAGGACATCACCGAAGACAGTTTTCGCACGATCCCGGTGACCCAGCCGGAAGAAGATGTGGCCTATGCCTTCAACCAGTATCACCTGATTTCAGCCCCAGTGGTCGACGACGACGGGCGGCTTGTCGGCGTGATCACCATCGACGACGCCATGATCGTTCTCGACGAAGGACACGAAGAAGACATCCTGCGCCTCGCCGGTGTCGGGGAAGGGTCGCTGTCCGACAGTGTGCGCGACACCGTGCGCGCCCGGGTGCCCTGGCTCTTTGTCAATCTCGTCACGGCGATCATCGCCTCGCTGGTGATCTCGATCTTCGATGACGAGATCGCGGCGCTTGTGGCGCTGGCTGTCGTCATGCCGATCATAGCGTCCATGGGCGGCAACGCCGGCACCCAGTCCCTGACGGTCGCCGTGCGGGCGCTTGCGACCCGAGACCTGACGCCGGCCAACGCGGGTCGGATCGTACGACGGGAACTTCTGGTGGGCGCGCTGAACGGACTTCTCTTCGCACTCATCATGGGGATCGTCGGCGCCGTCTGGTTCACCATGCCAGAACTGGGCCTTGTGATCGCGCTGGCCATGATCATCAACCTAATCGCCGCGGCGCTTGCGGGCGTGCTGGTACCTGTTGGTCTGGACCGTCTGGGCTTCGATCCCGCCCTGGCCTCAGGCACATTTGTCACGACGGTGACGGACGTTGTCGGATTCTTTGCATTTCTCGGCCTCGCGACGGTAATGCTGTTGTGATCTTCGCGCGCTAGGCGCGACGGGCTTGGGGCGGGCAAAAGGGGTGTGCCATGAACGAGTTTGTCTTTGGCGATGGCAGCGTCGGACTATTGCGGCCGCTTCTGAGCCCGGCCACCATCGCAGAGGCGCTCGACGCCGTCCGCGCCAAGGACGCCGAGCGGTTGTCGAAAGTTATCTTTTCGCTCCACCCCGCCGACATTGCGGACCTTCTGGAACAGATCAACAGGCGCGACCGGCGCGCGCTGCTGGCGCTTTTGTCTCAACGGCTTGACGGGCGCGTCCTGTCGGAACTGGAGGAACATCTGAGGGGCGAGATCATCGGGCTTTTGGACCCTGATGTGGCAGCCGAGATTGTGCGCGACCTCCAATCCGACGACCAGGTGGACATCCTTGAAGACCTGGGTCGCGAAGAGCGGGCGCGGATCCTCGCGGCCCTAGGCGGGCCCGACCGCATCCGCGCCGAAAGCGCGCTCAGCTGGCCCGAGGACAGTGCCGGACGTCTGATGCAGCACGAAGCGGCCACCGTGCCGCTTGGCTGGACCGTCGGCGAGGCTATCGATGATCTGCGCGCCCGGCCCCATGTGCCCGAGGATTTCTATCACCTCGTCCTGATGGGCGAAGACGGCCGGCCGGTCGGGCTCGTATCGCTGGGCAGGCTCTTGTCTTCGGCCCGCGAAACATCGCTGGAAGAAATCGCCGCACCCGAGTTCCGGACCTTCCCCGCCGATCTGCCGGAAGAGGAAGTGGCCTATATCTTCAACCAGTACCACGAGATCACGGTGCCGGTCGTGGACGGTGACGGCAAGTTTGTGGGAATCGTCACCGTGGATGACGCCATGACCGTGCTCGACGAAGAGCACGAGGAAGACATGCTGAAAATGGGCGGCGTGGGGGAAGAAAGCTCGCTGTCAGATGGCGTGATGAAGACCTCGCAGCGGCGGTTGCCCTGGCTCGGTGTTGCCACGGTGAACTCGCTGGTTGTCGCCATGACCATCTCGATCTTCGAGGATGCAATCGAACAGCTGGTAGCGCTGGCCATCCTGATGCCCATGGTGGCAGCCATTGGCGGTGCGGCGGGCACGCAGGCGCTGACTGTGGCCGTGCGCGGTCTGGCAACACGCGATCTGACAGGCGCCAACCAACTACGGATTATCGGGCGCGAGACGCTGACGGGTGCTCTGAATGGTGCAGTTCTTGCCGTTGTCCTAGGCTTGATCGCCCTTATTTGGTTCGGCATGACTGATCTGGCCCTTGTTGTGGGCATGGCAATGGCGGCCACGATCACCACCGCCGGGCTGACCGGGGTCTGCGTGCCGATCCTTCTTGACAAGGTGGGCTTTGATCCTGCGCTGGCCTCGGGCACCTTTGTGACGACGGCGATCGATGTCCTGGGCTTTTTTACCTTCCTCTGGCTTGCCACGGTTCTGATCCTGTGACCACGCTGACAGAAGAAAAAGCTGCGGCGCGCAAAGCCGCCTTTGCCCGCCGCAAGGCGGCCCATGGTCCGAAGGTGGGCGACAGGGCTGCCGCGCGCCTTTTGGACTTCCTCCAGCCCCACGCGGGCAAGATCGTGGCGGGGTACTGGCCTATTTACTCCGAGGCCGATCCGCGCCCGGTGCTGCACGCTCTGGCCACCAAGGGCCCGGTATGCCTACCCGTCATTGAAGGCCGCGACCAACCGCTCAGCTTTCGTCAGTGGAAGCCTGACGCCCGGATGGTCGAGGGACCGTTTGGTGCAATGGTTCCGGCAGAAGGGCGGGTCCTGACGCCCGAGGTGCTGATCGTCCCGCTGGTTGCCTTCGATGCGCAGCTCTTTCGTTTGGGCTACGGCGGCGGCTTTTATGATCGCACGCTGTCCGGTCTAAGGGCAGGAGGCGATGCGCTGGCCATCGGCTTTGCCTATGCGGCACAGCGGTCCGAGACCCTGCCCACGGAACCTACAGACGAGCCCCTCGATGCCATCGTGACAGAAGCCGAAACGCACCACCGGGGCGCGCCCTGATCGGTCTTCGCCCTTGCCGAGCCGCCCGTCGCGCTCTAGGGCTCTGACGGATGCGTATTCTCTTCCTTGGCGATGTGATGGGGCGGGCGGGGCGATCTGCCATCACCAACCGGCTGGCACGGATCAAATCCGACTGGTCGGTGGATTTCACCATCGTGAACGCCGAGAATGCCACCTCAGGCGCCGGGCTTTCGGCGGCCCATGCCGAGGCCCTGCTGAGTGCGGGCGCCGATGTGCTGACGCTGGGCGACCATGCGTTCGACCAAAAGGACATGATGTCCTTTATCGAAAACGAGCCGCGTATCCTGCGCCCGGTCAACTATGCCAAAGCCGCGCCCGGGGCAGGAGCCCGGATCTATTCCGCTCCCGGTGGGCGCAAGGTGCTGGTGGCGCAGGTGCTCGGCCGGGTCTTCATGAAACGGCCCTTCGACGATCCGTTCTCGGCCATTGACGGTGTCCTGAAAGCGCAACCGCGCGGTTCGCGCGTCTCGGCGAGCATTGTCGACATGCACTGCGAGGCCACGTCTGAAAAGATGGCCATGGGCCATTGGTGCGACGGCCGAGCGAGCCTTGTGGTGGGCACCCATACCCATGTGCCGACGGCGGACGCGCAGGTGCTGCCGGGCGGCACAGGCTATCTGACCGATGCGGGCATGTGCGGCGACTATCTGTCGGTCATAGGCATGGACCGCGAAGAGCCAATGCGCCGGTTCATCACCGGCATGGGGCGGGGGCGCTTTACCCCCGCTGGCGGCGAGGCCACGCTGTCGGGCGTGATTGTCGAGACGGACGATGCCACCGGTAAGGCTCTTTCGGTGCAGATGGTCCGGGACGGCGGCCGCTTGCAGCCCACAACCCCTTGCACGGCCCCCTGATGCGCCGCGAGACGGCACTTCTGCTCGCCATACTCGTGGTGCTCGGCGCGAGTTGGGGTGTGACGCAGCCACTGGCGAAAATCGCGGTAAGCGAAGGATACCGGCATTTCGCCATCGTCTTCTGGCAGCTTGTCATCGGCGCGGTTCTGCTGGGCGCGATCGTTCTGGCGCAGGGCAGGACGCTGCCCAGAAGCGCGCGGCACATACGTCTTTATCTGCTGATCGCGCTCATTGGCACGATCTTTCCCAACAGCGCCAGCTATCAGGCCGTGGTTCACCTGCCCGCTGGAATCGTTTCGATCCTGATGTCGCTGGTGCCCATGCTCGCCTTTCCTATGGCGCTTGCCCTTGGGATCGACCGGTTCAACTGGGGCAGACTGCTGGGGCTCTGTCTCGGGTTCGCCGGGGTGATCCTGCTCGTCGCCCCTGAAACCAGTCTACCGAACCCGGCCATGGTCGCCTTCATTCCGCTCGCGCTGATCGCGCCGACCTTTTACGCGTTGGAAGGCAATGTCGTCGCCAAATGGGGGACGCTGGACTTGAACCCGGTCCAACTTCTCTGTGGCGCATCCTGCGTGGGCATCCCGATTGCCGGTGTTCTGGCTGTGGGCAGCGGCCAGTTCATCTCGCCCTTGCCGCCCTGGGGCCTTCCGGACCTCGCGATCGTGCTGTCATCGACGCTGCACACTGTGGTCTATGTGATCTATCTTTGGCTTGTGGGCCGCGCCGGGGCGGTCTTTGCGGCGCAGGTGGCCTATCTCGTGACCGGCTTTGGCGTGATCTGGGCCATGCTGATCCTGGGAGAGCGGTTCTCCGTCTTCGTCTGGGCGGCCCTTCTGGCGATGTTCCTTGGTCTGTTCCTTGTGCAGCCGCGTCCGCGCGGAACGGTTGAACGTACCGTGCCCGCCGGGCAATGATGGCCGCCGGAAACCAAGGAGCGCCCGCCACGTGATCGACCTGACCCCCGCAGGCCTGCCAGAGGCCGCCACCGCACTCGCCGTGGTCGGGATCATGTTCGCGCTCTTCATCTCCGAGCGCTGGCCGGCGGAAGTCGTGGCCATCGGCGGCGTCGCGGTGATGTTGGTCCTCGGTGTTCTTCCTTACGAAGACGCACTCGGCGTCCTGTCGAACCCCGCACCATGGACCATTGCTGCAATGTTCATTGTCATGGGCGCGCTGGTGCGAACGGGCGCGCTCGATGCCTTCACAAAGGCCGCGGAGAACAGCGTCGATAAAAGCCCGGGCCGCGCGATCTGGGGACTGTTGGGCTTTGTCGTGCTGGCGTCGGCTTTCGTGTCAAACACGCCCGTTGTGGTGGTGATGATCCCGATCTTCGTGCAACTTGCCCGCCGGATGGGGCGACCCGCCTCGCGCCTTCTTATCCCGCTCAGCTACGCGGCCATTCTGGGCGGGACGCTGACCCTGATCGGGACCTCGACGAACCTCTTGGTTGACGGTGTGGCACGGTCCGAGGGTCTGGCGCCCTTCACGATCTTCGAGGTCACGCCGCTCGGCGTGGTGCTGGTTTTCTGGGGGCTTCTCTACCTGCGCTTCATCGCGCCCCGCATTCTTCCCGACCGCGACAGCATGGCGAGCCTGCTGTCCGACCGGAAGTCCATGAAGTTTTTCACCGAGGTTGCGATTCCCGAAGACAGCGCTCTGATCGGCGCGCCGGTTCAGGAGGTCGATCTTTTTCGCCGGGGCGGCGTGCGGCTGATCGACGTTTTGAGGGGAGATGCCTCGCTCCGGCGCGATATGAGGTCTGTGGTACTGGAACCTGGCGACCGGGTGGTCCTCAGAACCGAGATGGCGGAGCTCCTCGGCCTGCAGGCAAACAGGGACGTCCGCAGCATCGACAAGCTTTCAAGCCGTGAGACCACGACTGTCGAGGTTCTGATCAGCCCGGGCTGCACCATGGTGGGCCGGTCGCTGGGCGCCCTGCGACTGCGGCGGCGCTACGGTGTCTACCCCCTGGCGGTGCACCGGCGGAACCAGAACATCGGTCGACAGCTTGACGATCTCATCGTCCGCGTGGGCGACACCCTGCTCATTGAAGGCGATCCGGCGGATATCAAACGCCTTGCGGAAGACGTGAACCTTGTCGATATCGCCCATCCCAGCGAACGTGCCTACCGCCGGGGCCATGCACCCATCGCCTTTGCCGCGCTCCTGGGGATCGTTGCGCTGGCGGGCCTCGGGGCCGCGCCGATTTTCCTGCTGGCCATCCTTGCCGTGGCTGCGGTGCTTCTGACTGGCTGCATCGACGCGGAGGAAGCGTTTTCCTTCGTCGACGGGCGGCTTCTGGCGCTGATCTTTGCCATGCTGGCGATCGGCGCGGGGCTGGAGGCCTCGGGCGCTGTGGGCGTTATCGTGAACGCCGTTGCGCCGGCTCTGGAAGTGTTGCCGCCCTTCCTCTTGGTCTGGGCGATCTATCTGCTGACCTCAATCCTGACCGAGCTTGTGTCGAACAACGCGGTGGCGGTGGTGGTCACGCCGGTGGCTATCGCCCTGGCCTCGGCCCTAGGGGTGGACCCCAGGCCGCTTGTCGTGGCGGTGATGGTTGCGGCTTCGGCAAGTTTCGCGACGCCGATCGGATACCAGACGAATATGCTGGTCTACGGGCCAGGGGGCTACAGGTTCACCGATTTCATGCGCGTGGGCATTCCGCTGAACCTGAGCGTCGGCCTGATCGCCTCGGCGATCATCCCTTTCATCTGGCCGCTCTAGCGGTCAGACAAATAGCACCACCAGCTGCGCAAGGGTCAGTGGCAGGATCGCGAGAAACGCGTTGTGGTGGACGCGTACAAGCCTGAAGAGCGTGGTCGACACATCGTCCAGCGTTTCCTCGTAAGCGCCGGTATCCCGGACGCTCCGCGCCGCGGGCGTCACGATCACGATCAGAACGCCGAGAAGCGTGATCAGCCCGACCATCACAAAAAGCGAAGCCACATCGTAGCCGCGCAGGGTGGTTTGCCAGATGCTGAAACCCGTGGCCGCCACCAGGAAAGGCAAAAGCAGGTTCGGCCCGCCGTGGGCAATGAAGGCCGCTAGGAAGGCATGGACGCCGCGAATGTCGTCCTCGTGTTCCGCCGCGCGCTCGGGCGCGCTCATCAAGGGCAGGATAGGCCGCTCGATGAAGTTCAGCACAAAGAGAAAGCCGGCAGAAAACCCCAGACACAACATCGTCAAGGCCGCCACGTTTACGTCCATTACACACTCCGCTCACAACGGCCAGAATACCAGAATGGCCGGTATTGATATTATGATGACGAGAGCTTCGAGTGGGAGGCCCATGCGCCAGTAGTCGCTGAACTTATAGCCCCCCGGTCCGAGTATTAGAGTGTTATTTTTGTGGCCAATTGGTGTCAAAAACGCCGAGCTGGCCGCGACGGCAACGGCCATCAGGAACGGGTCGGGATTTACGTCCAGTGTCAGGGCCATCTGGATGCCTACCGGGGCCGCAACAATGGTTGTCGCGGTGTTGTTCAGCACGTCTGAAAGCGTCATCGTGACGATCATCAGAACTGTGAGAATCGCCCAGGCAGGCAGGCCGTCGGTCACCGAAATGAGTGTCTTGGCGATCAACTCCGTGCCGCCAGAGGTTTCCAAAGCGGCCCCCAGCGGGATCATGGAACCCAGCAGAACCACCACGGGCCATTCGATATGGGTGTAGATCTCGGACAGCGGCACGATGCGGCCAAGGACATAGCCCACCACCACGATCCCAAGCGCGACGGGCAGATAGACGAGACCCACGGCCGCCGCCAGAACCGCGGCGCCGAAGAGACCGACGGCAAGCCAGATCTTCCCTGTGTCGGTGACCGAAAGCCCCCGGTCGGCCAGATGCAGAACGCCCAGCCAGTTGATGGTATCTTCGGCTTGCTCCTGTGGTGCCAGCAAGAGCAGGATGTCACCGGGCTGGATGACCGTCTTGCGCACCCGCCGCCGGATTTTCTTGCCTTGGCGGGCAATCCCCAGAAGGATGGTGCGCCGCCGCCAGGACAGGCCAATCGCCTCCGCGGTGCGGCCTGCGATCCGGGCGCCGTCCGGGACCACCGCTTCGACCACGCGAAGCCCGTCTGCCTCGGCCTTGCGCAAGTCTTCGCGTTCTTTGTCGGTCAACGCGAGATCCAGCGCCGCGCGGAACTCGTCCAGGGCTTCGGGCCGCGCCTGAAGAACCAGTGTGTCACCCGCCAGCAAGGTGGTGTTCCGCTGCGTGCCGTAAAGACGCTTGCCCCCGCGCGCGAGCCCGATGATGGCCACATCGTTTTCTTCGGCAACGTCGATCTGGTCGCGCAGCTTCTGGCCAATCAGCTTGCTGCCTTCGGGAACAGCCAGTTCAGCGATATAGTCGGCCACATCATCCATCACGCCCTCTTCGCTTTCCGAGCGGTCGGGCGGTGGGATCAGCCGCCAGCCGACAAGCGCGACAAAGGCCAAGCCGCCGAGCGCGGCCAGTCCGCCGACAGGGGCGAAATCGAACATACGGAAGGGCGCGCCCAGCGTTTCCTCGCGGATCGTGGCGATCAGGATGTTGGGCGGCGTGCCGATCAGCGTCGCCATGCCACCGAGGATCGTGGCGAAAGACAGCGGCATCAGGCTGAGCCCCGGGTTGCGCCCGGCCTTTCGTGCCGTCTGGATGTCTACCGGCATCAGGAGCGCCAGTGCCGCAACATTGTTCATAAAGGCCGACAGGACGGCGCCTATCCCGCCCATGATCGCGATGTGGCTCCAGAGAGGGCGCGCGGCGTCCACGAGCGTGCGCGTGATGAGATAGACCGCGCCTGACCGCACGAGCCCCGCTGAGACAATGAGCACCAGCGCCACGACAATCGTCGCCGGATGGCCGAAACCCTCAAACGCCCTTTCGGCAGGCACAACACCAAGGACCACGCCAGCCAGCAACGCCGCGAAGGCCACGAGGTCATAACGAAAACGCCCCCAGAGAAGCAGCGCAAAAACCGCGCCGAAGAGGCTGAAGAGGATAATCTGCTCTTGGGTCACGCGCTGTCAGCGATCTGAAGAACCGCGCGGACAACATTGTCGACGGCCACGGACGCCAGGATCATGCCCATAACGCGGCTGACGATTTCGGCGCCGCTTTGGCCGATCACCCGCTGGATGGGCGTTGCAGCGCGCATCAGCAGATAGGCGATAAAGACCACCACCAGCATGATACCGGCCGTCACCACCTGCTCGGGGATGCTGAAGCGGTAGTTGTCGGTCAGAAGCACGATGGCCAGCATGGCACCGGGCGAAGCGAGGGATGGCACCGCAAGCGGAAAGACGGCAGGGCTGTTCGTGGGTTTTTCGGTTTCCTTCGCCTCCCGCTCGGTCCGGAAGCCGAAGATCATGGTCAGCGCAAAGAGAAACAGGATCATACCGCCAGCGATCTGGAAGGCCTCAAGGCTGATCCCAAGCGCGTCGATCAGGAATTGCCCAAACACCAGGAAGAACATCAGGATGCCCGCCGCCGTCACCGCGGCCTTAAAGGCTACCTTGCGCCTTTCTTTCTCGGTGAGCCCGATGGTCACCGCCACGAAAACGGGAATGGTGCCGATCGGGTCGATCACAACCCACATGGTCACGAACTGCTCAAACAAGGCCGGTCCCCCTCGCGCGCAACAGAACATTGCGCAAAGGTCGCTGGCAACGGAAATTTCGGCTGAGCCGCCTGTCTTGCGTACAATCGGCCAAGTGATCTATATCCTCGCGGAACCACCGTTGATCCGAGGCCGGAGGAACCATGGCAGGCCATTCCAAATGGGCAAATATTCAGCACCGCAAGGGCCGTCAGGATGCCGCGCGGTCCAAGCTGTTCTCGAAGCTCTCGAAGGAAATCACCGTCGCCGCAAAGATGGGCGACCCGGACCCGGACAAGAACCCGCGCCTGCGCCTTGCGGTGAAGGAAGCCAAGTCAAACTCGGTGCCGAAGGACGTGATCGAACGCGCGATTAAGAAGTCGACGGCGGGCGATGGCGATGACTATGAGGAAATCCGCTACGAAGGCTACGGTCCCGGTGGCGTTGCCGTGATCGTGGAAGCCATGACCGACAACCGCAACCGCACCGCCTCGACCGTGCGCTCGACCTTCGGCAAGCATGGCGGCAACCTTGGCGAAACGGGCTCGGTCAGCTTTATGTTCGAGCGCAAGGGCGAGGTGACGTACCCGGCCACGGTTGGCGACGCGGACACCGTAATGATGGCGGCGATCGAGGCGGGCGCCGAAGACGTGGAAAGCTCTGAAGACGGGCACATCATCTATTGTGCCGATACCGATCTCAGCGGAGTGTCAAACGCTCTTGAGGCAGAGTTGGGCGAGTCGGATTCAACCAAGCTGATCTGGAAGCCCACGACGACCACCGATCTTGATTTTGACGGCGCCCAGAAGCTGATGAAACTCATGGACGCGCTCGACGACGATGACGATGTTCAGCGCGTCACCGCCAACTTCGAGATCTCCGACGAGGTGATGAGCCAGCTTGAAAGCGCCTGACCAGGGCCTGCTCAGACAAGTTCGGCATCGGTCATCACTTCCACCAGCGCAGGGCCCGAAGCGTCCAGCGCTTCTTCGATGGCCTTCTCCAGGTCGGTGCTGTCGGTTACCTTGTGACCATGGGCGCCGCAAAGCCGTGCAAAGGCCGCGAAGGATGGATTATGCAGTCCGGTTTCCCAGACCGGCCATTCGCCTGCGCGCTGCTCTTTCGAGATTTTGCCAAGCTCGCCGTTGTTGAGCAGGATGTGGGTGATGTCCATGTGGTTCTTAACGGCAGTGGTCAGCTCCATGGCGTATTGTCCAAAGCCGCCGTCACCCGAAATCGACACCACCTTGCGGCCCTTGAGGTGTTCGAAGTCGCGGGTCGCCGCCCAGGCTCCCATGGCGGCGGGCAGCGAAAACCCGATCGAGCCAAGGTAGCCCGACATAAGGACGGGCTGGCCCTTGGTCTCGAAATACCGCCCAAACGAATAGGTGTTGTTGCCCACGTCCACGGCGATAATTGCATCCTCTGGAAGAAGTCGGCTGAGAACTTCGAAGACGGCAAAGGAATGGATGCCGCCCGCGGCTTCCTCCGCCATGCGGGAGGTCTTTTCGTCGCGCCAGATCTTCCAGCGTTCCGCCAGTTCGGTGATCTGGTCGGGCGCATCCGACGGGCGCGCGATGCCACCTATGACGGCAGCGCAAAAGGCCGAGATCTCGGACCAGACGGGCAGGGCCACCGGGTGGAACTTGCCAAGCTGCATCCGCTCGAAATCGACCTGGATGATGGTCTTGCCCCGCTCAATGCCGGTGTGGTTCGAAAACGAGGTGCCGAGTGCCAGGATCAGATCGGCTTCGTTCATGAACCAGCTGGCAATGGGGGTGCCCGACCGACCGAGAACGCCCGCCGCATTCGGATGGCTGTCCGGGATCAGCCCCTTGCCCTTGAAGGTGGTCAGCACCGGCGCGCCCATTGCCTCGGCCAGTTTTTCGATGGCCTCGCGGTAGGCCCAGGCCCCGTGACCGGCGACGATGATCGGGCGTTTGGCGCCATTGAGCATCTTCAGCGCATCGGCGATATCATCGTCATTGGGGTGCACCACCGGACGGCCCATGCGCCCCTCGGGCGCGCCGGCAGGTTTGTCGCTGGACTTCGTCTGGATGTCATCAGGGAAGATCAGATGCGCCACATCCCGCTCGACGATGGCGGTTTTGCAGGCAAGTGACATCAACTCGGCATGGTTGGAACTGTCGAGAACCGGTTGCGAAAACCGTGAGACAGCCTCGAAGGCGGATTTAAGGTCGATGTCCTGAAACGCGCCCGGCCCGAAGACCTGGGTTTGCACCTGCCCCGTCAGCGCCAAGACCGGCGCGCGGTCCACCTTGGCGTCCCAGAGGCCCGTCATCAGGTTCGTTGCTCCGGGTCCGGCGATCGTCAGGCACGCCGCTGGGTGGCCTGTCAGCTTGCCGTAGGCCGAGGCCGCAAAAGCGGCGGCGCCCTCGTGGCGGATGCCGATGTAGTGCATGTTGCCCTCGGCCACCTGTAGGCGGATTGCATCCGCAAGCCCCAGATTCGAATGGCCGACCATGCCAAAGACGCTTTTGACGCCCCAGTTGACCATGGTCTCGGCCATGACGTCGGTGGTCGTGCGTTCATGGGGCGGTTCGGGCTCCAGCCCGACGAAGATCTCGCCGTCTCTGATCTCTAAGGGAAAGAGTTTCTGGCCGGTGTCCTCATGGCCGCCCGGGGGGGCGCCTGTCAGCGGGTCGAAATCCCAGCCGTGCCAGGGGCACCGAATCCAGCATTTGCCGTCGACGCCCTTTTCGATGGAGCCTTCGCCCAGCGGCCCTTTCTGGTGCGGACAGTGGTTGTCCATGGCCGCCCATTGCCCGTCGAAATGCGACAGGCAGATCGAGACAGTGCGCGCGGTGACGGTCTTGACCCGGCCTTCGGGCAGATCATCAACCTTGGCCACACGGATCCAGTCGAGCGTTTCATCCTTCATCGAGCTCTCCTTCGGGCGATGGGCTAGAGGGAATGAGATGGAAGAGGCGCTCCAGACCGGTCAGGACCAGGACACTGCCTGCGGTCCAGATCACCAGTTCATAGGGAGCAAAAGGCGTCCCGCGCAGCCACTGCGCCAAGAGCCCGCCCTGGGGTCGCAGCGCCTGGATCCCCAAAAGGCCCTCGCGGCCCCAGAGACGGAAATCCCAGAAGCGCGAGATGTAAAAGAGCGCCAGCGCAACGAGCGCGACGATAAGCAGAGAAATGATCCGGCGTATCATCTGAGAACCTCGATCGTTTCGGGTTCCATTGCGAAGATCAAAAGGTCTCCGTGCCGCGTGACCTCGCCCTCGACAGCGACATATTGCGCCACGTAGTCATAGGCCGCCTCGGGGAAGGCCGTGCCGTCCGCGCCGACGATCAGCAGAAACTCTTCGCCTTCCACGGGTTGTGTCTAAACGAAAACGGCCGGGACGCCGCCGATGATGCAGAGATTGGCGCAGGCCTTGTGAGCCAGCCCGTCGCCCGGGCGCATGGCCCCAGCATAGCATTTGCCATCGCAGATTTCTCCGGCCAGCCGCCAGCGACCCAGGGGCTCGGGCGTGGGGATCACGCCTGCACCGCCGCCTTCGGCGGCCTGCAGACCATTGCGTCCGCCCCGCAGTTGCAGCATGTCCAGATCACCGCGTTCCAGCACGACGCCAGAGGCGGTCGCAAGCTGCCCATCAAGCGGATCTGCCCGGTCCTGCGCGCCAGCCTTGCCGCCGGCGGTCATCATCAGCGTACGGCCCGCGGGCACACGGTCGGTGCCTTCTGTGACGTGAAGGATCGGTACCGGTGTCAGTTCGATCACGCCGGTCACGGTCTGGCGCCCGTAGTCGAACCGGAGGGCACCGGGCCCGGGATCGGTCTGCGTGGTACCAACCCAATAGGACAGCGCGCCCGACGCCACCACGAGCGCGACCGCGAGCACATAAAGGAAAGGCTTCAGCGCGCCCTGCGCACCAATGTAGCCGATGAAAAACGGGTCTTTCTCGGTGTTCACGCCATGGCCTCCGCATCGGCACCGGGGATCGCCACGGGCTCTACAAAAGTGCCGGGCGGATTCGGGTTCGGGTCGACCATAATCGCGCTGCCGTCGAGGCGCAGGGCGTAGGTCGGAATCTTCTCGGTGAAGGGCGCCGGTGACCGGCCCGTGGTCACGTCGTACTGGAACCCGTGCCAGGGGCAGGTGACGAGGCAGTCTATGATCCGGCCTTCGCCGAGCGGTCCATTCTGGTGCGCGCAGGCGTTGGCGATGGCGCTCAGCTTGCCTTCGTGCCGAAAAACAGCCACCCGGTCGCCGCCCGGCAGAACGGCGATCTTGGCACGGCCTTCGCCGATCTCGCCCACATCTCCGATCCTCACCCAATCTGCGCCCTTGACGGCGGCATCGCCCGCGCGCCGTTCCTTCATCGCCGCGGCCAGGTGCAGCCCGCCGACCGCACAGGCCGACAGGATCATCACGATGGTCGAGCCCTGGTTCGTGGCGTCCTGAAGTGTGCCCAGCGACATATGCGCCACGACGGCCACATAGGTCGGGTAGATCAGGTAGTGGATCCCCTTCCAGACCGGCGGTGTCAGGAACTTCAGCCAGAAATCATGGCTGGTTGCCGCGAGGATCAGCAGGCAGATCAGCCCAAAGATGCCAAAGGCCTCGAACGGAAACCCGGCGATTTGCCCGTAGCTTGTGTTCGCGAAAAGTGCCGCCGCGAACTTATTCGCCGGAGAGAATGAGAAGTACCAGTTCAGGATGAAGTAGGCATGGGTCGTGGCCACCGCCGCTGTCATCACGCCGAAGTGGCGGCGATTATACAGAAGCGGCAGAAACCGCTTGTCGAGCCGGGCGAGGGGGCCAATGCACAGGATGACCGTCAGCATCATGAAGGCGCAGAAACCAAAGGCGCGGGCATTGTGGATTTGCGGATTGATCGGGCGTTCGTGGCTTAGAACGCCCGGCGCGACGTCGAGGAAAATGTACAGAAACAGCCCGACGCCCGCCAGCATGGCGATGTCGTAGACCCATTTGTAGCGGTTCCACTGAACGGGGATGTACTTGACGCTCATTCCGGGGCCTCGAGTTGAACGGGGGCGACATCGGCGGGCCAGGTCTGCCGAACGACAAGCCCGGCGATCACCGCGACGGCCATCGCGGCGGCCATCAGGATTGCCACGATGAAATGAACGGCTCGGGGCGGTGTATAGCGCGCCTGCCAGCGCTCGGTGCCCGTCTCGACCCTGATCCACCGCCAAAGCACCAAGGGCCAGATCATAAGGATCGCCGGGATCAGGAGCGGGCGGAAGGCGTAGGCCCCTTGCGCGTCTTCATCGACCCTGTCGATGCCTACGGTCAGAAACGCCGCCGCGACGCCCGCGCCGAGGGTCATCCAAATTGTGGCGACCCCAATAAGTGCGTCGGCCGCGCTCATGAGAGCCCTCCGTAAGCCACGCCCGAAAGTTCCGCCATTTCCCGCTTCCAGGTCGTCAGGTCGTCCGGGTTGAACCCGCGCACATGGCTATGCCCGCAAGCGCGCGCCATAACCTGGATAAGCTCGGTGCTGGCTTCGAAGAAATTGGCCAGCCGCCGGGCGGATTTTTCGACCACCAGCCGGTTCACCAGGTGCGGTTTCTGCGTGGCGATGCCCACGGGGCAGTTGTTGGTATGACAGGCGCGCATCGCCAGACAGCCGATGGCCTGCATGGCCGAGTTCGACACCGCAATGGCGTCGGCCCCAAGCGCCAGGGCTTTCACGAAGTCAGCGGGTTTGCGCAGGCCCCCGGTGATCACCAGCGTTACGTCGGTCCGGCCTTGCGCATCAAGGTGCCGCCGTGCCCGTGCGAGCGCCGGGATGGTCGGGACCGAGATATTGTCGCGGAAGATGATGGGCGCCGCGCCGGTGCCGCCGCCGCGCCCGTCGAGGATGATGTAGTCAACACCCACCTCCAGCGCTGCGTCGATATCCTTTTCGATATGCTGTGCCGACAGCTTGTAACCAATGGGGATGCCACCCGTCCGGTCGCGCACCTCGTCCGCGAAGTCCTTTATCTGTGACGGTTCGGTCCACTCCGGAAACCGCGGCGGTGAAATCGCGTCTTCCCCTTCCGAAAGCCCGCGGACCCGGGCGATCCGGTCATTGATCTTGGCCGACGGCAGGTGGCCACCCGTTCCCGTCTTGGCGCCCTGACCGCCCTTGAAGTGGAACGCCTGCACGCCCGCTAGCTTGTCCCAGGAAAAGCCGAACCTGGCCGAGGCGAGTTCGTAAAAGTAGCGGCTGTTGGCGGCCTGTTCTTCGGGGAGCATTCCGCCTTCGCCCGAACATATGCCCGTTCCGGCCAGTTCGGCGCCGCGCGACAGCGCCAGCTTTGCCGGTTCCGACAGTGCGCCGAAAGACATGTCGGAGACGAAGAGAGGGATTTTCAGCGTCAGCGGCTTCTGGGCGTTTGGCCCGATCACCACCTCGGTGCCCACAGGTTCGTCTTCCAGGAGAGGGGCTTTGTGCAACTGCGCCGTCAGGATCTGGATGTCATCCCAGTCCGGCAACTCCGTGCGCGGCACACCCATGGAATCCACTGTGCCGTGGTGCCCGGTATTCTTGAGACCGGATTTTGCATAGCGTTGGATCAGGCCGTTATAGGGTTCTTCGGCGGTGCCGTGCGATGTGTCGGCGTAAAGGCCCAGATAGGCGTTGCGGTTGAAGGGCTGGGGATTCTCTTGGGCCCAGGCGTCAATCTCATCGGCATCGACCAGAACATCGTCACCCTCGGTCCAGGACGTGAACTTTGGCAGCTTTTCTTCGTTGGCGTATTCCGACACGCCGCTATCGAGCCGGTAGTCCCAGTCGTGTACGCCGCAGATCAGGTTGTCGCCGCGCACAAAGCCGTCCGACATCAGCGCACCGCGGTGCAGGCACCGACCATAGAAGACCGACACGGCGTCGTCGAAGCGTACGACCACAAGGTCGACCTCCCCAACGAGCGCATAAGCTGGCTGGCGATCGGGCAGCGTGCTGAGCTTTGCGACGGAAGTTTTGTTCAATGTCTGGTCCCCCAAAATTCCACATTTCGCGACGGGCCTGGACCGGTCGTCACGCAGAGTCTTTCCTATCATGTTTTGGCAAAGGGCGCCTGAGTTGCCTTGCGGAACACTCACCCCGAAAACCTGTCGTCTGGTTGTCTCGTGCGCCGCCCCCGCGTGTCGTCTCGTTCTGCAGACAATATGGTCTACGGGCGAAATTCTGCATAGGTCGTTGTGCCCCAAGAGCCATAACGATAACGGCAGGACTTGTAACAGGGCAGGCCGCTTAGGCCATGCGCTGCCCCGCTGCGTCGATGACGAACGCCCCATCTTCCTTGTAAACCGGCCCAGCCGGCAGGCTGGGCAAGAGGTCGAACACCGTTTCGGAAGGCCGGCAAAGCCGCACACCGCGCGGGCTGCACACGATCGGCCGGTTCACAAGGATCGGATGCTCCAGCATTGCCGTGAGAATTGTTTCACCATCGACGCCCGGGTCCATCAGACCCATCTCTTTGGCCGGCGACTTTGTCTCGCGCAAAGCCGCGCGCGGCGTCAGATCTGCGGCGGCAAAAAGGCCCAGAAGCTGCGGGCGGGTCCAGCCGGTGTCGAGGTAGTGAATGACGACGGGTTCAGTCCCCGAGGCCCTGATGAAGGCCAGCACGTTACGCGATGTCCCGCAGTCGGGGTTGTGGTGCATGACGATCATCGGCGCTCCTTTCGTGACGTCACCAAAGCAGATCCAGATGGCGCTTTGGTGACGCTCGGGTCGGGGGTGTCGCGACTCAGTCCAGACAAAAATTCCATTTCAAACATGGCACAAATGCGCCCTAAATCACGGTTCTTTCAACGCAAAGTAGTATACGTCAGCTATCGTTGCGAACCGGGAAACGTCGCCCGCGCCGGAGTGAAGTTTTCCAAGTGACGGCGCGCACTGTTTTTTCGCCACAAACTGAGTTCCTACGCAAATATTGGCGCTCACATGTTCTGATTTGCGTTTGCAACCCTTCCCCGTTCTGCCCATACATTCCACATGACGACATCCTTTGTGCCAGGGTTCTTCCTTGGTCTGAGTTTAATAGTAGCGATCGGCGCGCAGAACGCCTTTGTGCTGAGGCAGGGACTTCGTGGGGAACACGTTTTTGCGGTCGCCCTCACGTGTGCTCTTTCCGATGCACTGCTTATCGCTATCGGTGTCTCGGGGTTCGACGCCATTACCGAGGCCGCCCCGTGGCTGGCGCCCGTTATGCGATATGGCGGCGCGGCCTTTCTTGTTGTCTACGGCGCCTTTGCCTTTATCGCGGCTTTCCGGGGCGGCGAGACCCTTCAGGAGGCGGCCGGAGGCGGGGGGACGCTTGTGGCAGCGCTCAGCACCTGCCTCGCCCTGACCTGGCTCAATCCGCATGTGTACCTTGATACGGTGGTTCTATTGGGGTCAGTCGCAGCCCAGTATCCCGGCAACAGCTTTGCGTTCGGTCTTGGCGCGGTCACGGCATCCTTCTTTTTCTTCTTCACGCTGGGCTATGGCGCAAAGAGCCTGAGACCCTTCTTCGAAAAGCCGATCGCATGGCGCCTACTTGATTTCAGCGTCGGGCTTGTCATGTGGTCCGTCGCTTTGACCTTGTTGATCGGCTAGGGTCCCGGGCGGGGTTGCGCTGCCGCCTCAATCGCGCGATGTCGGGATATGTCCACAACCGAGACGCCTGAGGGCTCGCCGGTTGCGGGTATCCTCTGGATGCTTGCGACCGGTGCCAATTTCGTGGCCGTGACCGCGATCGTCAAATACGTGGGCGACGGGCTGCCGGCGGCACAATCGGCGTTTATGCGATATGCCCTTGGGCTGGTTTTTATAATCCCGATGATTCCGGCCATGCGGCGCGAACCGCTTGACCGGACCTCTGCCACGCTTTTTGCCGTGCGCGGCTTTGTCCATAGCATCGGCGTCATGGCCTGGTTCTACGCCATGACCCAGATCACCATCGCCGAGGTCACCGCACTCGGGTATCTCAACCCCGTCTTTGTCACACTCGGCGCCGCGCTGCTTCTGGGGGAACGGCTGGCACTGCGCCGCCTGACGGCCGTCGCGGCGGCGCTTATCGGGGCCATGCTGATCATCCGCCCGGGCTTTCGCGAATTGTCGCTCGGACATTTTTCGATCCTCGGCACGGCTGTTTTCTTCGCCGCGTCCTACCTGATCGCGAAGACTCTCACCGACCGGTATAGCCCGCCGGTTGTCGTGGGCTGGCTCTCCGTCACGGTCACCATCGGTCTTGCGCCCTTCGCCGCGGCGGTCTGGGTCACGCCCACTTGGGAGGACACGGCCTGGATCTTTCTCGTCGCGGTCTTCGCCACCGCTGGCCACTATACCATGACGCTGGCCTTCCGCGCCGCGCCCCTGACAGTGACCCAGCCGGTAACCTTCCTGCAACTCGTCTGGGCGACGCTTCTCGGCGCGCTCGTTTTTTCCGAACCGGTGGATGGCTGGGTGATCGCGGGCGGGACACTGATCCTGGCAGCGGTCAGCTTTATAACCTGGCGCGAGGCGGTGCTGAAGCGCCGCGCGACACCAAGCGACGTGCAGACAAAGATCTAGGCGTCAGCGGCGTCCTCTTCGACCGGCGCCCTGGGATCGATCAGTTTCGCAAGCACGGCGTCGCGGGTGATCTCGCCCACCACAGTGCCGTTTTCCGTGACCCCGACTAGGGGTTCTTCGGTCAGCCGGTCCATCACCGTCGTGATCAGGGCGTCGAGCGGCACGGTGGCGGTGTGCTGTGCCGCCCGCGCCGGGACCATCACGTCGCGCGCGCAAAGCACGCCGAGCGGATTCATGTGCTCGACGAATTCCGCAACATACGGCGTGGCCGGTGCCGAGAAGATTTCGCGGGGGGTGCCGCATTGCACGATGCGCCCGCCTTCCATGATGGCGATCCGGTCGCCAAGCTTGAAGGCCTCGTCAAGATCGTGACTGACAAAGATGATCGTCCGCTCCATGCGCGCCTGCAGGTCCAGCAGTTCGTCCTGCAACCGGGTCCGGATCAGCGGATCAAGCGCGGAGAACGGCTCGTCCATCAGAAGGATCCGCGCATGGGTGGCAAAGGCGCGGGCAAGGCCGACGCGCTGCTGCATTCCGCCCGAAAGCTCGCCCACCTTTGCATCGGCGCGCTCCAGAAGCCCCACCAGCGCCAGTTGCGCTTTCACCCGCTCGCGTCGCTTGCGCGCCGGCAGCCCGCCCAGTTCGAGGCCCAGGCCGACGTTTTCGCGCACGCTGCGCCAGGGCAGAAGACCGAACTGCTGAAAGACCATGGCCACCGAGTTCAGGCGCAGGCGGCGCAGGGCGCGGGGGCTTGCCTTGGTAACATCGACCATATCGCCGTCGCTCTTGACCATCACCGATCCGCGGACGACGGGGTTCAGACCGTTCACGGCGCGCAGAAGCGTCGACTTGCCCGAGCCGGACAGACCCATCAGCACCAGGATCTCGCCCTCTTCCACGGTCAGTTCGCAGTCATGGACACCAAGGATCTGGCCTGTGGCCTGCAGGATATCTTCGCGGCTCTTGCCCTCGTCCATGAGTGCCAGTGCGGACTCGGGATCGTCGCCAAACACAATCGACACGGTGTCAAAGCGCACCGCGGTCATTTGCGGTCCATCCGCAGCATGCGGTCGAGCATGATAGCGACCACCACGATGATAATCCCGGACTCAAACCCGAGCGCAGTGTTGACCTGGTTCAGCGCCCGAACAACCGGCACGCCCAGCCCGTCGGCGCCGACGAGCGCGGCGATCACCACCATCGACAGCGACAGCATGATTGTCTGGTTGAGCCCGGCCATGATTTGCGGAAGCGCGAAGGGCAGTTCGACCTTCCACAGCGTCTGGCGACGGGTCGCACCGAAGGCCTGGGCGGCCTCCTTCAGCGCATCTGGCGTCGAAGAGATGCCAAGATGTGTCAGGCGTATCGGCGCGGGCAGCACGAAAATCACCGTGGCGATTAGGCCGGGCACCATGCCGATGCCAAAAAACACGATGGCCGGGATCAGGTATACGAAGGTCGGCAGGGTCTGCATGAGGTCGAGCACCGGCCTGAGCCAGCGGTAGAGCCCCGGACGACGCGCGGCCGCGATTCCGATGGGCACGCCGACACCCATACATAGGATGCAAGAGGCCAGCACCAGTGTCAGGCTTTCGGTAGTTTCCTCCCAGTACCCCTGGTTGAGGATGAAAAGAAAGCCGAGCGCGATCAGCCCGGCCAGCTTCCAGCTGCGCTGGAGCAAATAGGTGATCAGCGCAAAGAGCGCGATCACCACCAAGGGCGGCGGCGTCTGGAAGGCCCAGAGGACGCCGTCGATCATGTCTTCCAGCGCAAAGGACAGCCCGTCAAAGAACCAGGCCCCGTTGACCTGAAGCCAGTCGAAAATCGCCGCCGCCGTCTTTCCGACCGGAATCTTGTACTCTGTCAGCCAGTCCACGCGGCAGACCCTTCGATCAGTCCAGTATGGGAGAAGGGCCGCCCAGCCAAGCGGCCCCGCCGGTCGTCAGAGGCCGAGGGACGATTGAACCGCCGTCATGCTGTCACCGCCATCCTTTGTCGTCACACCGTCAAGCCAATCTGTCAGCACGGCCGGGTTGCCCTTCAGCCATTCCGTGGCGGCCTCTGCCGGGTCTTCGCCGTCGTTCAGGATGGCGCCCATGATTTCGTTTTCCATGGCCAGGCTGAATTCGAGGTTGTTCAGGAAGGCGCCAAGGTTTGGACAGGCTTCCGCAAAGCCCGCGGCGGTATTGGTATAGACGGTCGCGCCGCCCAGATTGGGGCCGAACCAGTCATCCCCGCCGGTCAGATAGGACATGTCGAAGTTCGCGTTCATCGGATGGGGTTCCCAGCCGAGAAAGACCACGGGCTCGCCACGCCGGTCCGAGCGGGCGACCTGTGCCAGCATCCCCTGTTCAGAGCTTTCGACAACCTCAAAGCCTGTCAGCCCGAAGGCATCGGACGAGATCATGTCCATGATCAGGCGGTTGCCGTCATTGCCCGGCTCGATCCCGTAGATCTTGCCATCGAGCGCATCCTTCTGCGCGGCGATATCGGAAAAATCCTTGATGCCAAGGTCCGCTGCGGCCTTGTTCACGGCGAGCGTGTATTTCGCCCCTTCGAGGTTGGCGCGCACGGTGTCCACGGTCTGAGCCGCACGGTAGGGGGCGATGTCGGCCTCCATGGTGGGCATCCAGTTGCCGAGGAAAACATCTACATCGCCGCCAGCAAGCGAGGTATAGGTCACCGGCACTGACAGCACTTTGATGTCGGTGTCGTAGCCGAGCGCTTCCAGTACCACGGTTGTCGCCGCGGTTGTCGCGGTGATATCGGTCCAGCCCACGTCAGAGAAAACGACGGTCTCGCAGTCGGCCAGCGCCGGTGCGGCCAGCGCTACAAGCGCGGCTGCGGAAATTGACGTTCGGAACATGTTGATCTTCCCCTGGATATCTTTTTTGTTGATTGACGCATCAATTAAAAAGCAACTAGCCTCGTCAGGCAAATCTTTTTCGATCTGGGACTGATGCCGAAGCTTGGGATGGAGCCTATCCGACGGGATGCGTTGGTCAAAGCGACCATTGCCGAGATCGGTGCGCGCGGCACGCTGGACGTGACCGTGGCCCGCATTGCGCGCCGCGCAGGCGTCTCCCCGGCATTGGCACACCACTACTTTGGCGGAAAGGACGACATTCTTGCCGCCGCCATGGGGGCCATCCTGCGCGACTACGGTACCGCTGTGCGCGCGGCGCTCGTCGGGGCGGCAACCCCCGATGCCCGACTTGAGGCCATCGTCCGCGCCAGTTTTGATCCTCCCAACTTCACGCCTGCGGTCGTCAGCGCCTGGCTGAATTTCTACGTGCAGGCCCGTTCTAGCGATGCGGCGGCGCGGCTCTTGCGCATCTACCAGCGGCGCATCGTCTCCAATCTCGCCCACGCCTTGCGCCCCCGTCTCGGGGCCGGAGCGCCCGCGGCGGCAGAGGCGCTGGCGGCGCTGATCGACGGTGTCTACATCCGTCAGGCGCTTGGCCCCCGCGGCGCAGACCCGGTCAAAACCGTCATGACCTACGCCCGCGCGCTAAAGGCGGCAGCGCCATGACCCGCCCGAATATCCTGATCTTCATGGTCGACCAGCTGAACGGCACGCTCTTTCCGGACGGGCCCGCACCCTGGCTGTACGCGCCGAACCTGAGGCGGCTGGCCGACCGCTCGGTGCGGTTTGCCAATACCTACACCGCCTCACCGCTCTGCGCGCCGGGCCGGGCCAGTTTCATGTCCGGTCAGCTACCCTCGCGCACGGGCGTCTACGACAACGCCGCAGAGTTCCGGTCCGACACGCCTACCTTTGCCCACCACCTGCGCCGCGCGGGCTACCGCACGATACTGTCGGGGAAGATGCATTTCGTGGGGCCGGACCAGCTCCACGGTTTTGAAGAGCGGCTTACCACCGACATTTACCCCGCCGATTTCGGCTGGACCCCCGACTACCGAAAACCCGGCCAGCGGATCGACTGGTGGTACCACAACATGGGTTCGGTGACCGGCGCCGGGGTCGCAGAGATCACCAATCAGCTGGAATACGACGACGCGGTGGCCCACCACGCCCGCGCAAAGGTCTACGATCTGGCACGGGACGCAGACCGCCCCTGGTGCCTGACCGTCAGCTTTACGCATCCCCATGATCCCTATGTGGCGCGGCGGAAATACTGGGACCTCTACGAAGACTGCGGGCATCTGGCGCCGCGCGTGCCCGGTCCCGGCTACGCTGCGCAAGATCCGCACTCCAGGCGTATCTTCGATGCCAACGACTGGCGCGAATACAGAATCACCGGGCGCGACATTGCCCGGTCGCGCCGCGCCTATTTCGCCAATATTTCCTATCTCGATGAAAAGATCGGCGCGGTGCTGGATGCGCTGGAGGCAACCCGGCAAGAGGCGATCATCCTCTTCGTCTCGGACCACGGCGACATGCTGGGCGAACGGGGACTTTGGTTCAAGATGAGCTTCTTTGAAGGCTCCGCCCGCGTCCCCCTGATGATTGCCGTCCCAGGCCTCGCCCCAGGGCGCATCGACGCACCGGTTTCGACCCTCGATGTCTGTCCGACACTGGCAGAGCTGGCGGGCATTGATCTGTCCGAGGTCATGGACTGGGTTGACGGTGAAAGCCTTGTGCCTTTGACAAAGGGAACAGAGCGCAGCGCGCCCGTGGCGATGGAGTACGCCGCCGAAGCCTCTGAGGCGCCGCTTGTCTGCCTTCGATATGGCAAGTGGAAATACACCCGCTGCGCACTCGACCCCGATCAGCTTTACGATCTCGCCGCCGATCCCGACGAACAGGTCAACCTTGCCGAGCACCCCGCAGCACAAGGCACGCGCAGCGCGCTCAAGGTGAAGTCCGAGGCACGGTGGGATCTCGCGCGATTTGATGCAGAGGTGCGCGCCAGTCAGGCGCGGCGGCTGGTGGTTTACGATGCCCTCAGACAGGGCGGCTATTACCCGTGGGATTACCAGCCGCTGCGCGATGCCTCGCAACGCTACATGCGCAACCACATGGATCTCAACGATCTTGAAACCCGGCAACGATTTCCAAGGGGGGAGTGATGCTGACAGTACACGGACGGGCCACATCGTCGAATGTCCAGGCGGTCGTCTGGGGCCTTGAGGAAATGGGCGTGCCCTACCGGCGCGTCGATGTGGGCGGCAAGCACGGCGGCCTCGACGACCCCGCGTTCCGCGCGCTCAACCCCTTTGGCCGCGTCCCGGCACTGGAACTGGAAACTGGGCAGGGCATCTTTGAGAGCATGGCGATCCTGCGTTATCTCGCGGCGACCTACGGCGGCGAAAAATTCTGGCCAAAGGATCCGGCAGACAGGGCCCGTGTCGACATGTGGGCCGAATGGGCAAAAGTAGGTGTCGCCATGAACTTCAGCGTGCCGATCTTCTGGCGTGTTGTACGGGTGCCGGAAGGCGGGCGCGACGACGCGGCCATTAACACAGCCGTGGAGTTCCTCGAAAGCGCGCTCGCCGTCGCCGAGAACCAGCTTGCCGAGCACGGGTTTCTTGCCGGTCCTGAATTCACACTGGCCGACATCGCACTCGGGCACATCCTCTACCGCTACTTCACGATCGAGATCCAGCGGGGGGATCTGCCCCAGCTTGCGGCCTATTATGCGCGGCTGAAAGACCGTTCGGCCTACCGAAAGGGGGTCATGGTGTCCTACGAAGAACTGCGTGGGGTCAGTCTTTGAGCCCCGCAGACTGATGCAGGCCGATTACGTCATCGTCGGCGCAGGTTCGGCCGGCTGCGCCATGGCCTACCGCCTCAGCGCGGCGGGCAAATCGGTCATCGTGATCGAGCACGGTGGGACCGATGCCGGGCCGCTGATCCAGATGCCCGGTGCACTCAGCTTTCCCATGAACATGTCGCGCTACGACTGGGGCTACCGCAGCGAGCCTGAGCCGCATTTGGGTGGACGGCGGCTGGCCTGCCCGCGCGGCAAAGTCATTGGCGGGTCGTCCTCGATCAACGGGATGGTCTATGTGCGCGGGCATGCCCGGGATTATGACAGCTGGGCGGAACGGGGCGCGGACGGCTGGGCCTATGCCGATGTGCTGCCTTACTTCAAACGGATGGAGGCCTGGGATGGCGGCGGGCATGGCGGAGACCAGGACTGGCGCGGCACGGACGGACCCCTGCATATCAGCCGGGGCCGTCGCGACAACCCGCTGGTGCAGGCCTTCGTCAAAGCCGGGACTGAAGCCGGGTACGAGGCCACGGGCGACTACAACGGCGAAAAGCAGGAAGGTTTCGGCCCGATGGAGGCGACGATCCACCGGGGGCAACGGTGGTCGGCAGCCAATGCCTACCTGAAACCGGCGTTAAAGCGGTCAAACTGCACTCTGATCCGCGCCTTCGCGCGCCGTATCGTCATAGAAGACGGTCAGGCCACGGGCGTCGAGGTGTCCCGCGGCGGCGGAATAGAGGTCATCGGGGCCGATTGCGAGGTGGTTCTTGCCGCATCTTCGATCAATTCTCCGAAGCTCCTGATGCTCTCGGGTATCGGACCCGGCGATCATCTGACGGACCACGGAATACCCGTAATTGCTGAGCGTCCGGGCGTCGGGGCGAACCTGCAGGACCACCTGGAGCTTTATATCCAGATGGCCGCCACGCAGCCCGTGAGCCTTTACAAATATTGGTCGCTCGCTGGCAAAGCCTGGGTGGGCGCGCGCTGGTTGGCGACGCGCACCGGGCCCGGCGCGTCGAACCAGTTCGAAAGCGCGGCCTTCATCCGCTCGGCCGCAGGTGTCGAATACCCCGACATCCAGTTCCATTTCCTGCCGCTTGCCGTGCGCTACGATGGGCAGGCCGCTGCTGAAGGGCACGGGTTTCAATGCCATGTAGGGCCCATGCGCTCGGGCTCGCGCGGGACCGTCCGCCTGAAAAGCGCCGACCCGGGCGCGAACCCTGAAATCCGCTTCAACTATATGTCGAAGGACAGCGACTGGCGCGACTTCCGCGCCTGCATCCGCCTGGCGCGCGAGATCTTCGCCCAGGCGGCCTTTGCGCCATTCGCCGGGCATGAAATTCAGCCGGGCGCCCAGGCGCAGACTGACGCGGACCTGGACGACGTGATCCGCGACCACGCCGAAAGCGCCTATCATCCCTGTGGCACCGCCCGCATGGGCCGTGCGGACGATCCGCTTGCCGTAGTCGACCCCGCATGCCGCGTTATCGGGGTAGAGCGCCTGCGGCTCGCGGACAGCTCCATCTTTCCGCAGATCACCAACGGCAACCTGAATGGTCCGTCGATCATGGTTGGTGAAAAGGCCGCCGACCACATTCTGGGACAGACGCCCCTGCCTCCCGCCAACGACCGCCCGTGGATCCACCCCAACTGGCAGACCTGCCAGCGCTGACCGGACGGCCCCACCGTTAACCTTTCTTAACGGCGCGCCTTGCGGGTGCCGTATTCCCTTGCCATCTCTTTCCCATGGTGAGGTTTTTTCTGATTGCGATGCTGCTGGCCACGCCGGTGACTGCGTCGCAGGGGACAGTTTCGGGCGTGGCCCGGGTGACGGACGGCGACACCCTGCGGATCGGCACGCTACGCATCCGATTGCACGGCGTCGATGCACCCGAAGCGGGGGACAGATGCGTCGGAACAAGCGGGCGAACATGGGCCTGCGGGACCGCCGCAACCGACGGACTGCGCCGCCTTGCCGAAGGCCGGTCGGTCACCTGCGACTACCGGGACACCGACCGCTACGGCCGCATGGTCGCGCGCTGTCGCATCGGCGAAACCGATATTGGCGGAACGCTCGTTGCCTCAGGGCTGGCACGGGCCTATCGCAAGTATTCCACCGACTATGTGGGCGCCGAAAACCGCGCCCGCGCGGCGGGTCGGGGCCTCTGGGCCGACGGCGCAGCCACCCGCGTCGCCGAGGCGGCTCCGCGGATAGACTGCGCGATCAAGGGCAATATCTCTAAGAGTGGCCGCATCTATCATCTGCCCGGCACGCGCTCCTACGCTAAAACCCGGATCGACACCTCAAAGGGCGAGCGCTGGTTCTGCTCGGAAGCTGAAGCGCGTGCCGCGGGCTGGCGGGCACCCCGCGGTTGATCCTTTGATCCGCATCAAGTTGCAGTCGTCCACCGCTCGGCTAGAGTGGCCGCAGACACATTATGGATCGGAGCACATCACATGTCCCATACGCCGCACGAGCTGGCCGCTGACTTCCCGGAGTTCGCCGACGACTTGCACCGCTTGAAGCTCGAAAACGCCCATCTCGCCCGGCTGATGGATGAGTACCATGAGGTCAACCGCGCGGTGCACCGCGCCGAGACTCTGACCGAACCCATGTCGCGCGATGCCGAAGCCGAACTGCGCCGTCGGCGCGTCTCGCTGAAAGACGAGATCTACGGCGTCCTGAAGTCCGAGACGACCTAGGGCTTGACCGCATAGGGTAGGGTGCCCCGCATGGTGTGATCGACCGTGAGCCGCCGTTCCAGCGGCGGCACCGATCGCTGGTGGCAGTCGGCCCGTTCGCAGATACGGCAGGAAATCCCTATCGGTTCAAAGGCCGCGGCGCTTTGCAGGTCAAGCCCGTCGGCATAGACGAGCGCGCTCGCGTGGCGGATTTCGCAGCCGAGCGCGATGGCAAAGCGCCGCATGGGCGCCCGCCAGGACCCACCGGGTTTCGAAACATCCCGCGCCAGGCTCAGATAGCGGACCCCGTCAGGTGTCTCGGCCAGTTGGCGCAGGAACCGGCCCGGCGTCTCAAACGCCCGGTGGACATTCCAGAGCGGGCAGGCGCCGCCGTAGCGGGCGAACTGCAGGGTTGTGGCCGAATGCCGTTTGGTGATCGTGCCCGCCTGATCCACCACGACAAAAAAGAACGGCACACCGCGCAGGTCGGGCCGCTGCAAGGTGGACAGCCGGTGCGCGACCTGCTCGATCGAAGCCCCGAAGCGCACCGCAAGTTGTTCCAGATCGTGCCGCAACTCCGCCGCGGCTCCGTGGAAACGACCATAGGGCATAAGCGCTGCGCCCGCGAAATAGTTGGCAAGCCCGATCTTTGCGATCCCCCGGGCCTCTTC
Source organism: Pseudomonadota bacterium (assembly GCA_039179985.1). Lineage (GTDB taxonomy): Bacteria > Pseudomonadota > Alphaproteobacteria > Rhodobacterales > Rhodobacteraceae > JBCCMQ01. The sequence goes on from JBCDED010000001.1 coordinate 80,770, forward strand.
GGTCTGGAAGCGGGCTAGATCGAGCGTTGCCTCAAAGAGGTCGTGTTGGGTGAGGAGCGCCAGCTGGTGCAGGATCTGAAACCGCCGCTTGGCCGGTTCTGCCGCATTTGAGATCGCCAACGTGCCAGTCTCGCCGTCGAACCGCCGAAGCGGACCCTCTACCACCTCGCTGAGTTTAATGCCGAGCGCCTGCAACGCCTCTCTTGCCCGCGCATCAATATCCCTGGGCCCGGTCGGGCGCTCGGCAAAGCGTTCGGCGGCCCGGTCAACGGCGTCGATGTAGTTATCGCAGTAGTGGAAGAAGTCGCGCACTTCGTCCCAGGGCGAGCTGCGTGCGCGAACGTCATCGCGCCCGAGCGCTTCATCCAGCGAGGCCAGACGCTCGTGCGCCTGCCGGTAGGCGCCGTGCAGGTTGAGAAAGGCGCGCGCCAGTGCCGGGGCGTTGGATGCGGCCAGCCGCAGGTCCGCAAGCGGTGGGGACAGATCGTCGAAGACCGTGTCGGCCAGCGCTTCGCGCATGTCGGACACCATTCGCTCGGCATCGCTGGTCGACAGTTCCGCAACGTCGAACCCGAATTCCTGTGCCAGCGCCAGGACAACCCCCGCCGAGATCGGGCGATTGTTGTTTTCCATCTGGTTCAGGTAAGGCAGCGACACACCGAGCTTTTCGGCAAACGCCTTCTGCGTCAGCCCGAGCGAGGTGCGCGTCTCGCGGATCTTGGCGCCAGCATAGAGTTTCTGCGGGGGCATCGGGAGCGCTCCGGTGGTTTGCAAACCTTACATTGCATTTGCAAACCTCACCAGGCAAGGCTCAGACGCCCTGTACAGCGCGTTCCCGCCGCTGGACGTAGATGATCGAAACCAGTGCCATGCCCGCCGAGAGGAACATGATCCACTGCAGGGGCGCACTGGTGGTTCCCAGGGTCAGAACATGGCCGGCCAGCGCCGACAGGCCCGCGCCGCCGCCGATCAGGATCGCGCTGCCAAGCCCCGAGGCGGTCCCGGCAAGATGCGGTCGGACCGACATCATGCCTGCACTGGCGTTCGGCATGACCAGACCGTTGCCAAGCCCGACGAAGGTACAAAAGCCAAAGAAGATCAGCGGCGAGCCCAGGCCGATCAGGGTGATGGCCAGGCTGATGGCCAGGCCCGACACCGTGATGATTGCGCCGAAATAGATCATGGCGTTGATGCCGTAGGTGGTCGAATACCGGCCCGAGATATAGTTGCCCGTGGCATAGCCGATGGCAGGCGCGCCAAAGCCGACGCCGGACCAGAAGCTCGACATTCCGTAGACCTCGCTGGCCACATAGGGCGCGCCGCCGAGAAAGGCGAAGAAGGCCCCCGCAGCAAAGGCGGCGGCAAAGACATAGCCCCAGAACCGCCGCGCGCCGAGGAGTTCGGGGTAGTCGCTAAGCTGGTCGCGGAAGCTGGTAAAATGCCCCGATGCGGTCTCGCCGAGGTCGAGCCAGCACAGGGTGAAGACGATGGCGGTGACTAGCAGCGTGAAAATGAAGATCGACTCCCAGCCATAAAGCTGGTTGAGCGCACCGCCGACCATGGGGGCCACCATGGGAACCAGTGCCATGCCCATGGTCACATATCCGATCATCGAAGCGGCTTCATTCTGGGGAACGATGTCGCGCACAATTGCCCGGGACAGGACAAGCCCCACGGCCACGGTGCCTTGGACCATGCGGAAGACCAAAAAGAGCTCTACGGTCGGGGCGACCATGCAGGCCAGCGTTGCGGCCAGAAAGACGCCAAGGCAGATCAGGATGACCGGCCGGCGTCCGTAGCGGTCAGAAAGCTGGCCGACCACGAACTGCAGGAGGGCCGTCACCGCCAGATAGGCCGACACCGAGAGCTGCATCGTGGCATAGCTGGTGCCGAAATGGTTCGTCATCTCGGGAAGCGCCGGAAGAAAGGCGCTCATGTTCATGGCGCCAAGGCCCGCCAGCAATACCAATGTCACAATATGCGGAGGGGTTGTGCGATCCAGAAAACGAATGGTTGGTTTTGAAGACATTTGGGCCATCTAAGCGCGAAAAATGGGAATGTCCATCGGTGCGGAAGCGACGGGCCTTGGAAGCCGAGTCAATTAGCTGATTTGCAGTTTGAAGATGTGTATCTTCAAATACTTTGCAAATATGCGGCTTTTGGCTGTCAGGGTTGCTAACGAGAGGGTATCAGAAAATCCAACCGCGGAGGAGACCATGCAGAAAATTCTCGAAGAACTGAACCACAGGCGCGGCACCGCCCGCGCCGGCGGCGGACAGCGGCGCGTCGAGGCGCAGCATGCCAAGGGCAAACTGACCGCGCGCGAGCGGATCGAGCTTTTGCTCGACGCGGACAGTTTCGAAGAGTTTGACATGTTCGTCGCCCATCGCTGTACCGATTTCGGCATGGAAAAAGACCGCCCCGCAGGCGACGGGGTGGTTACAGGCTGGGGAACGATAAACGGTCGCATGGTCTATGTCTTTTCGCAGGACTTCACGGTCTTCGGCGGCTCTCTGTCCGAGACCCATGCGCAGAAGATCTGCAAAATCATGGATATGGCCGTGCAGAACGGCGCACCGGTCATCGGGCTGAACGATTCCGGTGGCGCGCGTATCCAGGAAGGCGTGGCCTCGCTGGCCGGGTATGCAGAGGTTTTCCAGCGCAACATAATGGCGTCCGGCGTCGTGCCGCAGATCAGCGTCATCATGGGGCCCTGCGCGGGCGGCGCGGTCTACAGCCCGGCAATGACTGACTTTATCTTCATGGTGAAGGACTCAAGCTACATGTTCGTCACCGGCCCGGACGTGGTGAAGACCGTGACGAACGAGGTGGTCACGGCCGAGGAACTCGGCGGCGCAAGCACGCATACCAGGAAGTCGAGCGTCGCCGATGGTGCGTTCGAGAACGACGTTGAGGCCCTGGCCGAGGTGCGTCGGCTGGTGGATTTCTTGCCGCTTTCCAACCGGGGCAAGCTGCCCGTGCGGCCCTTTTTTGATGATCCGGCACGGGTGGAAAGCAGCCTGGATACACTGATCCCGTCCAACCCGAATACACCCTACGACATGAAGGAACTGATCCTTAAGGTCGCGGACGAGGGTGATTTCTTCGAGATCCAGGAAGACTACGCAAAGAATATCATCACCGGGTTCATTCGGCTTGAGGGATCTCCGGTGGGCGTCGTGGCCAATCAGCCCATGGTTCTGGCGGGGTGTCTGGACATCGATTCCAGCCGCAAGGCTGCACGGTTCGTTCGGTTCTGCGATGCCTTCGAGATCCCGGTTCTGACCTTTGTGGATGTGCCGGGTTTCCTGCCGGGCACGGGGCAGGAGTATGGCGGCGTGATCAAGCACGGTGCCAAATTGCTTTTCGCCTATGGCGAGGCCACGGTGCCTAAGGTTACGGTCATCACCCGCAAGGCCTATGGCGGCGCCTATGATGTGATGGCGTCCAAGCACCTGCGCGGTGATTTCAACTATGCCTGGCCCACCGCCGAGATCGCGGTGATGGGTGCAAAAGGAGCCACGGAAATCCTCTATCGCTCCGAACTGGGCGACGCCGAAAAAATTGCTGAGCGGACCCGGGACTACGAAGACCGATTTGCCAATCCTTTCGTCGCTGCCGAGCGCGGATTTATCGACGAGGTCATCCAGCCGCAGTCCACGCGCCGTCGCGTGGCACGCGCGTTCGCCAGCCTTCGCGGCAAGCGTCTGCAAAACCCTTGGAAGAAACATGACAACATTCCGCTCTGAGGATGGCGCGCTGACCTATGCCCATGCGACCTCGCGCTGCCGGTTCGACGTGGCAGTGACGCGCCCCTTTCCGGTGGCCGAACCGGGACGGCTGGCCAGGCAAATCCGCCAGGATGTCTGGCGCGCCTGCCAGCGCCAGCGCGGCTTTAGCCCCATTGTCCGGCTTGCGCCTGCGGCGACCGGATGGACCGTGACCGCAGGCGCCCAGATCGACGCGGTTTTTCCCGAGCGTCACGTTGAAAGCATCATCGCCGGCGTCCTCGATGATCCGAAGAACCGGACACGCTGGCTGCGGTTTGCGAGGCCGTCTGGTCATGTCTGATCCGGTTTTTCATATGATTTCCGGCGGTCCGAGGCCGGTGGCGCCGTTCAGCCATGCCGTGGAGACGGATGGCTGGGTGATTCTCACCGGGCAAATGCCGACGGATCCGGGCGCCCCGGATGCCCCGTTGCCCGAAGGCGTGACGGCGCAGACCCACAGGGTTATGCGCAACCTAGAGATTGTTCTGGCGGGTGTGGGGCTTGATCTGTCCCACGTCGTGCAGTGCCGGGCCTATCTGACCGACTTCGAGCGTGACTATGCGGCATTTAACGAAGCCTACAAATCCTGGTTCCCCGAAACGCGCAGACCCGCCCGGACCACAGTGGGTGTCACGGCGCTGGCCGTCGGCGCACTGGTGGAGATCGATTGTATCGCCCGCCGTCCGGGCCGATCTCCGTCGAGCGCACCGCCATGATCCGCCGGCCGCCCAGAATGATGCCGCAGAGGCACTGTCATGGGCAGACTTCGTGCCCCCCTGTGGTAAATGTGTTGCATCAAACGATTTTTTGGCGCCTCGACGCGGCATTTTTCGCCGATGCCACTAATCAGTCCTGTTCAACACAAAAAAATGTCCATAACATTCTGGTCGGCTGCAAGTCTGTGGCCAGTCAGACGTCCGAGGGACAGTGCACGTCAGTTCGCCTGACAGGGCCCCGGCACACATTATTAAGGAGACTAAGATGTCTAAGAGCATCAAAGCTGTCACAGTTCTCGGCCTGGTTGTCCTGGCCGCCGCTTGCTCGCAGCAGGAAGAGCCGGCGCCGGTTGCGCCTGCTCCGATCGTTGCAGAGCCCGTTACCGGCAAGTTCTAAGTTTCGGTATGCGCCAGCGCCTTGCGTTGGTCTTGGTGGCCGCCCGTCGGGCGGTCACACCTATAAGAAGGGGAATTTAGGATGTCGAAAGGCATCTTGGCCAGTTGCACGATCGGCCTCATTTTTCTGGCTGCTGCCTGCGCGCGGGAGCCGGAGCCCCTTGAACCTGCGCCCATCATCGCAGAGTCATCCTCCGTCAAATTCTGATTATCACCAAATCCTGGTTATACTTGCCGGGCAAACCGGTCGCGCTTATAGCGGCCACATCTTCGAAACGAGGGAACGAAAATGTCGAACACCGTTAAAGCACTCGTTGTGCTCGGACTTGCCACACTGGCCGCAGCCTGCTCGCAGCAGGAAGAGCCCGCACCGGTCGCACCTGCGCCGATCGTGGCTGAGCCCGTCACCGGCAAGTTCTGATCTTGCTCGCAGGCCGGGCGCTTTGCCTGGCCTGCACCCCCCCGCGGTTTCCGGCACCGCCCCGCCTCTGAGAGACAGGGGCATGGCATGCTGAAGCACCGCGGCTTTCCGGGCCGTCTGCCCGGCACGGATTTCCAGTTCACGATCCGCCGTGCCAACAAGAAGGGCGCCACGCCGCTCAGCGCCCGCGACCGCTATGCCGACAGGCGGCCTGCGGACCGCGAGGCGGATCTCTACTTCATCGCAGCCCTTTGGCACCATTTCGGAGAGACCCCGTTTGAGCGGGGCAATCTGGATGCCGGGCGACTGTCCTGGCTCTTCGGGCGGGAGGTTGTCGCGGCCGAAGACCCCTTTGATGCAGAGAGCTATGAGGCGCTTTTGCGCGTCGACGAGGCGCGCGCACGGGTGGCCTTTCCCAAGGCATTTGACGGTTCAGTAGGCTTTGACGACGAGGGCTCGGCATGAATCCGCCGAATTCGCACACGTTTGAGCAGAATCCGGCCCCTGCAGCCGCACCGCCGGACTTCACAATTGCAAGTGTAGGTTTTTTTGGCATCTTCGGCAAAGCAGACACCACCAGCAGTAACCCGTCTGCAGGGAAACGTCACAGACTTTACCCTTCCCCCTCTAAACGGCCTGGTCTACGCGGGATCAGGCCGTTTTTTATTTTTGCAAAAACGTGTACTCTGCCCAAAACACAAAATGAGGCAGAAAAATGCGGTATAACAAAATCTTATGCGGGCTGGCGCTCGCCAGCTTGCTCGGCGCCTGCGGAGACACCGAAGGCTCGCGCGCAATGTCGGGCGCCGTTGTGGGCGGCATTGCCCTCGGCGCCGTCACGGGCGGTTTCGGACTGGGTGTTCTGGCAGGCAGCGCCGCCGGCATCATGTGCGACGACTTCAACCCTAGCTACTGCGTGGAACAACCGGGCAACTGACCCGGCCGTCCCGCGCCAAATTCGCCCGGCCGTGCCCGCAAGCGCCGCCGGGCCCAAAGTCATGCCCGGGGCACGGCGCCCCGCGGCACCCCAAGTGCATTGGAAGGACGGGACATGTTCAAGAAGATCCTGATTGCAAATCGCGGCGAGATTGCCTGCCGCGTCATCAAGACTGCCCGCAAGATGGGGATCTCGACTGTGGCCGTCTATTCTGATGCCGACGCCCATGCGTTGCACGTTAAGATGGCGGATGAAGCGGTGCACATCGGCCCGCCGCCTGCGGCTGATTCCTATATCGTCATCGACAAGATTATGGAGGCCATCCGCGACACTGGCGCCGAAGCGGTGCATCCGGGCTATGGCTTTCTTTCGGAGAACCCGAAGTTTGCCGAGGCGTTGGAGGCCGCGGGCGTCGCCTTTATCGGTCCACCCAAGGGCGCCATCGAAGCCATGGGCGACAAGATCACGTCGAAAAAGATCGCGCAGGACGCAGAGGTCAGCACCGTGCCGGGCTACATGGGGCTGATCGGAGACGCGGAAGAGGCAGTGAAGATCTCTACCGAGATTGGCTATCCGGTGATGATCAAGGCCAGCGCCGGGGGCGGCGGCAAGGGGATGCGGATTGCCTGGAACGACACCGAGGCGCGCGAGGGCTTTCAAAGCTCCAAGAACGAAGCGGCCTCCAGCTTTGGCGACGACCGGATTTTCATCGAAAAGTTCGTCACCCAGCCGCGACACATTGAAATCCAGGTGCTGGCGGACAGCCACGGGAACTGCATCTACCTGGGCGAGCGCGAATGCTCGATTCAGCGCCGCAACCAGAAGGTCATCGAAGAGGCACCATCGCCTTTCCTTGATCCCGAGACCCGAAGGGCCATGGGCGAACAAGCCTGCGCACTGGCGTCGGCGGTGGGCTATACCAGCGCCGGGACCGTGGAATTCATCGTCGATGGCGGCAAGAATTTCTATTTCCTAGAGATGAACACGCGCCTGCAGGTGGAGCATCCGGTCACCGAATTGATCACCGGGGTCGACCTTGTGGAACAGATGATCCGCGTGGCCAATGACGAAGCGTTGAGCCTGACGCAGGACGACGTCAAGCTGAACGGCTGGGCCATCGAAAGCCGGCTTTATGCGGAAGATCCCTATCGCAACTTCCTACCCTCCATAGGACGGCTGACGCGCTACCGTCCGCCTAAAGAAGCCGCATCGGAAACCGCCGTTGTCCGCAACGATACAGGGGTGTTCGAGGGTGGCGAGATTTCCATGTTTTACGACCCGATGATTGCCAAGCTCTGCACATGGGGGCCGGACCGGCCCGCTGCGCTGGACGGGATGCGGGCCGCGCTCGACGGTTTCGAAGTGGAAGGCATCGGGCACAACCTGCCCTTCCTTTCGGCGGTCATGGATCACCCGAAATTCATTTCGGGCGATATGACCACAGCATTTATCGCCGAAGAATACGAAGGCGGCTTTCAGGGCGTGACGCTGGATGAATCAGCCCTGCGCCGGGTCGCCGCCTGCGCCGCGGCGATGCACCGTGTCGCTGAAATCCGGCGGACGCGCATCTCGGGCCGGATGGACAATCATGAACGCAAGGTGGGCACCGATTGGGTCGTGACCCTGCAGGGCACAGACCACTCGGTAAGGATTGCCGCCGACCGTGAGGGATCGACGGTGAGCTTTGAGGATGGCGACGCGATACGTGTCAGCGGCGACTGGACGCCGGGGGATACTCTGGCGACCTTCGACGTGGCCGGGACGCCGCTGGTTCTGAAGGTCGACAAGATCACCCAGGGATTCCGCCTGCGGACCCGCGGCGCAGACCTGACCGTGCGGGTGCGTACCCCGCGCCAGGCAGAACTGGCCGCGCTCATGCCCGACAAGGCGCCGCCCGACACCTCGAAGCTGCTGCTGTGTCCGATGCCCGGTCTCGTCGTGAAGATCGACGTCTCGGAAGGCGACGACGTTGAGACCGGCCAGGCGCTTTGCACAATCGAGGCCATGAAGATGGAGAACATCCTGCGGGCGGAGCGCAAAGGGAAGGTTTCGAAAATCAATGCGGGCGCCGGCGACAGCCTGGCCGTGGACGATATTATTATGGAGTTCGAATGATCGCCTCTGACGCGCCCAGCGATATCCGGCCTGCCTACGGCGCCATCGCCCTGCTCGGCGGTGTCGGCGCGTTTTTACTGCTGCAACTCGTGGCCCTGCAGAAGATCGGCTTCGCCTTCGAGTATCCGCTCGATGATGTCTATATCCACCTGGCGATGGCCTCGGAAATCGCCCGCGGCGGCTATGGCGTCAACTCTGGCGAATACGCTTCTGCGGCCTCCTCGATCCTCTATCCGTTCTTGCTGGCGCCCTTTCCCGACAGTGAGTCCCAACGGTTCCTTCCACTCTTCTGGAACGTGGTCGGGCTGGTCTTGTCCTGCCTTCTTTGGGGAAGGATTATTCTCATCAGCGGTCTGAGCGGTGCCGTGGCCTGGTCGCTGGCCTTTGTCGGGCCGATTGTCTTCGGTGCCTTTTCAACAGCCTTCGTGGGCATGGAACACACGCTCCACGCAGCCGCCAGCCTTGCCATTGTTTATGGCCTTGGGCTTCTGATCCTGCGCGATCGGGTGAGCTGGGTGCTGCTGGCCGGTGTCTTCTTTGCGCCGGTCCTGCGGTTCGAAGGGCTGGCGTTGTCGCTTTTGGCGGCGGGCGTCCTGTTCCTCCTGGGGCGGCGGGGCGTGAGCTTTTTTGCGTTGGCGCTGGCACTCATCCCGATCGCCGCCTATTCAGCCTGGCTCGTCTCCCTGGGCCTTGATCCTTTGCCAAGTTCCATCCAGGCCAAGCTGACATCGAACGCCAATGCCGATCTGTCTTTCCTCGAGAGGCGGATTGGCACCTTTGGCGTGAACGTGGGCAAGCTGGGTGGGCTCGCGATCCTTCTGATGGTGCTTGGGGCCCTGCTGATGCGCGCGACAGTGCCGGCGCTTAAAGACAACCGCCTCGGGCTTTTGGTTCTCGTGGTCGTGGCCGCAGGTCTTGGACACCTATTTCTGGGTCAGATTGGCTGGCTGGAGCGATACGAACACTATGCGCTTTTCGCGTTGGCCGGAGCGCTGGTGCTGCTCGCTGGACAGGCTGGTTCCATGTCTCCGGTCGTGATCCTGGCGCTCGCGGCGCCTATGGTCGTGGCTGGCTGGAGCTATCTTCAGAACAGTTGGTCAGCCTATCAGTGGAGCCCCCAGGGGATCCACAACCAGCAAGGTCAGATGGCGCGCTTTGCCCAGGACTATGCGGAAGAGAATGTAGCGGTGAACGATCTGGGGCGGGTCGTCTGGGGCAACCCGAACTACGTTCTTGATCTCTGGGGGCTGGCGAATGCCGAGGCACGCCGCATCCGCATCTTTGCCCCGGTGCCGGCCTGGGCGGGGCCTCTGGCGCGGGACCGAGACGTCGTCCTTATCATGATCTACGAAGAATGGTTGGAAGAGGCGATTGACCCTTCCTGGATACGGCTCGGAAAACTCCAGCTTCGCCTGCCGCGCGGATTTCTGGGCGGGCGCGAAGTCGTGTTCTTTGCCAGATCAGCAGAAGACGTTCCGGAACTGGTGGAGAAACTCAAGGCTTTCCAGCCCACCATGAACCCCGATACACGCTTTCACTTCGAGGAGACCTTTCGATGACGCCGGCGCGGGCCTATTGGGTGACGGCCCTGCGGTGCCGGATTTCCTGCTGCCGCAGTGGCATCTTGTCGATGCTGCGTGTTATCTCGCGCACGTCCCAGGGAAAGGGTTTGCGCAGAATCACGCCGCCGTCCTTGGCCAGAACCACCAGCGCGAAGCCCCGTGGCCGGAGTTTCCGCCGCCACTCGCTGTCGTCGTCCGCATCGGCGTCGGTGACGACCACGACATCGCGTTCAAGAAGGGCGGGGACGCGTTCGGCCAGAAACTCCATCTGCTGCTGGAAGCGTGGGTCGGCCGGCGTGTCCGCGAAGACCACAATCGGCCGCGCCGTCCAGAGAAACTCGTCGGGCGTGGTCTCGGTGGCCGAGAAAGTCGGCAGCACTTCTGTGGTCTCCGTCCCGCTCTCCGATTGTCCGAAAGCGGGCGCACAAAAGGCTGCGAAAACAGACAGAACCAGCATCAACTTGCGCAACATGGGCACTCCTCTCTCCCAAGATATAGGCGGGCATTGGGCGGTTGCGAAGGGTGATTTCGACAGCAATCAGGACGAAAGGACAATCTCGTGACGGATGCCAAGGCGACCTGGAAAGAACTGGCGAAAAAGGAACTGAAGGGCCGCGATCCTGCGGATCTCACGTGGCACACGCTGGAAGGCATCGACGTGGCGCCGGTCTACAGCGAGGCGGATCTGCAAGGGCTGCCCCACCTGGACGGCATGCCGGGGGTCGCGCCTTTCACCCGCGGGCCGCGCGCAACCATGTATGCCGGGCGACCCTGGACAATCCGGCAGTACGCAGGGTTCTCCACAGCCGAGGAATCAAATGCCTTCTACCGTAAGGCACTCGCCGCCGGGCAGCAGGGCGTCAGCGTGGCCTTCGATCTGGCCACGCACCGGGGGTATGACAGCGATCACGCGCGTGTGGTGGGGGATGTGGGCAAGGCGGGTGTCGCCATCGACAGCGTCGAGGATATGAAGACGCTCTTTGTCGGCATCCCCCTGGGCGAGGTCAGCGTCTCCATGACCATGAACGGCGCTGTAATCCCGGTTTTGGCGAATTTCATCGTTGCGGGCGAGGAACAGGGCGTTGACCGCGCGGAGCTGTCCGGCACCATTCAGAACGACATTCTCAAAGAGTTCATGGTGCGAAACACCTACATCTACCCGCCCGAGCCCTCCATGCGCATTGTGTCGGACATTATCGAGTTCACCTCGCAGGAAATGCCTAAATTCAACTCGATCTCGATTTCCGGCTACCACATGCAGGAGGCGGGCGCGAACCTGGTGCAGGAGCTGGCCTTCACCCTGGCCGATGGGCGCGAATACGTGCGCGCCGCAGTGGGCCGCGGAATGGATGTGGACGCGTTCGCCGGGCGGCTGAGCTTTTTCTTTGCCATAGGCATGAATTTCTTCATGGAGGCCGCCAAACTGCGGGCGGCGCGCTTCCTTTGGCACCGGATCATGTCCGAATTTAAGCCAAAGCGCCCGCAAAGCCTGATGCTGAGGACACATTGCCAGACCTCGGGCGTCTCACTGCAGGAGCAGGACCCCTACAACAACATCGTGCGTACGGCCTATGAGGCGCTCAGCGCTGTGCTTGGCGGCACCCAGTCGTTGCATACCAACAGCTTTGACGAAGCCATCGCGCTGCCGACGGAGTTTTCCAGCCGGATTGCACGGAACACGCAGCTTATTCTGCAAAACGAGACGGGCGTGACCAATGTCGTCGACCCACTGGCCGGGTCTTACTATGTGGAAAGCCTGACGGCTGCGCTGATCGACAAGGCCTGGGCGCTTATTCAAGAGGTCGAGGCCATGGGCGGCATGACCAAGGCCGTGGCCAGCGGCATGCCGAAGCTGCGCATCGAAGAGGCGGCGGCAGAGCGGCAGGCGGCCATCGACAAGGGCGAAGACGTGATCGTCGGGGTCAACAAGTTCCGGCGTGAGGCCGAGGATGCGATAGACATCCTCGATGTGGACAATGTGGCGGTACGCGCGGCGCAGGTGGCGCAGCTGGCGCGCATCCGGCAAAGCCGCGATGCGGCGTCGGTCGAAGGCGCCCTTGCGGCGCTCGAGACCGGCGCCCGGACCGGTCAGGGAAATCTTCTGGCGCTCGCGGTCGACTGTGCCCGCGCCCGCGCCACGGTAGGGGAAATCAGCATGGCAATGGAAAAAGCATTCGGTCGGCACCGCGCCGAGGTGAAAACGCTGGCGGGCGTCTACGGTGCTGCTTACGAGGGCGACGCGGGCTTCGAGGCGATCCAGCGCGACGTCGAAGCGTTCGAGGCTGCCGAGGGCCGCCGCCCGCGCATGCTGGTGGTGAAAATGGGCCAGGATGGCCACGACCGGGGGGCCAAGGTCATCGCCACGGCTTTTGCCGATATCGGCTTTGACGTCGACGTGGGCCCGCTCTTCCAGACGCCCGAAGAGGCCGCGCAGGATGCAATCGACAACGATGTCCACGTGGTGGGCATCTCCAGCCAGGCGGCGGGCCACAAGACGCTGGCGCCCAAACTGATCGCAGCACTGGAGGCGGCGGGCGCGGGCGAGATCCTCGTGATCTGCGGCGGTGTCATCCCGCAGCAGGATTATGCGTTCCTGCGCGACGCCGGGGTTAAGGCGATCTTCGGACCGGGCACGAACATCCCCGAAGCCGCGCAAGAAATCCTCGATCTGATCCGCAATGCGCGGCCCAAAGCTGCAGAGTAGCCGGGCCTGTGCTATAGACCTCCGGCAGCTTGCGAAGGGCGTACGGTATGGCGGATCGGTTGGGATTTATCGGTTTGGGGGACATGGGAAAGCCCATGGCTTCCTGTCTGGCAAAAGCGGGGATGCGCCCCCTACTCTGGGCGCGGAACCCCGCAAACGCGGAAGCGATTTTGCCGCTCGGGGCCAATCTGGCTCCGGATGTGGCTGGGGTTTTTGCCGACTGTTCTGTGGTCATCCTGATGCTCGCCCATGGTGCGGCGATTGACGAGGTTCTGGGTCGCGGCACCCGGGGCTTCGATGACCTGGTCCGCGACCGGACCGTGGTGCACATGGGCACTACGCCACCCGCGTATTCGCGTGGCCTCGGCGCCGATATTACGGACAGGGGCGGGCGATATATCGAAATGCCTGTGTCGGGTTCGAGCGACCCCGCCGCGCAGGGGGCATTGGTCGCCATGGCCTCGGGACACCCTGACCATATCGACGCGGTGGAGCCGCTCGTGGCGCCCATGGTGTCGGCTGTGATCCGCTGCGGCGAGGTGCCCAAGGCCACGCAGATGAAGCTGGCGGTGAACACCTACCTGGGTGGCCTCGTGCTGGGGCTGATGGAATCGGTGAACTTCGCGCGGGCCTGCGCGCTCGATCTTGGCACGCTCCGCGGCGTACTCGAAGCCGGGCCCATGAGCAACGATCTGATGCGCATGAAGCTGCCGAAGCTCATTGACGAAGACTATGCGCCCCAGGGAAGCGTGCGTCAGGGAATCAACAACATGACCATGATCGCCGATGCGGGCACCGATGCAGGTGTCACGATGCCCGTCTCGGTCCTGATGCGGGATCTTTTCACCGCCGCCAGTGAAATGGGCTTTCACGACGAAGATATGATAGCTATCGCCAAGGTGCTGGCAACACGCGGGCCCGTAGCAACATCAAACTTCTGAGTGACCTGATGCTGACATTCGACCACCTCGTCTTCACGGCGGACGCTTTGGACGACGGGGCCCTAGCGTTGGAAAACGCGCTGGGCGTCCCCCTGGCGCCCGGCGGCACGCATCCTGCCATGGGGACGCACAACCGGCTCCTTTCCCTGGGTCCGGACGACTATCTGGAAGTCATCGCCATCGATCCCGATGCACCGCCGCCCGACCGACCAAGATGGTACAATATGGATGCCTTTTCTGGCCCCCCGCGCCTGACGAACTGGGCTTGCCGGACAGAGGATCTGGAGGCGGCGCTCGGCGCCCTGCCGCCCGAAACCGGCGTGCCCATGGCGCTGGCCCGCGGGGAGTTGCGGTGGAGAATGGCGGTGCCCCACGACGGCGTTCTGGCCTTTGGCGGCTGGGGTCCGGCGCTCTTGCAGTGGCAGGGAAAGGAACACCCCGCAGTTCTGTTGCCCGACCGGGGCGTGCGGCTTGCGCGCCTGACGCTGACCCATCCCGAGGCGCGTGTCCTTTCAGACCTCATTGCGCCGCTTCTCGACGATCCGCGCATCGTGTTCGAGACCGCGCCCGCGCCCGGGCTGACCGTGGAACTTGCCACGCCCAAGGGTCTCGTGACCCTGTGATCCTTCGCCCGGCCACCGAAGACGACGCTGCCGCAATTGTCCGGGTTCGGGTGCCGCTTGTGCGGGACACTCTGATCACCTTTACCACCCTGGAACCCCGCCCCGAGGACGTCGCCGCAGAAATCCGCCAAGCGGCACGCGAAGGCTGGGCCTATTTTGTTGCGACAGAAGGTCAGGCGGTCGGCTTTGCCAGTTACAGGCCGTTCCGCACAGGTCCGGGTTACGCCCGCACCATGGAGCTTTCGGTGAACCTTGTTGAAGAGGCGGCCGGCAAAGGGACAGGGCGCGCCCTGATAGCCCAACTTGAACGCCACGCCCGGGACGCGGGCGTGCATGCACTGATCGCCGGTGTCAGTGGCGCAAACCAGCGGGGTCTCAGGTTCTTTCGCCAAGTCGGCTATGAAGATGTGGGCCGGTTGCCCGGCGTTGGGTATAAGTTCGGGAAATTCCTCGATCTTGTGCTCCTGCAGAAAACTTTACCGCCCGAGACCTGACACCACGGCCCGGGAAGACTAGGTTCCAATCATGTCCATCTGGTCCCGAATTGCCGACGCCCTGTCGTCGCTCGCGGCGGGCGAAAGTCTGTCGACCGTCTTTGACCGCCTGCGCACCCCGCCAGAGCGCACCGTGGCCTTTACGATCGCGGTTATCGCGCTGGGTGCGAAAATGGCAAAGGCCGACGGCCATGTGACGCGGGATGAAGTGACGGCCTTCCGGCAGGTTTTTCACATTCCGCGCTCGGAAGAACAGAATGCGGCAAAGGTCTTCAACCTTGCCCGGCAGGACGTGGCGGGGTTTGAGGACTATGCAGTGCGCATCGCCCGCATGTTCGGGTCGGACACCGGCTCGCTCAACGACCTGATCGAGGGGCTCTTCTACATCGCCGTCGCTGATGGCGAGTATCACCCGAACGAGGACGACTTCCTGCACCGGGTGGCCGAGCTTTTCGGGATCTCCGAACGCGATTTCCGCTCCATGCGCACGCGGTTTGTCCCCGATGCCGACCCGGACCCCTACGACGTGCTTGGCGTCACGGAAGGCGACACACTTGACGATATCCGCGCGGCCTGGCGGCGGTTGGTGCGCGAAAGCCACCCCGACGTGATGATGGCCCGCGGTGTGCCCGAAGAGGCGGTTAAGCTTGCGGAAAAGCGCATGATCGCGATCAACAGGGCCTGGGAAGAAATCAACCTCGGTCAGGCGTAGGGGCTCCCGTGCGGATCGCCACCTATAACGTGGAGTGGTTCGACGCGCTATTTGCCCGGGATGGGCGCTTGCTGGAGGATGGTGAATGGAGTCGTCGCCACAATGTGACGCGCGGCGACCAGCTTGGCGCGCTTGGCCTCGTTTTCACCGCGCTCGACGCCGATGCGGTGATGATTGTTGAAGCCCCCGATCAAAGTCGCCACCGCGACAGCGAGGCCATGTTGGAAACCTTCGCGGCGCATTACGGGATTCGGGCGCGCAAGGCCGAGGTTGGCTTTGGCAATGACACACAGCAAGAAATCGCGCTCCTCTATGACCCCGACATTCTGACCGTGCGGTTCGACCCAATCGGTCCGGTAACCGGACCCGAGGGGCGCCGGGACGCGCCACGCTTTGACGGTGTATTCCGCTACGACCTCGACGTGGACGCCTCGCCCGAGCTGATCCGCTGGTCAAAACCACCGCTGGAACTGGCAATCGATGTGGTCGGCGGTGGCGCGTTGCGGATGATCGGCGTGCACGCGAAATCCAAGGCGCCCCACGGCGCAAAGACACAGGGCGAGATCATCCGCACGTCGATTGAGAACCGGAGAAAGCAACTGGCACAGTGCATCTGGCTGCGCCAGCGTATCGACGGACATCTGGACACAGGCGATCCGCTAATCGTGTTGGGCGATCTCAACGATGGCCCCGGGCTCGACGAATACGAACGGCTCTTCGGGCGGTCGGGCGTCGAAATCGTTCTGGGCGAAGGTGATCGTAAGCTGATCGATCCCCATGCTGACGCCGGGCTGCGGGGCCGGTTCGGGGCCGTTCCGACCTCGGCTCGGTTTTTTAATCGTGACAGCGGACGGTATCTGTCGGTGCTGCTCGACTATGTGATGGTTTCGCCCGATCTGGCGCCGCGCGCGTCGGACTGGCGAATCTGGCATCCCTTCGACGATCCGGTCTGTTTCCGCTCGCCGCAATTGCGTGAGGCGCTTCTGACCGCCTCTGACCATTTTCCGGTGAGCGTGGAACTGGCGGATCTGCCTTAAAACTGTGGCCAAGATGAACTATGTTGACCCCATGAAAAACATCGCACTCATTCTAGCCATTGGTCTGGCAACGCCCGTGACCGCCGAGGAAAGTGATGGTTCCCTGAAAGAGGGGATGGAGCTTTTTTCGGAAGGGACGCGCATGCTGCTCGAAGGGCTGCTTGGCGAATTGGAGCCCGCGCTCGATGGGTTGGGCGAGGCGCTGAGCGATCTCTCAGACTATCACATGCCCGAGGTACTGCCGAACGGCGACATCATCATTCGCCGCAAGGAACCTCTGGAGATAGAAGACCAACCGCTGCCCGAGGGCGAGATCGAGATTTAGCGCGCCGATTCCCGCCTGACATGAACGGCCGTTTCCGCGTCGAGCGTCGAGGCGAGTGACTGGAACCGCGCCTTTGCAACCTCGCCGAAAAGGGCCCGGGTGCGCTCGGGCAGCCACATTTCAAGGCGCTTTTTCTTCGGGAACCAGCGGAGTTCGCCCATCAGTTCGGGCATTTGCACCGAGAACATCGCGCCAAGACGCATGGCTTTGCCGAGCACTTCCGCTTCGTGTAGCTGCTTTTCATTCAGGAGCGAAAAAAGCGGAGTGAAAGGTGAGCCCTGCCGGCTGTTTTTGTAGCGGTGGAGCAGGGAGACGCCGAGGAACACGCGCTCTTCGTGGGTCAGTCCACCCAGATTGGCCCGGGTGGCGTTGTCGAAGCAGACCTCGGCCCGGTAGTCGGGGTGCGCGCGCCAGCTCACGTCATGCAGAAGACAGGCCGCTTTGTAGATACGCTGGCGCGTGGGTGGTGCGGTGCGGAAAAGCGGCTGGACAAAGCCATAAAGCGTGCGGCCGAAACCGGGTAGCCGGGCGTCCTTGGCTTCGGCAAAACGGCAGGCTTCAATCAGGGGATCGCGCGCGCGCAATTCTTCGGGCATCTGCTGGTAGAGCATGCCTTCGCGGATCCCGTAGGCCGAGATCGCGATTTCCCTGGGCGACATCATGCGAATGAGTTGCGCCAGCACCTCGGTCGCAAGCGGCACCATGGACATGCGGTTCGATGACACGCCGCTGAGCGAGGCGACTTCGGAGGGTTCGTGGTTGAGGATGAACTTCGCCGTCTCGAGTGCAGATTTTGTCGTCATCCGGTATTCATGCTGGACGGTCAGTGGATACTGGTTGCGAGCCATGTCGATGCGGGCAAATGCGCGCCAGGAACCGCCAACGAGAAAAAGGCGCTTGCCCTTGACCTCCAGCCGTTCGGCCATGCTTTCTATTCGCTGGCGGATAAAGGCGCGACGGCCCTTCTTGCCGCCTTTGACGCCGGCCAGCACCTGTGGCCCGAGCGAGGAGGTCAGGCGTTCTCCGACCGCGCCGCCCGTCAGTTGCGCGAGTTCCATCGAAGAACCGCCGATGTCGCTGACGATCCCCTCGGCGCCCGGCCAGCCCAGAAGCACGCCCTGCGCACTCAGCCTTGCCTCTTCGCGTCCGTCTATGACGAAGAGCGGCAGGCCGATCAGGTCTTCTACCTCTTTTACGAATTCGGGTCCGTCCTCGGCCTCGCGGACTGCGGCAGTGGCGACCGCCGTCAGCGGCGTGATCTTCATACCTTCCGCCACCAGCTGGAACCGTTTCAGGGCTGAAATCGCGCGCTTCCGGCCCTCGGGGTTCAGGAGGCCGGTCTCGCGCATCCCAATGCCGAGGCCGCACATGATCTTTTCGTTGTAGAAATAGGCCGGGCTTCTGGCGGCCCCGTCAAAGACCACGAGCCGGACAGAGTTTGAGCCGACATCCACGACACCGACGCGCGAGAGCGCCCGCGCCTTCGGATCGTCGAACAGTGGGCGCCCGAAGGGTCCCCAATCTGGCTGCCGGATGTCGTTGTCACCGTCCAACGGCGCGTTCCCCAAGTTTTCGCGGAAGCAATCAGAACTTGGGATTGCCGTCAATCGGACCGCAGCGTCAATCGCCGGTATGGGTCAGTTTTGGCACGTCGGACGCCCCCGCCGAACCGCGGCCAGACAGCGACGGGTACTCCATGAAGAACCGGTGGCAGCTGAAGGCAAAGGTGCCCTTCTCTATGGCCGGTCGGACGGTACTGCCGTCGCCGGAGATCATCCAGCTTTGCGCCACGTCGGCCATGTTGGCGGCCATGATCTGATCGACGATCTGCGCTTTGACCGTGGGGTTCTGGATCTCAACCAGCGTTTCCACACGGCGATTGAGGTTCCGGCCCATCCAGTCGGCGCTCGACATATAGACGCGGGCCTTCTCGGAGGGCAGACCATCGCCATTGCCAAAGCAGACAATGCGCGAGTGTTCGAGGAACCGACCAACGATGGATTTCACGCGGATGTTTTCGCTCAGACCTTTGACGCCGGGCCGCAATCCGCAGATGCCTCGAATGACAAGGCTGATCTTAACTCCGGCCTCGCTGGCGCGGTAAAGCGCGTCGATCACATCCTCTTCCACGAGCGAATTCATCTTGGCCCAGATGACCGCCTTGCGCCCGGCCTTGGCGTGGTTGATCTCTTGGTCGATGCGCTCAAGAAGGGTGCTCTTGAGGGTGAGCGGAGAGATGGAGAGGTTTTCCAGCGCCTCGGGCTGGGCGTAGCCCGACAGGTAGTTGAAAACCTTGTTGGCATCACGCCCCAGGGCCGCGTCGCAAGTAAAAAGCGACAAATCCGTATAAATGCGCGCCGTGTCCGGGTGATAGTTGCCGGTGCCGAAATGGGTGTAGGTCACCAGTTGACCCGCTTCACGGCGGACCACGGTCGAGATCTTTGCGTGGGTCTTGTAGTTGATGAATCCGTAGACCACATGCGCACCCGAGCGTTCCAGACGTCGGGATTGGCGGATGTTCGCGGCTTCGTCAAAGCGCGCCTTCAGTTCCACGAGCGCGGTCACGGATTTCCCCGCCTCGGCGGCTTCACAGAGGGCTCCGACGATAGGGCTGTTGCGCGAGGTCCGGTAGAGCGTCTGCTTTATCGCCAGCACGTTGGGATCGCGCGCGGCCTGAGACAGGAACCGCACCACCATGTCGAAGGTCTCGTAAGGGTGGTGTAGCAGCATGTCTTTCTGGCGGATCGCGGCAAACATGTCGCCGTCGTGGTCCTGCACGCGCTCGGGCACTCGCGGCGTGAACGACGGCCAGAGAAGCTCGGGCCGGTCGTCGACCACCAGTTCCTTAAGATCGCCGATGCCGATCAGACCCTCGACCTCCACCACCTCGTCGTCGCTGACCATCAGTTCTTCGGTCACCAGCGCGCGCAATTCATCGGGTGCCCCGCCGCTGAGTTTGAGGTGCACCACGTCGCCTCGGCGGCGGCGCTTCAGCGCGACCTCGAATTCGCGCACCAGATCTTCGGCTTCGTCCTCCACCTCCAGATCGCTGTCGCGCAGGACGCTGAAGGTGCAGTGACCTGCCGCGCGGTAGCCGGGGAAGAGACGTTCCAGATGCAGCAGGACAAGCTCTTCGAGCGGCAGAAAGCGTAGGGGCGCGCCCGGAAGCCGCACAAAGCGGTCGATCTGGCTGGGAATGGGCAAAAGGGCAAGCAGGGGGCGCGCATCTGTCTTGCGTTCCAGTTGCAACGCCAGCGAAAACCCGGTGTTCGGGATAAAGGGGAAAGGATGCGCAGGATCGATGGCCAGCGGCGTCAGCACCGGAAAGACGCTGGAAAGGAAGTAGTCTTCCAGAACCTTGCGCGAGGCATCGTCAATCCCGTCGCCGTCAAGAATGTGAATGTCGACCGCTTCAAGCTGTTCGCGCAGGTCGCGCCAGACGCGCTGTTGTTCTTGCATCAATTCGCGAGCTGTGGTGTTGATCTCGACCAATTGCTGAGCGGGCGTGCGACCGTCTGCGGCGGGCGTCGTGTTGCCCTCGCGCGCCAGTTCGCGCAGGCCGGCCACTCGGACCGTGTAGAATTCGTCGAGGTTGTTGGCCGAGATTGACAGAAAGCGCACCCGCTCCAACAGCGGCACCCGGGGGCTTTCGGCCTCGTCGATGACGCGCCTGTTGAACCCAAGCCAACTGAGTTCGCGATTGAAAAAGCGGTCGGGCGTATCAGCCCGGACGCTGGGAAGGTCTTGGGCGGTCGGAAACCCCGCCTTCAGGAAATCAACTTCAGACATGGTAAACGGCGCTCTCTTGGGGTTCCGTCCCTGCCTTATGGAGTGCCTGTTTCCCCCTTGTCCAGCATACGTGCTGCGAAGATCCGCGTGATCTCGCGCTGATCGGTCAGCGCGGCTTCGTCGAGCCGCTCAACAAGCGCCTCCGCCGCCTCAAACGAGCGTTCCATCCGGGTGACCAGAAAGGGCACGACATCGTCCGGCACGGCGAGTTGCCGATCGGCGAAGTGCTTTGTCAGCACGGCGGCCAGAAGCGCGTCATCGGGTGGCTCCAGCCGTGTGACGGGTAGGCTGCTAAGCCGGCTGGCCAGATCGGGTAGGCGCACCGTCCAGCGGGCCGGTGCGGTCCGTGCTGTGATAAGAAGCGGCGTCTTGTTCTCGGCCTGCAGGTTCAACGCGTGAAAGAGCAACTGTTCGCCGTCCTTGTCGCCGGCCAGCGCTTCGGCGCCTTCGAGGGCGATTGGATCAGAGAAGACGTCGGGCAGGTCCGTTCCCGGCAGATGGGCGGCATCGATCAGCCTCGCCCCCTTGGCCTCGGCCCAGACATGGGCGAGGTGGGTCTTGCCCGATGCGGGCGGACCGACCAGCGCCATGCGCCCCGCCGGCCAGTCCGCTCCTGCCTCAAGAGCCGCCAGCGCGACCGCATTGGCCGGCGAGACGAAGAAGTCTCCGCGCCCCAAGGCTGTCCGCACGGGCAGATCGAAAGTCAGTTGGCGGGACATCAGGCTCAGTCCTGTTTGGTCCCCGACACACCCTTGTAGAGCCGCGAGTCGAGATACTCGCCGATCAAAAAACGGGTGAGCACGCCGATGGCAGCGGCAAGCGGAACCGCGACGAGCATGCCGACAAAGCCGAAGAGCGAGCCGAAGACCGACAGGGCAAAGAGCAGCCAGACCGGGTGCAGACCCACGCTGCTGCCCACGAGGTTGGGGGTCAGGATATTGCCCTCGACCATTTGTCCGGCAAAGAAGATCGCTGCGATAACGGCGACCATCCACCATTCACCCCAGAATTGAAACAGCGCAAGCCCCACGGAGGCGACACCGCCGATCAGCGCGCCAACGTAGGGAATGAATGAAATGAGCCCGGCCACAAAACCCACAACCAGTCCGTACTGCAGCCCCGCGACCACCAGCGCGACGGCGTAATACGTACCCAGGATCAGACAGACGGTGCCCTGGCCTCGGATAAAGGACGCCAGCGTCTTGTCGATGTCTCCCATGATCTTGCGGATCGTCGGCGCGTGGTCGCGCGGGAGCAGTGCATCGATCTCGGCGACCATCCGGTCCCAATCCACGAGCAGGTAGAACGTCACCACCGGAACCAGGAAGACAAGGATGAGAATGTTGATCAGCGACAGGGCCGATCCCAGAACCGTGTCCAGAAGTTCCGTGGCCCGCTCTTCGAGCACGCTTCCAAAGGAGTCGAGCGACTGGCGCAGGCCCGAGTTTTCATCGGCCAGTTCGGGGAACCGCGTCGAAAGCCATATGCCCGCGTCCTGCACCGCAGGCGGTATCGCCTGAATCAGGGCCGCGGCCTGTTCGATCATCTGCGGCAGAACCAGAACCAGGACCACCGCAAAGACCACGGTCGCGATCAGCGTGATCAGAATAACCGAGGCGATACGCGAAAGGCCCTTTTCCTGCAGCCAGTCGGCGATCGGGTCGAGCAGATAGGCCAGCGCCCCGCCAAGTACGAAGGGCAGGATTACATCGCCCAGAAGCCAGAGCACCAGCAGCGTGAAGCCTGCGGCGATGGACCAGTACCTGAGTTGTTCTGCGCGGGGCAGGGCCATAATGCGATCTCCTGACGGGTCGTGTCTTGGCGCAAGGCCTGCGCGGGCGCAAGCCCCCGGGGTGTCGCGTGTGCTTGTCTGGGAGGCAGCGATCGTCTAGTCGGAACCGCAGTGCCCTTTTGACGGAAAAGACCCTGATGCGCCTCTCCCGCTACTTTTTGCCTGTTCTGAAAGAAACGCCCGCCGACGCCCAGATTGTCAGCCACCGGCTGATGCTGCGCGCGGGCATGATCAAACAGGCCTCGGCGGGCATCTATTCCTGGCTGCCCCTTGGCTACAAGGTTCTGCGCAACATCGAGCGGATCGTCCACGAGGAACAGGCGCGCGCCGGGCATATCCCGATTCTGATGCCCACGGTGCAGTCGGCGGACCTCTGGCGCGAAAGCGGGCGCTATGACGCCTACGGTCCGGAAATGCTGCGCATCCGCGACCGTCAGGAACGTGATATGCTCTACGGTCCCACGAACGAGGAGCAGGTGACCGATATCTTCCGCAGCAACGTGTCGAGCTATAAGGACCTGCCGCTGACGCTCTACCAGATCCAGTGGAAGTTCCGCGACGAGATCCGCCCGCGTTTCGGCGTGATGCGGGGCCGCGAGTTTCTGATGAAGGACGGCTACAACTTCGATCTGAACAAGGAAGACGCCCTGCACGCCTACAACCGCCATTTGGTCAGCTACTTGCGCACCTACGAGCGCATGGGCCTGCAGGCGATCCCCATGCGAGCGGACTCCGGTCCCATCGGCGGCGACGATACCCATGAGTTTCTGGTTCTGGCGGAAACGGGCGAATCCGAGGTCTTCTATGACAGCGAAGTCACAGATCTGACCTTCGGCGACCGCGATATCGATTACGACGACGTGGCACAGTGTCAGGCGATCTTGGAGGAGTTCACCAGCCGCTATGCACGGACGGACGAGACACACGACCCCGAGGTCTTTCACCAGATCCCCGAAGAACGCCGCCGCACCGCGCGCGGCATCGAGGTGGGCCAGATATTTTACTTCGGCACCAAATATTCCGAGCCCATGGGCGCGACCGTGGCGGATGCCGATGGCACCAAGGTTCCGGTGCACATGGGGTCCCACGGGATCGGCGTCAGCCGCCTTCTGGGCGCAATCATCGAGGCCAGCCACGATGACGCCGGGATCATCTGGCCCGAAGGCGTGACACCCTTCCACTGCGGCATCGTGAACCTGCGGCAAGGCGATGCCGAGACCGACAAGGCCTGTGACGGCATCTACAAGGCGCTGACCGCGAAGGGCCTTGAACCGCTTTATGACGACCGCGACGAGCGCGCGGGTGCCAAGTTCGCAACCATGGATCTGATCGGTCTGCCCTGGCGGATTACCGTCGGACCGCGCGGGCTGAAGGACGGGGTCGTCGAGGTCACCAGCCGCCGGACCGGCGAAAGCGAAACGCTTGCACCCGAGATGGCGGTGGCACGGATCGGCGAGATCTATGGAAAATAACCCCTTTAACGGCGGCGAAGCGCCCGATTGGTCGAAAATCCCCGCGCCCGTGGATGACGGCGCGGCGGCGCATCTGCCGGGCCTTACGCTGCCATCCGTGCCCCTTGCCGCTACAGACGGCACCACGGTGGACCTCAGCGCGCTTGAAGGCCGGACAGTCGTCTATATCTACCCGCGCACCGGCCAGCCCGGCGTCGCCCTGCCCGATGGCTGGGACGCGATCCCAGGCGCGCGCGGCTGCACGCCGCAGTCCTGCGCCTTCCGCGATCACCATGCCGAACTGATGGGGCTTGGGGTACAGCATCTTTTTGGCCTGTCCACCCAGACGACGGCCTATCAGGCGGAAGCGGCCGACCGCATGCATCTGCCATTCCCGCTTTTATCCGACGCGGACCTTGCCCTTGGCGATGCGCTGAGCTTGCCGCGGTTCGAGGCGGCGGGCGAGACGCTTTTGAAGCGGATGACACTGATCCTCGACGCGGGTGTTATCCGCCATGCGTTTTATCCGGTCTTTCCGCCCGACCGGAACGCCGAAGCCGTGATCGACTGGCTGACGGGCACCTGACCCAACACAAGGAGTAGTGCGACGATGAACGGTGCGGCCTCGCTGGTGAAGACGCTTCTGGGGGGCGGGCTGACCACCTGTTTCGCCAATCCCGGCACGTCGGAGATGCATTTCGTCGCAGCGCTCGACGAACATCCCGAGTTGCGTTGCATCCTGTGCCTTTTTGAGGGTGGCACATCCGGCGCGGCCGACGGTTATAACCGGATGTCGGACGCGGTGGCCGCCACGCTTCTGCATCTGGCACCAGGATTCGGGAACGCGTTAGCCAATGTTCACAACGCCCTGAAAGCCAACTCGGGCATGCTCAACGTCGTGGGCGATCACGCGGACTATCACCTGCGGTTCGACAGCCCGCTGAAGGGCGATGTGGCTGGTGTCACCGGCACCGTGTCCCATTGGGTGCGGACGGCCGATGATGCACGCTCCGTGGCCGCCGACGGTGCGGCAGCGCTGCGTGCGGCGCGCACGATGAACGGCCAGATCGCCACGCTGATCCTGCCGGCTAACACCGCCTGGGAAGACGCAGACGGCCCGGCAGAGGTGTCGCCGCCGCCCGCGCTGCAGCGCCCGTCCTCTGAGGCCATTGAGGCGGCGGCGAAGGCGCTCAGTCAACCGGGTGCGGCCTTGCTTCTGGGATCGCGAGCACCCTACGGCGAAACAGCGGAACTTGCGGGACAGATCGCCGCAAAGACCGGCTGTCGCCTGCTCGCCGATTTCCTGATGCGCCGGATGGAGCGCGGGCTGGATGCGGTAGCCATGGACCGGCTGCGGTATGTGGTCGATGACAACGTGGGCTTTCTGAACGGGACGACCAACCTTGTGCTCGTAGGCGGCACGCGGCCCGTCTCCTTCTTCGCCTATCCGGGCAAGCCAAGCACGCCGGAGCCCGCAGATTGTGCGCTTTGGGAGCTTTGCGGGCCAGGGATGGATATCCGCTGGACGCTGGAAGCGCTGGCTGACGAGCTCGGCGCAGGAACGGCTCAGGCGGCGCGGGTGGCGGGGGCGGTGCCCGAGGTCCCGTCAGGGTCCATGGAACTGGAGAAGATCGGGCAGGCCATCGCGGCGCTGATGCCTGAGAATGCCATCATCGTCGACGAAAGCGTCACCGTGGGCCGCGCCATTGCGCCGGCGTTTTCGAGCGCGCCGCGGCACGATCTTCTGTCCACCACGGGCGGTGCGATCGGTCAGGGTCTGCCTGTGGCCACTGGGGCCGCGGTCGCCTGCCCGGACCGAAAGGTCATCGCGCTGACCGGCGACGGCTCGGCAATGTACACCGTCCAGTCGCTCTGGACCATGGCGCGGGAAGAACTGGACGTGACCGTCATCGTATTTGCCAACCGCGGCTACCAGATCTTGCGCGGCGAACTGGCGAACGTGGGCGTTGAAACCGTGGGCCGCAATGCCGTGCGGATGTTGGACGTGGACGACCCGCTTCTCGACTGGGTGGCACTGGCCAGAGGGCACGGCGTGCCCGCTATGCGTGTTGAGGATACAGACGGCTTCGTTGCGGCCCTGCGGCGCAGTCTCGGTGTCTCCGGGCCTGCGCTGATCGAAGTGGTTTGCTAAGGTCCGCTCCTTGACCTTCCCGGCGCCACCGCCCAAGGTCCGCGCAAAACGGGCAGGAGAGACCCTTGGCTAGCCGAACCGCGCTATTTTCCCGCTTTGAATGGATGATCGCCTGGCGCTACCTGCGTGCCCGCCGGGAAACCGGCGGCGTAAGCGTCATGACCTGGATCAGCCTCATTGGCATCATGCTGGCGGTTTTTGCGCTGATCGCAACGCTTTCGGTCCGATCGGGCTTTCGGACCGAGTTCGTGGACACGATCCTTGGCGCCAATGCCCATGTCACCGTCTACTATCAGGGCGTGCAGGACCCGGCGGGCAATGTCAGTCGTGTTATGGACGATTACGCGGATGTGGCGGCCCGCGTTCGCGAAGTGCAGGGCGTCACCCGCGCAGCCCCCCTGATCAAGGGCGAAGTCATGGCCACCGCCAATGGCCGCAACACCGGCGTGCAGGTTTTCGGCATCTCCAAGGACGACCTGATGGGCATCCCGCGCGTGGCCGCGCCCGATGTCTACTTTGGCGATATCGACCGCTTTAAAGAGGGCATTGCCATCGGGTCTGGCGTTGCGTCGCAACTTGGGGTCACCATTGGCGACCGTATCCGCCTTATTTCACCGGACGGGGTGAAGACCGCCTTCGGTACCAGCCCGCGGGTGAACGCCTACGAGGTCGTCTATGTCTTCCAGGCGGGCCGCTATGATATCGACCGCATCCGCGCTTACTTGCCCTTTGCCGAAGCCCAGTCCTACTTCAACCGCGACGGCGTGGCCGACGAGATCGAGGTCATGGTGCAGGACCCTGAAGAAGTTGACCTACTGGGCGAGGCGCTGCGCGCAGCGGGCGGCAACCGGACGCTCCTTTGGACCTGGCGGGACAGTTCGGGCAACTTCCTGCGCGCGCTTGATGTGGAGGACAACGTGATGTTCGTGATCCTCTCGGTCCTCGTTCTGATCGCGGCCATGAACATCGTCTCGGGCTTGATCATGCTGGTCAAGAACAAGGGCCGCGACATAGGGATCCTGCGCACCATTGGTCTCAGCGAGGGGTCGATCCTGAGGGTCTTTTTCATCTGCGGCGCGATGATCGGCGTCATCGGAACGGCGCTCGGTGTGATCCTCGGCTGCGTCTTTGTCATCTACATCGACCAGATCTTCAGCTTGGTGAACTATTTTTCGGGCGGCGGGGTCTGGGACCCGTCCATTCGCGGCATCTACGCCTTGCCGGCCGAGTTGAACCTCGATGACGTGCTTTCTGCTGTGGGTCTTTCTCTGGGGCTCAGCTTTGTGGTCACCTATTTCCCTGCCCGCCGCGCGGCGCGGATGAACCCGGTCGAGGCCCTGCGCTATGAGTGACGCGGCGCTTATCCTGTCGGGTATCACCAAGACCTACAATAGCGGCAAGCCGTCCGAGGTGCAGGTGCTGCGCGGGGCGGATCTGCGACTGGACCGCGGGCAGGTGGTTGCGCTCGTTGCGCCCTCGGGCGCGGGGAAATCGACGCTGCTGCACATCGCGGGGTTGCTCGACACCGCAGATGGGGGCCGTGTGGAGCTTGCCGGGACCGATATGACCAGGCTCAGCGACCGCAAGCGCACGTCGGCGCGGCGCGACCGGCTGGGGTTCGTTTACCAGTTCCACCATCTCTTGCCTGAGTTCTCGGCGCTTGAAAACATCGTTCTGCCGCAACTGGCTGCCGGTGTGGCGCAGGAAGAGTCGGAAGCACGTGCCATGGCGCTGCTTGAGCATGTGGGCGTCGGTACGCGCGCCGAACACCGGCCCGCGGCGCTGTCGGGGGGCGAGCAGCAGCGTGTGGCCTTCTGCCGGGCTCTGGCCAACGCGCCCGACGTCCTTCTGGCCGATGAGCCCACGGGCAACCTGGATCCGGCGACCTCCGATCAGGTTTTCGAGGCGCTGATGGCACTGGTGCGTGGAACCGGGCTGGCGGCGCTGATTGCGACACACAACCTGGATCTCGCGGCCCGGATGGACCGGGTCGTGCGCCTGAGCGAAGGACGCCTGATCGATGCCTGACGTGACGCTGGATACAATCGAGACCACCACGCAGCAGGCGCTTATGGTCCACGGCGCGGCGGAGTGGATCGCCGCTTCGGTGGCGCGGGCCGTGCGGAGGGCCGAGGAAACCGGGAATGTGATCTGCGGGCTCTACTACCTTGAAAGCTATTGCCTGCAGCTGCGCTCCGGTCGCGTGAACGGTGTGGTGGAGCCGATTGTGAGCCGCCCGCGCCCGGGCGCCGTGAAATCGGACGCAGGCTACGGCTTTGCCCAGCCTGCCTTTGACCGTGCTCTGCCCGAAGCGGTGACTGCGGCCCACGAAAACGGTGTGGCCGCGCTCGCTGTGGCGCATGCCCATACCTGCACCTCGCTCGGGTATTTTACTGAAGGAATTGCGACGCAGGGTCTTTTGGGCCTTGGCTTTACCAACGCCTCGCCCATCGTCGCGCCGCCCGGTGGCAAGAACCGTATCATCGGCACGAATCCCATTGCCTTCAGCGTGCCGGACAGCCATGGCGGGCTGGCCATTCATGTGGATCAGTCCACTACGACCGTGGCCCTGGGCAAGATCACTATGGCCAAGGCCGCGGGCGAGGCCATCCCCGAAGGCTGGGCCGTGGATGCCGAAGGGCGGCCGACGACGGATCCCGATGCCGCCCTTGCCGGCTCGCTGGTCAGCCTCGGCGGCGTGAAGGGCTGGGGGTTCGGTATCATGGCCGAGATCATGGCCGCAGCGATGACCGGCTCAGTCAATTCGCTCGACGTCGCCGGTCTGAAACACTCCGCGGGGGATCCTCACGGCCTTGGGCAGTTCTACCTGCTCCTGGATCCAGGCACCTTTTCTAACGGGTTTCTACAGCGTTTGGAACGCCTGAGCGCGGCGGTGGAACAGGACGCAGGCACGCGGTTGCCGGGGTCAAAGCGCAGGTCGCTCAATCCTGTGGCGGTGCCCGATGCGCTTTGGGACACGGTCCAGGGTCTCGCTGGTTGACGCCCCGTTTGTAGGCTCAGCCCGCCCGCTGGATAACAAAAAGGCCCCCGGCCATCATGGCAATGCCGCCCGCGCGTGTGAGCGTCATCGGCGTCTGTACTGCGCCGAACAGCCCGAAATGATCGATGGCGGCCGCCGAGATCATCTGGCCCAAAAGCACGAAGAATACCGCATTGCCGACCCCGAACCGAGGCGCGACAAAGGTCACCGACAGCACATAAAAGGCAATGAGCACACCGGCTAGAAAAAGATGCTTCGGGACGCCGGTGAAGGCGCCGCGCGCAGGGAGACCGGCAAAGCCTAGCGCCACAAGCGAAACCAAGAGCGCGATCAAGAAAAGGCAGACGGCTGCCGCCACCGGGTTGCCAAGCCGCGTGCCGAGCGCAGCGTTCAGTGCCGCCAGACCCGGGATCCCGATGCCGGCCGCCAGCATGATCAGCGCATACCGCAGTGTGTCGGGAAAAAGCTGCATCGGGGTCTCCTTCGGTATGGGTCAGTCCGCCGATTCTGCCGCCATGTCGTGGTCTGGAAGTGTTTCGGGTGTCCGGCCGGAAATTTCAAGGATGAGTTTTCGGCGTACCGCGTCCGCGAAGGTGGCCATATCGTCGGCTGTCACCACGAAGGCGCCGGGGCCGCCGATGATCTTCTCTCGATAAAGCCGCTCAAGATCGGCGTTGCTGGGCCGTCCGTTGCACGACCGGCAGAGGATCGGCAGCCCGTTGATGGTGATCCCCGCCGCCAGCACCTGGGCGCGGGCCTGGGCGATGGTGGGGCCGTTCCAGTTGTTGGCGCTGTCGCCGGAGATATCGATCACCTTGCGCCAGCCGTCGATCTCGTTGCTCTCGATCAGCTCTTTGCCCTTGAGCAGGGCGGCGCCGATGGCGTTTCTGCCGAAGGCACGCCGCGGTGGCTCCATCAGGGCGGTCCCGAAGGCTTCGGCATCGGCCTGCGTGCGGATCACCGTCCAGGGCACGACGATGGCCTGACTGAACTGATCGCCCCATTCCACGTAAGTGACGGCAACGCTGCCGTAAGCAGTGTTCTGAATGGCGGCGATGACGCGCGGGTCGGCGATGGCGTCGGCATAGCCCTGCCGCTGGAAGGCGATTTCACCAGTATCGATGGACCCTGATGCATCGGCCAGGAGCACCAGTTCCAGATCCACGTCCTGCGCCAGCGCCGGATGTGTCGCGGCGAGAAAGAACAAAAAAAGCAAGAGTCGCATCCCGCGCAGCATACCCGGTTTCCCGCCCGGGCAAAGCGCGAGAATCCCGGTCGCTTCTTTCTGTGCAAAATCCGCGTTCGGGGTTAAACTGCGGGGCAGAAAAGAAACGCGGACCGGATCAGCCGGCCCGAATGGAGGTCTTGAGCAATGAATGGTTTCAAAGCCGGCATCGCAGCCTGTCTTTTTGCTGTGCCGCAACTGGCCGGCGCGAATGCCGCGGGCGATTTTCGCCAGTACTGCGTGTCTTGCCACGGGCTTGATGGCAAAGGGAACGGTCCGGCTGGCGCCGACCTGAGCCCGCGACCCGCCGATCTGACGGGTATTGCCGCAAGAAGCGGCGGCATATACCCCATGGCTGAGGTGATGAGCGCGATTGACGGCTACGGTCAGTCCGGCGAAGGCCGCGCCATGCCGGAATTTGGCGCCTACCTCCTCGACGACGAACAGGTGCTCGTGGACACCGGCGACGGGATCCGTTCACCGGCCCCGAAGCGGCTTGTGGAGATGGCGGAGTACCTCAGGTCGCTTCAGCGATAGGGGCGCGGCAAAAGCAAACGAGGAGAACGTCGGATACTAAAAAGCTGAAGGCCGCAGGGTGTGCGGCCTTCAGCGTTCTTTTTTGGCGTTTCGCCTTGAGGTCCTTACGACCTGCGCCGTCCCATGTACCCCAGACCGCCAAGGCCTGCGAGCAGTAGCCAGCCAGCGGCGGGCAACGGAATGACGTCAACCGGCGGAGGCGGCGGAGGCAGATCATCGCCGAAGCTGTCAGCTTCGACTGCGACGATGCCACCGTCGACGAGGGCGAAGGTGTTAAACGCAGTATCGCCTTCCGCTACCCGCGTGAAGGTCACGTCAAACTCGAAGCTACGGTCTTCGGAGCGATCAAACTCGCCCACCGCCAGCGCGCCGTCGCAGATGCCTTCATCGGCATCGACGCAAACCGTCGTAACCTGGATTTCGGGCAAACCGTCGCCAAGATCGCCAACGGTCACCTCAGAGTATTCGCCAAGTCCTGTCACAATTCCTTCGACAATTGCGTCGACGATGTCTTCAGGATCCGTTCCGCTCTCGAAGGCATCTCCACCAAGCGTTTCGATAGCATCAGAGAATGAGCCACCACCGCTTGTGAAGTCGAGGCCAAACAGATCGACGCTGAAGAGATCAAGTGCCGCGATCGCGTCTGCTGCCGTTGAGATTTCTAAGCCGTCTTCGTTGTCGAAATCATCGAACGACAGCCCGCTGTCACCACCGGTTTCTGAATCGTCGCTTGACTTAAAGCCGATATCGCCAAACACGAACATGAAGCGGTTGGAACCGGGCCGCCAACTGAGGTTTTCAGTTGCCAACTCAATGCCGTTGACGCCGTTTTCCGGACCGTCGCCACCGAAATCTGGATCACCCAGGGTAACGTCTTCGATACCCGCGATCGCGGTGGGAACAGAGGTCGTCAAATTCTGGTTTACAACCAGACTTGGCGCGGACGAACCTTCTGGTGCCGAAGGCAGCCGAGCCGCCTCCGCGTAGACGCCCACGCTTCCTGCGACGTCGCCAAATGCGGCGAGGGCGGTGAAGATATCAGAAGCAGCTTCTTGGGCGGCATTAATCTCGTCGCCCATGCTGCCTGACGTATCGAACAGGAAATGGATGTCGATCTTTGCGTCAGTCGGCCCGCCCTCTTCGACGACCACGGTCTTTCGGACCGTGGCCGACTCGCCTACGGCCAAATCGGCCGAAAACGACTCTGGCGAAATGCTATCGGCGAACGCGGCGCCAGCAAGCAAATAAACCGAAAAACCGACGCCAATCGGAGTCAGTCTAGAGTGTACCATTGATGTACAGTCCCCCACTAATAAAATGCTGCCGCGACCGCAGTACGCGCGCGAAAATTGGCACTTAAGAATGCAGTCAGCGACGTTTGTAACAGCCACCACTCATAAATCACTGCTTTTACAATACCATAAAATGAACAAAAAACAAACTTTTGCGCTATCCTATCTTTCAATGCTGCTGGCGAGCTTCTTGGAAGATAGCCATATGGTTGACGAAGGTCTTTCGCTTCATGGACAAGAAAGGCCGCTTCGGTTATTTTTGAAGTTCTTAAGCAAGTGATTTTGGGGTGTGTGGAGCGATGTTTTTTAAAGTACATTTGCTGATTTTGAGCGCGATGGTCGGGCTCGGTATTGCGCCTGCGTCAGCTTCGACCTTCGATTTCGAAGAACTACTGAAACGGGAACGTCCATCTGGGGTTGCACCCGATCTCCCAGGCGCGGATTCTCTGACGCCTGCTCAGATCGAGCAATTCAATCAAGCGGTTGCCGCTTTTTCGCGGGGCTCTTTCGCGCAAGCCAATTCCGTCGCCCGAGAGATTTCGGCCACAGCACCGGCGGCGCCAGAACCCTGGTACTTGCTTGGGCTAATTCGTGCAAACCTTGGAGAGTACGACGCGGCGATCGACGCACTCGACCGCTCCGCCGCGCTCTACGGAAACAACGCTGATCCGTTGGTCATCAAAGGCGATATTCTCGTAAGGCTCGGACGTGTGGACGAGGCACGTTTGGCCTACGAGACCGCCACGGAACGAGACCCCTCAGCCTGGCTTGCTCAAGAGAGCCTCGGCATCCTGCTTGAAGAACGCGGCGATGTCGCCGGTGCTGGAAGTCGGTATGCCCTCGCTGCCGCTCAGGCCCCCTCGGGCGTTCTGTCTCCCCGGCTCAGACTGGCGGCGATATTGGTGGCCGAGAATAATCCTGACGCTGCGGTTGCAACCGTTGCGGCCTACGCCAAGGCTAACCCCGAGTCGGTTGAGGCCCTTGCCGCCCTGGGACAATTGCAAATCCGAGCGGATACGCCCGAGGACGCGGCGGAGACCTTTTCGGAAGCAATTGAAAAGGCCCCCGGCGAACCTCAACTCTACCTCTGGAACGCTCGCGCCCATGTCGCCGCCGGAGACTTCGACTCGGCGGTCCATACCTTGACAGCGGCGCACGAAGCGTTTCCGCGGGACGCTGACGTTTCGCTTGAACTTGGCAATCTCCATGGCGCGCGGCAGAACTACAAAAAGGCCATTGAGGTCGCGACCGATGGTCTGGCGGTAAATCCGGGCGATCCAAGGCTGCTCAAGAGTGCAAGCCTTGCGCACTTTCGTCTTGGCGATGTTGAAGCAGCGCGGACTTACGCTTTTGAAATTACCAAGA
The DNA here is from genome assembly GCA_039179985.1 of Pseudomonadota bacterium. Taxonomy (GTDB): domain Bacteria; phylum Pseudomonadota; class Alphaproteobacteria; order Rhodobacterales; family Rhodobacteraceae; genus JBCCMQ01. The sequence continues at coordinate 114,127 of JBCDED010000001.1, forward strand.
AAACCACGCACACCGCTTCTGATCTGGTCTGGCTGGGAATGCTGGACGAGGCCCGTGGTGCAGAAGCCGCTGCAGTCGCCGCCTATGAAGCGGCCCTTAAGATGAACGCAGACAATTGGGTGGCCGCGAACAATCTCGCCATGCTCCTCAGCAGAACAGACCCGGACCGCGCCGTTGCTTTGGCGGCTGTGGCCGTTAATGCGGCGCCCGAGCCTTCGGCAATCGATAGCACGCTTGGATGGACACATTACAAGGCTGGCAATCTCGAAGAAGCCGGCTCTGCTTTCGCGCGGCTTATCGCACGCGGTGATGGGACGGCGCGCCATCACTTTCACTACGGGCTTGTACTGATCGAACTGGGGGATGACGACGAAGGACGCGCCCAAGTGCTGACCTCACTTGCATTGGACCCGTACTTCGAATTCGCTGATGAGGCGCGCGCGCTTCTTTCGGAGTAGGCGCCTGGCCGTAGGTTACACATCCAGTTCTTCGGCGAAGCGAGCGTTTTCCTGGATGTACTGGAACCGCAGTTCGGGCTTTTTGCCCATCAGACGCTCCACAAGGTCGCCGGTTTCGCCGGGGGTATCTTCGTCGATGGTCACCCGGATCAGTTTCCGTGTCTCGGGGTTCATAGTGGTGTCCTTGAGGTCCTTGGCGTCCATCTCGCCCAGACCCTTAAAGCGGCTCACATCGATCTTGCCCTTGCCGCCGAGCCCTTTGGTCAGCCATTCGTCGCGCTCTGCCTCGTCCAGACAGTAAACGCGGTGCGCGCCCTGCGTCAGCCGGAAGAGCGGTGGACAAGCCAGATAAAGATGCCCTGCGTCGATCATGGGACGCATCTGCGAGAAGAAAAACGTCATCAACAGTGCGGCGATATGGGCGCCGTCCACATCGGCGTCGGTCATAATGATGATCTTGTCGTAACGCAGATCGTCGATCTTAAACTGCGTTCCGAGCCCTACGCCAAGCGCCTGACAGAGATCGGAGATTTCAGCGTTCTGCCCCAGCTTTGACGAGGCGGCGCCAAGCACGTTCAGGATCTTGCCCCGCAACGGCAAGAGCGCCTGGGTATTGCGGTCGCGCGCCATCTTGGCGCTGCCGCCCGCGCTGTCGCCTTCGACGATGAAAAGCTCGGTCCCGTCGCGCGCCTGCTGAGAGCAATCCACAAGCTTGCCCGGCAGCCGCAGCTTTTTGGTTGCGGATTTACGGGCCGTTTCTTTCTCGGCCCGGCGGCGCATGCGCTCTTCGGCGCGCAGGACCAGAAAATCGAGGATCGCGCCCGCCGCTTTGGTGTTGCCAGCCAGCCAGTTGTCGAAGTGATCGCGCACGGCGCCTTCAACCAGCCGGGCGGCTTCGGTGGTGGCCAGACGGTCTTTGGTCTGGCCGACGAATTCAGGCTCGCGGATAAAACAGCTAACGAGAGCGCAGCCGCTCGTGATCACGTCGTCGCGGGTGATGTTCGCCGCCTTCCTGTTGCCGGCGAGTTCCCCGTAGGCGCGGACGCCCCTCAGGATCGCGTGCCAGAAACCTCCTTCGTGGGTTCCGCCTTCGGGCGTTGGCACGGTGTTACAGTAGGACTGGATGAACCCGTCTCGGGACGGTGTCCAGTTGATCGCCCATTCGACCGACCCCGGTACACCAAATCGGTCGTTGAAATCAACGCGCCCGGCAAAAGGCACATCGGCATAGGTCGAGGCGCTGCCAAGCGTTTCGCTGAGGTAATCGGCCAGGCCGCCGGGAAAGCGGAAGCTGGCCTCAAGCGGGGTTTCGCCATCGTCGATCGCAGAGGACCAGCGGATCTCGACGCCAGAAAAGAGATAGGCCTTGGACCGCGCCATCTTGAATAGTCGCGCGGGTTTCATCCGGTGCTTGCCGAAGATCTCGGGATCGGCGTGGAATGTCACGGTGGTTCCGCGCCGGTTGGGGACCGGACCAAGCGCTTCGACGGGACCTTGCGGGACACCGCGGGCGAACTCTTGTGAAAAGAGTTCGCGATTGCGGGCCACTTCCACCCGCAGGTGATCGGACAGCGCATTGACGACCGAGACGCCCACACCATGCAGGCCGCCAGAGGTCTGATAGGCTTTCCCCGAGAACTTGCCGCCCGCATGCAGCGTACACAGAATGACCTCCAGCGCCGATTTATCGGGGAACTTCGGGTGCGGGTCCACAGGGATGCCGCGCCCGTTGTCGCGCACGGTGACCGAGCCGTCCTCGTGTAACTCCACTTCGATGCGGGTGGCATGACCTGCCACCGCCTCGTCCATGGCGTTGTCCAGCACTTCGGCCACCAGGTGATGCAGTGCCCGCTCGTCGGTACCGCCAATGTACATGCCGGGGCGTTTTCTGACGGGCTCAAGCCCTTCAAGGACCTCGATCGCAGAGGCATCGTACTGATCTGACTGGGGCGTCGAAGACAGAAGGTCGTCGGCCATGTGCTGCTCTTTTGATTGTTTAGGCCATTAGAGCAAGGGAAACCGCCTTGGGCAACGGCAAACCGTGTCCAGAGCGCCCTGCCGGTTCATTGCCTGCGGTCGTTCGCGGTTGCAGGCATCACACAATGGCTCCACTGAGGTGCAGTCTGGGCAAGAATCCGGCTTTTCCTTCCAAAACTCTTAAGATATGGTCGTTGGACGATGTTTTGTAACTAGTGATGGGGTACCCATGCGCGTATGCACCGCAGTCGCGGCAGGGTTCGTTGTAATGGCAACGAACGTGTCCGCAGCAACCATGATCAACATCGAAACCTTTAGCGTTGCCGACTACCAGAGTGCCGTCGGAGGCGTGAGTGTTTTGTCGGTCGAAGACTTCGAAGGGTTCGATCTGAACGCCGGTCCGACGCCGAATTCGTATCAGTCTCCAGCAATCTCGACAGCCGTTGGCGACTTTTCCGTGTCGCCGGGCAGCTTGCCCGGCAGCGGCGGAACGGTGACCAACCCAAATCCGGATCTTGATGGCAACCAGCTTGCCGTCCGCAACGGCAATGTTTTTGGGCGCAGCGACTCGACCAAACTGGTCGACGAGACACAGCCGGGAGCCTCGCAGTTTCTGGACAGCAACGATGTGGCAGAGTTTCAGTGGGACGCCAAGCTTCCCGGCGACGCGCTGTTTAACACACTGATCTGGGTCATGAGCGACGCGACGGACCAAGGCGCCAAGCTGACGATCACAGCGGGCGAGGACATGGCGACGGCGGACCTGTTTCCGAAGCTTCCGAACGGAAATCGCCAGATCGTCAAGGTTACTTTTATGACGGCTGTCGACCAGGCATCGCTCTTCTTTGAAAACACCAAGAAGAACGACGGTCTGTCTATCGACGATGTGGCCGCCGGTCTTGCGCCTGTGCCGCTTCCAGCGCCCATCCTGCTTCTTGGCGCTGGTCTGGCCGGTCTCGGCCTGATGCGCCGAAAAACGTCAGCCTAAGCGCCAGATTTAGGGCAGAGACAGAAACCGGGCGGTGCCACAACGGGCGCCGCCCTTTTCGGTTTCAAACGCTCATTGCAAGAACCCGGCTGATTTCTTTCAGGCCGCGCCCAGATTCCACTGACCAGTCGTTGAACGCCACTTGCACGGCCGCCAGCGCCTTTTTTGAGGTTGGCGCCTTATCGACAATTCCCTCAGCCACCAGTCGCGCTACGACATCCTTTGACAGGATAAAGCCGTCTCGCCCGCCAAATCGCAAAGCGTATTGGGCCGTTGTTCCGCCAAGTCGACTGCCGCGTGTCTTGAGCAGCTCCAGCAGTCCCACGTAGTCTTCGCGCGGCCAGTATGCGATGGCCCTAGCCGCGCTGCCGTGATCGGAGGCGAGGTCCTGTAGCAAGACGGCGTTCTCCTGAACAGCCCGCAATTTGGCACCGTTTCGGATAACCCGTGTGTCGGTAAGAAGGCGGTCGAACCACACGTCATCCATGAAGGCGACAGCGCCCACGTCGAAGCCCTTGAAGGCCTCTTCAAAGCCCGGCCATTTGTTTTCGACCACCTTCCAGTTGAACCCGGCCGAAAACACGGCCTTCGTCAGAATGCTGAGCCAGCGGTCATCGGGCAAAAGAGCCAGTTCATCGGGCGGGACGGCGGGTTCCAGAAGGGCGTCCAGCGCCCCCGGCCCGCCTTTTCGTTCGGCTGCGATGCCGTAGAGTTCCTCAAAACTACGCATGCCGCAGGCTCGCCGCATTCACGGGATTTGGCAAGGTGCTCTGCGTTGCTCTAGACCGGCGGCTCAACCCGGCTGCGCGGGTCCAGAAGCATGGCCATTATCCAGCCCCCTACAAAGCCGCCAAGGTGGGTTTGCCAGGCCAGCTGTCCGTCCATGGCCCACCAGAGGACAAGGTTCAGGAGAATGAGCAGGAACACCGCCTGTGCAATGGGCCAGAGCCGTTCGCGTGCCGTGAACCGGTCGACATAGCCCCAGGCGATATAGGCGCCAGCGAGCCCGAAGAGCGCACCGGACGCGCCGACCATAGGGATCGATGTGTTTGAAAGCGCAGCGTAGCCTGCCGCACCCGCCAGCGCCGAGGCGATATAGAGCGCCAGAAACCGCAACCTGCCCACGCGGTCCACCACGGCGCGCCCCAGCGAGTAGAGTGTGATCATGTTGACCAGAAGGTGAACGGGACCGCCGTGCAGAAAAGCATACGTTACAAACATCAATGTCGGCTGGCCGGGGTAGTTGGGCTGCCAGTTGCGCAGCAGTCCCGGCCAGAAACCGCCGTACTGATAGCCAAGCGACCGCAGCGTCGGAGGATCGAGTAGCCCGAGATCCGAAAGCACGAACGCCCCTTCGATCAGGCTGCAGATGCCGATGATCGTCATCACCACAGGATCGAACAGATTTCGCGCAGGAGGGCTGCGCCGCTGGGGGGCGTTCGGTGCGGAGGCGTCCACCATCTTTGCCTTCGTGTGCAGCCTGGGCCGGGCGTCTTTTGAACGCGTCTGGATCGGTCTTGTCAGCGAGACCTGCGGAAGGTTCTGGCGACGCTGACAAAGAGACTGTTCGAATCCGCACTGCCGCTGTTGTCCTGATCGTCGTACTCGTATTCGTAGCCGGCAATCAGGTCCCAGTCAGCCGTCAGATCGCGAATGTAGCTTGCCGAAATACGGGCCCGTGTTCTGTCGTCCGTGGTGCCTTCGCCCGTGTCTTCGACAGCCTGAACGTCGCCATCCAGACGCCAGCGACTGAACGAGTTGATGAATTGCTCATAGCCAAAGCCAAGGCGCGCGGTCAGGAACTCTTCCTCATCCGCGCCAGTGCCGACCTCCTGATCGTAGAAGATCGTCAGCGTGCCGCGGGGCAGTTCCTTCAGGTAATCGAGCGACCCGATAAACCGCGGGTCGTCAAAGGTCGAGGACACACCGACGGAAAACGCCAGTTCGCCATCGGGCAGGGTCAGGCTACGGCCCACACTGACCGCGGTCCGGTCACCGGCGAGCGACAGGTCCTGACTGACAGAGCCGAAGACCGTGCCGTTGGGCAATTGCCGCGTGGCCGACAGTGAGGCGACAAGATCGTCTTCTTCATCGAGGATACGCTGGGTGCCGAAGGTCTGGAATTCCCGGATTTCGACATAGCTGAGATCGAAGCTGATCAGTGTGACTTCGTCATACTGGGTGTCGAATCCGGCGCCAATGCTTCTGCGGTCGTTGTCCGTCTCTTCCAGATCATCCGCGTCGAAGTCGCGGTAGTCGGCTGTCAGCCGTGCGGTAAGCACCGGCGAGAGCCGGAAATTCAGTGCACCGCCGATTTCGCGCGTGATCGAGTCAAAAAGGTCCGGATCGGTGGTGTCGATGTACTGCCGGTCCGTAAAGCGGCCGAAAATGTCAGCGCCGAAGGGGGCGTCGCGCCCGAAAGAGCCCGCGAAACGCAGGTCGTATCTTTCAAGATCGCCATCATCGGTGGACAGGTCCTGATCGGGCAGACCGTCCTCAACAAGGTCAAAGTCCCGGCGGTTCACTTCGGTCCGGGCAAAGGACGCGTTAAGGTCCATGAGGGTCGAAGTATTGGCGATGCCGTAGGCGAAGCGCACGAAGGGGTCTTCGAAACCTTCCGATGTGTCATCGCCGGGTTCGTCGCGGAACCTCAGGTCGACGCCCGCATCAAAGGACAGGGTCCGCGTCGGCGTCGACGTGTCGTAGCCGAGCGTCAGCAGGTTCGACCACTCGTAAGTATCGCCGCGCGACACGGGGTCGAGGTCGAAGTTGTCGTCCCACAGAAGCCTGCTTTCTATCCCAAACTCAAGCAGTGGGTTGGGTGTGGCGTTCTGTGCGTGGGCTGCGGCCGATCCCAGAAGGGCCGCAGCTAGTCCGATGGTGTGCTTTATTGTTCTGCCCCCCTGCCTCAGGTCTTATTCAAACAGGCGCCTTTCTGGTACGACGATTACGTCGCCGTCCCGCAGTCCTGCTGCGGCACCCTGCACGTTTTGCCCGCGTTCGAGCGCGTCATAATTAAGACCATACACCTGTTCGACACCGGTTGTCCGGTCTGCTCGGCGAATTTGTACCCGTTTTTTTGCGGCAAAGGGGGTAAATCCGCCGGATTCGGCAAGAAATTGCAGGATGGTCGTACCCGGATCGACTTCAAAGCGCCCGGGTTGGTTCACCTGACCGATCAGATAGACGGTCATCGTGCTGGCCGCCGCGGTGCTCGGCAGGCTCGGCGCGATGTTTGCGACGCTGACGAAAACAGTCGGTTGCGCGGCGAAATTCGGCGCCAGGCGGTTGGTCAGATCGGCACGCACCTGGTCGAGGCTGCGTCCCGCTGCAGAGACGGTACCAGCCAGCGGGAAGGAAATATTTCCGTCCGGAAGGACGAGTGTCTGGCGGTTAAGAGTTGCGTCCTCAAGGACCTCGACAACCAGCGTATCGCCCGGCTGCACGCGGTATGACCCCTGCGCCAGCGCAGCGCTGGCAAAGAGCATTGCAAGAAACGCACCAAAAATGGTTCGGAACATGACAGTCACCTTTTCTCCCCACGGAACCTTGGTTAGTGGGAAGGCTTCAGCGTGTGAAGAAGTTTCGATATCCCGGTCTGCGGCTTGGACTTTTTATTGTCAAAAGTCGCCGTCGGGCCACAGTGTTTACTAAGTGGCCCGACGGCACGCTGCTTATTGGGTCAAAGCCGCGACGCGCTGTTCTGCGTCGTCTGAGACGCCGTCCAAAGCCGCGCCATCCAGCAGATCCAGAGCTTTCTGGTATTGCGCAATGGCCTCGTCGGGCCGGTCAAGGCTCTCGTAAAGGCGGCCAAGGTGGTACTGGACAGCTGGGTCATCGGGCAGACCTGCCGCGGCGGGGACAAGGTGGCGCTCCGCCTGTTCGTAGTCTCCACGCAGGTAGGCGATCCAGCCGTAGGTGTCCTGAAAGGCGGGCTGGTCGATCCCACGCAGACGGCGCGCAATCTGGAAGGCCCGGTCAAGGTCGCCAACCGAGTCGCGGTAGGTCGTCAGCAGGCTGGCCAGGTTGTTGGCGACAATCACATTGGCGGAATTCAGCTCGTAGAGCTCTTCATAGACAGCGATGGCTTCGTCGATCTGGCCGTCGCGTTCCATGAGACCCGCCTTAGCCCAGAGCAGATTGCCGGACCCCGGCAGCGACTGGAGCCCTTCGTCAAGGCTGGCACGGGCATCGTCAAAGCGTCCGAGGGCCGTTTGCAGGCGCACATAGGCCAGCCAGACCCGTTCCGCACCGGGATTGGTGTCGAGAATTCCGCGGTAGATATCCAGCGCCGCATCGGGCTCGCCAGAGGCGGCAAGGAAGCTGCCCTGAAGAAAGCGCAGGCCGGCGTCCTCGGGGTCCGTTTCGAGGGCCTGATCCAGGACTTCCTGGGCGCCTTCCTGGTCGCCAGTCATTAGCCGAAGGCGAATGCGCGCGAAGACCTCGTTAGCGGAGGGGTTGTCCGGATCGGCCGCGTTGTCGATCAGCGAGATCAGCTCGTCGTTGCGGTCCTGCGCCTGCAAGATTCCAAGGCGAATACGGTCGGCAAGTTCCAGCGCCGGGTTGGTGCCGAGTTCTCTCAGCGATTCCTCGATACCTTCGGCCTGTTCCCATCTCTCAAGGCGAATGTAGAGCCGCGCCAGCTGTGTGAGCAGTTCCGCCTGACCGGGTGTTGCGCGCAGACCGTCGGTATAGGCTTGCAGGGCGCCATCGGTGCGGTCTTCCGCCTCAAGGAACCGGCCCAGCCGCAGGCTCGTTTCGGGCGTGTAGTCAGAGGTTTCGGCCGCGAGGGCAAGCATTTCGCCCATGAGGTCGCGGTCGCCGTTGCGCTCGTGCGCCGCGGCGGTCAGCGTCATGATGTCATGGTCCTCCGGCGCTTCAGCCAGGGCAAGGCGCAGCGACCGGATGGCATCATCGGCCTGGTCCGCGTCGATCAGGAACCGCGCCTGAAGTTTCAAGGCCTCTACGTGGGACGGGTCCGATTCTAAAATGCCTTCGATGAAGGCGCGGCTGCCTACCGGATTGCCATTTGTCAGAAGAAGCCGGGCCAGCGTGACGCGGATGTTCAGGGATTCCTCGCTGACTTCCGCATCCTTAACGATTTCTTCCAGTTCCGCGATCGCCTCGTCCCGTTTGCCGGCCTCAAAGTCGAGACCTGCACGCAGCGATCGGAAGAGGTCGGAACTTTGACCTTGTTCGATCCCTCGGGCGATTTCCTCGCGGGCGGCCTCGGCACTCACGTTATTGGCCAGAAAGGCGATAAGGCTGACGCGCATTGGGTCGTCTTCGGGGGATAGCTCCACCATCTGGCGCAGGAACTCTTCGGCACCCTCGGTATCACCCTGTGCGCCGTACCAACGGATCAGAGCTGTTTTGATCTCGTTGTCTTCCGGGAAGCGTGCAACGAGATCATGGAGCGATGCTTCGACTTCCTGCGTTTCCCCGAGGCTTTCCAGGAGGCCTAGGCGCACCTGGTGCATCTCCAGGTTCTCGGGGTCAATGGTCAGCATTTCATTGATGACGCCCAGAGCGTCGCGCTCGCGTTCAGAGAACAGAAGCCAGTCGAGCCGGACCCTTTGCAAGGCCAGGTTTTCCGGTGAGACGGCGAGGATGCCTGCGGCCTCTTCGGCAATGACCCGGCGGGCTGCCTGATCATTGGTGCGCACTGCGTCCCGGTACTCGAGGATAAGCGTGTTGACCCTTACGTCAGGATCGTCATCTGCCAGGCCGGCCGCCGCTTCGGTCAGCGTCTCGGCAGTGTCCCATGCGCCAAGCTCGATGGCGAGGTTTGAGGCGCGTTTGGTGGCAATCAGGTTCGAAGGATCCTGCTCGGACACATAGACGTACTGCGCAAATGCCTCGCGCATCTTGCCCTGATCTTCGACGAGACCGGCATAGGTCATGCGCGCATCGATATGCGCCTGGTTCAGCTCGAACACGTTGCGCAACTCGACAATGGCTTTGTCGGGTTCGCCGGCGGCGATCAGTTCCAGGGCGCTTTGGTAGTGCTTTTCAGCTCGTTCTTCCGCTGTGTCGCAGGCGCTCAGAACAAGCAGCGACGCAACAAGAAGGGCGGGGGCGGACAACGACGTTTTCATGGCAACTCACTCGGAAACTCTTTGCCGGAAGATAACGTCTGCAGCCCAAAGCTGCCAGTAACATAAAAACGGGCAACATCCATTGTTGCCCGTCTGCAAAATAACGGAACGGTTTTAGAGGTATTAGTAACCTGTGCAGCGCAACACGGCGACAGCGGTCTGTCCCAGAACCCGCACGTCCGTGGCAAGCGACTGCTCGCGGTAGTACTTATCGTCGTACTTCGCGCGTGCCGGAAATTCGCATTCGTTGCGGTCGGAGACCTGCCAGAAGCCCGTGATGCCCGGGCGCATCTTGTAGTAAAGGGTGCCGGGGTAGATAATCTGCTGCGACACCATCATAGGCCGGGGACCGACGACGGACATATCACCCACCAGTACGTTGAAAAGCTGCGGCAGCTCATCAATCGACGATTTCCGAATGAAGCTGCCAATCCGGGTGATCCGCGGGTCGACACGCAGCTTCTGGGACCGATCCCATTCAGCCTTCGCGTTCGGGTTCAGCGTAAGATAGGCGGCGAGGATGTCGTCCGCGTTCGCAACCATGCTGCGGAGTTTCCACATGCTGAACACGCGACCGTCTTTGCCCACGCGATCCTGACGGTAGAAAGGATTGTGGCCGTCAAGAGCGATGATGAGAGCAAACGCTGCGATCACGATGGCCGCGAAAGGTGCGACCAGAAGAACAAAACAGATGTCGAGGAGACGTTTGAGGAAGTTTGTATAAAGCCCGGACGAAACCGAGCGCTGATACTCAGCAACTACAGTCGAGCCTGCCGTATCGGTCAGGTCATTGAAATGAACCGTCATACTCACTCCTGGGCAACGCCCGCACGCATCTCACAACTACTCGGCCCGAAACAACGAACCGTACTCAATATGGATCAGGAATGATCCCCCTAGCAGCGACTTGCTTATATCACTGGTGAGACATCTGGCAAACGATTTAAATTCGATGCTTTTGTGTCAGTTTTGCTAAGCACCTTGATTTCGGGGCTTTTTTTGGTGTTGGACTTGACCCTTGACCTTTTGGCCGTTGCCGTGAGTGCACGAAAACCTGACAACTGTTGCCAAAACGCAGACAATATTTAGTAGAATCGGGCTGTTGTGGCGACAAGCTAACAAATCCTGTGCGAATCTGCCTTTTCTCTTGGTTGTGTGGGTACGGGCCTATGTCCGCCGCAGGGCCTCCAAATGGATCGGTGGACCGATTACATTAGGGATTGGAAACAATGAGCGCTGGCTGAAGAGGATGTCCCACGGGCCGCGCCAGCGGTTGGCCCCTGTGGCGGCAAAGCTTCCATGGGCCAGAGAATAGGATAGACGTGGCTTGGATGCGGAAAGATGTATGTCTATTGTCGCCGCGATCTTGGGTAGTGAGTGGCCGCCTACATGTGGCGCGCTTGAAAGGCGTCGCCTTGGGTAAGACGAGTTATGTTGGACGTTCCGGTAATGGCTGAATTGTATACGGGTTTCTTTGGGCTACGCGAGCGTCCGTTCACGCTGCTGCCAGACCCGGATTTCATCTTCTGGTCGCAACAGCATTCGCGTGCCTTCTCGGTGCTGGAGTACGGTATTGTCTCGCGCGCGCCCATTACGGTCATCACGGGCGAGGTCGGGGCCGGCAAGACCACACTGGTCCAAGGCCTGCTGAAATCGATCTCGGAAGACGTGACGCTGGGCCTGGTGTCTAACGCCGGCACCGAGCGGGGCGAGGTGCTCCACTGGGTGTGCAACGCCCTGGGCATGAGCTTTGACCACGAAACGCCCTATGTCGCGCTCTTCCAGCTGTTCCAGGATTTCGTGATCGGGGAATATGCAGCCGGGCGTCGGGTGATCCTGATCTTCGACGAGGCGCAGACGCTGTCCATGGCTGCCCTCGAAGAGTTGCGGATGCTCACCAACATCAATTCCAACAAGGATGAGCTCTTGCAACTTGTGCTTGTGGGGCAGCCTGAACTGCGCGCGCTGATCGCGGAACCCGCACTGCGCCAATTCGCGCAGCGGGTGACCGCCAACTATCACTTGCGCGAGATGGACGCGGCGACGACCGCCCGGTACATTGAACATCGTCTGAAAGTGGCGGGCGGAAGCGGTGCGGAGTTCACCAGTCAAGCTTGCGAAAGAGTGTTTCGATTTACGCGCGGGGTACCGCGTCTTGTAAATCAGTTGTGCGACTTTTGCCTGGTCTATGCGCTTGCGGAGAACGAGCCGCTTGTCATCGGTAGTGTGGTCGATCAGGTCGTGGAAGATGGCGTATACTTTCCTGGGTATTCCGGCGTGACGGAGACTGAGAAATGAACCTGGACATCAAATATTACCTGTCTGTCCTGCTGCGGCGGCTGCCGCTCATCATTGTCATTACATCGCTCTTTGCGGCGGTCTCGATCTCTGTCGCTCTGATGCTCCCGGCTGTTTACAAGTCCGAGGCGCGGCTCTTGGTGGAAAGCGCGCGGGTCTCCGGCGAGTTGGCGGACACAACCGTTGACCTTGCGGTCGATCAACAGCTTCAGATCGTGGAACAACGGCTGATGACACGGTCGAACTTGCTGGCCATTGCGCGGGAGTTTAACGCGGTTCCCGACCTCAATGACAAGCTGGCCGACGAAATCGTCGAAGACATGCGGGCCGCAACCAGTGTGCGGCGCAGTGGCGGACGCAATCAGGCAACCTTCATGAGTGTCGGGTTTGAGGCTCAGAGCCCCACGATCGCTGCGGCGGTTACTGACAGAATGGTGTCGCTGGTGCTCCGCGAAAGCGTGGAATACCGGACCGACCGCGCCGTTGAAACGCTGGCTTTCTTTGAACAGGAAGTCGAACAGCTTGCCAAACAGCTCGACGATGCGTCGCTGCGCATTCTTGAGTTCAAGGGGGCCAATCAGGATTCGTTGCCCGATACGCTTGAGTTCCGGATGACCCAGCAGGCGCAATTACAAGAGCGTATGACTGCCGCTCAGGGCGATCTGGTCACGCTGGCCGAAGACCGCCGCCGTCTGCTGCGCTACTTCGAATCTACCGGCGGTGTGACGGGACAGACCACACCGGCCGTGGCCAGGGAAGTTCAGGAACTGGCCAATGTCCGGCGCGAGCTGGAACAGGCGCTGACCGTCTTTTCCGAGCAGAACCCCCGTGTCCGCCTTTTGCGCGCCCGCGTCGAACAGCTTGAGAGCGAGGTCGCGGGCCTAGCGCCGACCGAAGACACCGAGGATCCGAAATCTCAGGCCGAAGTGCTTCTGGACCTGCAGCTGGAAGAAATCGATGCCCAGATCCGCAAGACCGAAACCCGGGTGATTGCGCTTGAGAAAGGGATCCAGGAAATCCAGGTGACGCTCGACAAGACGCCGCAGACGACCATCGCGCTCGACGTCCTGCTGCGCGACTACAACAACACCAACGAGCAATACAACGCGGCGATCGAAAGGCTGTCGGCTGCGCAGACCGGCGAACGGATCGAGGTGTTGTCGAAGGGTGAGCGCATCACTGTTGTTGAACAGCCAAGTACGCCGACGACGCCTTCCAGCCCCAACCGGCCGCTCATCGCGGGAGGGGGGACGATCCTTGGCTTCTTAGCGGCGCTTTGCATTGTCCTCATTCTCGAACTGGCGAACCGGACAGTGCGCAGGCCTGCGGATCTTACCGTGAACCTGGGCATAACCCCTCTCGCAACGCTGCCTTTTGTCCGGACTCGGCGCGACATCGTTTTGCGCCGCGCTATGATCGGCTCGGTCCTTGTCGCCATCGTCTGCGGTGTCCCGGCGCTGCTTTTTGCCGTGCACACTTTCTACATGCCGCTCGACCTGCTCGTGGATAAGATCATGACCGAGGCGGGCATCTGATTTTGTCTGAGCTCTTTCGCAAAGGCGGAAAGGGAAAGTAATGGAAAAACTTCAAGCAGCCATCGCCAAGGCGCGCGAAAGCCGCGAGGAAGCCGCGCCCGCCGCCAAGGCCGAAGCCCCTGCGCCCACGACAGGCCGCGATCCTTCGGACGCCGCGCGGGGCGCAGCGCAGCCTGCTGCGCCGGCGCAGCCCTCTGCATGGAGCGCCGTACCGGAAATGACGTTCCGCAAAAAACAACTCAGGCGCAACCGCGTGATGTCTTGGGAAGGCGGCGTGAAGGCAGCGCCCTATGACATGCTGCGGACGCGTTTTCTTAAGGAAATGTCGCGGCAGGGTTGGAAACGGCTTGCCATCACGTCGCCCACCAGTGGCTGCGGCAAGACCACGACCTGCGCGAACCTTGCCTTCAGCCTGTCGCGCCAGACGGATCTGCGAACGATTATCTTCGACTGCGATCTGCGGCGCTCCGCGCTTGCCAAGACCCTTGGTCAGAGCGGCACCACCAATATGCATGAGGTGCTGGAAGGTCGCGTCGATTTTGCCAAGCATGCGGTCCGGATCGGGGACAATGTGCTGCTTGGGCTTAGCCACCGCAGCGCACCGGACCCGTCGGAGCTGTTACAAAGCAGGCGCGCTGCCGAAGTGCTCGATCAGATCGAGCAGCAGTACCAGCCGGACGTGATGATTTTTGACATGCCGCCGCTTCTGGTGAACGACGACACCATCGGGTTTTCCGGCAAGGTCGACTGCGCCATGCTAATCGCCATGGCCGAGCTTTCAACCATCGAGGATGTGGACGTGGCCGAAAAGGAACTTGCGGCACATACCAATGTCCTGGGCGTTGTGCTCAACCGTTGCCGCTACTCCGCCGGCCAATACGGCTACGATTACGAATACTAGGTTTCAGAGGCGTCGGGAAAGCTGAAGTCGGGCAGACTGTCGAACGCCGCGCGCAGCGCGTCGCCCCAGACCTCAGAAATCGTCATGTAGTACCGGTCGTCCTTGGTGACCCGGCCCGATGCACCGGCCCGAAGCGAGCCTTCCTCATAGATCTGATAGTCGATCGGCAGGTCCACCGAGAGGTTGGCCTTGATCGTACTGTCGAAGGAAACCAGCAAGAGTTTGATCGCGTCCTCGAACGACATCCCGGGATCATAGGCTCTGACCAGAATCGGTTTGCCGTACTTCGTTTCGCCGATCTGGAAGAATGGCGTGTCGTCGGAGGCCTCGATGAAGTTGCCCTCTGGGTAGACGAGAAACAGGCGCTGCTCGCCCGCGCCGATCTGTCCGCCCACGATGATCGTGGCGTGGAAGGAACTGTCGGCTTCCTGTCCGCCGCTCGAGTGCTCTTCGATCACATCCTTCAGCGTCGCGCCCACAAGGCGTGCAACCTCGAACATCGAAGCCTGCTCCAGGATCGCCGGGCTGCGCTCACCGGCGGCCTTCCCGCGTTCTTCGAGAAGACTGACGACGGCTTGGGTGGTCGCCAGGTTACCGGCCGTCATCAAAAAGACGCAGCGCTCGCCAGGAATGGTCCATGAGTGCATTTTCCGGAAGGTCGAAATGTTGTCGACGCCCGCGTTCGTGCGGGTGTCGGACATGAACACCAGCCCTTGATGGAGGCGCAATCCAACGCAGTAGGTCATGGCTGAAGGCTCCGTCCTGGCGCTCGTGATACGTTTATTGCTGCACCTGCAGCGCTACGGCAAGGGTTTCGGCGCCGTGATCGCCCCACCGCATTCCGCTGACCGGGGCGGCTTCTGAATAGTCCAGCCCTGTTGACACGCGGACGTAGCGTTCATCCGGCGAAATCCCATTGGAGATGTCGAAGGCAATCCAGCCCACCCCTGCGACATGGACCTCGGCCCAGGCGTGGGTGGCGTCCTGCTCGACGCGGTCGTCCATCAGTAGGTAGCCCGAGACATAGCGCGCCGGATACCCAAGATGCCGCGATGCCGCGAGGAAGATATGGGCGTGGTCCTGGCAGACACCGTGACCTGCCTCTAGCGCATCCTCGGCCGTGGTGCCGACCTCGGTGCGCCCGGTCTCATAGGCAACGCCATCGCGGATCCGGGTCGACAAAAGATGCAGGCGAGCGATTTCGTCGGCCTCGTCGTCGCGCACGCCACGGGCCAGGCGGCGCGTATGCGTGCCTACATGGGTCAGCAAGGTCGCACGACGGAAAAACCAAAGCGGCGCAAACCCGCCGTGGCGCCCCAGGACACCCGAGGTATCGGATGTGATCACTTCTCCCTGACAAGTGATGGTGATCTCATGGCCATCGCCGGTGAAGCTGATCAGCGAAACATCATTGGCGTGCTGGTCCTCGAACTGCAGTTCAATCTGCCCGCCGGAGATATCGGTGTTCCAGGACAACACATTCTGCGAGGGGCGGCTTTTCGGGGTCAGACGCAACTCTTGCAGGCCGTAGGTAACCGGCTGATCGTAGGTGTAGCGTGTGGTGTGCGAAATCGTCAGGTGCATGGATCAGCCCGTAAAGCGGTAGTCGGTCGCGATCTGCTGGCTGAGGCTCGCGGCGTCGGAGAGAAAGTCGAGGATGAATTCATGGAGGCCCCGGTCGAAGACCTGATCGATTGTCGAGCCCGTCAGAGATCCAAGAAGTCGGTCGACCTTATCGTGGCTGTCGACCCGCTGTCCGTAGTCGATTTCCAGATAACCCAGATTGTCCGAGATCTTCCGTGTGCAGAATGCCAGCGATCTGGGCATTCGTCCGTCGAGGATCATGAATTCGGCAATGCCGCGGGGGCTTATGTCGCCTCCGTGGAGGAACCGGTAGGCCCGTTGCCCGCCGACCGATCGCAGGATGGTCTCCCATTGGACGTTGTCGAGGGATGATCCGATCTGCGCGAGCGAGGGAAGCAAAACGTAGTACTTCACATCCAGGATGCGGGCCGTGTTGTCGGCGCGCTCGATGAAGGTGCCCATGCGGGCAAAGTCATAAACTTCATTTCGTAGCATCGTCCCATGCAGGGCACCCCGCACCTGTGCCGATTGCTGGCGGATGAGCGCCAGAACCGTGGGCAGATCCCGCTCACGTACCGGGCGGGCCAGCGCTTCGGTCAGCGTGATCCAGCATTCGTTGGTGGCTTCCCAGACCTCGCGCGTCAGTGCGATCCGCACCATGCGGCCGTTGTCGCGCGCGGCTTTCAAAGCTGACATAACGCTAGATGGGTTCGTCTTGTCGCGCAGCAAGAAATCGACAACGGCCGGGCCATCTATTTCGCCGCGTTTTTCAACAAAGGCATTCCGAACGCCGATAGTGTCGAGAACGCTCGCCCATTCGTCTTTTGCACTGTCGGGCCGGGTCAGGGCGATCCGGAAACCGGCCTCCACAAGACGCGCGGTATTCTCTGTCCGCTCAAGATAACGGAACATCCAGTAGAGCCCGCCTGCGGTCTTGCCCAGCATGCGCTCCTAGTCCTCCAGCACCCAGGTGTCTTTCGTTCCGCCGCCCTGGCTCGAATTAACCACAAGCGATCCTTGTTTCAGGGCCACACGTGTCAGCCCTCCGGGAGTAATGTCGATCCGGTCAGGGGCCACAAGCACGAATGGCCGAAGGTCCACATGGCGCGGCGCAAGGCCCTTGGCGGTCAGGATCGGCACAGTCGAGAGCGCAAGCGTGGGCTGCGCGATATAATTGCCGGGGCGGGCTTCCAGCTTGGCCCGGAAGGAGGCGATCTCTTTTTTCGAGGCGGCCGGTCCCACCAGCATGCCGTATCCGCCGGATCCGTGGACCTCTTTGACCACGAGTTCCGGTAGATTTTCCAGCACATAGGCCAGGCTGTCGGGTTCCGAACAGCGCCAGGTCGGCACGTTTTTCAGGAGCGCCTTCTCGCCAGTGTAGAACTCCACGATCTCCGGCATGTAGCTGTAGATTGCCTTGTCGTCAGCGATGCCTGTCCCCGGGGCATTGGCGATGGTGATGCCGCCGGCACGGTAGACATCCATGATCCCCGGCGCCCCTAGCATGGAGTCGGGTCGGAAGCTCATGGGATCGAGGAAATCGTCATCCACCCGCCGGTAAAGCACGTCGATCGGGGTGAAGCCCCGGGTCGTCCGCATGGCGATCCTCCCGTCTGCCACCCGCAGGTCGTGCCCTTCCACAAGCTCCGCGCCCATCTGATCGGCCAGGAAGGCGTGTTCGAAATAGGCTGAGTTGTGGATCCCCGGCGTCAGGACCGCGATCACCGGCTTGCCGGGGCACTGCCGCGGCGCCGCGGCGGCCAGCGAGCGGCGCAGGCGCATGGGATAATTCTGGACCTGCTGCACCTTGATCCGGGTGAAGAGTTCCGGGAACATCTGCAGCATCGTTTCCCGGTTTTCGAGCATGTAGCTAACGCCCGACGGTGTGCGCGCATTGTCTTCGAGCACGAAGAATTCGTCTTCGCTCGTTCGCACAAGGTCGGTGCCGACAATATGGGTATAGACCCCGCCCGGTGGGGTAACGCCGATCATCTGCGGCAGAAAGGCTTCGTTCTGCGCGATGAGTTCCACCGGTACCCGGCCCGCCCGCAGGATTTCCTGCCGGTGGTAGATGTCATGCAGAAACGCGTTGATCGCCCGGACCCTTTGTTCGATGCCTTTGCTCAAACGCGCCCATTCCCGGGCCGAGATCACGCGCGGCACGACGTCGAAAGGGATCAATCGCTCGTCGGCTTCGGCCTGCCCGTAGACGTTGAACGTGATGCCCGTGCGGCGAAAGAACGC
The DNA here is from genome assembly GCA_039179985.1 of Pseudomonadota bacterium. GTDB lineage: Bacteria > Pseudomonadota > Alphaproteobacteria > Rhodobacterales > Rhodobacteraceae > JBCCMQ01. Next base: position 132,210 of record JBCDED010000001.1, read on the forward strand.
CTCGGCCTCGGTCGATTTACGTCTAAGCCTTGCGATGTCTTCCGAGGCAAACCAGTCGCAGAACGGGCCGTAGGGCCGACGCGGCGTCTCGCCGCGGCCAAACATCTCGTCAAAAAACTGCGGTCCGTCGGTCATATGTCTGACACTAACCGATTTCTTTAGCGCCGCAACGAATGCGAGATGCCAGCGCCCTCCTGCGGGCACATGCGCCCAAAAAAGCGGCACGCCCCTTAGCGCAGGCTGGCTGACCCCATGTAGATGATCGCCGTACCGGGCAACCGGCCGAAGGTGAAATCGCCACGTCCGTTCAGCCCGCGCGGACCAAGCCCGGTAAACGTATGCACATCGAAACCGGCCTGGGTCAGTGCCACACGCAACTCGCCGGGCGTGATGAACATCGCCGGGTCATGGGTACCCTTGGGCAAAAGACCCAGCACATCTTCGGCTATCGTGATCACGGCAAAGCGCGACAGCGGGTTGCGATTGATGGTGTCGAACAGGAAAAGACCGCCGGGCCGCAGAACACGGGCCACTTCGCGGCAGACCTCGTCCAGGTCGCTCACATGCTCCAGCACGTCCACGCAGACCACACGGTCAAAGGTGTCTTTGCCATAGGGCAGGGCCTCGCCCACACCCACGTCGTAGGAAATGGCGCGCTCTGTCATGGTGGCGTGTGCACGGGCCGCATCGATGGCTTTCTCCGCGGGATCAATCCCGGTGACCCGCGCGCCCCGGTCCGCAAGCGCCTCTGCCATAAACCCGCCCGCACACCCAAGATCCAGCACGTCCTTGTCCCGCCAGTCCGTCAGCCGGTCGAAATATGCAAGCCGCCCTGGCACCATGTTCTTCAGCGTGCGTACCCAGCGGATATCGTCGGACCACCAGTTGGCGGCTACGCTGTCATAGATCGTCAGGTCGTTTCGGGTGGTGTCAGCCATGGGGGTGCTTTTTCGGGGCGCGCGGTAGCCAGTAAGGTACGCGTGCCTGATATGCGCGGAACCGGTCGCCGTAGAACCGCAGGAACCGGCGTTCCTTCAGGCGCGGTGCCAGAAGGCAGTAAAGCGTATAGGTCACGGCCAGCGCCAGTTGGTCGGGTGTCCAGATGGGGACCGAGCAGAGCGTGAGTGCGAAAGAGACATAGATCGGCTGACGCACCCACCTGAAGAGCCCGGTCTCGGGCATGTCTGGAAAGACTGGTAGCCGGTTGCGGAAGAGCGCCCACCAGCCCAGAAGCCCGCTTTGCACATCCGGCCCGGCGTCGAAACTGGCCTTGGTTAAAAGAACCCAACTGGTCGCGAAGAGGGCGCCGAAGAGGTAAAGCCACGGCCCTTCCGCCTGCCAGAGTATGACACCGCTTGGCGTCCAGAGGGTGAAGAGCAACAACAGCTGAAGCGAGGCAATCCAGGCATACGTCGTGGTGGCCAGGGTCTTACCGTATGGCGCCGGTGCGAGCGCGGCGAGCCACCTTTGTCCGCGCCGGGTCAAAAATAGTGAATGGCCGAGCGGGAACTGAACCAGCAAAAGCGCGTTGGTCACCACGGCCCAAGGCCAGGGGACATTGCCCCAAGTCGCGCTCATTCCATGCCAAAGGCCCCAGATCATCGCAAGCCCGGCTAGCGCGAAGGTACCGTGGCAGCCGGCGCCATAGACAAGCGCGATCCATCTGGTCGCTGTTGGTGCGTCTTCCGTTCGCGTTTTCACATTGCGATACGTAGGACGGACACCGCTGTTGTCCGCACCCTGCGACGTCCTGTTCCCCTTTCGCCGCGCGCGTGGCAGAAGGCGCCCATGAAGTCTTCCCCGAGCATCTCGCGGTTCGATCGGCTGAAACGTTATGGAGCGGCCCTTGGCCTTGGCGTTCTGTCTGGCTGGCTCGCCAGTCTGGCGGGCTTGCCGCTGCCCTGGATGCTCGGGCCGATGATCGGTAACACCGTCGCTGCCCTGGCGGGCGCGCCGACGCTCGGGCCACTGGCGCTGCGACCGATCGTGATCCCGATCATCGGCGTTATGCTGGGCTCAGGGTTCAAACCCGAGATTTTCGAGCAGATCGGAGACTGGGTCAGCACACTGGCCATTTTGCCGGTCTTTATCGCGCTGGCGGCGGGCAGCGTCTGGTTGTTTTATCGCCGCGTCGGCGGGTACGATCCGGTGACGGCGTATTTTTCGGCCATGCCCGGCGGGTTCAACGAGATGATCCTTTTGGGTGCCGAGGCAGGGGGCGACGACCGCAAGATTGCGCTGGCCCATGCGGTCCGCATCCTTTTTGTGGTCAGTTTCGTCGCGCTGTTTTTCGGCGTTGTCGTCGGCGTTTCCTCCCAGTCGAGCGGCGGGCAAGGGGTGCCCCTAACCGGGCTAACGGTACTCGACGCTGCGGTGCTGACGCTCTGCGCTGTTGCAGGTGTTTACCTCGGGCGCCTCTTGCGACTTCCGGCGGCCAACCTTCTGGGGCCCATGCTTTTGTCGAGCGCCGCGCATCTGGCGACGATCACAGAGGTTCCGCCGCCCAACCTGCTGATCGTCGCAGCGCAGATCGTGATCGGGACCATTATCGGCTGCCGGTTCGTGGGCGCGCGCCTGAAAGACATAGGGCGCGACATGATGCTCGGTGCGGGCGCATCCCTGATCGCCATCGCCGCCGCAGTGCTTTGCGCAGAGTTGGTGGTTCTGATGACGGGCCTGCCGCTCAGCCTTGTTTTTCTGGCGTTTTCGCCCGGCGGTCTGACCGAGATGAGCCTGCTGGCCGTCGCCCTTGGCCAAAACATCGCCTATGTTTCGCTGGCCCATGTGGCGCGGATCGTGATGGTGATCTTTGCCGCGCCCCTTGCCTTTCGGCTGGGCCGGGGCTGGTTCAACCAAAAGCCCTGACCGTCACGCCCGCCGCCTCAAGCGCGCTGCGAACCGCGCGCGCCATCTCCACCGCTTCCGGCGTGTCGCCGTGGCAGCAGATCGTATCGATGCGGTTTGGCACCCGCTTGCCTTGCCCGGTGATCACCGCGCCTTCCGTGACCATGGCGACCATATTCGCCGCCGCGGCCTTGGCATCGTGGATGACGGCGCCGGGCAGGCGGCGGTCCACAAGCGTCAGGTCTTCGTTGTAGGCGCGGTCCGCGAATATCTCGGCCGCATAGGCACAGCCAAGCGCCTGCGCGGCACGTTCCTGCGCCGTTCCCGCGAGCGTCAGCACGGTGATATCGGGGTCGATGCTCAGCGCGGCGAAATAGCAGACGCGCGCCATCTCTTCGTCTTCCGAGGTCATATTGCCGAGCGCGCCGTGCAGCTTGAAATGCCGCACCCTGGCCCCGGCTGCAGCGGCCATGGCGCGGCTTGCGCCAAGTTGGTAGCGCATCATGTTGGCCAGCGTGTCATACGGCACCTGCATGCGCCGGCGTCCAAACCCCTGCAGGTCGGGCAAACCCGGATGACAGCCGATGCCGACGCCGTGTTGCACCGCCAGCCCCATGGTTTCGGCCATTACGTCCGGATCGCCGGCGTGAAAGCCGCAAGCGATGTTGGCCGACGTGATCGTCTGCATCAGGTCCGCATCCCGCCCCATGACCCAGGGGCCGTAACTTTCTCCCATATCGGCGTTCAGATCGACGGTCAGGCTCATGGGAACATTCCTTCCATGTCGGGGTCACCGGCGGTGACGCCGCCGATAAGCTGGTAGGACAAAAGATCTGGGATATCGCGCGGGTCGCGCAGGCGGGGATGGATCTGGCCCGGAAGCGCAGCAAGTGCGGCGCGGTACGCCCGCTCTGCCGCGACGGCCTCATCCAGCGTGACGAAGGAAAACCGCACCGCGGCGCCCGGCGGCGCTTGCGCGATGCGGGGCAGATCGGCTGGGATCACCGTGGCAAGGCGCGGGTAGCCGCCCGTCGTCTGGCTTTCGGGCAAAAGGACGAACGGCGTACCGTCGCCGGTGATCTGGATATCGCCCGAGACGATGACCTCTGACAAAACGTTCAGCCCGCCCTCGGCGGCAAAGCCGGGCCCCGCCTGCGTCAGGCGCACGCCCATTCGGTTGGCCCGCGCGTCGCGGGTGAAATCGGTATTGGCGAACCGACCGACTTCGGCTTGGGCGAAGTGGTCCGTCTGCAGGCTGCGCACCACGCGGATGACGCCACCCTGAAACCGGTTCTCTACACTGAGTGTCATCCCCGGCTCGGTCCTGCGAGAAGGCGCGCCCAGGGGCAGCGACTGGCCCGGCGAAAGTGGGCCGCCGATCCCGGCAACCATGTGCGTGGAGCGCGCCCCGAGAAAGGGGTCGGTCGCGATACCACCTGCCACGTGCAGATACCCATAGGTGCCAGCAGTCGCGGCACCAATGGTCAGTGTCTGGCCGGGCGCAACTGTGTGGCTGGTGTTCCAGGCAAGCGGTGCTCCGCCCAGATCGGCGCGCATGGGCGCGCCCGTCAGCGCGATCAGGATAGGACTGCCCTGGGCAGTGAAGGCACCACCTATTCCGTTCATCTCGATCGCCGCGGCATCGGGCGCGTTGCCGACAAGAGCGGCGCCTTCCGCCAGCGCCAGCCGGTCGGCAGCACCGCTACGGGAGAGGCCCCGCGCAAGATAGCCGGGCCGCCCCTGATCTTGTACCGTGACGCCGGGCGCGACGGAAACAACCTCCAGCACGCTCACGCCAGCACCTCGGTCTCGGCGCCACCCCGACCTGACGTGTCGGTTTCCCTGATGCGCGCAAGCTCGGCCTCGGTCACGGGCGCAAAGCTGATTTCATCTCCGGGTGACAGCGCGAAGGGGTCGGGCGAGGATTGGCGGAAGGTCTCGAACGCCGTCTGCCCGATGTGTCGCCAGCCGGTGGAAATCGGCGTGGTAAAGAGTACCAGTTGCCGGATCGCGACAATCAGAGCGCCTTGGGGCACGCTGGGTGTCAGTTGCTGCTGGCGTGGGATGTTCCAGGCTTCTGGCAATTCGCCAAGATATGGCTGGCCCGGGGCAAAGCCCAGCGTCATGACACGAACGCGCGTCTCTGTAAGGTCGCGCAGGGCCTCACCGGAAGTGAGACCTGCGGCTTCTGCGGCTTCATCAAACTGCGGGGCGAGCGCCCCGCCGAATACAGTGGGGATTTGCCAGTAGGTGCGCCCGGGGGGCTGGGGGGCGGCGTACCAATCGCGTTCTGCCAGCAGGGTCCGCAGGCGGTCTTCCATGGCGGCATGGCAAACCTCGAGCGGATCGAATTCCACATAGACCGAGGCGAGCGACATGGAGGTTTCTCGTACGCCTGGCCATGCGGCGGCATCCGTCGCAGCACGAAACGCCAGCGCGGCCCGGTTCGCACGGTCCTCCAGTCGGTCTGCGAATGTCACGACCATGGCGGTGACGCCAAGGGAGCGGATGATTGGAAATTCAGGCATGGGCAGGTGGCGCACCATAGATGTGACGCATGAGGATGGGTGTCAGGTACATCGGCACCTGATAGCAGCCGATGAAGGTCAGGACAGGGTCGGTGATTCCGGTTGGCAGGGCCACGAGAAAGAGAGCGATGTTGCGGTTTCCGGCGACGACACTGACGGGCACCGCTTCGGCCACCTGTCCGCGCCGGCAGTGCACCGTGAAGCAAATGACCTGCATTCCGAAGTTGACGAGACAGGCCAGCGCCAGCCAGCCTGCGAGTGCCGCGGGTTCGCTGTGGAGCGCCGGGCCGACGGCGGACATGAGACCGACGACAATGATCGCCAAAACAACCGCAGCCAAGCCATCAAAGGCCGCGATGGTGTCCTTCGACGGCTTGGAGAAGACGAGACGGCGCACAACGAACCCCGCTGCGGCGGCCCCGGCAATGACGATCGTCAGGCGCAGCGCGGCGGCGATGACCACCTCGAGGCCCCCGAGGCTGGGCACCAGCCAGAAAACAGGTATGACCGTCAGCGGTAACAGCGCGGTGCCAAGGATAAGGAGGCGCATGGCTGGCGCCGGGTCGTAGCCCAGCAGCGCCGTGAACATTGGTCCGCCCGAGACCGAAGGAGCAGCCAGCGCCAGCACCACGGCCAGCCCGGCAGCGGTTCCGTTCACACCGCCAAGGTTCAGCCCGGTGATCGCCAGCACGGGTACCGCGACCTGGAAAGCCATCACAAGCCCCAGCGACGCCCGTGCCTGGCGCAGAGAGCCAAAGGCGCTGCGATGTCCGATCCGCAGCGCCGTCAAAAAGACAAGTCCCGCAACAAGGGCAGGGAGGGCGGGTTTCATCGCTGCAGCCAGGGAGGGCAGGGTGAAACCAGCGAGAAGCCCCAGAACGAGGCAAAGCCGCCCGTGGCGGGCAATCAGGCGCAGGCCGTCTCCGAACATACCCCTAGCCTCTACGACTGTGATAGTTCACGTCGCGCAGCTCTTGGCCACAAGGGCTTGGGTGCCGTGATTCCATTGATACAGTCTGGCAGGGACTGACACTACGTCAAGAAATTGTTGACAATTTATCGACAATTTGGCGTTGTTTCCCTATGACACGGAACGCGCTTGGTCCGGTGGTTTCCTCGGCGCATTTGGCGGCGGGTACCTTTCCGGAGATGTCGGAACTGGAGTTCGGCCTCATCATCGCTGGCCATGCGTTCCAGCGGTGGTGCGTGCGCGCCATGGCGGCTGCGGGCTATCCGGACCTGTCGCCGCTGGAGGTACTAGTGTTGCACTCCGTGCGCCACCGCGGGCGTCCCAAGAAGCTGGCCGATATCTGCGTGGTCTTGAATGTCGAGGACACACATACGGTAACCTATGCGATCAAGAAACTCGAAAAGGCCGGGCTGGTGCGGGACGGGCGGAGCGGGAAGGAAAAGACAGTCGAGGCCACCGACCAGGGGGCGGAGGCCTGCGACCGCTACCGCGACGTGCGCGAGGGGCTCTTGCTGGGGACAATCGCCGAAATGGGTATCCGTCCCGAACAGGTCAGCGACGTGGCCGCGCTCTTGCGCTCGGTGTCGGGTCAATACGATCAGGCGGCGCGGGCTGCCGCGGCTTACTGAGCGCGCGCTACCGGCAGGCTCAGAGTAAAGGTCGCGCCAAGGCCCTCGCGGCTGTCAACGCGGATGCTGCCGCCATGGGCCGTCAGGATTCTGTGGCAGAAGGCCAGTCCGACACCGGTGCCCTTGCCCGACCGCTTTGTGGTGAAGAGCGGATCGAACACCCGCGCCCGCACGTCCTTTGGGATGCCAGGTCCATCGTCGGTAACCGCAATCTCTACCAGGTCACGATCTGCCAAGGCCACTGCGCGAAGTGTGACGCGTTCACCCGTGCCAGAGCCATCGATGGCATGCTCGGCATTCGTGATGAGGTTCACCAGAACCTGCACCATCTGTACCTCATCCGCCATGACCGGCGGCAGCCCCGATGGCACGTCAATCTCAAGCGCGATCCGGTCATGGGGCGCGCCGTCGCGGTAGGTATCCGCAGCGGTCTCGATCAAATCGCGCGCGCTGACGCCGGTAATCTCCAGCGGTTGCTCGCGCGCCAGAGCCAGAAACCCGCGGACGATGGCGACGCAACGCTCGGCGGCATCGGAAAGTTTGTCCACCCGGCGCCGCGTCTGTGGGGCGATTTCGTCTTCCCTGAGCATCGTTGCATTGCCGAGGATGATCGAGAGCGGGTTGTTGAGCTCATGGGCCACGCCCGCCAGAAGCTCGCCAAGGGCTGACAGCTTCTCCGAGATGAAAATCTGTTCCCGCTGACGCTCGATCTCGCTTTGCATGGACAGTTCGTCGGTCAAGTCCAGCATGTTGGCGACCACGACTTCTTCGCCGCGGTAGTCGATCAGCCGCGCCGAGATTGACGCCGGAAACGACGATCCGTCGCGGCGGCATCCGGTCACGCGCATGTCGTCGACCCGCGCGTCGGGCAAGAGCGCCGTCAGGAAATCGGCGCGTTCTTCGGGATGGGCAAAGTGTTCGCGGCTGTTGCGCGTAGTGCCAAAAAGCTCCGTTGCCGCGGGTGAGCGGTACATGATTTGCCCGTCGCCGATCCGGACCATCGTCAGGTTGGCTGGACAGGCCTCCAGTACCTTCGACATCAGCTGCTCTGCCTCGCGCTCTGCTTCGCGCGTCTCTTCGTCGTCGACGCCGTGGCGTTGCATCAGAGCAAAGCCACCATCGGACAGCGCGGCAAGTCGCAGCTCAAAAGAACGGCCGCCTCCCAGACGCATGGCAAAGGCTGCCGGCGGCTCGGTATCGTCGAGTTGTGTGTTTTCGATGATCCTGAGACGGTTCGCAGCCTCCTCTGTCAGGGTGCCATGGCGCGCAGCCTCCAGCAGAAAGATATCCCAACTGGTTCCCGCGCGGGCGAAATCGCCGGCGGCGCTGTGAAAGCCCGCGAAGGCAGCGTTGGCCGCACGCATGACGGCGCCATCATCAAAAAGCGCGATGGCCTCCTCGGTGAGGTCCAGAAGCTCGCTGTCGGGCAAGCCCTGCCCGGCGCCATTGGCCATGGCTAGACCTGATGCTCTGGCTCGGCCCGTTCGGTCAACTCCATGACCACGCCGCCATCGCCAATCTCAGTGAGCAGAAAACGGCTGTCGAGAAGGTCCGACAGGCTGGTCTGCGCCGCAATCGTCATCTCGCCGGCCATGCCGCGCGCGGCAAGGGCGTCGGCCACGGCAGGGCCGAAGACGTCATAGATGTACTTCTGTACACCGACAACCGAACCGATCACGGGCCCGGAGGCCAGTCCGATCCGCGCCTGCCACTTGATCGGATGGCTTTCGTTGCGCCGCTCAAGGTACCGCAGGAACCGCACGCCCGCATTGGCAACCGACCCGGCGTGGTCGCGCACGGGGTCTGGCACACCAGAGACGGCGAAGTAGCTGTCACCGGAGGTGCGCACGCGCTCGCAGCCAAACTGCTCGCCAATGCGGTCGAAGGCGGTGAAGATGTCGTTGAGATCGCTGACGATCACGGCCGGATCATGGGCCGACAGGATGACGTCGAAATCCTTGAAATCGAGCGCCAGAACCGAGACCGACTCGAAGACGCGTGGCGAGACCACGCCGAAGGTTTTGTATTCCTCATAGGCCGACCGCGGCATCATGTTGAGAAGCAGCTTTTCCACCTGCTCCTTTTCGCGTTTCAGCTCATGGGTGTTGCGTTCCACCATCATGGAATACGAGTCGATCATCGACTCCAGTTCCTTGATGCGCGTGATGTTCTGGCACACAAGAACCGCGATGTTGCCGTCGTTGCCAAGCGCCCTGTTGAACTCCAGTGCGACACTCATGGTCCGGCGCCGCAGCTTAAAGGTGGCCTCGGCCGTGTGCCGCCCGCCTTCGGTGATACTGCCCGCGATGGCGGCTACGTCGATTTGCGGGAAGAGCTCTCCAAGCTGTGCGCCGCTTTCCTCGCCGAACCACTCCGAGAAGGTGTCATTGCGAAAGAGGATGGCAAATGTGTCTAGGTCGACCAGGGCCACGCCGACGCCAATGGCGCGCAGCAGCTGTTCGTTGATAGCTTCGATGGACATGTCAGGACTTGATCAGAAGCCCGCGCCGTTCCTCGAAGGCGCCGAGCACGGTGTCGATGTCCTCGGGGTCGACCGAGAACTCTTTCAGCGTCTCGGTCACGAGTTCCTTAAGGCGCTCGAAATGGACGTGTTCAATCGTCAGATGCCGGTGCGCTGCAGCAATATGGGAATCCGTGAAAGAGGCAGGCCCGCCCATCAGCGACGAGACAAACTTGGTCTGGTGATCGATGAGTTTGGGCAGGTCCACATCGTCAAAGAACGGACCCACATCGTCATCTTCCAGCAGGCGGTCGTACAGGGTCATCACAATACGCGAGACGGTCGAAAATCCGCCGTACTTGTCAAAAAGTGTCTTTTCCATTTCAAATCCCCTCAAGGGTCGGGCGCAGTTTACGCGGCGGCCTGCCTTTGGTCACTGTGCCATCCTGCTGCCGAGCGGACAAGAAAATCGCCGATGGCAGGGTGACTTACGTGCGGGTCGCTGAGATGCGGCAGGTGTCCGGCGCCATCGATGCGGTGAATTTCAGCATTCGGCAACCGCGCCGCGAGCGCCGTGCCCACCTGCGCCATCTCGGGCGCTGAGGCCGTGCCGAACTGCATTAGGACCGGTGCAGCGATGGTAGCGAATTCGGGGCGCCTCGTTTTCATTTCCATCAGCGCGGCGAAGTCACCCATGACCCGCCCGGCAAAGCGCGCCGTGTTCTGCTGAAATGCAAGGCTCGACCGGGTCCAGGCGCCCGCGCCGAACCAGAAATCGATGAAGCGGGCCGAGGCGGCATAGGCATCCCCCTCTTCCAGCGCCACGCGGGCGGAGCGACCCATGGCCTCAAATCGGTCCGCCGTGTCCGTCTCGAAGAACGCAACAGGCTCGATCAGCGTGAGCGAGGCGACGCGCGCCGGGAACCGCGCGGCGATGTCCAACGCCACAACAGCGCCGAAGGAGTGGCCGACCAGGTGAAGCGCTGTCGTTCCGGAAAGAACGCCTGCCATCAGAGAATCGGCGCGTTCGGTGACGGTCATGTCCGGGGCATCGTCGCGCCCGTAGCCGGGCATCCTTGGGGCGAGCGTTTGGTGCCGGCCGCCGAGGAACTCGGACAGACCTGTCCACTGCCTCGGCCCGCTGGCCGAGCCATGGAGCATTACGACCGGCAGGTCCTGGGGGTGCGGTTGAAGAAACGGGCGGTGGTCGATACGGGCCATGGGTCTATCCAGTTCATTCGTGTGTCTGGAGCCCTTTTCGTGGCCTCCTGTTTCACCGCGATGTCGCCGCAGGGCGCGTTCTGTTTCGTTTGTTTCAGGCGGCAGCCAGCCGGCGTGAGCCTTCTCCGAACTCCGATGCAATGAATGCCTGCTCGCGTTTCATTTCCCGGTTCAGATCGCGATGAAGCGCCTTCAGATCGTGGAGCGACCAGTCGAACGACGCAATGCGGTCGGTGATCCGAAAAAGTTCAGACGACAGCTGTCGGCGCGCTGCGGCATATGTGAGAAGACCTGCGCCGCCACGCGCGGCACAGCGCACGAGAATTTCCGCATCTCGCAGCGCGTCGGTGATGCCGTGGGCGGTGGCAGGGTCTTTGAAATACCCCGCGTCGCCGACCAGCGCCCAGCCGTTGCCGGAGGCTTGTCGCATGAAGCCCGGCGCGCCCCGAAAAAGACGCGGACGGCTGCGGCAAGGGGCGCTCGCCAGGTCCAGCCCAAGCGCCGGTTCAAGGCGCTTGACAAGCTCTGCCAAGATCGCGTCCGGCGTCAGTTCCTTGCGAAGGTGCGCCATCTCAACGGGTGTGACGGAGGCAAACACACAGTGCGCGCCGTCATTGGTCGGGATGGCGCCGCCAGTCACCCCCTTGCGGTAGTGCCAGCGGTATCCTTGGTTCGGAAGGCCTGTTGCATGGGCGTAAATCGCCGCCGTGGCATGGGGCGCGCTCGCGATTTCGGCCGCGTTCAGGGCGCGTGCAACAGAAGACCGCCGCCCGTCCGCCCCGATGAGCAGGTCGCAGGACACCCTGCTGACCTCGCCCGAGGCATCCCGCAACGTCGCGCCGCGGACCCGGCCGTTGGGGTCCACCGTTGCGTCTTGGAAAGACAGCCCAAAGCGCACTGTCGCCCCCGCCTTCTTTGCCGCTGCAACCAGCGCGCTGTCGAGGACCGTCCGCCGCGGTGCATAGAGTGCTCCCGTCCCGCCTGACGGGCGAATGTCAACGGGCACCGCCTCGTCCCCGTAGTGGAAGACCGTGCGCGTGATGGCGGGCGTGCCTGCGGCGATGATCTTTTCCAGAACGCCCCATCGATCAAGCTGCATGACCGCGCCGCGCATCAGCGCGTGTGTCGAAAGCGTATCGGTGCCATGGGCGTCACGGTCCACAAGCAGCACCCGCGCGCCTTGCCGGGCCGCCAGCATCGCGGTGGAGGCGCCTGCAGCCCGGGCGCCCACAACAACCATGTCGTAGTGACGCGCGGGGTACGCGATGTCGAATGTCGCATGGTCCATCTCAGGCGGCCTTTCTTTCGGTGTGGTTCAGATAGGCAGCGATTTCAGCAGCGATCTCCACTGCGTCCTGTCCTACGCCATCGATGGTCACGGAGTTCCGGCGACGCATGAAGGGCAGGCCCATGGCAAAAACACCGGGTGCCGGCGTCGCGCCGAAATCATGCATTAGTTCGCCTTCACGGGTCAGGATTGGCAGATGAAGCCAGGAATAGTCGCGGCGGAACCCCGTGGCCCAAAGCACGCTCCTGATACCGCGCGCCGCGAGATCGAGGCTACGGATTTCATCGTCAGGCACATGGTCGGGCGCCGGCGTCGCCGCCTTTGGCGCCATTGGGTGGGCGACGTCGATATAGGCGTCGATGCGCGATAGCATCCTTGCGCGCCGCTGGGCAGCGGAAGCGATCTCTGCGGCGAGCCGGGGCTCAAACCACGCTCCTGGCCCGTCAAAACCGCTGAGCCGTCCCGTAAGCGTCACTCCAAGATCCGCAAGGCTCTGAAGCGACAACTCGCGGTCCGTTCGACCAATCAGTTGCAGCGAGGGCTGCCGCAAGATCGCGGCGTTGTTCGCTCCCGGTGAGCGGCGTTCGCCGAGGATGCCGGCGTGGCTCATCCACTCCATGATATCGCTGCCGCGGTAGCTTCTGGGCAGGGGGACGTGGGCGCCCACGGCCAGAGTGACCGGGCGGCCCGAAAGGTGGATTTCTTCGGCCAGCTGCGCCCCTGTGGCCGAGGCGCCGACGATCAGAACGCCGCCCTGAGGCAGTGTGCCCGGGTGCGCGTAGCTGCGTGTGGTGAACTGGGCAATCCCAGCGGGCAGGGTGCGCGCGGCGGCGGGCACCGCAGGTGTGTCGCAGGCGCCCGTTGCAAGGACGACCGAACGACATAGAAAGGCGCCGCGGTCGGTCTCCACGCGGTAGTCGTCGCCAGCGGCGGTCACTCTACGGACCCTCGTGTACTCCAAAGTGGGCGCGCCAAAGCCGCGGCCGTACCGCGTCAGGAACCGCACGACGGCGTCCTTGTGCATGAAGCCTTCAGGGTCATCGCCGCGGTAGCGCCAGCCGGGCAGGCGCGTCATCCAGTTGGGTGACAGAAGCTTCAGCGAAGCCCAGCGTTCGTTGCGCCAGCGTTCGCCAACAGCACCACGCTCGATCACCACGTGATCGATCCCAAGTGCGCTCAGAGCATGGCTGGTCGCGAGACCGGCCTGTCCGGCGCCAATGACGACAACATCTGTTTTGCGGGCCACGGGTCTGGTTCCTTTGTCTGGTGGGGTCAGCTGGAGGTCGGGTGAACCACGAGGCCAAGATCGGCGCGGGTCACAGGCCGGAGTGCGGGGGCCGTGCTTTCGGCAGCGGCTTTGCGGTTGCTCTTGGTAAAACGGGACATGGGTTCAGCCTTTCGGGTCAGAGGATCCAGCCTTCGCAGGGCAGGGGCAGGATGGGAGGGATGGAAAGCAGTCGGCGTGGCAGACTGCGGCGGGGTTTCTGAGACACGGTCGTTCCTTTGGATTGGGAGGCGAGGCCGGTCTGCTTGGGCCGGACCGGCCTCGGACGGGTCAGTCGGCGACGTTGATGTCTATCTTCACACCGTTCGTGAGCACGTCGAAGACAGCCGAACGGGCGACGGACTGCTCAACGACCTTCTGCAGCTTCGCGGCGTCTGCATCGCCGTCGATCTTCACGGTCACGCGGATCGCGCCAAAGCCGTTGCGGACGTTCTCGTCGAGGCCAAGCAGGCCTTGCAGGTCGATGTCGCCCTCCACCGAAGTCTCAACGGCGTTGAGCTTGATCTGGCGAACAGAGGCGATATTGCCGATCCCCGCAGTGATGCAGGCGGCAAGCGCCGACAGGAGATACTCGACCGGCGTCGGGGCAGTGTCGCCGCCTACCAGAACGGTGGGGTGATCGCCGTCTACGGTGAAGGCATCCGCGCGCTCATGCTCCTGGCCTGCGCCGAAGAAGCCGTTGATCGTGGCGCGGCTGTGGGTGCCTTTGATCCAGTCGCCTTTTGCGCGAAACTGGAATTGCGCGGCCACGGGCTGTTCGCCCACGGCATTGATTGTGCCAAGCAGCGTCGGCACGTCGACACCGTTCATCGCTACCTTGGCGGGCTTTTCCATTACGTCTGTGGTCATGGTCTCTGGGTCCTCTTCAATGGTCTGGGTCGGGCCCCCGGAGGGGCAGGTGAACCGGACCGCAGTGCGCCTTTGGGGAGGAACTGGCGCTCTGCGGTCCGGCAATGTGGCAGGTGTAGAGGCCGCATGTTTCACTCCGCGGTCGCGTGAGACTGCCCGGTGTATCGAGTGTTTCAGTCCTGTGGCGCGCGTGTTTCGTCGGATGGGCCAAGGCCGCGTAACGGCACATTGCGGACCGTCACGGGGCGGGACGGGTGCAGCGTGCGTGTCGCGAAGAAGCGGTCGCCAACGATCAGCCCTTTTGAAGACCGCCTTGCGAGACGAAGCCGACGTTCGCTTGAGCTAAGGCTGACCACTGCAATGCGGACGAAACCGACCTTCACTGGTACCCAACGAATGACTGTTTCGCGAGAAACCGATAGAGTTAGCTGTTCGACGGCATTTGGTTTTCATTTAATGTGTGAGGTCACGAATTAGGAAAGTTAGCGGATGGAAAGCACGATAACCACTTCAACCAATGGAAACAGTTGGGAGATTGTTCCGACAAATACGGTCGCAGGAATTGTCCTCGGGGTGTTGTTCATCTACCTGTTTTTCCGCCACTTCATGTTCGTACTCATGTTCATGGACTTGATTCTAGGCTGGCTGCGTAAGTTCAACTGGTTTCCAAAGGAAGCAAAACGCCGGAAGACATTCATCCACTGGCTCATCGCGTTGGCTCTTCTTTTTGGCTATTTGTTTGTGGCTGATTCGGCAGGTTGGCTGGAGATCATTCCTCAGTAGTAGCCATTGGTACAAGGCGTAGCTCTTGGCAATCTGGGCTCCGAGCGGTCGTTCGCTGCATCTGGCGTGAACGTCTGCGCGGCGCACAGAGTGAGCTTTCGCTGCGGGTGTACCAAGGTCTGCTTTGGTTGACATGGGTTGAAGCCACTAAATCATGACATGTAGACTTCAACTTCCTCGTGGCACTACTTATCTCAGCAGCTATTGAAATTGAGGAATTCTTGATTTGCCAGATCCTGAATCCAATAACGAGCGGCTGAGCAGCTTAGATCAACTCACTTCTCTGGTAGAAAATCGGGCTTTGAGCGATTATGACTTCAAACGGGCAACAGGATCACTCGCTCAAGATTTGGAGTTTTTGTCTGACGCCCTGCGCCGCGACGCCGATTTATGTCGCGTGAATCGAGCATTTCATGCAGTTCACGTGCCAAGTTTTCTGGCAGTTTTGTCGATGTTGGACGATATCGATGATATGAAGTCGATAAGCGAAGACGAACGGCACCAAATTTACAGTTCGATCAATCGCGCATCACAACTGGCATCGTCTGCGCGTGAACGGACCGAACAATCTGTGCTTACAGAGGCTAAGGTCGAACTCAGCGAGCTTGCCAACTAGGCACCGGTAGGCACAGAGGAATTCAAGAAAGCATCGCTATTCGAAAGGACTCGCGATGGTCTTTTGTCAGCCTCCAACACGACCCTGCACAGGGCCAAGAACAAAATTGATGCCGTTCCAGATATTGTTGGCGCGCTCAAAGGCGGAGTGACCAACTCTCTTGAACGCGCCAACGCTGTGCCGCTGCTCGCCTCAAATTTGCAGCGGACGTTGGCCGGAACGTTGTCTGACAATGTGACCAAGCCGATTGCTATGCGGTTCAATGCCAGCGGCAAAGCGCTAACTCATGGAGCGGGTGCCGGTGTGGGGCTTGGGGTATTGGCTGCCGTCTTGTTTCCACCATTGGTTCCAGTCAGTGCCGGAGCGGGAATTCTTGTTTCGCTGCGATCTTGGCGAATAGAAATGCAAAAGGCTCAAGCTCTGAACGAACAAGAGCGAGAAAAACGCGTTGCTGAATTGCAAGCGGAAAGGACGGCAGCCCTTCTGCAACTGACATACGGAGCGCCCTCGGTTCAGATGGAAACCGAAGAGCTGAGCCTGACTCTGGACGCCGCGACAGGAGAGGCCGACGCAATTATTCTAAAAGGAGATTATGCGGGACGAACGTGGTCTGACCTAACTCCACTCGAAAAAGCCGAAACTGTTTCACTTTTTGCTCAGGGCGCTGACTCAATTCTGAAAATTCTCGAATTTGGCAGTGAGAATCTCTAACCTGACAAGAGTAGCCGACATTCGTGCAACCCGCAGCATCAGTCAATTTGCGCTCGAAGCAGTCGTTCGCTGCGCGTCGTGCCAATGACCGCTGTGCGGACGAAGCTGCCGTGTAAGCGTGACCTGCCGAAGTCCGCTCTATCGCCCAGAGTGGCATGTGTACTAGGATCTCGCGAACAGGCAGGTTTTGAATTCAAGTAGCGAAAATGGGTAAACTTATGCGCAGGTTGGTATACGCCTCTTTGGCGGTCGTAATCGTCGCGTCGCTACCAATTCTTCCAGGAATCTACAGGTTTGTAATCCGCTCATCAGCTGACCTGGCGGAAGTACGTCAACGTGTCGAACCGGACCTCAAAATTGACCTTGCCGCGGCGGGTATGGAACTCGGGCAGGTGGCCTTCATTCGCATATTTAAGGAAGAACACGAGTTGGAAGTCTGGCTGCAGACAGGGCAGAGTTTTGAATTGTTCAGAAGCTACGAAATCTGCAATTTTTCTGGAGAACTGGGGCCCAAGCTCAAAGAAGGTGACCGTCAATCCCCTGAGGGCTTCTATACGGTTGATCTTGCTGCGCTGAACCCAAACAGCCGCTACCATCTGTCCTTCAATCTTGGATTTCCGAACGCCTACGATAAGGCAAAGCAATGAACTGGTAGTCTTTTAATGGTTCATGGCGACTGCGTATCGATTGGTTGTTACGCGATGACGGACGACGGGATCGAAAAGATTTACCTGATCGTTGAAGCCGCTTTGATCAAACGGCAAGAAAGCGTTGACGTTCATGCATTCCCGTTTCGAATGACCGAAAAGAGACTGAATGCTGCACAGGCAAACACATGGTACGGATACTGGCAAAACTTGAAGGCTGGCTATGATCTGTTTGAAGGCGCGCGCGTCCCGCCGCGCGTATTTGTGTTAGACAGTGAATATGCTTTCGAGGCAGGCTAAAACTGTAGCCGTCGAAAGATAAGAGAGTTGTTCTTCTAAAAAGCTAACCTCTGTGCATAAGGATGCATCGGTTGGATTAGGCTCAGAGCTGTCAATCTATGCACCCAGCACGATCGACCGTTTGACAGCCAAAGCAGGCGCTCGACTTTGAGATTCAAATGCCTTCACTCTTGGATGATTGGGCAACTCAACAGTTGGTTTGATGCCGCAATCTGATGTCTCATTTTGACGAGGCAGTCCCAATTCAAATAGACACCTGCTTTGTCGGTCAACGCTGTTCTTCGAAGCCCCCGGTGTTCGGGGCGGAGGTGGTCGAAACTGCTCCAGAAGAGCTAACTTCAGATGCTTCGGCAGATCTGTCCGACCGGACAGGTGGCCTTGATCAAAAAGCCCCTGCGTACGAGGGAGAAAATCGTTTGGAGGACCGAGTTTAAGAGTGATAGCCTTGCGCCCAAACGACAGATCGGGATTGGTCCCTTTCTACAACCCCGCCGACTTCGATGGAGAAGGGCACTGACATGACACCGGATCAGAAAGCGGTTCATGAGGCCGTTGAACAATGGTTTATCGCGCTCAATGCCATGCTCGCAGGTGACCCCGAACCATTTTCGGAACTCTACAGCCACGCCAGCGACGTAACTTACATGGGCGCAGAGGGTACCTACCGGATGGGGTGGGCCGATACCTATGCGGACTGGAAGACCCAGGCTGAAAGGAGCCTTGGGGGCACCGTGTCTGGTGAAAACATCCACGTGGTGGTCGAGGGCACTTTGGCGATGGCGTCGCACTTTACGAAGGGTACTGTGACTGCGCCTGACGGCAAAGCCACGGACTTGCTTGTGCGCGAGACCAGTGTCTTTCGCAAAGAGCATGGCACATGGAAGTTAATTGCACACCAGGCCGACGACCATCCGATATGGGCATCGGTCATCGACGGATAACTTCATAACCTGATTGGATCGAAACATTCCGCGGCCCTTGGGCGGCGACCAACGCGCGATGGAAAGGAACTCGCACATGAGCAGCAGCGATGAATTGGCCGTAAGGGAAGCCTTGGACGGTTTCTACAGCGCCTTGAACGCGATTTTCGTAGGTAATCTTGCTCCGATGGAGGCGCTCTGGTCTCACGCTGACGATGTAACCTATATGGGGCCGTTCGGAGACTATCGCCTCGGCTGGGCAGACGTGCGCGAAAGCTGGCTTGAGCAACAGGCCATGAAGCTCAGCGGAGACGTCGAGCCCGCGGAGATCAAACTCAATGTTGGTAGCGAATTAGCCATCGTGCATAATCTGGAGGTCGGTCACGTATTCCCCGATGGCCATGATGAGCCTGTCCACCTTCGCGCCACAAACATGTTCCGCAAGGAAAACGACCTCTGGAAGATGATCGGTCATCACGCCGATCGCCTGCCCTAGCCAAAATCAAAGGATCAACTGGGGTCGAGCGTCAGGGTTTGCGGCCTTCTGGCCCCGGGGCGCCCGCTCATATCGGTTGCCAACAATGCAACATCATCCGCTTTGAATTGAATATGGTTCTGAAGTGAGCCAACCCGGGTTATTTTGCGCGATTGAAGAGCGCAACTCCGGCTATGGAGGGATGAACCCTGTCACCATCAGCTGGCCCGTCCAGGCGCCGGGCCGCTTTTTTGGGTTTGAGCAGATCCAGACCGGATAAAAATTGAAAACAGTTGGAAGCCCTCGTTCAGTCAGACCACAGCAAGAGGCAGTTTGAGCTCAAATAAGACGCGCATGGCATCGATCGTCCGTGTTGGCCACCCGCGACAGGATGCGGCTATGTCCACCGTTTCCCATATGGCTGCCCACCACGCCGGGCAGAGAGTCCGCGCGTGGTGCAATCAGAAGCCCCTGGTTCACTGGACGAAGGCCGTTCGTCATTTGTTCGCGCAGTAACCGCGGCGCCGACACGGCAAACGCTGCCAAGAAATCTGTAAACACAAGACATCATCGGGCGCCGTACCTTGCGGTGGACTTTGGCAACTGAGATACCCATCCTCATCTGTTTATCTGGTCAGGCCAGTTGCATTGAGAGCATCATGGGGCACCCGAGCGAGCATCGAAGTAAGTCAGAACCATCTATTTTCGTTGAAGCGGAGTGGGCAGAGCTGAAGGAATGCGTCTACGGTTCGCCGGACAATTGGGTGCTTCCCGTCATTTACAACGATGCGAGGCTACGGGCTCAGGGAGAGTTCGGGGAGTTCTGGGTGAACAATCCCGGGCGGGATATGAAAGAGGCCAATCCCGAGCTCTTCTCTGAACTCAGTTCCCAAGTGAGCGGGATCATCGGTTTTCTTGAATCCGCCGGCGTAAAAGTACAGGTCGCCGGGACGATCTCACCGGCCAACCGGAAGTTCCCACGTGGCGAAGATCACGGCGTCCTGACGCCATGGATGCGCGACCCGTTTGTGACCATCGGCAACAACGTCATCGAATTGGCGCCCCGCAGCCTGTTTCACCGCCGACAACGGTTCGCCATTCGACATATCTTAGCCAGTACAATGCAGCGCGGTGCGCGCTACTTTGCGCAGCCAGATAGCGGCGCAGACGACGAGTGCGATGGCCTGGGCTGGGGGTATCTCGAAGGCGGAGATATCTTTGTTCTCGGCAAGACTATCCTTGTCGGACACTCAGGCGGTTGCAGCAATCCCGAGGGCGCGCGCTGGCTGCAGCACGCATTGGGACAGGAGTACAACGTCAAAGTGGTCGCCGTCGATCCGGCTTTCCCGCACCTCGATTGCGTTATGATGACCCCAAGAGAAGGCGTCGTGGTCGCTGCATTGGAAGCCCTTCCGCACGGCTTGCCGGATATCATGTCGGAATGGGATGTGTTCGAGGTGCCCAAATCACTGGCGAAGTCCCACATGGGCTGCAACAATCTGGTCTTGAACGACCGGACAATCATTGTCCCGGCCGAGGAACCACTTGATTTCGTTGCGGAAGGTCTCAAGGCACGAAGGTTTGAGGTCGTTCGTTTGCCCTACCGCGTACCTTGCATGATCGGCGGCTCCTTTCGATGCGCACATCAACCCCTGATCAGAAACTCCTAGAGGACTGCCCAGAGCAGCAGAGATCAACCGACGTATAGGAGAGAGGCCAAAGGCTCCCGTGCGCTGGTCCGATCTGTACATTTGATCCAAAGCGTTCGGCGCCGTTCGCCTGAATGACCGGTGTTCGCACAAAGCGACGTTGGTTTAGTTCAAGAACTCGGCTACTCTGTTTTCAAGGCAATTCCCGAGAGCGGGTTGGTTGCCTCACCTTTTGCGCTCGATCTTGAATGGATTGAGTTTGCGAGGAGATAGCTATCTCGACTATCTATCAGCTCATCTATTCGTCTCGCCCGTTTGGCTACGACCAAGCGACACTTGGCGGCATTCTCCTGGACGCTCGTAGATGTAACGCACGCGACAACATCACCGGAGCACTTGTGTGCCGGCAAGACGTCTACATTCAGATGCTGGAAGGACCCCGAGCAAAAGTCAGTGAGACGTACGACCGCATTCGAAAAGACGAAAGACATGTCGAAGTCAAGCTGCAGTTCTTTGGCGAGACTTCAGCTAGATTGTTTGAGAAATGGGCCATGCTCCACGATCCCGCCAAGTCTTGGCTTTGGTCGACGTCCGAAATCAATCAAGGCATACTCGACAGTGCTGGCGTGGCCGCATTCAAGCAGCTTTTCAGAGATCTTTCCGAGAACGCGAATACAAACAGCAATAGCGACTGCTAGCTTCTTTAGGGCCTTCTTTGCAGATAATACGGTCATTGTCTGCTCGGTCTAGGAAGGGTTTAGCTTGCGCACAGGGACGGTTGAAAGCTGTAATTTTTTGGCGTTCTTCTAAAGGGACTTGACCAGTGGCCATAGCCTTGGACCTTGCCAATTCGGCGGTCGTTTGCGCCAGTAGAAGATCGTCATAAACGCACAAACCGCGATCATCGGAATGAGCGCGTAGATCATCCCTAAACCAGCGTAGCCGTTGCCGTAGTTGCTATTGTGGATGCCAGGGTCATCTGGAAGGTACACGACATCGAAAGTGCGACCGACGCGAAGGTGCTTTGTGTTCTGTTTGACGAACGTCTTTCTGTCTTCAAGCAAGCGACCGTTGAGAGTGCGATAAGCGTAGCGCATGTCTACGCGCCACCCGCCTCGGCTATAATTTCCTCGCTGCCAGACCCAATAGGGGTCTCCGACCCAGATCACCTCTGCTTGTGCGGTTTCCCCGCGGGCGCCCAGCTCTTCGAGTATCGGCATGTTTACGAACCTGATCCAAAAACATAGGCCGATCAGCAAGACAGTCAGGCTTGCGAAGAGCAAAAGACGATATGGTACGTTGAACAGTAGCATGCCTACCCGTGACACACGGTCTAGGCGGAAGTATGGCGCGTTGCCGCATCGGAACACGCCGCAAACCGCATTGTTTCACCACGTCGAGGCTTGACGAGATTCGTCACCTTGGGCTCAGCGCAACCCTTGGCTGCAGCCACAATCTACGACCGATGTGCGGACGACGCGCCCTTCCGCAGCGTTTGCGCGAATGTCGGATTTTGCGCCACCGCGAAAACACGTGGGTCAGCAACACAGGGCAACCCGTCAACTCCCTAGACTTTTGCCGCGCGATAGCGTTCCTCTTTGGCGACGGTTCAAAATAGGAGATTTCCCATGAGTTCGGAAAACCCGTTCGACGGACCTGACTTGTCCGGTATGCGCTATGAACGTGCCAACATGACGGCAGCGCGATTTGAAGGGGTGAACCTTGAGAACGCGAGTTTCTATGCTGTTTTGACTAATGCTAGCTTCAAAGATACGAACCTTGGAGCGGCACAATTTGACGATGTTAATCTCGGGCAGGCGAGGTTCCACAACGTAAACCTCGCGGGAACGACAATTAGCGATGCGAATTTGTCGGGAGTCACTATTTCGCAAGCGACGCTAACCGACCTCGAAATCAAAGATGCTGACCTGACCGGTATGAAGATCAACGGCGTGCTGGTCACCGACCTTTTTGAAGCCTACGAAAGGAAGAGCGGCTGAGTTCCATCAAAGTCAAGGCTTCGGACATTCGTACGAGTTGCAGCATTCGGGAGTTTGGGCTCAGAGCAGCCCTGCGATGCATCGCTCTTTGGGGTCCGTTGACTTGGCGCCTTCAGCACCTTTTTCTGACCCATCCGGAAGATCGCTATTTGTCGTTTTTGGCGGATGCGGGTCGATGGGCATAGCCATTGAAACGCATCCGCCGGTGACCAATTTACGCGGCCATCAAAAGCCAAGCTGTCAGCGCGGTTGCAGCCAGGCGGGCAGGTAGCTGTAAGCGTTTTCTGCTGCGGCACTAAACGGCAGGGACAGCTGGTCGAGCCGGGCCTTCAAGTCGCCGGAGTTGTAGGCGTCAAAGGTTTCGGTTGCGCCGCCGATGTGCGTGCCGCCGATAAAGATCTGCGGGATCGTGGGCTGGCCGGTGATCTCCTTCAATGCCGCGCGGAGCTCGCCACCCTCGTTATCCTTTTGTAGCGCAGCCGCGTCGAGCGCGACTGTGCGGTAGTCGATCCCGGCGGCGGCGAACATCTTGCGCACCGACCAGCAGAACTCGCACCATTCGAGCGAGAACATGACCACGGGCGCCTCGCCGACCAAACGCCGCACTTCCGCCAGCGCCTCTGGGCGGGCCGCCGCAGCGGCCGCTGCCGCAGCCGGCGGCGGGACGGCGGCCAGGTCGAAGCGAATATTCGGCGTGGATTTCGACAGCGTCCATTCATCTGCGGTCATCTCTTCAGGGATATCCGCGAAAAGCGGCGTTGAAAGATAACGTTCGCCGGTATCG
>JBCDED010000002.1:0-95932 GCA_039179985.1 Pseudomonadota bacterium
CGCCCGAGGGGCGGACACGGTAGACCCATTTTCGCTGTTTGGTAGCGCTTGGCAGAACAAGTGGATTATCCTTGGTTCTACAATGCTGTTTGTCGCGGCAGCGGCAATTATTCTTTCGAACATCACACCCCGATATTCGGCCACGGCCAAGGTCCTTCTGAACCCCCGGGATACACGCGTTGTGACATCCCAGGAAGTGGTCTCCGGACTTGACCTAAGCGATCCCGTGATCGAGAGCGAAGTCGCTTTCATCCGCTCCAGCGTGCTGCTCGAGTCGGTGGTGCGAGACATCGGGCTCGACCGCATGCCCGAGTTCGACCCGCGAATCGTTGAGGAACCCGGGTTGGGCACAAAGCTGAACAATCTGTTCCGATCCGTCATGTTGTTTCTAAACGGGGGCAGCGCTGACGCGCCTTCGGACCTTACGAATGTTGAGGGCGACTCCCAAGGTACCGAAGCCGACACGGTTGTCCCCGAAACATTGGCCGACCAGGACGCCACGGCAGCCGACAACCCCGACAATGTGTATCGCCGCGCCGTGGGCAAACTGCGTGAGTATCTGACTGTCTCGCAGGTCGGGAATTCATACGCCATTTCGATTTCTGCCAGTGCTCAGGATCCGCAGGTCGTGGCCCTGATCGTTAACAAGATTGCCGAACGGTATATCTCCTCACAGGAGGAGGAGCGTGTGGAAGGCACGCGGCGCGCGGCAGACTGGCTTCAGACGCGCGTCGACGACCTAAGAGAGCAAGTGGCTGATGCCGAGGTAACGGTAGAACAGAACCGCGCAGACAAGTTGATTGCCGACGGCGGTACGTTTGACGTTACTTCGCAACAAGTTGTCGCCATGTCGAGCCAATTGGCAAGCGCGCGCGCGGACCGCGCCGAAGCACAGGCCCGATACGATCAGATCTCCAACCTTGTAGCCACTGAAGGTTTTGCCGAAGCGGCCGAGGTCCTAAGTTCGCCATTTGTCGTTTCGCTGCGAGAAGAACACGCTTCGCTGGCGCGGGAACTCGCCGGACTGTCCTCCAACATCGGTCCAGATCATCCGAACCGGCTGAGCCTGACGTCGATGATTTCCAAAGTCGAAGCCGACTTGGAGACCGAGGTTCGAAAGATCATTGAGGGCCTCGAAAACGAGGTTGAGGTGGCATCCATTCGCGAACGTTCGATCGCGTCGGACGTTCTGGCGCTGGAAGAACGGGCATCTTCCATTGCCTTGTCTTCGGTCGAAATGCGGCACCTAGAGCGCGAAGCTTTGGCGCTGAGAACCCAGTATGACACCATGCTGGCCCGACTGAAGGAAACACGTGCGCATGTGGCACTGGCGCGCGAGGAAGCCAAGGTCATTGAATATGCCCTTCCACCGGCCTTGCCGTCCTATCCCCGTAAGAAACTGCTGATTTCAGCGGCGGCGGTGATCGGCGCAGCACTTGGCCTCGGTTTGGCACTAATTCGTGAGCTGAGATCGACAACGTACCGGACGACCGAACAGATCGACCGTGAGCTGCAGCTACCTGTACTGGCCGCTCTCCCTCGCGAGGGGCAGCGCTCGGCCAACTTCCTGCCGCGCAAAGGCAGAAAGTTCTTCAGCGATGAGTTCGAGGAAAGGGTCCGTCGACTTTATATCTCTGTGATGGCGCGGGCCGGCAGTTCAGTCAGAACAATGTGCGTTACATCGTCGGTGACCGGAGAAGGCGCCAGGACCACCGCTCTCGCGCTTGCGCAAGTGGCGGCGGATATGAAGCAGCGGGTGGTCTTCGTCGACCTCAATTTTCAAGAAAGAAACCAACCTTCGCTCAATCCGCGGCGCCGCACACCACGCGAGTTGGTATCGGCATTGCGAAAGAACGGCTCGCTGAGCGCTTTTATACAGTCGAACAAATCTACGGGCTACGATGTACTTCCGATTGGCAATCTGGACGCCGAAGTCTCGGGCACTTTTTCCGGCACGCGCTTCACGTCGATCATCAAGTATCTCGCCAAAGAGTATGATCTGGTTTTGATCGAGACACCGCCTGTCCTGGAATCGACGGAAGCGTTCGTGATTGCGCGAGAAGCGGACGCGCTGATCTACTCGGTTAGCTGGAACAGAACCAAGGCAGCCAGCGTACGGCAGGGCTTGTCGTCGCTTTTGGACCTCGGGATGGTGCCCGCCGGGATCGTGCTGACCAATGTAGACCGGGCGCGGATTGACGATTTGTATCAGGCGCCTCAACCAATGGCAGTCCAAGCTGGAGGCGTCGCGTGACGTATTTCAACGCCACCCCAAGGCTCGGTGTGTCGCTTCTTGTAGCCACCGTGCTCGCAGTGCTTTCGCCAGTAGGTGCTGAAGCCCAGACGCAATCGGCACAGTCGTCCTCTGAAGCCTACCGCCTAACCGTCGGCGATCGGGTCAGCGTAATCGTTTTGGGAGAGGATGAGGTTTGGGAGGCCACCGTTGACTTGGATGGTGTGCTGAGGCTTCCGCTCATCGGACGCTTGAAAGCGGAAGGCGTTTCACTTGATGAGGCCGAGGCCGCAATTAAGGACACGATAGCGGACACCGGCGTCTACGTGTCGCCCAATGTCTCGGTCTCCATCCTGGATTATGCCCCGGTCTTGGTGTCTGGCGCCGTAAGGGCGCCCGGCACGTTTCCGTTCCGGGCCAACATGACGGTCGAGGCTGCGGTTGGCCTTGCTGGAGGTCCGGCCATTGTTTCAAGCGACGACTCCGGAGCACTTCTTACAGCCCGGACGCTTGCAGGAGACCTTGTCGATGTCGAGACAAACATTCAGCAGACAGCTATAAAACTGGCGCGTGTGGAAGCACAACTCGAAGATCAGGCGGACTTTGATGTCGATCTGACGTCGTTTATCCCGAGTGCGCGATTGGACGAAGAGTTGGTGGCGCACATCATCTCCCGCGAACGGGCCATTTTGGCGAATGTTCGGGAATCGTCCAAGGAACTGATCCAGCTTCGAAATACCGAACTCGAAGAAACAGAGAACCAAATCCAGCTGCTGCTGGAACGGCGTGACGTTCAGAATGACTTGATTGCATTGCAGGTAAAAGAGCGGGAGATTGTCGAGGATCTTAGGACACGCGGCCTGCAGACCCGGGGCGCCATCAGCGCACTTGATCGTACTGAAGCCAGCAGTGAAGCGCGGCTTCTGGAGATTGACGCGGCTTTGTCTCAGACCCGCGCCCAAAGAGCAGATATCGCTCGCGCATTGACACAGTTTCGACTGGATCAGCGGGTGGAACTGCTTGCAAACTCCAACCGGTTTCGCGGAGAACTTGAGCTTCTTCTCTCGAAGCGTGAAACGTTAATCGAAAAGAGCTTCCTGCTTGGGGACACATTCGCCACGGCTCTGCAGAGCGAAACCGACCCACAGATCGTGTTCAGCGTCAGGCGCCGGCAAGATGGGACCGTCAGAGAGATACAAGCTTTGTCGAGCGATCAGGTACGACCAGGCGATGTGATTCAGGTTGGGTTTGGCTCGGTTTCGTTGGAAGTTGAAGCGGCAGCGCTACAAGGGGATACAGAGAAAGCAGACTCACCATAGTGAGTGGGGAAATTAAGCGCTAGGAACCAGAGCCATAGGTCGCGGCAAAACAATTGTCGGGGACATGATTGGGTTTTTCGCAAAGTTCAGGTCCCCTCAATTCTTATAATACGAAAAAGCGCAAAAAAATTAACAACCAACAACTTTGACGACAAGCAGGCACCTTTTTGAAATTCACAATTCCTGACGATACCGACAAAGTGCAGTTATCGGATCCAAAGCCTCTGAAAGCGGCGCAATCTATGCCCGCTCTCTTTACGGTCGGCCCGGACCGCTACTCAGCAGGCACTCACATAAGCTTCATTCATTACCTCCGCGGCTTTGCTGCCATGCTCGTCGTGCTGCATCACACTTTGCAATCCCGCAGTGCCTTCGCTCAGCCGCCTAAAATCGAGACCGACTTCGGCACCGCAGGTGTCCTAATTTTCTTCGCTATCAGTGGCTTTGTCATGGCCTACGCCTGTCGTGACACTCCCCCCCGCCAATTCCTCCTTCGCCGGGTTGTCAGGGTGGTCCCGCTCTATTGGCTCATGACGCTCGTCTTTTTTTTGTCTTTGCTTTCAGAAAGGATCTGGCTGGAGGCGAACCCCTACGGCGTTTTGACGAACTGCTTTTGTCTTTGGGTTTCATCCCACACTACAGTAGTTCGGCAGAAGGCCAGATCTGGCCTATTCTCGTTCCAGGTTGGACGCTGAACTACGAAGTGTTTTTCTTCGCACTTTTCTTTCTTGGGATCGTGGGTGGCCGTCCCGTACTCCTTACAACGCTGGCCATCTTTGTACTTGTCACGCTAGGTCAGCTCTCCCAAAGCGACAGTGCGGTTTGGATAACCTGGACAAATGAGATCCTTTTGTTCTTCGCGATTGGCATTCTTATTGCAGAAGCCTGGAAGAAGGTGGATCTTTCATCCCATGTGTGGGCGTTTTATCTTGGCATAGCGCTCTTGGTTCTTTGCGCCTTCCCGGCGCTGCCCCCACAGATAGTACATCCGGCAATGCACATTTCTGTAATCTTGACCTTGATCGGAACACTTGCTCTTCAAGATCGGTATCCCGAAACGAAGTCACGCCTGCTTTCTGTACTCGGGGATGCCAGCTATTCGATCTATTTGTCCCATACCATTCTCATGATCGTTCTCTTCGAAGCACTGGCTCAGCTTAGCCTAGAAGGCGTCACGCAGTTCGTTGTGGTCACGGCGACAACCGTCGTCGCATGTGCTCTGGTTGGCGTTTTGATACACTGGACTGTTGAGCGCCCGATGACCCGGAACCTAAGGAAAAGGTTTGTTTCTGGCGAGCGTTCCGAAGGAGCATAGGTCATTCAACGGATGGACATCTCCGACAGGGCTGCACACAAGCCTTCTGTCAGCCAGTCGCCGCGCCATTCTATCTGAGCGACAGTATTTTTTCGGGACTTGCCTTCCCTAGGCAAAGATCCCGAATGGCGCACCAGTTCCCGCGCACACGCCCCCTTCGGTCTATCCACGGCTCCGGCCAGAACAGCTTGGCATGGTTTGACAGGAAGTTCCGGCACGACAATTTCAAACCAAACTGGGCCTGTATGGATCCCTTCTTCCAAAGGTAAAAGGGATTGACGATCTGACTGTAACCTAGTCGGTCGCCACGCTTCTCGCGCCCGCGCTTGACGCCGCAGTGAACTCCAATAAACCCGTCGGTCACGATCTTCGGTCCAGGAATGCGAGAAGAAAAATCAATGTCTTCCAACCAACCATAGAGTGGCAGGCGTTCGTCAAACCGGATGTCACCTATGCTTGCCGTACGAAATGCCATGTTGCATCCATAAAGCCCCATTCTGCTGGCTAGTTTCTTGGGTGAGGACGCGCATGAGAGCGCATCCGGTTCGTTATCCCACTCCTCGACCGTCCGTACTGCCAAGTCAGGCTCAATACCCGGTCCGCCGATTCCGTCGGCAAGTAGCTTTCCCGTAAGTCCGGCCAAGTCGGGAAAGACCTCAAACGCGCGCGCAACTCCGGCAAGTGCGTATTTCGACGGCACATAATCATCATCCAAGAAAACGACGATGTCAGAGTCGCCCAGAACCCGATCCATGCCATGGTTCCGCTGCGAAGGTAGACCCTTGCGGGCGATCACCACCTCCGGGTCGTCTGACAAGACCTTGTCCGGTGCCCGGTCGATAAGTGCTTCCCATGACTTCGGTACGTCTCCGGTCTCTGTCACCGAAAAGACGATCCTGTGTGGCCTGTGGGTCTGCGTTATAAGCCTGCGCCAGAGCGTTTCGAGGCATTCTGGCCTGCCCAACGAACTTACAACAACAGCTATTCGAGGAATTTCTTTTGATGCTAATGACATAGCTTTACTCAATCGAACTCACAAACAAGGGACGGTCCCCGGCCAGAGTATCGGGTACGGATGATGGTCGGGCAAGCCCTTTTTCAATTGCGCAACGCTTTCAAGCCACCTCTTCGCGACCAAAGGCGCCGTTGGATACAAACTCTGCGGATGACCTCCACTGTGCACGACCGAAACCGACCCAAGAGGTTTTTTTGCACGCAGACACCAAGCAAAGGTCGCATGCATGGAAATTCGAACTATCTCTCACCAGTTGAAAAGCTAAGTATCGGAACAAAAGACTTACGAGCAAACTGCGGCGTCACCCTGGCGACCGTCAGCCCATCAAAGACAGGAAGAGGCCAACCATAAATGCGTATTCCAACAGCGCGCATGCTGCCAGGCGCGATAGACTTACTTGAAAAGATAGATTCTTGCCGGCACATCACTAACTTTTTCAGATGATGACAAGGCGATAATCCATTGACTGTAGATTGAAGTTTTTTTTGAGATTGATCAAAACGTGACTCTTACCGATCGAGGTTCCCGTCCCCTGCAGAACGATCGAACGACCGTCCGCCAATCGTCCGTAGCGGTGCTCGGTGCCGGTCCTGCGGGTATTGCTGCCGCCCACAGTCTAAGCCTCAGAGGGAAGTCGGTCACCGTGATCGATCGTGAGCCTCGTGCGGGAGGCACCCATAGATCTTTCAACATTGGACAGTACACCTTCGACTCCGGAAGTGTGTTTTTTGAGCAGAACCATCCTCTTTTTGAGATGTTTGACGGTCTGCGGGAACTGTGTCCATCCATAAGGCGCAAGCAAGGAAGAATAGCTCCGGACGCGTCAGTTCAGCACTATCCGTTCAAGCCCCAGGAAGCGCTGCGCTGGCGTTTCGACAAGCAAGTCCTCGCAGCATTTGAACTGGCAACCCGGTCAACAAACCAAGAACTTCCCCCGGACGTCGAAGCGCTCTGTGTTTCCCGACTAGGCCGTACGATCTACGAAACGACGGGACTATCTTACTATATCAGAAGGTTCAATCGGGAGGATCCCGCCGAGATTGACGCGATTTTCTTCGATCGCCGTATGAATTTTGTGCTCAAGCGCTCCAGGATCTCTGCGCTGGTCAAGGGCCAACTCCAGAACACGCTGGGAATGTCCACTCAGCCCACGGCAAAACCGCCGCTCCTCGTGCGCCCATTGGAAGGATTTGAAGCTCTGTACGGCAGGGCAAGGGAAAAGCTTGAAGCCAAGGGCGTCGTGTTCAAATTCAATTCCGATGTAGAGGGAATTGTCCGTGGCGATGGAATGTACCAGATCCATACCTCAGACGGGATTGTCGAGGCAGAGGATGTGGTTGGCGCAATGCCGCTAGACCACTTGCACAGATCCGCTTTTGGTGAAGGGACCGGTCTGGAGGGCATTGACCTTATAACACTTTTTGTCAGTGTTTCGGATGTTCCAGGTTTCGACGGGAATGTTCTTTTCAACTTCCACGAGAAGGGACGCTGGAAACGTGCAACCATTTATTCCCGGATTTACGGTCGACAAGCTGATCGCGACTACTTCGCAGTAGAGATTACAAACCGGCCCGAAAACGCGCCGGATGCAGAAGCGGAGTTTGCGCGGTTCAGGGAAGATGTTAGGGATCTGGGACTTTTTGCACCAGATCTTCGGCTGGAAGGCTTCGACATTGTAAGAGACGCCTACCCTCTTTACCGGAAAGGATGCCAGCACCTGATTGACCAAGGCATCGCAAGGCTGAAGGATCTGGGCATCCACCCCGTGGGCCGGCAAGGGCGCTTTGATTACCTGCCTATATCTGCAACAGTCATCAGTAAGACTCGGGCGCAGTTGTCCGAGACCGGATTGTTAAAAGCCGAGACCGATGTCAGTGAGACGTGAACTTCGTTCTTTGTGCAGGTGGCGGATCGGCGGCCCTGCTCTGAGCTATCAGATTGGCACGTTTTCAAGAGCACTTGCGCTAGTGGGCTTGTGCCTTTGGACGGCCGGATCCGTATCCGCGGACTCAAAAAAGCTGCCCGATCTCGTCGGGCCCGATCTTGCGTCCGCGTCCAACTTCGGACACGGCTGGAAAAGAGACCTTTTCAACGACGCCGGCAATCTGGGTATCACGGACTTTCGCGACATCATCTACTGGTCGCTTGTCGAGCAAGAGCCTGGACAGCTTGTCTTTGCCGACCCAAGGACAAACTATCCAGCGCGACTAAAGGAAATCGACGCCCGGATGAGCCTCACGCTGAACTGGGGCAACGATTTTTATGATGATGGGCACACACCGCACTCGCAAGAAGCCCTTGAAGCGCTTGGGCGTTTTGTCGTTGCTGCGCTCGATGCCTATCCCAGGATCACAGCGGTCGAAGTTGGCAATGAGTTCAACGGTTCCAACTTCGTCACGGGCCCGGTTCTCGACGCAAAGCGCGAGAAGCGCGCTGCGGCTCATTTCGAATTGCTGAGAGCGGTTTCGAACGCCGTAAATGCAACCCATCCTGAAGTGCGTGTGCTTGGCGGAGCCGCCCATTCTGTCCCGGGCGGATATCTTTGGCCGATCATAGATCTTGGCGGTGCGGAATATATGGATGCCTTCGTCTTGCACCCCTATACCACCCCTCCGGAACAACTCGCACGCCAGATTGATGTGCTGAGGCGGCACGAAGGAATTGCAGAATTGCCCGTTCAGGTGACGGAATTCGGCACCAAGAACCGGCTTGCTGCGCCCGGCTTCCTACTTAGAATGTACTGCGCGATGTCGCTCTCGGGCGTAGAGCGGGCCGCTTGGTACCCTCTCAATGACCGTGGCGATGAGTTGATTCCCCTTATAGATCCGATCACCGGCCAACCTACGTCAGTGGGAAAAGCATACGAACGCGTGCAATCAACTCTTGTCGGCCTGCCCGTCCAGAACGTTAGTCCAGACCCATATACTTACGGCTGCAAGTTTGGTGACAACTTCATGGTGATTTGGGGAGAACCGCGCCAGCTCACTGTGGCAAACGGCATTGAGGTTCGAAATCCCCAAGGGGTGCGCCTGGATCCCGCAGTCTTGCGGCTTTCAATCGCTAACCCGCTGTTTCTGGCCTCAGACCAACCGCTTGAGTTCGGAAAGAACGTTAAGTTGTCCGAAAACAAGATCCTGGCGGACAGTTTTCACCAATTTGCCTATCCGACCGAAGGCGAGCGTGTCAGCCCCAGCGATGGGTTTGTTCGCTTCGCCCAGCGTGGGGAGCGCCCCGTACGGCTATACACCATGCCCGGACAAGAGGCGCAGGGGACGCCGTGGACCCCCTACCTCGGAAACAAATACATCCGTCCCGTTCGAGTAACCGCGGATACTTTGGTTCCAGGAAGAAACGGAGACGAGACAATCGCGGTCGTCCACCGCTACTTGGCCGAACAATCCCAGAATGTGGCAATCGAGGCGACTTGGACGCCCAGTGACAAAAGCAGTGACGGGATTGACATCGAAGTGACGCTCGATGGCGTACTCCTGCACGGCGCATCGAAAGTGAAGGAAGAACATCGCTTGTCTCTTCCCGAGATAGAACTTCAAGAAGGTCAAACCCTTGAGTTCATTGTCGGTCCCGGCGAGGAAACCGTTGGGGATATCACAGACTACCGGATAACGCTTCGCAAGGTTGACTGACGGCGCGCTACCTGAGAAAGCAGGCGAACATTCATTGAAAGCGGATTGGCGATCGGTGGCCCGGTCGGGCTGGCTATTTGTCCGCTTTCCAAGAGCGCATACGGTTTGGGACGTGGGGAAGCGGTGACCAGATTTGTTGTTTTTGGGTTGCCGTACAGCCCGAACCTAGGTGACGGTGTGATCGCCGACTGCCTAGAATACGCTCTGCGGAAAACCGTGCCCGAGGCGGACGTTCAAGCGGTCGATCTCTCTGGAAGGATGAAACGCGGACAAGTAGTCGTCGGCAACCGCTCGCTAAAGCTTAGACTGCTCGAGATGATGCCGCAGGCGCTGAAACAACGAGCGGTCGAATACTATCTCGGTCGGATCGTCGACGCAGCGAAACCGAGTTGGCGCCGTACCCTAGAGGATGCCGATATGGCTTTTATCGGGGGAGGCCAGTTGTTTTCCGACGCAGATCTGAACTTCTGCGTTAAGATCGCAGGTGCTTGCGAGGTCCTTGAAGACGCGAAGGTTCCTGTCGCCGTTCATGCCGTGGGCGTCGCGCGCAACTGGTCGCAACGCGGAACGGCACTTTTTTCGAAGGTTAAGCTAACCAAATTGAGCTGGATCGGGCTGCGGGACATGTATTCACTCGAAGCGTGGAATGACCAAATGCCCGCGGACGGGCCTGGCCGGTCTCTTCCGGAAACCACCGTCGTGCGAGACCCTGGTTTGCTCGCGGAAGGGGCATACGGCCGCGGAAAAGCGACCGGTGGCATCGGACTCTGCGTCACCGCTCCAATGATTTTGGGATATCATTCCGACGTCTCAGCACACAAAGCACCGATTCTGGAGTTCTTTGCCGACTGTGCCAAAGGCCTCAGCGAGCAGGGACATCCTGTCACCCTTTTTTGCAACGGCGCGGACGAAGACCAGTTTGCGATCTCCAAGCTTAGCGATGACCCCTCGGTTCAACCCCTTATCAGTCAAGGGAAAGTGGTGGTGGCCCCGACCCCAAAACAGCCCCGGGAACTCGCCCATCTCATTTCGGGCTTTGATCTTGTTGTGGCGCATCGCTTGCACGCATGCATACTTGCCTACGCCTATGGCATTCCCTCAGTGGGACTAGGATGGGACCAAAAGGTCGAGAGTTTTTTTGCGTCGGTGGATAGGCAGGATTTCTTCCTGAACCCAGCGTCGCTTCGCCCGGAGGAGGTTGTCAAAAAGGTACAGGCTGCGGCAGGGTCACCCATTGGCGCAGAAGACAAGGAAAGGGTCCTGAAGGAAACGCAGGCCGGGGTTGATAATGCGGCTCGGTCGGCACTTGGATTGCATTGAGTTTGGGCGCGCTGCCGGCGGATTTCCCTCGCAAAAAACCGCAACGGCGTTCGAAACTGCGTGACCGGGCGTTGCTTTTGGGTGTTGAAGATCATCGCATTTCGTGTGGGTAATTTTGGTTTGGAGGGTCAGATGAGCGATACAACGGTTGGACCATCGGACGAACCGTCAGGGTCCGCGTCTCAGCCCCTGATACTGGTCTACTATTGGGGTGCGCTCATGCCGGGAGCGAACGGCAGCCAGGTCAGAACGATCGGTCAGCTTGAGTATCTTTCGAAACGTTTTGAAAATATCGTCTTGTACCACTTTGCAAATCACCCACACGACCGGTGGACGCCCGAACACGAAGCCGATCTGGCCCGGCGCTTCCCGAACATCCGGCTTGTTTCCGACAACGAAGGCTGGGCGCTAAAGATTGTATCCCGCCTTAAGAAAATTGCTGTCACGGCCTTCCCCGGATTAGCCCGAAGGGTCCTCGCATGGCACGTGGAAGCGCTGACACCGAACTACGCACAACTTCGACGCTCAAACGACGACATCCGTTATGTGATCAACTACGTCGACAGCCTTGCACAGGTTAATGGCATCGATGCATCCAAAACAATCGTCGAAACACATGATCTGCGCTACTTTCGCCGTGCAATGGCAAGCCATAGATCATTGATATCATGTCGAAACCTTCTGAACCTTCGATATGAAGTATCTGCTTTGTCCGCCGCAAACGGATTGGTCGCCATCACCGAAAACGAAGCTTACTTTTTCCGCAACATGCTAGCGGAAACTGCAGTCTACTACATTCCGGAGTATGCTCCTGGAGCCATCGTTTGCGAAACCAGGCGCAACAACTTCGACTACGATCTGCTTTTTGCTGCATCCGGCAATCAGGTCAACGTAGATGGCATCACGAAGCTCTTTGAGCAGGCGGGGCCAGATTTGCGGGACATGCGCTTTGCAATCTGCGGACTGATCTGTCAGAGGCCCGAAGTCCAAAAGTTGGCTGCGGAGTATCCAAATATCCACTTGCTGAACTTTCTCTCCGACGAAGAGCTCGAAGCGGCTTACGCCCGAAGCAAAGCCTGCGTATCGCCAACCAGTGGTACTGGATTGAATATCAAACTCGTCGATGCGCTGCGCCACTGCAAACCGGTTTTTGCCACTCAATCCTCCATGAAAGGGTTAGGTGCCGGCTATGAAGACTGCGTCCTGCCCCTCAGGGTCGCGGATATGAAGGCTCTGCTGTCAAATCCTGAACAACTGCATGCAGCGTCCACCGTCGCCGGCGAATGTTACCAAAGGTTTGCCTTGGGCGGAGATCTAACAAAGCTCTTCCAATCGTTGCAAACGCCTTAGCCTGCGTATCACTTCGACAATGAAGAACGAGTCGCCGAAGGAAGGTACGCGGCACAAATAGGTGTGAAACGAGCCCACGTCGTCGCCGATTTGATGACAGATGATGCACTCTGAAGGAAACAGGTGATCTGAGGGCTCCCGATCTGCATCGGTAAAAAATAGGCCTTGTCAATCCAAGCTTGTTTGCAGCAGGCTCAGAGTAGGGCCCGGGAGTATGGTTTTGGATTTGCCACACGACAGGTGTCTTACGAGTCGCGGAGTTGGTTTGTTATTGGTACCTAGTAGGCAAAGTAATGGATATGAGCACCTCGACTTCAGACGAGCATCTTTCCGGTTATCAGCAGCGCGACTGGAACATCGTCGACTACCAAATGTACCAGGACGCGCGCACGGGGCTTTCTTTCCGCGGTCCAAAGCCGAATGTTGAAGCAGGCCAATACGCCACATGTTTTGGTGCAGCTCAAACGCTGGGCTGCTTTTGCGAACACCCCTTCCCCGCTCTACTTCAGAGCAGCCTTGGACTGGAGTTCGTAAATTTCGGATACGGTGGTGCAGGCCCTCGCTTTTATCTTCGTCATCCGGAACTGATTGAAATCGCCAACAGAGGACGCTTTGCCATCGTTCAGGTGATGTCAGGGCGGAGTGAGGACAATCAGCTGTTTCAGAGCAACGGTCTGGAATACTTGGTGGATCGCGCTTCCGGAGAACAGCTTTCGGCCGACGAAGCCTATCGCAGGCTTCTTGAGCGGCATAGGATCAAAGGCCTTCCCGGCAACATCGGTCGCGCAGTCAGAGTTTTCCATGCGCCAAAGGATGTTCGAGAGGTACTATCTGAGACACGCAGGAATTGGGTTGAAAGTTATCTTGAGCTCTTTTCCAAACTTCATGTGCCGATCATCCTTCTGTGGTTCTCGAAGCGCTCACCCGGGCTGAACAGATCGGGAAAAGTTGCCTGGTGGTGGCAACGATATGACAACGTCCACGCGATGTTTGGGAAGTTCCCACAGCTCATCAACGGCCAGCTCATGCGGCAGGTGAGCGGAAAAGCCGATCACTATGTTGAATGTATTTCGTCACGCGGATCGCCTCAACCGCTCGTGGATCGCTTCACTGGGAAACTAACCACGATTGACACCTCCGACGATCGCCCCGATTTCAAAGACGTTTGGACGCACAATGCCTACTATCCTTCTCCGGAGATGCACGAAGATGCAGCCAGGTGCCTTGAACCGATTTGTCGGAAGCTGCTTGCCTAGGGAATAAGCGATGGTCTCGCATCGGCCCATATTGGTGACAGGATGCCCCAGAAGCGGTACGACTTGGACCGGGAATGTGATTGGCGCATCCCGGGAAGTTTTCAATATATATGAACCCTTCAACGATGATGTCGGAGCTCGGCTGGATCTACCGGAACGATTCATGCGAATTACGCCCGGAAACGCGGATTCTGTAAAAGCCGAAATCGACGCCCTAATGTCGCTCGGCAACTTCAAAGACCGGGCCCTTTTGGCCGTGCAAGGCACGGCCGAACGTGTTCTGCCGGCCTCGAAACGCTACACCCCGGCACGGCTTGCCGCCAGACGCCTGCTCAGACACAGGCAGGACTTCATCAACCCCAGGCGTGTGAGCATCAAAGATCCAATTGCGTTTTATTCCAGTGAGTGGATAGCGGACACCTATGATGCGCAGGTTGTGATATTGATCCGCCACCCCTGTGGCGTGGTTGGGAGCTACCTTTCGCTTGGTTGGGACAGCGAGTTACCCGAGATGATCAAACACCCTGTGGCCGAGGGCTACTCCTCACTCTGTAAAGAAATCGCACACCGCCGCGCCGACCAACCGGATCAATTAGGAGATCTCATCTTGCAGTGGAAGCTGTTCACCGCCGCAACACTCGAGCTAAGTGAACGCCGAAGCGACTGGATCTTTGTTCTGCACGACGAATTGTGCCTCCAACCCGAGGACCATTTTCGCGCGCTTTTTAAACAGCTTGATCTAGCGTTTACCCCGGAAATCGCCGAAAAAATCAAAGTAGAAACGTCCAACGCCGCTGAGCCAAAGAGTTCGGTTCAGCATCAGCACAATCGCGATAGCCGAGCGCTGGTGGATGCGTGGCAAGAGAAGCTTCCTCAAGAAGATGCCAACCGCATCCTGGTGGATACCGCGGATCTCTGGGCGCAGGCCAAGGAACGCTTTTCCTTGCAAAAAGGAATGGTCAGTTGATCCTAGGAATTGGCTCAGAGCGTTCCCGCAGGCGCCAGCGCTGCCATCGCCACGGTGTGTCGCCACATGGACCGGGCAAATACTGCATGGCCACATATTTTTCGCCGCGAAGGGATAGATTTCAGCCGTGACCAAAGACGCTGTAAAAAACCGTCCGACTAGTCGTGTCGTGACCACGCAAGACCTTTCAATGCCGAACCTATTTGTTGTCGGGGCATCCAAAACCGGCTCTTCGGCACTTCACGCCTACCTTAAGCTTCACCCCCAGATCTTCATGTCCGCGACTAAGGAACCTTGCTTTTTTGTCGACCAAAGCGAACTGGAAGCGGCCTGGCCGATAATGGCAAGAAATCCGGTGTCGCACGACATCGAAGCATATCGTGAAATGTTTAAGGAAGGCCGTGATGCGACTTACCGAGGCGAAGCCAGCGTATACTACTCGCAAAGCCCGCATCGTTCGGGTGTTGCTGCCCGGATCGCGGCGGCGGTGCCGGATGCCAAGATCATCTATGTTGTCCGCGAACCTATCTCACGAACGATTTCCCATTACTGGCAAAGGGCAAAGGAATTCCAGGACACGCTTCCACTGGAGCAGGCGATCCGAGAACATGCGATCTACAGGGATACCTCCGACTACGCGCTGCAACTCGAAGAATACTACAAATCGTTTGATCACAGGCAGATACGAGTCGTCATCTCGGAGGACCTGCGAAACGACCGACGCAATACCCTGGCGCAACTCTTTGAGTGGCTGGAAATCGAAGACCATGTCTATTCTGAAGAAGAACTGGCGGACGTCCATGTGTCATCGGAGAAAAGCCGAAGGCAACGGTTTAGTTTTGTTCGGACAATCCGAGATTCCTCCATGTGGGCCGCTGCCCGCGAAGTTATTCCAACGCGCATGCTCGATGGGCTTCGAAGCTACGCCACGGAACCGGTCAACAAGTCAGAGATAGATGATCGCGAGATACGTGCCTGGCTAAAAGACTACTTCGCGCCACGAATAAATCGCCTGGAGACCCTGATTGACAGAAATCTCGACCATTGGCGCAAGTAGGATCCGACCCCGAAAGCATCGCATTACCCGTGACAAGGTCCTGTAACGAATTTGTCCGGACACGGGCTGGCGCTAACGACTTGATCGCTCCAGCAAACGCAACTGCATGAGCCTGAATGGGACACACGTCGGGAATGATCCGCAAACCAAACACTCTTTGCCACATGACGCAATGAAACAGTCTGAAAACAAAATTCTGGGCGACGGCACGGTCAGATGGCCCGCGGCCTCACGCGCCATCGCCTGGGCGATTCAAGAACAGGATGCGGTTGACCTCGCACCCCACGAAACTTTCGTTCCCAACGGTGCACCTCCCGGGCTCGACACCTCTCGCAATCCTATTTGGAAAGTTCCCGGCCTCAACAAGCTCGTGCGGCCCATAAGGCTTACAAAGGGACGCCTTCTCGAACATCGAAGCAAGAAAATCCAGTCGGTCCTAGACCGCACGGGCATGGTCTTTGTTCACGTTCCGAAGAATGCCGGCTCGTCTGTATCCGAACGGCTATACGGACAACTCTTGGGCCACCACTCCATGCAATTTTTGTCCGCTGCCCTGCCCAGACACTACCTGAACCGGGCCTTTCGATTCGCCATCCTGCGCGATCCGAACACTCGGCTTTTGTCCGCCTATACCTACCTTAAGACCATGCCAACCAGTGTTCCGGACATGCGATTCCGGGAAGAGTGCTTGAGCGATGTTACTGACTTCAGCGCTTTTCTCGGGCGTCTTGAAGATCCCGACTTTCGCCTGAAAGTTATGCGTTGGCACCACTTTCGCGAGCAGTGTGCGTTCCTTTCGGATCGAAGTGGAAAGCTGCTTGTCGATGTTATTTTTTCGATGGACCACATGAGCACCGTCGAAGACATGCTGGCCGCCGCTTTGGGCGAACGGCGTCGGATCGCAAAAACCAATGCCTCAACACCGCAGCAGAGTCGGTCCGACGTGTCTGATGAACAGCGCAGGTTGGTCAGCGATGTCTACGGCCAGGACCTCGTTCTCTATTCCCGCCTCAGCGAAAGCACAAAAGGCGTTGCCAGGACCTCAGGATTTTTCGAACGCCATGGCAGCAATCCCTAGAGAGCTTGCTCCACGAACGCGGTCACACGAACAAGAATGCGTCGTCGATGTATTTTTCCTGAAGAAAACTCTCCATCTGAAGCCTGTCCGTTTCCGAAAGCGCCGTGTCGTATAGGAACGCTGCAGCGACCTCCATCGACTTCTCCTGAGCTCCACCAATTTCCTGTCCGATGACCAACCGTTGAAGGTCCGTCTCAAATACGTGCGACCCGCTGTCGATGAGCTGACCATCCTTGTAATGTGAAAAGGCGTTCCCTTCGAGGACCACCGATTGTACAAGCCAACCGCCTGAACCGACCTCAGAGTCAAAGCTGGTGCTATAGCCCTCCAGCGTCAGGGACTGGTCTCGCTTGTCGGCGGTCAGGCCAAAGGCCTGGTCTGGCTCGGAGTCACCGAAAACAAAACCAACCGACTTACGGTCCTTGCTCGTGTAGTTGACTACAAAGAACATGGTTCTGTCCTCGGACCCCGAAGGCAGCTGATTGAACTCCTCACTATTCAGAACGTTTCGGTCAAGAAAATCGCCGTCTCCGTCGAATACAATCGCTGCCTCGCCCGTCGGCGTGGCACCGGCAACAAACGTAGGGTCACCCCCGGCTTCGAGGTCATTCCCCTTTCCGGAGTTGTCGATCCATCCGATGACTGTATCGCCTATACGCGAAACCTGACCGTCAGTCTCAAAGGCCGCAACCAGCCCGGCCTCCACAAGCCCGCTGGTCGATCCGACAGAAACCGTCACGGTGCCGCTATCACTGCCATCATCGCCCGCGATCGTATAGCTGAAGCTGTCGTCACCGACAAAACCAGCCGATGGCGTATAGAGGATTCGGTCGTCCGTCATATCGCCCGGCGTACCGGCATCGTCGATGACAGCAGTGCCGTTCGACGGCGTGCCGACGCTTGTTATCGAGAACGGATCACCATCGGCGTCAAGGTCGTTCGCGGTGACATCAACAAGAACAGCCGTATCGACCGGAGTGGTCACCGCATCGTCGGCAGCCACGGGAACCGTGTCAGGCGTCTCATTGACGGTGACGGAAACCGTGGCGGTGTCGGTGCCATCGTCTCCGGACACTGTATATTCGAACTCGTCGGCGCCAAAGAAATCGGCATTGGGCGTATAGACGATCCGGTCGTCGGTTGGATCACCCGGGGTGCCACCGTCATTGATCGCGGCCGTTCCGTTAGCTGGCGTTGTGACGGAGACGATGGAAAACGAGTCTGCATCGGGATCGGTATCGTTTGCAAGGACATCGATCGAGACCGCAACGTTCTCATCCGTTGATGCAGTATCGTCACTCGCAACCGGCGGCGTTGCAACGGTAGAATTCACCGTCACAGCGACCGTCGCCGTGTCGCTTCCGTCGTTTCCAGTGATCGTATAGGTGAACTCGTCGGCTCCAAAGAACCCGGACGCCGGCGTATAGAGCACTCTGTCGTCTGTCGGATCGCTGGGTGTTCCACCATCGTTCACGACCGCGGTACCGTTTGTGGGTGCGCTCACTGAGGTGATTGCAAATGCGTCACCGTCGGCATCGCTGTCGTTGGACAGAACGTCGATCAAGACTGCAAGATCTTGGTCGGTCGTTGCGGTATCGTCCGCCGCAACTGGGGGCGCGCTCACCGTTCCCAGAATGTACTTGGCCTCCAGGAAGCCTTCGACCTGTTGCCTCTCGGCTTCCGTCAACGCCCGGTC
Organism: Pseudomonadota bacterium; assembly: GCA_039179985.1. Taxonomy (GTDB): domain Bacteria; phylum Pseudomonadota; class Alphaproteobacteria; order Rhodobacterales; family Rhodobacteraceae; genus JBCCMQ01. The sequence continues at coordinate 18,251 of JBCDED010000002.1, forward strand.
ATAGATTAGCACAGCACCGACGCTCATGGGTTTTTCAACCGAACCGCCGATATCCTGCCCCACTACGATCTTCTGGACATCGGTGTTGAAAATGTTCTGACCGTCGTCAATCAACTGGCCGTTCTGGTAGTGACTAATCGTATTGTTGTCGAGAAGCACCGACTGGACCACCCAACCCTCTGCCGCGACACCGGAATCGAAAGTAGGCTTGTTGGCGAACACGGTAAGGGATTGATCCCGTTTACCCGTCGCAAGTCCAAATGTTTCGTTCTCGGCGCTGTCTCCGTAGAGCACGCCCGCATGCTTTCGCGAACCACCATCGTATTGCGCCACGAAGAACATCGTACGGTCCTGAGAACCAGACGGCAGGTTGTTGATGGAATTCGTTGCCGCCTCGCGGATCAACGCATCCCCATCGCCGTCAAAGACGATGGCCGGCAATCCCGTTGGCGTTTGATTTTCCAACAGTTGCGGATCGCCCAGTGCGGCAAGATTGTTGCCCTGTCCTGATCCGTCCAGCCAACTGGTCACAGTGGTTCCGGCACCGACCCCGATCTTGATGTCCGACTCCAAGAGAAGCACAAGGCCTGCGCCAACCGGGAATTCCGGTGCATCGCCGATGACGACCGTGACGGGATTCGACAAAACCGTATTCGTCCCGTCGCTCACAAAGAGCTGGCTCGAATAGTTTTCGTTCTCCGTATAGGTATGTGTGACAGTGATGTTGCCATCCGTCGGAACGCTGCCGGTTACACTTTCGCCGTCCCCGAAGTTCCAGGTGAACGTCAGCGGATCGCCATCCGGATCGGAGGCCAGTGCGGTAAATGTCAGTTCTGTGCCCGGTTCGGCAAACCCAAGATCTACGGTTTCATTCGCGATTTCTGGTGGAAAATTGATCTCACCGGCTTCAATCTGGATCGTTGGCGCCAAGGACGTCTTGGATCCGTCCGAGACGCTAAAGGACAGATTATAAAGGTTATTTTCGGTGTAGGTATATTGGGCCGTAACAACACCGCTCGGACCCACTGCACCTGTAACCGGATCACTGCCATCCCCGAAATTGAGGACATATGTCAGCGGATCGCCTTCAGGGTCCGTTACGGTCGCCGTGAAGTTCACGACAAGCGGCAGATCCCCCGTGACCGGCGATGCTTCGCTGGAAACGATCTCTGGGGCCAAATTGACGCCGTCGCCGTTATAGACGACCCGTTCAATAAGACCGCTCGCAATCCGGGCATAATAGAGTGCGCCGTCCGCGCCCACATTGATCGAAACGACGTCCTTTGGCTCGCTTCCCGAAATCTCTGAAGGAAGAAACGGGTGATCGCCAAGAACATTCAGTCCGGTATCATCTAAGATGAGATAGCGAATGTAGTCCTTCGTGTAGTTGCCATAGAAGTAAACGCCATCCCATGCGGTCGGGTACATGTCGCCACGGTAGACTTCGCCTCCTGTCAGCGAATTCGTCAGACCGTTGTGGGGCAGCGACCAGATTGGCGCGGAGTAAAAGTCGCCAGAGGCAGCATCAGCAATATCGCTATCTGCGGTTGGAAAGTCCGCAGGGTCGTACACACTGCGTCCGTCGCTGGTAAAGACGTTGCCGGTGCCTTCATAGAAGGGCCATCCGTAAAACGCACCTGCCTGGCTCAGACTGGTTACGTGCAAATCCTCTTCCGCAACGTCCTGCTGGTTGCCGCCGACTTCGCCGATGTACATGAAGCCGTACTCGAGATCCCAACGCGCCCGGAACGGGTTGCGAAGACCATACGCCCAGATGGAATCGTCATTTGGTCCGTCCCCATCGATGAAGGGGTTCGCAGCCCAGCCATCGGAGCCGTCGGGAATCGGATTGTCTTTGTCCGGATTGACCCGAATGATCTTGCCGGTGGAAGAACTCAGGTCGAGAATGCGATCGTCGCCATTGCCCTCGCCGATGGTGCTGGACTGGAACTTGTCCGAAGCTGTCAGCCACAACTTCCCATCGGGACCGAAGTCCAGACCTGCGCCGTAGTGGCAGCATTTGATGTAACCGTCCGTGTCCTGCCAAATAACGTACTCGGAACGCATACCCGCTCCGTCGACGTCCCCGAGAACGCCCCGTGAGGTTAATCCACCACTGTTCTCCTCGTGCTGGAAACGCTCTATGCGGGCCCGCTTTGGATCGGTCGGCGTGTAGTAAAGGTAGAAATACCCGTTGTTCTCAAAGTCCGGATCGAGCGTAATGTCCAGGAGGCCGCGTTCGCCATTCGTGTCGGCGTTCACGGTCATATAGAGATCATTCGCTCCGCTTTCCGGGTCGACGATCCGGATAACGCCTGTCTTCGACAGCAAAAGCATGCGGTTGTCGGGGAGGAACGCCATCGAGATCGGTTGGAAATCGGGTTCTATGTCCCACTGGCTATCCCGAACATCAAGAACCGTTTCTGCGGTGAACCCGTCCAGCGGCAGCGGGCCTTGCGAAGCTTCCGTTACATCGACCGTGACTGTCGCGGTATCGCTGCCATCGTCGCCGGTAATGGTGTAGTCAAAGCTCGCGGTGCCCTGGAAACCAGACCCGGGTGTGTACCGGATCTGATCATCGGACGGGTTTCCGGGCGTGCCATTGTCATCGATTTCGACGGTCCCGTTTGTGGGTGTGCCCACTGCGGTGATAGAAAACGGATCGCTCTCTGCATCAGTGTCGTTGGACAGTACGTCTATGCGAACCGCTGTGTCTCGCTCTGTCGTGGCTGTATCGTCGGACGCCACGGGCGCGGTGTCCGGCGTGTCGTTGACCGTAACATTCACCGTCGCAACGTCGCTGCCATCGTCCCCGGAAATGGTGTAGCTGAAGCTGTCGGCACCGAAGGTATCCGGTTCAGGTGTATAGAGTATACGGTCATCCGCGGGGTTTCCGGGGGTACCATTGTCATCTATGACGGCAGTGCCTTTGGAGGGTGTTCCAACAGACGTAATACTGAATGAATCTCCGTCCGGATCACTGTCGTTCGCCATGACGTCGATCAACACCGGAACGTCCTCGTCCGTGGTCGCACTGTCATCAGAAGCCGTAGGCGGTGTGGGGTCTGCGCTCAGGATTGAAACGGATACCGTGGCCGTGTCGCTGCCGTCGTCACCGGTCACTGTATAGCTGAAGCTATCCGGGCCGAAGTAGCCGGGCGCCGGAGTATACAGAATCCGGTCATCGGCCTCGTCCGTCGGCGTGCCGTTATCGTCGATGGCCACGGTACCATTCGACGCGGGGCCGGCTGATGTGATCGAAAACGGATCGCCGTCGGAATCGCTGTCGTTACTGGTGACGTCAATCAGAACAGGCGTGCCCGCGGTCGTTGTTGCCGAATCGTCAACTGCAACCGGAGGCGAATCGAGCGAACCGGTGATGTACTTCGCTGCAAGGTAGTCCTCTACCTCAAGGCGTTCCGAATCGCCCAAGGCTCGGTCGAAGACAAGAACCGCTGCCACCCGCATCGGTTTTTCGACGGTACCGTTGATGTCTTGTCCGATGACGATCCGTTGAACGTCGGTGTCGAACGCATGAACTTCGCTGTCGATCTCCGAGCTATTGAGATAGTGGGTCAGGTTATTGCCCGACAGCACCGCCGATTGCACAAGCCAGCCGCTCGGCGCTACCCCGGAATCGTAGGTTGGGGAGTTTCCGAAAACTGTTAGGGATTGATCGCGCTTTCCTGTTGCCAAGCCGAAGGCCTGGTTGGTCTCGCCATCGCCATACAAGGCGCCAGCATGACTCCGCGGGCCACCCTGATACTCGGCCAGGAATATCATCGTCCGGTCTTGCGACCCCGATGGCAAACCGCTGATCGAACTGGTCAGGGCGTCGCGCAGCAGAGCATCGCCATCGCCGTCAAACACAACCGCCGGCAATCCGGCTGGTGTCTGGCCGTCAAGAAGCTGAGGATCCCCTAGCGCAGTTAGATCGTTGTTGCTGGACGATCCGTCGGTCCATTCAACAACAGTAGATCCTGAAAGTACTAGTCCGTCATCGCTTTCTAAATGCAAAACGAGATCAGATTCAAACGGCACCACCATGCCTATATCCCCCACACACATCACCGTACCCGCCGACACTGTGGCTTCCACTGGTCCTCGAGGTCAAGCACCTGTTTGGACGAAGAGGCAGCAAGATGCGGTTTAAAGACAGCCTATGTGCTGAGGTTTGACTACAACCTTTGATAGAATTTCGCTCCATTGACCTGTGGATTCCAACAGAACCACGCAATCCGCGACGCGACCCAAGCAGTTTTTCTGCATGTAGGTCTCTGGACTTAGCCTGCGTGCTTAAGAGTTCTCGGGGTACTTCCTCTGTTGAGACGTGAAAGAGGCCCGAACTCGGCTCCGCCTCAGATACCGCGCGTTACGCCATTTACGGTTGCACAAAAAAAATAAATACTGGTCCCTGTAGTTCTATGATCAGTGGAGTAGCGACGGTATGGATCGCGAGCAAAGCAATGAGATTCTAACGCAGACCGCGGCTCAACTGGGTCGGGACCTGGGACTCGACGGCCCCATACCAGTGCAAGCTGCACAGAGAGCTTTGCTTGACCCTGACTACGTGCGCGCCGTTCTGGCCGTCCGTTTTATTCCGCGCCTCAGAGACCAGTTTCTGAACAATCCTGAGACCGCACGAGTGCGCGGAAAGGCCGACCGCTCCATCCCAGCCGATCCAAAGAGGTCTTCTGCCGCGATCGCCACGAAGGCGGCGGGCGCCGTTCTGAAATGGGGAATGGACGGCCTTGAGGTCGCTCAACCGTGGGTCATCGAACGTCGGTTGGCTGCGTGCAACGCTTGCGAATTCAACGCGCCTGCTCCGGACTCTCTTCTTTACCGCGGTGCCAAGGTGGTCGTCGGGCAGGATGCCAAGATCTGCACGAAATGCGATTGCCTGACAAACACCAAAGCGGCGATTTCGTCCGAGAACTGCCCCGAAAAGGATCCGAAAGATCCCACTATGTCTAAATGGCAAGAGCCCTGGAAAGAAGATACCAGACAAGCTTGGATCTGGGGCAATGACAACCACTCTGGTCGCGGTTGAAAAAAGTTCCCTCGAGTATCCGCGAATGAACTGACCCCAGGCACGTCTTGGGGCCTGTGGCTCCCCGGCGGCGGGAAACAAGCATTGCAACGCTCGCCCTACTACCTTTCCGCAAAGGGTATTTGCATGATGTCAATGACGTCTGACTCATGCGCGGCAGGCGATCAAACCACCTCTACCGGTCACCCAGAACGGCCCAACCGTTTGGCTTACCGGCCCAGAAAAGGCACTGCGGCGCAGTTTCACGAACTAACGGACAACAATCCTAGCAGGCCCAGGCTGCCTCAGGGCCAATCGCGGGGTGTCTCAGAACACTCCCCTCGGTTATCCCCAGCCCGCGTGCCAGCCCGCCGTTGATCTCCAGGACGAATTGAATGCTGTCGCCGCCCTCGATCGTGGTGATGTCGAGCGGCACGGCGTTCTCGTGGACCTTTTGCACCACGCCGCGCGCGTCCATAAAGATCATATCAAGCGGGATGAGGGTATTGCGCATCCAAAAAGCGACGGGTTGCGCGCGCTCATATATAAAGAGCATACCCTGGCTCGCGCCCATGCTTTCGCGAAACATCAGGCCCTCGCTGCGCTTGACCGGCGTATCTGCCAGCTCAACACCAAATCGGGCCACAGAACCCTCGTTGCGCAGGTGCACGGTGTCGTCTCGGCAATCAGGTACATCCTGCGCCACTGCCGGTTGGGCAGCCGTCAGCGCGAGAACTACCGCAAAGGCCGCAAAGCGCCGCATCATTCGCGCGGTTTGAGAGCGAATTCCCAAGAGGACACGAAGGTCGCCATACGCCCCCGCTCGCTGTCGATCACGCGAAGCGCAACAGCTTCGCCCGGCTGCAGATCTGCAAATCCGGAACGGCGCAGAACCTCGATATGGACAAAGACATCCTCGGGGCGCTCGAAGACATTGGCAAAGCCAAAGCCCTTGTTCTTGTCGAACCATTTGACGCGCGCGGGCTCCAGCGGCAGAGACGGGTCGTCCAGCTGAACCGGGCGTGCGGGCTCAATCGCATCAGAGACCGGCGGGTCGATACTCAGAACCTCGACGGCCTGCATGCCCCGTTGTGTCTGCTGAACCGCCACTTCGATGCCCGATGCGTCGGCTACAGAACTTTGTCCAAAGTTACGCAGAACGTTTGCATGCAAAAGGATATCGGGGCCACCGGACTCGGCAACCACGAAACCAAAGCCTTTTCCTGGGTCAAACCACTTTACGCGGCCCCGGATGACTTGGAGATCCTCGTTCTCGTCGTTCATTGTAACACGTCTTCCGCGCGTTTTTTCATGCCGCTTCTTTCTGGCAGACGATGGACATCTTGCAAAGCGAAAGTGTTAACACTCTCGAATTATGCCACCATTTCTCTGGCTTACCCGCAGGTCAAGGGTTGAGCCGATCTATTTTCCACGATCCGTCGTTTTGGCGAAGCCAGCGAAACCGGTCATGTAGCCGATGGGCACCATTCGCCCAAAATTCAATCTCGACAGGCCGGATCCGGTAGCCGCCCCAATGCTCGGGGCGCCGCGGGTTTAGGCCCATGGTCGCGGTCACCTTGGCGACCTCCGCCATCAGCGCCGTGCGAGATGATAGCGGGCGCGACTGTTTCGATGCCCAGGCGCCCAGACGGCTTTGCAGCCCCCGGCTCGCGTAATAGGCATCGGCGACGGCCCCGTCTTCCTTTTCAACCGTCCCGCGCACGCGGATCTGGCGGCCGAGCGATTTCCAGTGCAACACAAAGGCCGCCTTTCCCGTGCTGTCGATCTCGCCCGCCTTGACGCTTTCGTAGTTCGAATAGAAGACAAAGGCGTCCGCCTCGATGTCTTTCAGAAGGACCATGCGCACGTTCGGCAGACCGCTCTCATCCACGGTCGCCAAGGCGATCGCGTTGGGATCGTTCGGTTCCGTCTCCCCTGCTTCGCGCAACCAGCTGCGCGCCAGCTCGAAGGGATCGTCTCCGGCAAATATGCCGCTTCTGTCCGCCATCCATCCTCTCTTGGTCGCCTTGGCCCGGCTATACCAGCGCGCGGCTGACGGCAAGGCGGCTTTGGCTTGATGCCCCTAGGCCGATGTCCTAAAGGAACCGAACACCAAAAAGAACCTCTTGGGGGACAGGAATGGCAACAGGTCTGATGCAGGGCAAACGCGGCTTGATCATGGGGCTCGCCAACGACAAGTCGATCGCCTGGGGCATCGCCAAGGCCGTAGCCGACCAGGGGGCGGAGCTGGCGTTTTCCTATCAGGGTGAAGCCCTTCTGAAACGGGTCGGACCGCTCGCCCAACGACTGGGCTCGGACATCGTCGTTCCCTGCGACGTGGGCGACGAAGCGTCGATGGACGCGCTTTTTGCCACGCTGAAGGATCGCTGGGGCAGCCTCGACTTCGTGGTGCATGCCATCGGCTTTTCCGACAAGAACGAGCTGCGCGGGCGCTACGTGGACACCAGCCGCGACAATTTTGCAATGTCCATGGACATCTCGGTCTATTCTTTCACCGCCATCGTGCAGCGTGCGGAAAAGCTGATGACGAACGGTGGCGCCTGCCTGACGCTGACCTACTACGGCGCGGAAAAGGTAATGCCACACTATAATGTAATGGGCGTCGCAAAAGCCGCGCTCGAGGCCTCGGTCCGCTATCTGGCAGAGGACCTCGGCAAGGACGGCATTCGCGTAAATGCCATCAGCGCCGGTACGATCAAGACGCTGGCCGCCAGCGGCATCGGCGACTTTCGCTACATTATGAAATGGAACGAATACAACGCCCCCCTGCGCCGGACCGTCAGCCAGGAAGAGGTCGGGAAATCGGCGCTCTACCTTCTCAGCGATCTCGGCAGCGCCGTGACAGGCGAAGTGCTCCATGTGGATGCAGGCTACCACGTTGTCGGGATGAAAGCCGTGGACGCGCCTGACATCGCCAAAGGGACCTAAGGGGCAAAGGACCATAGCCATGACCGACCGCCTGCCCCATGAAAAGGGATTTCACGTCAGCTGGGATCAGATTCACCGCGATGCCCGCGCCCTCGCCTGGCGGCTCGATGGGCACGGGCCGGATGACGGCGGCTGGCGTGCCGTTGTTGCGATCACCCGCGGTGGGATGGCCCCGGCGATGATCGTCGCGCGCGAGCTCGATATCCGCATGGTGGATACGATCAGCGTAAAGTCCTATGATCATCAGACCCAGGCAGAGCCCCGCATCATCAAGACACCCGATATGGAGGTCGTGGGCGATGGCACGGGCGTGCTGATCGTCGACGATCTTGTGGACACCGGAAAAACACTGGAGGTCGTCCGGGCGACAATGCCGCAGGCCCATGTGGCGACGGTGTATGCAAAACCCAAGGGACGGCCCATGGTCGACACCTTTATCACCGAAGTCAGCCAGGACACCTGGATCTTCTTCCCCTGGGACATGGCCCTGCAATATGTCGAACCCTACCGGGGCAGAGACTAGGCCTTGCAGACGAACCCCGCGTTTCTGGCCACGTTTCCGCCGCCCGTGCCTGAAGCGCAGCGCTGGATCCGTGGTATCTCATTTCCGCCGGACCGCCCGCTGATCAATGTCAGCCAGGCCGCGCCCGTCGATCCCCCGCCCGAAGCCCTGCGCGCCGCCATGGCCGAGGCCGTGCTGACCGATCCACACGCACATGCCTATGGCCCGGTTCTGGGCAACTCCGATCTGCGCGAAGCCGTTGCCGCGAAATGGGCGCTCCACTACGGCGGCGATGTCCGCGCGACGAAGGTCGCCATTACGCAAGGCTGCAATCAGGCTTTCGTGGCCGCCATGGCGACGCTCGCCGGTGCCGGGGACGAGGTGATTCTGCCGACGCCCTGGTACTTCAATCACAAGATGTGGCTCGACATGACCGGCGTGGGCTCGGTGCCGCTGCCGACGGGCGGGGATCTTGTGCCGGACGCCGCGGCCGCAAGGGCGCTGATCACGGACCGCACGCGCGCCATCGCGCTCGTCTCGCCCAACAACCCGGCGGGCGTCGAATACCCGGCCGCCACCCTGCGTGCCTTCTTTGATCTTGCACGCGCCCATGACATTGCGCTCATCGTCGATGAAACCTATCGCGACTTTCACAGCCAACCCGGCGCGCCCCATGATCTCTTCGCGGATCCCGATTGGGACGACACGCTGATCCAGCTCTATTCCTTTTCCAAAGCCTACCACCTGACCGGGCACCGGGTGGGCGCGATCCTCGCGTCCGAGGCGCGTTTGGAAGAAGTAGAAAAGTTCCTCGACACCGTGGCGATTTGCGCCCCTCAGGTGGGCCAGATCGGCGCCCTCTGGGGGCTCGAAAACCTGTCACAGTGGCTTGCGGAAGAGCGGGACGAGGTTCTCGCGCGGCGGGCCGCCATCGAAGCACGGTTCCCCGCCCTTGCCGCGAAGGGCTGGAGACTCAGGGCCTGCGGCGCCTACTTTGCGTATGTATCCCATCCTTTCGCTGATGGCGCCGAACTACTCGGACCCCGGCTCGTGCAGGAAGCAGGCGTTCTCGCCCTGCCCGCAACCATGTTTGTGCCACCCTCCGACCCCTCGGGAAGCCGGCATTTTCGCATCGCCTTCGCCAATCTCGACCGGGCTGGTATCGCAGAGTTGTTCGCCCGTCTCGCGCCGCTTGACATGTGACGCCTTGCCCCTGCCTCTGTGGCGTCCTAGACACGGGCGACGTGGACAAAACGGGGACCAACCATGGCCAAAACGGCAGCCGGTAAAGGAGCAAACATATTTGTCTGGATCCTTCTGGGTCTCTTGTTTGTCGGTCTCGCGGGCTTTGGCACGGGGCAGTTCGGCGGCTCTGTAAATTCCGTGGGTGAGGTCGACGGCCGCAACATCGACGTTAACGACTACGCCCGCGCGCTTCAGCAGGATATCCGCGTCCGGCAACAGCGAACTGGTCAGCCTGTCACCATGGCCCAGGCCCAGGCCTTCGGTATCCCGCAGAATGCCATGGGGCAACTCGTGGCCACCGCCGCTCTCGACAACGAAGCCGCGCGCCTCGGCGTTTCGGTCGGCGACGACATGGTGCGCGACCGCATCCTCGCGCAGGGCAGCTTTACACAGCTCGACGGCACGTTTGATCCCGAAGTATACGAACGCAGCCTGCGCCAGATCGGCATGACCGTCCCGCAATACGAAAAACGCATCCGCGAAGAGGCCGCGCGTTCGCTTTTGCAGGCTGCGGTGGCGGGCGGCGTCAGCGCCCCGGTCACCGCCGTCGATACGGCCCTTGACTATCTGGGTGAAGAACGCGGGTTCTCCTGGCTCCGGATTGGACCCGAAGCGCTGGATGCACCGCTTCCCGAACCCACCGATGCCGACCTTCGCAGCTTCTACTCTGAAAACGAAGCGCTCTACACGGCACCCGAGGCCCGACAGATCACCTATGCCTGGCTGACGCCAGAGATGCTGTTAGACTCCGTTGATGTCGACGAGGACATCTTGCGCGCCGAATACACCGCGCGGGTCGCGGAATTCGTTATCCCCGAACGCCGGCTCGTGGAACGTCTGGTCTTCCCGGACGAGGCCGCAGCCATGGCCGCCAAAGAACGGCTCGATGCCGGTGAGATCAGCTTTGACGCCCTTGTCGTGGAACGGGGTCTCAGACTGGAAGACACCGACATGGGCGACGTCACCGAAGACGACCTTGGCAATGCCGCCGAAACGGTCTTTTCCTTGGATGGCCCCGGCGTCGCGGGCCCCGCGCCCACCTCCCTTGGCCCCGCGCTCTTCCGCATCAACGGCATCCTCGCCCCTCAGGAAACCAGCTTTGAGGAAGCCGAACCTGCCCTACGCGCGGCCCGCGCCATCGAAGAGGCGCGCGCCGTGATCGGGGAACGCGTGGACAACGCCGATGACCTTCTTGCAGGCGGCGCAACCGTAGAAGATCTGGCGGCCGACACCGATTTCGTGCTCGGCACCATCAATTTTTCATCGGAAACCGTCGAAGGCATCGCCGCAGACGGCGCCTTCCGCCGGGCCGCGGCGATGGTCGCCGAGGGTGACTTTCCGGAAGTCCTGACTCTGACGGGCGGCGGGCTTTTCGCCCTGCGTCTCGACGCCATCGTGGAGCCCGCGCTCAGGCCGTTTGACGAAGTAGAGGAAGACGTGCGCAGCGACTGGACTGCGACGGCAATCATGGCCGCGCTCGTGGAGCTTGCCGAGGCAGCGGCAACGCAACTGGGCGAAACCGCCACGCTCGACAGCTTCGGATATGACTTTGCACGCGTTGAACCTCTGACGCGTCAAGGGACGGTCACCAGCCTGCCGCCCGTGGCGGTGCCATCGATTTTCGAGCTGGCCGAGGTCGGCCAGACCGAGGTTCTGGAAGCCACCGACGAGGTCTATGTTCTGCGTCTCGACTCCATCGCCGCACCCGACGAAGACGACGCCGAGGTCGCGGGCCTTCGAACGGCGATCGAGACCGAACTGGGCCAAAGCATGGTGCAGGACGTTTACGGTCTCTTTGGTCAAGCGTTGCAGTCCCAGGCCGCCATCCAGATCGACCAGGCCGCCATCAACGCCGTCCATGCGCAGTTTCCCTGAGGATCGTGCAAGGTGCTGACGCCGGAGTTCTCTGAGTTCGAGGAAGGCTTCAACGCGGGTCGCAACCAGGTGGTCTATTCCCGGCTTGCGGCGGACCTCGACACGCCCGTGTCTCTGATGCTGAAACTGGCCGAAGCCCGCCCCGACAGCTTCATGCTGGAATCGGTGACAGGCGGCGAAATCCGCGGGCGGTATTCTGTTGTCGGGATGAAGCCCGATCTCATCTGGCGCTGCCAGGGGACCTCTGCCAGCGTGAACCGCGAGGCACGCTTCGACGGAAGCGCATTCCATGACACCGGAACCGACCCGTTGACGTCCCTGCGCGAAATCATCGCCGAAAGCCGAATCGATCTGCCCCAGGGCATGCCGCAGATTGCCGCAGGTCTCTTCGGCTATCTCGGCTATGACATGATCCGCCTTGTCGAGCGTCTGCCGGACATCAACCCCGATCCCCTGGGACTGCCGGACGCGGTGATGATGCGGCCCTCGGTCGTGGCGGTGCTGGACGGGGTCAAGGGCGAGGTGACCGTGGTCGCCCCCGCCTGGGCATCTGGCGGGCTGTCCGCGCGCGCAGCCTATGCGCAGGCCGCCGAGCGCGTGGCCGATGCCGTGCGCGATCTGGAACGCGGCGTCACCGAACCCCGAGATCTGGGCGAAAGCCAGCCGGAAGAAGAGCCCCAGTCAAACTTTTCCAAAGAGGCCTACAAGGCCGCCGTCGAGAAGGCGCGCGACTACATTAAGGCGGGCGACATCTTTCAGGTGGTGCCCAGCCAGCGTTGGCGCCAGCGCTTCGCCCTGCCCGCTTTTTCGCTCTACCGGTCGCTGCGGCGCACAAACCCTTCGCCGTTCATGTTCTTCTTCAACTTCGGTGGCTTTCAGGTGGTTGGCGCGTCGCCGGAAATCCTCGTCCGTGTTTTCGGCGGCGAGGTGACGATCCGCCCCATCGCGGGAACCCGGCCCAGAGGCGCGACACCGGAAGAGGATAAAGCCCACGAACTGGATCTGCTGGCCGACGAAAAGGAGCTTGCCGAGCACCTGATGCTGCTTGACCTCGGGCGCAACGACACCGGGCGCGTCTCCAAGATCGGTACCGTCCGGCCAACGGAGGAATTCGTCATCGAACGCTACAGCCACGTCATGCACATCGTCTCGAATGTGGTGGGCGAACTCAATGACGATCACGATGCGCTTTCGGCTCTGCTGGCCGGTTTGCCCGCAGGCACGGTCAGCGGCGCACCAAAGGTGCGCGCGATGGAGATCATCGACGAGCTTGAGCCGGAAAAACGCGGCGTCTATGGCGGCGGCGTGGGCTACTTCTCGGCCAACGGCGACATGGACATGTGTATCGCTCTGCGCACGGCGGTCGTGAAAGACGAAACGCTTTATATGCAGGCCGGCGGCGGCGTGGTCTATGACAGCGACCCCGAAGCCGAGTTCGAAGAGACGGTCAACAAGGCCAAGGCCATCAGGACCGCCGCCGCCGACGCGGGCCGCTTTGCAGGCCGCCGAAACAGCTAGCGCGGCTCCGGCCGACTATTGCGCGCGCATCACCGCCGAGAGGGGCGCCAGTTTGACCGTCTGCGACCGAGCCTCCAAGGCCCAGGCAAAAAGCGCTGTCACCGTTTCGGGGTAGGTCCGTCCCACCATCACCACCTGCCCTTCCTGTGCCGCGCGGAACGCGGCGCGGTCGAGATAGCGCTTGATCGTGCCGGTGTTTTCCTGGTCGGCGTCCAGTTCCCGAAAGACCAGCGCCGCGGGTACGCCTTCGCGTGCCGCGATCTGCTGCGCCGAGTTGAGGCCCCGGTCATAGGTCAGAAGCCCATGACCACTTTCACCCACGATCTGCACCACCTGGCTGACGAGGTCGCGCTTGGTTTGAAAGCCGTTGTCAGAGGTATCGACCACGCCCATGGCCTGGGGCAGAAGATCGATATAGCCGGTCAGCAGCACCTCAACGTCGCTCGGCTGCGCATTGTCCGGCAGCCCGTCGGCGAGGATCAGCACCTCGTGCCCGGCGGCGCGGTAGGCTTCCGCCGCTTCTGTCGCGTCGGGACGCGTCGGGTCGATGGCGAAGGTCACCGGGAAAGAGAACGTGGTGAGGCTGTCGCGGGCCAAACCTTCGCCCCCGACGTCGATCAGCACCACAGAGAAGAGCGGGCGGCCCTCGGCATCCTCAAAGGGCGCCGAATTCCGTGCGAGTGCGCCGAGACCGGCCACCTCGACTTCTGCCTCCGCCTCTTCCGCCGATGCCTCAGGCGCTTCAGCGGGTTCATCCTCTTCGACCGTCCCGCCGATCGTCGGCAGGCGGTTCGTCTGTGCCCCGCCCGTGCGGTCCGTCACGGTGGGCTCTACCGATGCAACGGCCTCTTCTGTATTTTCTTGCGTGACCGGCTCCGAGGTTTCGGCAACCTCCGCAATCTCTTCGGTCACGGGCACCTCGTCGGGCACCTCGTCGGGCGCCTCCGGGGCCTCCTCAGCCGCATCAGCCGTTTCTCCGCTACCGATGATCGGCAGCGCCGTCGTTTCAGGTTGCGGCGTCAGCGTACTGACTTCGGGCTCGGCCACCGCCACGACGCCCCCGGTCGCCGGGGGCGCGGGTGGTTGCGCCGGTACCGTTTCCAAAACCGGGCTCGCCGGGGCGGCGCTGCCGGGCGCCAGCGGCGCACTTGGGCTTGCCAGTGACCCCTGAACATCCGTCTGCGCAATGACGCGGGGTTGCGCTCCGGGCTCCGTTGCCGGCGTTCCGATGCTGGCGGCGGCATCTGTTGCGGTGGCTGGCGTGCCGGCGGGAGACGTGTCTGCGACGGGCGCCGCTTCGGTCTCGGGCGTCGCAACGCTCGGCGCGCTATCGGAACTGCGCGCAGTCTCTGCTTCCGGGATGACCGGTGTCGTCTCTGGCCGGTTCCGGTTAAACTCCGATCCCGGCGGCAATCGCACCTGGCCCGGCGCCGGCGCGTCATCAGCGGCGTTGGCGTCCGCTTCGGCCAGGGTTACAGAACTGGGCCGGATAAGTGCCGAGGCAGCCACTGTCACCAACAGGCAAACGATGGCACCCCAGATCAGGCCCGCAATAAAGCCCCGTCTCACGGCGTTGTCTCCGCTCTTGTTTTTGCCTCTCGGACACGCCCGTTCGGGTATTGACCCTTTGGCACGCGTCTGCCCATGTATACCCCGACCGCGCCCCGGGGGCACCCCACTTTTGAAAAGACGGCGAAAATGCTGCTACTGATCGATAATTACGACAGATTCACCTATAATCTGGTGCATTTTATCGGAGAACTCGGCGGTGAAACGCGTGTTGTGCGCAACGATGCCATCGACACGCAAGAGGCGATGGCTCTGCGTCCCGCGGGCATCCTCCTGTCACCCGGCCCTTGCACACCGAACGAAGCAGGCATCTGCCTTGATCTTGTGCAAGCGGCCGCCGAAGCAGGCATTCCGCTCTTTGGGGTCTGCCTCGGGCATCAGTCCATAGGCCAGGCCATGGGCGGCAAGGTCGTCCGTTGCGGTGAAATTGTGCACGGCAAGCTTGGCACCATGCACCACGACGGCAAAGGCGTTTTCGCGGGCCTGCCCACGCCCTTTAGCGCCACGCGCTATCATTCGCTGATCGTTGAGCGTGACAGCCTGCCCCAGACGCTGGAAGTCACCGCAGAGCTAGAAGACGGCACAATCATGGGCCTGCGCCACAGGGACTTGCCCATCGAAGGTGTGCAGTTCCACCCTGAAAGCATTGCTTCGGAACACGGCCATGCGATGCTGAAGAACTTCCTTGAGACGCTGAAAGTCCCGGCATGAGCGATGATTTCCGGCCTCTCATCGGGATTGCCGCCGACCGACCGCTCACGCGGGACGAGGCCGAATTGGCGTTTGAGACGCTTTTTGAGGGCGATGCCACGCCCAGTCAGATCGGTGGGCTGCTCATGGCACTCCGGACACGGGCCGAGACGGTCGAGGAATACGCAGCCGCCGCAACGGTCATGCGCCGCAAGTGCCGGACTGTCCGGGCCCCCGACGGCGCCATGGACATCGTTGGCACGGGCGGCGACGGCAAAGGCACCTTGAACATCTCCACCGCCACCGCCTTTGTCGTCGCGGGCGCGGGCGTCACCGTGGCCAAGCACGGCAACCGGAACCTCAGCTCGAAGTCGGGCGCCGCGGACGCGCTTGGCCAAATGGGGATCGAGGTCATGGTGGGTCCCGAGACCGTGGAACGCGCGATCAACGATGTGGGCATCGGGTTCATGATGGCGCCCATGCACCATCCCGCCATTGCCCATGTGATGCCGACCCGCAGCGAGTTGGGCACGCGCACGATCTTTAACATTCTCGGACCGCTCACAAACCCTGCGGGCGTCAAACACCAGCTGACGGGCGCCTTTGCCGAAGACCTGATCGTGCCCATGGCCGAAACCCTCAACGCGCTCGGCAGCGAAAGCGCCTGGCTGGTCCACGGTTCTGACGGGACCGACGAGATTTCCATCGCCGGGCCCACCGCCGTTGCGGTGCTGGCGGACGGCAGCGTGACGAAGCGGACGGTCGCCCCGGAAGATGCCGGCCTGCCCCAGCATCCTTTCGAGTCCATTCTCGGTGGCGCGCCCGAAGACAACGCCAAAGCCTTTCGCGCCCTTCTGGACGGCGTAGCGGGTGCCTACCGCGATGCCGTACTGCTGAACGCCGCCGCCGCTCTCTTGGTCGCCGGAAAGGTCAACACACTGCCCGAAGGCGTTGACATGGCAAAAGAAAGCATCGACAGCGGTTCGGCAAAGGAAAAGGTCGCCGGGCTTGCCCGCGTGACCTCGGAGGCCAGATGACCGACACCGTTCTCGACCGCATCAAGGCCTACAAGCTCGACGAAATCGCTGCCGCCAAGGCCGAACGCTCGCAGGCCGACCTCGAAGCCGACGCCCGCGCCGCGGGTCCGGTCCGCGATTTCGTGGGCGCCCTTCGCACGGCCAGCACCTATGGCTACGGTCTGATCGCCGAGATCAAGAAAGCCAGCCCGTCGAAGGGGCTCATCCGCGAAGACTTCGACCCGCCGGCCCATGCCCGCGCCTATCAGGACGGGGGCGCCGCCTGTCTTTCTGTGCTGACCGACGCACCGTCCTTTCAGGGGGCGCCGGAGTATCTCATAGCGGCCCGCGCCGCCTGCGATCTGCCGGTTCTGCGCAAGGACTTCATGTACGACACCTATCAGGTGGCCGAGGCCCGTGCCTGGGGCGCCGACTGCATCCTGATCATCATGGCAAGCGTCGAAGATTCCCAGGCCGCAGAACTGGAAGCCGCGGCCATGGCAGACGGCATGGCTGTTCTTCTGGAAGTACACGACGGCGCCGAGCTCGACCGGGCGCTCCGGCTGTCGTCCCCGCTGATAGGGATAAACAACCGCAATCTCAAGACGTTCGATGTGGATCTTCAGACAACGCGTGATCTGGCGCCGCGCGTGCCGGCCTCGCGCATCGTGATCGCGGAAAGCGGGCTTTCCACACCGAAAGACCTCGCGGACCTTGCCATGGTCGGCGCCCGGAATTTCCTTGTGGGCGAAAGCCTGATGCGCGAGCCAGACGTGGCCGCGGCGACCCGCGCCCTTCTCGCCGGTCCGCTCAGCGCCTCCGGGGGCATCTGAGGTGGCGGGGCTCACCCATTTCGACGGCGACGGTCAGGCCCATATGGTCGATGTGTCCGGGAAAGCCGACACGGCGCGCATTGCGACCGCCGTGGGCCATGTGCGTATGGCGCCCGAGACGTTGACGGTGATCGAGGCCGGGACCGCGGCCAAGGGTGACGTTCTGGGGGTCGCGCGGCTGGCGGCCATCATGGGTGCCAAGCGCACATCTGACCTGATCCCGCTGTGCCATCCCCTGCCGATTTCCAAGGTCTCTGTGGACTTTGAGCCCGACAGCACCCTTCCCGGCGTTCGCATCCGGGCGACGGTCAAGACCACCGGCAAAACCGGCGTCGAAATGGAGGCGCTGACCGCCGTTTCAACGGCCGCGCTTACTATTTACGACATGGCAAAAGCCATTGACAAAGCTATGGAAATTGGCGGCGTCCACCTGGTCCTGAAAGACGGCGGCAAATCGGGTCGTTACGAGGCGCCGGAATGATCTCGGTCGCCGAGGCGCTGGACCATCTCTTTGCTCTCGCCCGTCCTCTCGGCACCGAAGACGTCGACCTGCGCCACGCCACGGGCCGCGTGCTGGCGGCGGATGCGGTGGCCCTGCGCACGCAGCCGCCCTTCGCCTCCTCGGCCATGGATGGCTATGCCGTGCGGGCAGACGCGGCCGTGCCGGGTGCGTGTTTCGATGTGATTGGCGAAGCCGCCGCGGGCCATCAGTTCACGGGAAGCGTAGCGCCTGGACAGGCCGTGCGCATCTTCACCGGGGCGCCCCTGCCGGCTGGCACAGACCGCGTTGTCATCCAAGAGGACGCAACGCGCCGCGATGACCGAATTACCCTTGGTGAAAGTCTTGACGGCCAGACCTACGTGCGGCCCGCCGGATCGGATTTCGCCGCAGGCACGCGCCTTGGCGCACCGCGGCGACTCTCGGCCTCCGACGTCGCCCTTCTGGCTGCCATGAACCTGCCCCGCATCACGGTCACGCGGAAGCCCGTCGTCGCGATCCTTGCAACGGGTGATGAACTGGTCATGCCCGGCGAGGCACCCGCGCCCGACCAGATCGTCGCCTCGAACGCGTTCGGGCTCGCGGGACTGCTCGACGCCGCGGGCGCGGCCCCTCGGCTTTTGCCCATTGCGCGGGACACCCGGGAAAGCCTCGCCTCGGCCATTGCGCTTGCGGATGGCGCCGATCTCTTGGTGACGATCGGCGGTGCCTCCGTGGGCGATCATGATCTCGTGGCCGAAGCGACCGAAACGGCCGGGATGGAGCGCGCTTTCTACAAGGTCGCCATGCGCCCGGGCAAACCGCTGATGGCGGGGAGGCTGAACGATATGGCCATGATCGGGCTGCCGGGAAACCCCGTCTCGGCAATGGTTTGTGGGGAGATCTTCGTCCGGCCTGTTATCGACGCTATGCTTGGCCTGCCGCGCGCCGCCCGCGCAACGCGCAGCGCGCAACTGGCCGCCGATCTGCCCGCGAACGGGCCGCGCGAGCACTACATGCGCGCCTCGCTCGGGCCCGAGGGCGTTACCGCGTTTTCCCGGCAGGACAGCTCTCTTCTGACCGTCCTGTCCGACGCCAACTGCCTGCTCGTCCGTCCGCCCCGCGACCCGGCGCTGGCCGCGGGCACCGTGGTGCGTATCATCGCCCTTTGACTATCCCGTTGATTCTGCTGAATTGACACAAAACGGGAACACGCGTAGAACATTCGTGAACATTGCGGAACGGTTTCCGCGCGAGCAGTTCAAAGGATGGATCTGATGCTGACGAAGAAACAGCTCGAACTTCTTGAATTTATTAATAGACGCGTCAAACGCGATGGTGTGCCACCGTCGTTTGACGAAATGAAACTGGCGCTTGATCTGAGATCGAAGTCGGGCATTCACCGGCTTATCACCGCACTGGAGGAACGCGGCTTTATTCGGCGCCTCGCACACCGCGCTCGGGCGATCGAGATTGTGAAACTGCCGGACTCCATGGCGAAGGACGGCTTCACACCGCAGGTGATCGATGGCGACCGCACGGATCCGCCTCCGGTCGCCTTGCCGGTCGAGACTGCCCATGCGGTAGAGCTCGAGGTCATGGGCCGCATCGCTGCCGGTACGCCGATCGAAGCGATCTCCGAAGTCTCCCACACCGTGGCCGTCCCCGGGCAGATGCTGTCAGGCGACGCACGCCACTATGCGCTGGAGGTCAAGGGCGACTCGATGATCGAAGCCGGGATAAATGACGGCGATGTCGTGGTGATCCGGGAAGGCCGCACCGCCGAGAACGGCGACATCGTGGTGGCGCTCGTGGAAGGTCAGGAAGCGACGCTGAAGCGCTTCCGCCGCCGGGGCAACGCCATCGCGCTCGAGGCCGCGAACCCCGCCTATGAGACCCGAGTCCTGCCCGACGACAAGGTCAAGGTGCAGGGGCGACTTGTGGGGCTAATTCGCAGCTACTGAGATGACCAAAGCCGCCGGCCGCTGCGTTCGGCGGCGCTTAGAATGCGGGGGCCCTCTTCGCCGGGGTAGATGGCGAGCGACCCGCTTTCGGTCAAATCGTCCCTGTCGAACAGGATGCAACCGCCCGTGCCGTTGACCTCCACCGACACGGAAGAAATGACAACCCGCTGTTGCGCGCAGGCCTCGACCACACGGTCCGCGGCGCCTCGCCCGGTGACGTGGACCACCTGCCAGCCGGGCAGAACCTCTGGCGCGTCCTTCCGCGAGGCAGCTTCCGCCTGCGTGGCCCGGTCGCCGTCATTTTCCAGCCAGCTCTCCGCAACAAACCCGCTGCCCCGGGGTTTCGACAGCACGCGACCCTGATCGCCCATGATCCCGACGAGCCCCCCGCCCGCGGCCACCAGTACCGGCGGGCGCGTGGCCTGGCTCCAAAGCGCGGCGGCTCCGGCCATGGCTATCACGCCCAGAAGCCGCGCACGCCCCTGCCAGACAAAAACCGTCAGCGCCCCGAGCGCCAGAAGCGGCAGCACGGCCGCGGGCGGTGTCACGACCTTGATCGTGGCACCCTCCAGCCCAGCGACCAGATCCGCGAAGCCAAGGATCCAGCGGATTCCAAGGGCCATCACCGCCAGACCGATCCCTGCGCCACCAAAAACAGCCAACAGCGCCGCGAGCAGTGCGGCGGGCACCACAACCGTGCCCATGAGTGGCACGGAAAGGAGGTTCGCAATCAGCCCGTATTGCGCAATCTGGTTGAAATGGGCAGCGGCAAAGGGTGCCGTGGCCGCACCCGCAACCGCCGAGGAGACGAAAAGCGCCAGAACGGGCCTGAGCAGTTTGGGCAGACCCCCAGTGGGCAACTCGCGCAACACACTGAAGGCTACGACCAGGGCCGTCGTGGCCGCAAAGGACATCTGGAAACCGGGGGACAAAAGGCTCTCTGGCCGCAGAACCAGCACGATCAGGGCCGCGACCGCGACGGCGCGCAGCGTCAGGGCCCTCCGCTCGATCAGGACGGCGCCGAGCGCCACGGCCACCATGACAAACGCCCGCTCGGTGGCGACGCTGCCGCCGGAGATCACCAGATAGACCGCGCCCGCACAGAGCCCCGCCCCTGCGGCCAGTTTCTTGATCGGCCAGCGCAGAGCGACCCATGGCAGGCAGGCAAGGCCGAAGCGGACAGCGCCGAAAACGACCCCGGCTACGAGCCCCATGTGGAGACCCGAAATCGCCAAGAGATGGGCAAGGTTCGCCGCGCGCAGGGACTCCAGCGTATCCTTGGCAATGTGGGACCTGTCTCCGGTGATCAGCGCCGCCGCGACCGCGCCCGGCTGCCCTGGCACACGCGCGCGCACTCCGTCGCTGATCCGCTTGCGAAAGCGTGCAACGGCCAGGGGCCACCCCTCCTCTGCCGGCCGGAGCCGCAGCACGGGCGTGCGCGTGTATCCCACTGCGCCGATCCCCTGAAACCACGCGTGGCGCCGGAAGTCGAAACCACCCGGTTCCACAGGCCCCGTGGGCGCGGCCAGATGGGCGGTCAGGATCAGCCGGCTGCCCAGGGCGTGCGTGCCGGGCAATTCTCCGGAGATGGACACCCGCACGCGGCGCGGTGTTTTTTCGGGCAGAACACCGCTCAGAACCACTCGGTCGAATGTCAGCCGTACCCGATCGGACACCGAGCGGTCGATCACCACCAGCCGCCCTTCGACGGGGCCGTAGTAGCGAAAGCCCAAAACCGGCGCAGCGACAGTCTGGGCGCGCCAGCCTGCCACCGCGATACCGCAAAAGACGAGACCGCAGACAAGGCAGCCCATGGCGAGCGTGGCGCGCCACCAGAGACCGAGGGCAAAGAGCATCAGTCCGCTGAGACCCGCAGCCGCCAGAACCGCCTGCGAGGGTTCGGTCTTCAGCGCAAAGAAGACGCCGATGCCGAGCGCCAGAAAGACCGGCGCCCAGAGCAAAAGCTGCCCCCTTTGATCTTCGAACGCGTCCTGGACCTGGGTAAACCGGCGCACCCTTGTTCTCTCAAAGCCGACTGGGTATGCACCGGCCAAGCTGGATCAGCATGGTTTCCAAAAGGTTAACGCGCGCCCATGTCCGACACCCCTGTCGTCACCCGTTTCGCCCCCTCGCCCACCGGCTTTCTGCATATCGGCGGGGCGCGGACGGCGCTGTTCAACTGGCTTTACGCGCGCGGGCGCGGCGGCAAGTTCCTTTTGCGCATCGAGGACACGGACCGCGCACGATCGACACCGGAAGCGACACAGGCAATCATTGACGGCATGGCCTGGCTGGGCCTCGACCACGACGGCGAGATCATCAGCCAGTTTTCGCGGGCAGGCCGCCATGCCGAGGTCGCGCGCGAGATGCTGGCCAACGGCACCGCCTACAAGTGCTTTTCCACGCCAAAGGAAATCTCGGCCTTCCGCGACGCCGCACGTGCCGAGGGAAGATCGACCCTGTTTCTGTCGCCCTGGCGCGATGTCCCCGAAAGCGACCACCCCGACGCACCTTATGTGATCCGCCTGCGCGCCCCGCGCGAAGGCGAGACGGTGGTCGCGGATGCGGTGCAGGGCGATGTGACCTTCCGCAACGACCAGCTTGATGACATGATCCTGCTGCGCTCGGACGGCACGCCCACCTATATGCATGCGGTTGTCATTGATGACCACGACATGGGCATCACCCACGTGGTCCGGGGCGACGACCATCTCAACAACGCTGCGCGCCAGATCCAGGTCTACCGCGCCATGGGATGGGATGTGCCCGTCTTCGCCCATATCCCGCTGATCCACGGACCTGACGGTAAAAAACTGAGCAAACGGCACGGCGCACTTGGCGTCGAAGAATACCGGGACATGGGCTACCCGGCAGAGGCCATGCGCAACTACCTTGCGCGGCTCGGCTGGTCGCATGGCGATGACGAGGTCTTTACGACCGATCAAGCGCTTGCGTGGTTCGATCTCTCCGGTGTCGGCAAGGCGCCCGCGCGCTTCGACTTCAAGAAGCTCGAACACATCTCCGGACAGCACATCGCCGCGATGCAAGACGCTGATCTCGTGGCACAGACGGTGGCCTTTGCGGATGCCGCGTTGCAGCAAGTTTTTACAGACGCACAAGTGAACGGGCTTGAGCGGGCCATGTACTGCCTCAAAGAAAGGGCGAAAACATTTCCCGATCTACTTGAAAAGGCGCACTTTGTCCTGGGTCGCCGCCCGTTCGAGCCGGATGAAAAGGCGGCGAAGTCACTCGATGATGTATCCCGTGGTATACTGTCCGAATTGACGCCGCACCTGCAAAATGCTAGCTGGACGCGAGAAGCGCTGGAGGCGCTCGTGGCCAGGTTCGCCGAGGACAAAGACCTCAAGCTTGGCAAGATCGCGCAACCACTGCGCGCGGCCCTCTGCGGGCGCACGGTGTCTCCCAGTGTGTTTGACATG
Organism: Pseudomonadota bacterium; assembly: GCA_039179985.1. Taxonomy (GTDB): domain Bacteria; phylum Pseudomonadota; class Alphaproteobacteria; order Rhodobacterales; family Rhodobacteraceae; genus JBCCMQ01. The sequence continues at coordinate 41,359 of JBCDED010000002.1, forward strand.
ATGCTTGTCATCGGGCGCGACGAAACCCTCGCCCGACTGACTGACGCCACCGGCTGAGACGTTCGCGTCTCGGCATCCCACAAGACCCGGCGGTGGCCCAATTCCGGCCACGCCTCAGCCGATAGGAGTAGAGACATGTCCGAGCCCCCGAAAACGGCCAAGCTGATCTTCGACAACAAATCCATCGACCTGCCGATGCTTTCCCCCACCGCAGGCCCCGATGTGATCGACATCCGCAAGCTCTATGCCGAAGGCGATGTCTTCACTTTCGATCCGGGCTTCACCTCGACGGCCGCCTGCGAAAGCTCGATCACCTTTATCGACGGCGACAAGGGCGAGCTTTTGCACAGGGGCTACCCCATTGATCAGCTGGCCGCGAAATCCCACTATCTCGAAGTCTGCTATCTGCTGCTTTATGGCGAACTGCCCACAGCCGATCAGCTAGAAGACTTCGAGCACCGCGTGACCACCCACACGATGCTGCACGAGCAGATGCAGAACTTCTTCCGCGGCTTCCGCCGCGACGCGCATCCCATGGCCATCATGGTTGGAGTCGTTGGTGCGATGAGCGCCTTCTACCACGATTCCACCGACATAAATGACCCCTGGCAGCGCGAGGTCGCCTCAATCCGCCTGGTCGCCAAGATGCCGACGATTGCGGCCTGGGCCTATAAGTACTCTATCGGCCAACCTTTCGTGTACCCGCGCAACGACCTCGATTATGCATCCAACTTCCTGCGCATGTGCTTTGCGGTGCCCGCCGAAGACTACCAGGTCAACCCGATCCTCAGCCGCGCCATGGACCGGATCTTCACGCTGCATGCCGACCACGAGCAGAACGCTTCGACCTCGACCGTGCGTCTGGCCTCGTCTTCGGGCGCAAACCCTTTTGCCTGCATCGCTGCGGGCATCGCCTGTCTCTGGGGCCCCGCGCACGGTGGCGCCAATCAGGCCTGCCTGGAGATGCTGCGCGAGATCGGCACTGTCGATCGTATCCCCGACTATATCGCGCGCGCAAAGGACCGGGACGATCCGTTCCGCCTGATGGGCTTCGGTCACCGGGTCTACAAGAACTTCGACCCCCGAGCGAAGGTCATGAAGCAATCGGCTGATGAAGTGCTGGAGTTGCTTGGTATCGAAAACAACCCGACACTCCAGGTTGCCAAGGAGCTGGAGAAGATCGCGATCGAGGACAGCTACTTCCACGACAAAAAGCTGTATCCGAACGTAGATTTCTATTCCGGCATCATCCTTGACGCCATGGGCTTCCCGACCTCGATGTTCACGCCGATCTTCGCGCTGAGCCGGACGGTGGGCTGGATTTCGCAGTGGAAGGAAATGCTTGTGGATCCCACCCAGAAAATCGGCCGCCCCCGGCAGCTTTATACAGGTGCCACCGCCCGCGACTACGTGGACGTGGAAAACCGCTAACGCCTTGAAATTGCACACCGGGACCTCAGACCTGCGGTTCCGGTGGGACGCTGTCTTCGCTACCGGCAAAAGACCGGCAAGAGGCGCGCGGAGTGATTGCCTGAAGTGCCATGTTCCGGCGAGCCAAAGTGCCGGAAAAAGAAAGCCCCTCGCAAGCGGCAATGGCACCCGACGGCCTAGCGGCCCTCGAAGGACGCCTCGCGTTTTTCCAGAAAGGCCAGCACGCCTTCCTGGAAATCCCGCGTCTTGCCGCAGGCGCCCTGAAGGCGCGCTTCCAGCTTCAGCTGGTCTTCCAGATCGTTGTCGAAGCTCTGGCGCAGCGCCTCCTTGGCGCGGGCGTAGGCGGCCGTAGGGCCGCTTGCCAGATGCGCGGCCCGGGCTCGCCAGTGGGCGTCGAAGCGGTCTTCGGGCACGGCTTCCCAGATCATTCCCCAGTCGCTGGCCTGTCTGGCGGTGACCGGCTCGGCAAACAGCGCAGCGCCCATGGCCTTGGCAAATCCCATCTGCCGGGGCAACCAATAGGTGCCGCCCGCGTCGGGGATCAGGCCGATCCGCGCGAAGGCCTGCAAGAAAACAGCCCGTTCTGAAGCGATGACCACATCAGCAGCCAGCGCAAGGTTCGCCCCCGCCCCGGCAGCCGCCCCGTTAACGGCGGACATGACAGGGACCGGGCAGTCAAAGATCGCGCGCAAGAGCGGCTCATACTCGTCGCGCAGCGTCCGCTCAAGGTCGATGTTTGCCGCGCTCCCCCGGTCGCTCAGATCCTGCCCCGAACAAAAGGCGCTCCCGGCTCCCGTCAGCACGAGCGCGCGCGCCGTCCGGGGCGCCTCGCGGACCGCGTGGAGCAGCTCCGCCCGCATCTGCGTGTTCAGCGCGTTCATCCGGTCCGGCCGGTTGAGCGTCACGGTCTGCAGGCCGTTGTCTTCGGCCACCTCGATGGTGTCGTAATGCATGGGGTGTCCTCACAGGTCATAACTTGCCGCGAGCATACCCGCACGTGCCACAATGGAAAGCGAAACGCCGGGTCAGGACTTGAGGATTTCGTCCAGACGGGCCTGTTCATCCGCGCTTAGTTTGGCCGGGGCGGTCTCATCGGATCGTCCGCGCCGGCGGATGTAGAAGAAGGCGCCCACCCCGGCCAGAAGCAGCATCGCGGGTCCGGCAGCCCAGAGGATCAGGTTCGCGCCTCGTGCATCCGGACGCAAAAGCACGAATTCGCCGTAGCGATCGACGATGAAATCGATGGCCTCCGCATCGCTGTCGCCCTCCACCAGACGTTCGCGCACCAGAAGGCGCAGGTCCTTGGCGAGGTCTGCGTTCGACTCGTCGATGGATTCGTTGCGGCACACCAGGCAGCGCAGGCCCTTCGACAGCTCCCGCGCCCGCTCTTCCAGAACCGGATCGTCAAGGATCTCGTCGGGCTCCACCGCCACAGCGGGCGTCGCCAGAAGCGCGAGAACAAAGACAAGCCGCCTCATTCCGCCGGCACCCCGGCCGCGCCGCGTGGCGCCTTCGCGGCGCCTGCGGCGATGCGGTGACGGCGGTCGCTCAGGCTGAGGACCCCGCCAAGTGACATGATGATGCAGCCGGCCCAGATCCAGTTCGCGAGCGGTTTTATGAAGGTCCGCACCGTCCAGCCGCCGCCCGTTTGCGGATCACCGATGACGAGATAGAGGTCCCGCAACACGCCGTTGCGGATCGCCGCCTCTGTCGTGGGCATCCGGGCTACGGGGTAGAAACGTTTCTCGGGCTGCAGTAGCCCCAGATCGCGGCCATGGCGGCTTGCCGAAAGGGTTGCCTTGGTGGTCAGGTAGTTTGGCCCTTCGAGCTCCTCGACGCGCTCCAGCGTGATGGTGTAAGCGCCCACACGGAAGCTTTCGCCCGGCTCGGCCACGCGGATGTCTTCCACCTGCCAGGCCGTCAGACCGGCGACACCGGCAATCGTGATACCAAGGCCCATATGCGCCACGGCCTTGCCCCAGTCCGCGCGCGGTAAGCGGCCAAGACGGCCAACGCGTCCGGCCAGCGCGCCGCGACCGGTCCGCTGCCAGAGGTCCGTGGCGGCCCCGGCGACAACCCAGACAGCCAGTGCCCCGCCAATGGGCCCGAGCGCCGAGCGCCCCGTCTGCATGGCCCAAAGAAGCGCCAGCGTCGCAAAGCTCAGGAGCAAGGCCGGTATCAAAAGCCGCGCAGTCTTGCCCAGTTTCGCCCGCTTCCACGGCAGCATCGAGCCGATGGGCAGTATGATCGCCAGCGCGGTCATGAAGGGCGTGAAGGCCATATCGAAAAAAGGCGGCCCGACGGTCAGTTTCCGGTCGAAGCCCAGTTCGGCAACAAGCGGCCAGATGGTGCCCACAAAGACCACGAAACAGGCGACCGCCAGCAGGATATTGTTGGCCACCAGCGCGCTCTCGCGGCTGACCATGGAAAAGACACCCTTGGCCTCCATGGACCCGGCGCGGGCGGCAAAAAGCGTCAGCGCGCCACCCATGAAGACAGCCAGGATCATCAGGATGAACACGCCCCGCTCGGGGTCGTTGGCAAAGGCGTGCACGCTGGTCAGAACGCCCGAGCGCACGATGAAGGTCCCGATCAGCGAAAACCCGAAGGCCAGGATCGCCAGAAGGATCGTCCAGGCTTTCAGCGCCTCGCGCTTTTCCACTACGATGGCCGAATGCAAGAGCGCCGCGGCGATTAGCCAGGGCATGAAGCTGGCGTTTTCCACCGGGTCCCAGAACCAAAACCCACCCCAGCCCAGCTCGTAGTAAGCCCACCAAGAGCCGAGCGCGATGCCGATGGTCAGGAACAGCCAGGCCGACAGGGTCCAGGGCCGGACCCAGCGGCCCCATGCGGCATCCACCCTGCCCTCGATCAGGGCCGCCACGGCAAAGCTGAAGGACATCGAAAGCCCCACATATCCGAGGTAGAGGAAGGGCGGATGGAAGGCGAGGCCCGGATCCTGCAGGAGCGGGTTCAGATCCTGCCCGTTGAAGGGCGGGACTTCGAGCCGGAGAAACGGGTTCGATGTGAAGAGGATGAAGGCGAAAAAAGCGGCGGACACAGCCGCTTGCACCGAAAGGACTCGGGCGCGCAGACCCGGTGGCAGCCCGCCGCCGAACCAGGCGGCCATGGCGCCGAAGAGCGTCAGGATCAAAACCCAAAGCAGAAGCGAGCCCTCGTGGTTCCCCCAGACGCCCGTGACCTTGTAGAGCATCGGCTTGTCGGTATGGGAATTCAGTGTGACAAGCTGCAGCGAGAAATCCGAGGTCACGAAGGCATAGGTCAGGGCCGCGAAGGAAAAGCTCACCAGCAGGAACTGGGCCGAAGCCGTGGGTTCCGCCGTGGCCATCCAACCCGACCATCCCTTGTGGGCGCCGACCATGGGAACAACCGTCTGCACAAGCGACAGCGCAAAGGCGAGGATCAGGGCAAAGTGCCCGAGTTCTGCAATCATGCTTCGTGAAATAGATCATCGCGGCGGGGCGGCCAATGGGCCGTGCTGTCGCTGTCACGGCTTTGTCAGGATTGGCTCCGTTGCCAGTCCGAAAGGGCCGGGTTTGGGTCCTCCGCCTCGAGGCGGGGCGCCTTTTTGCCCTGGACGATCTGTGGCCGCCCCTGGCGGAAATAGTGCGCCTCGCGCGCACCGAAGTAGAAGGACACTACAGCCCCCAGAAGCCACCATAGCGGGTCCGGCACATGGGCCAGCCCCTGCATGCGCAGGGTGAATCCCTCAGGGTTTTCCATGGCGTAGGCAAAAAGCCCCAGGGTGCCCAGGGCCAGCATCGGGCGCGGCAGGCGGTTCAGCGCATTGACAAACCCGTCAAAGAAACTGGTCCGGGGTCCCAGGAACTCGGCCCGGTGACCGTCATGGGCCGCCATATATGCAGCGTGGCCCAGCTCCATGCGCTTGGTGGCATTGGGTGTGAACACCTCGGCCACGTCGCGCACGGCCGCGCCAGCAGACCGCACGCCACGGCCAAAAAGCCAGCGCATCAGGCCCATTGCGCCGTTCTTTCCCGGTGGGCCGCGTCGCTCAGACGGTAGCGGGGCGAAATGAATTCTTCGGCGCGGGTGATCCAGCCGCCCTTTCCACCATCGCGCCTGCGGGCGTATTTCCGCGACGTCGGGCGCCGGTCAGCCAGTCGGTAGTAGTAGTTTCGGCGCTCGATCCCATAGGCATCGACCAGATGGTCAGGGGCTGCTTTCAAGGCGGCCTCCGCTGCGCTGCGCGTCTGGGGACCGATCACACCGTCGGCAGCAACGTCATGACCCATGCGCCGGAGAAGGCGCTGGAGGATCCGAACGGCGTTGCCGCCAGCATTCACATACATGTCGAAGACAGTCGCATGCAGCGCCTCGGGCAAGGTCCCGATGCCGGGGCCGCGGAAGTAGTGTCTGACAAATATTTCTGTGGCCTTGGCTTTTGTCAGACGTTTGACATCGGCCACATCCACATCGCCGTCCCCGTCAAGATCGAGGCCTAGACGCCGCATGGTGTGTATGGTCACGCCATAGTTTGTCGCCCCGCCCGGATCGTCGGGGTCGTTCACGAACCCGCCCTCGCGGGCAATGATTTCCGAGGCAATCTCGGCCACGCTTTTCATGGTCACGCTCCGCAAGAGTTGCCCGAGGAACGTGACAGGTCGTGGTTAAGGCGCCCGTATCAGAGCGTACGGTCGTCCGGGGGCCCTTATCAGGCTGCGGTGCGCAAGCCGCCTTCGATATTGGCCATCAGCGCCTGATCCAGACCCAGGGCACTGCCCAGAGTGTCGAGATAGGCGCGCTCTGCCGGGTCCTGCGCGCCGCAGACCATGGCGGAAACGGCGTAGAGTTCGGCCTTTTCTTGCGGATCGCTCACGCCCGCCGCCACGGCGCCAGCGTCAACAGGTTTGCTGAGCTCAGTCATCAGGAACTGGCTGACATCGGAGCCGAGTGGCGCAAGCTGGTTCTGGATAGCCTCCATTTCCCCCTGCGACATATGCCCGTCGGCCTTGGCAGCCGTGATCATCGCGACAATCAGGCGCCGCGCGCGGTCGCTGCCTTCGGTGCCTTCCGCGCGGTCGATCGGCATTAGGCCGCTGCTGCCGGCCGAGACCTGGTGCGCCTGCCATTTGTCGTAAGCCATCTTGCCCAGTGCAGCGATCCCGCCGACGGCCGCTGCCGTGCCGCCCATACGCCGCCCGGCCTTTGAGCCAAGCATCAGCGCCATCACACCCGCGCCCAGCGCACCGCCGAGCATCCCCTTGCGCATGTTGGACCGGCTCGCCTCGTCATCGCCGACGTCCAGGCGCTGCGCTGCGAGATCCTCACCCCGCTCGGCGAGGGTGCGCCCGCCCGCAAGCAGGTCGTCGAGCAGTGTCTGGAAATTCAATTGTTGGGTCATGAAATCGCCTCCCGTTCAAAACTGATCGGAACGCTATAGCAGAAGTGAAACAGTTTGGTGAGATGCCCGTTGCTCTCGGACCCGGATCTAGCTCTCGGGCTCCTGATAGACGCCCTGCTCTTTCAGCGCGTCGATCACTTCCTTGGGCATATAGGTCTCATCATGGCGGGCGAGGATTTCGCTGGCCTGAAACACGCCGTTCACAAACTGCCCCGTGCCGACCATGCCCTCGCCCTCGCCAAAGAGGTCCGGCAAGACGCCCACGTAGGTCACCGGCACCGAGGCGCCGCCATCAGTGACCGAAAAACGCACCACTTCGCCCTGTCCCCGGATCAGCGTGCCCTCTTCCACAAGCCCGCCGATGCGGAAAGTCTCAGAAGGCCCAGGCGGCTCTGCCACGATCTGGCTAGGGCTGCGGAAGAAGTTGATGCCGTCGCGCATGGCGTAACCGATCAGCGCAGTGGAGGCGGCGAGCGCCACAAAGGCAAGGACAATAACCTGGATGCGGCGGCGTTTCTTAAGCGATTTCATGGGAATACCGGTGCCATCATCAAGCCGGCGGTTTCTTCCTCGCCGAGCATCAGATTTCCATTCTGAATGGCCTGTCCGGACGATCCCTTGGTCAGGTTGTCGAGGCTGGCCATGACAATCGTCCGCCCCTCGCGCCGGTCCGCCGTCACCCCGATATGCACAAAGTTTGACCCGCGCGTGTGCCGTGTCGATGGAATCCTTCCGTCAGGGAGGACATGGACGAAAGGCTCTTCGGCATAGGCACGTTCCAGCGACCCGCGCACCTCCTCCGCATCGCCCTTGACATAGACGGTGGCAACAATGCCCCGGTTCGCCGGAATGAGATGCGGCGTGAACTGGACCTCGACCGGCCGCCCGGCCACGGCGGAGAACTCCTGATCGAACTCGCCCAGGTGCCGATGTTTGCCGCCAACGGCGTAAGGATGGCCGCCCTCGGAGAGTTCCGCATGGAGCAGATTTTCCTTCAGCGACCGCCCCGCCCCAGAGACGCCTGTCTTGAGGTCGATAATGATATCATCGAGATCGATCACGCCGTCGGCAATCAGCGGCATCAACGCATAGATACCGGTCGCGGCGTTGCAGCCTGTGCCCGCCACCAAACGGGCGCCTTCTATGGCGTCGCGGTAAAACTCGGTCAGCCCGTAAACCGCCTCGGCCTGCAGCTCGGGCGCGGCGTGGGGTTTGCCGTACCATTTCTGATAGGCCGCCGGGCTGCGCAGGCGGAAGTCGGCAGAGAGGTCGATGACCTTCAGATCCGCTGGCAGTTCTGTGATCACCGCCTGGCTCGTGGCATGGGGCAAGGCGCAGAACACCAGGTCGATGCCGGTCAGGTCCAGATCGTCGATCTTCTGGAGGCGCGGCAGGTCAAGGTGGGCGAAATGGGGAAAGACCTCGGTCATGGTCATCCCGGCCTTGCGGTCGGCAGACAGGGCCGCGATTTCCATGGTCGGATGGGTGGCAATCAGCCGGACAAGCTCGGCTCCGGTATAACCGCTGGCGCCAAGGATGGCGATCTGGTTGGACATGGGTGTTTCCTTAAGGTCTTAGCAGGCACATAGAACGAGGGGAATGCGCCTGCAATGACCTCTCGGTCACGCGGGCGCGAACTCGATCTTTCGTCGCAGAAACTGCGTGGCCTTATTCGAAACGGCCTCAGGTTTGCCCGTGGTCAGAAACATAGCGTCGGTTCCGTCTCCGGTCATGTCCGGATGGCGCTCTAGATAGTCCGCCAGGCTTTCGGCCACAAGACTTGCCTGACTGAAGACACGGACATCCGCTCCAAGCGCCTCTTGGAAGGTGGTTTGCATAATCGGATAGTGGGTGCAGCCCAAGACCGCCGCGTCCGGCTTTGGCATCCGGCGCATCAGCGCTTCCACATGGCTGCGCACCAACGCTTCGGCCAGGATCATGTCGCCGTCTTCAATCGCATCCACCACGCCGCCGCAGGGTTGCGCCTCCACATCAACGCCGATGGCGCGGAACGCCAGTTCGCGCTGAAACGCACGGCTCGCCACGGTTGCGGGCGTCGCAAAAAGCGCCACCTGCTTCACTCCGACCTCGCGCGGCGGGCTGTTGTCGCCCCACTGCCGTTCGGTCAGCGCCTCAATCAGCGGCACGAAGACGCCGAGGACACGTTTGTCAGAGGGCACCCAGCTTTCCTGCATGCGCCTCAGCGCAGCGGCGGACGCCGTGTTGCAGGCCAGGATCACCAGATCGCAGCCGGCATCGAAAAGCCTGCTGACCCCCGACGTGGTGAGGTTGTAGACATCATCGGCGTCCCGCGTGCCATAGGGCGTGCGCGCGTTGTCGCCAAAGTAGACGAAAGGCTGGTCCGGCAGACGCCGGGTGACGGCATCGAGGACCGTAAGGCCCCCGAGCCCGCTATCGAAAATGCCGACGGCCATCAGAGCTTGTGATGATCTTCGAACTCAAAGCCATAATCGAGCGATTTCAATGGCTTCGGAGACAAAGAGTAGGTCGCGCGGCGCAGGTAATCCATTAGCGCCTTAGGGTCGCCCCGGCGGCTGTCGATTTCGGACGGATCGATCGGCTTGCCGATCACCACCTTCACCGGCTCATCCACCCGCCGCTTGAACTCCTTAATAAAAAGTGCCGTACGCAGCGTCGCGTGCAGATGGCTCGCGATCTGGAACAGCCGTGAATTATGCCCTTCGAAAAAGATCGGTACCACCGTGGCGTTGGACTTTGCAATCATGCGCGCCGTGAAGCTGCGCCAGCCCGGGTCCATGGGCTGCGCGAAGGGTTTGACCGCCGTCGACACCGTGCCGCCGGGGAAGACGCCGATGGAGCCGCCGTCAGCCAGATAGCGCAACGCGGTCTTGCGGGTGTTGATGTTGAGTTGGATCGCTTCCTTGGTGCCGTCAAAGCTGATCGGCAGGATTACCTTGTCGAGGTCCTTGGCTTTTCGGAAGACGCGGTGCGCAAGAATCCGGAAATCGCCGCGGGTACAGGCCAGAATGTGCCCCATCATCAGCCCGTCGAGAATGCCGTAGGGGTGATTGGCGATGACGATCAGCGGGCCGTCCTTGGGGATGTTTTCAAGACTGCCCTCGGTGATGTCCAGCGAAAGGCCATAGCGGTCCACCATCACCTGCCAGAAATTGGCGCCCTGCTCCACTTCCTGATCGTAACCGTCGGCGCGCTTGATCAGCTTGATCCGGCCCGTCACGTTCTCCATCACGCGGATCAGCGCGCGCCCGCCCTTCGTTTCCGCGGAACTTGCGTAAGAGATATCGCGGGCAACCTGGCGCTGCGACGATTGCGAAGACATGCCTTAACCTGAGCTTCTTGTTCGTGCCGGTGGTCTAGCGCGCTTGATACGCTCTGGCTAGTCCGACCGGGTATTCCTGTATCGGTGCGAATTTATTCCGCCGCGCGTTTCATTTCCAGTGGCGCGGCTTTAATCGTTTCCAAAACTTCTGCCCGCCGTTTCGCCGCTGCCTCGGCGTTTGCCTCTTTGACAGGGCCGAAGCCCCTGATCTGCAGTGGAATTTCCGCCCAGGCGATGGCCGCCTCCAGGTTTTCGGGTGTTAGCGACTTCAGAACCACCTTGAGATCGCGTTCGTAGTCGCGGATCAGTTTGCGCTCCATGCGCCGCTCGCGTGTGTAGCCGAAGGGGTCGAAGGGCGTACCGCGCAGGCCGCGCATCCGGGCCAGCAGACGGAAGGCGCGCAGCATGCCGGGCCCGTATTCCTTTTTCTGCGGCCGCCCGTCCGGACCCGTCTTGGCCAGAAGCGGTGGCGCCAGGTGGAAGGACAGGCGAAAGTCGCCGTCGAATTCGGCGCGCGCCTTTTCCTCGGTGGTCAGCAAAAGCCGTGCGACTTCGTATTCGTCCTTGTAGGACAAAAGCTTGTGATATCCTCTCGCCACGGCAAGGCGCAGGTCCGCATCCTCAATCGTGTCGAGTTTCTTTTGGTAGCGCCGCGCAAGAGCCCTGCCACCATAGGTTTCCAGGTGGCGCAGGCGATAGGAAATCTGCTCGTCCGCTGTTTTTGGCAGGGACACAACCTTGGATGCGGTGAGACCCGCAGCGGCCTCAGGCTCCAGCACCGCCCAACGGCCCGTGTCGAAGGCGCGTTTGTTGCGCTCTACAGCGGCGCCGTTCAGCTCAATGGCGGCGAAGATCGCGTCCCGGGTCAAGGGGATCAGGCCCGACTGCCAGGCGGCGGCGAAGACCATCATGTTGGAAAAGATCGAATCCCCCAGCACAGTTTTCGCCAGCGCATGGGCATCAAAAAGGCTCAGCCGCTCCTTAAGCCGCGCCTCAAGCGCCAGCGTTAACTGGTCGGCAGGCAAATGGAATTCGGTGTCGCGGGTGAAATCGCCGGTGATGATTTCGTGGCTGTTCACCACTGCGCCGGTCACGTCGGTGCGCGTCAGGCCAAGGGTTTTCGCGCCCGCGCTGACAACCAGGTCGCCGCCCACAAGCGCATGGGCCTCGCCCGCCGCCACGCGGATGGCGCTGATATCCTCGGGCCGGTTGGCGATACGGCAGTGGATATGCACGGCGCCGCCCTTTTGCGCGAGACCGGCCATTTCCATCATCCCCGCGCCCTTGCCGTCGATCTGCGCCGCCTGCGCCATCAGCGCGCCAATGGTCACAACGCCTGTGCCGCCGACACCGGTGACGACAACATTCCAGGTGCCATCGATCTCCGGCAGCTGCGGCTCTGGCAGATCCGGCAGGTCAAGCTCGGCCGAGGCATCCTTGCGGATCGTTGCGCCCTCAAGCGTGACAAAGGACGGGCAGAAGCCCTTGAGGCACGAGAAATCCTTGTTGCACGACGACTGGTCGATGGCGCGCTTGCGTCCCAGTTCGGTCTCAACGGGGACGATGGACACGCAATTCGACTGCACACCGCAATCACCGCAGCCTTCGCAGACATCGGTGTTGATGAAGACGCGCCGATCGGGGTCCGGGAAGGCACCCCGCTTGCGGCGCCTGCGTTTCTCAGCGGCGCAGGTCTGCACGTAAACGATAACCGACACGCCACTGATATTCTGGTATTTTTCCTGAACGCTTGGAAGATCCGCCCTTGGGTGCCATTCGATGCCCTTCGGAAACGGCGCGCGGTCCGGTTCTTCCTTCTCGTCATAGACCACCGACACGTGCTCGACGCCCGCGGCCATGACCTCGCGCACGATGCGGTCGGGCGACAGATCACCCTCGTTTGACTGCCCGCCGGTCATGGCAACGGCATCGTTGTAGAGGATCTTGTAGGTGATGTTGGTCCCGGCGGCGACCGCGGCGCGGATCGCCATGATGCCCGAGTGATTGTAGGTGCCGTCTCCGATGTTCTGAAAAACGTGGTCGCGTTTTGAAAACGGTGCCTCGCCGATCCAGTTCGCCCCTTCGCCGCCCATATGAGTAAAACCCGTGGTCTCGCGGTCCATCCACTGGACCATGAAGTGACAGCCGATCCCGGCGTAGGCGCGGGAGCCGTCGGGGACCTTGGTTGAGGTGTTGTGCGGGCAGCCCGAGCAGAAATACGGCAGGCGACTGGCGATTTCCGGTGCGTTGTCCGCGCGTTGCGCGTTCTGGATCACCTCAATCGCAGCGCGCACGGCGTCGGTTGCGCGCCCCTCTTCGGTGAGTATCGCGCCGATCTTGTCGGCGATCATCACCGGATCCAGCGCCATGCGGGTCGGAAACAGCTCTTCATCGTGCATCCGGCCCGCACCGCCCTTGTACCAGCCGTAAACGCGCCGTCCGCGGCGATCGTCAAAGATCGCTTCCTTGATCTGTACTTCGATCAGCTTTCGCTTCTCTTCCACGACCACGATCAACTCAAGCCCCTCGGCCCATTCGTTGAAGCTGGCCATATCAAGCGGGAAGGTCTGGCCGATCTTGTATGTGGTCAGGCCGAGGCGATTGGCCTCTTCAGCGTCGATACCCAGAAGCTGCAGGGCATGGGTCAGATCGAGCCAGTTCTTCCCGGCCGCGACAAAGCCGATCTTGGCCCCCGCCCGCCCCCAAACGCGGCGATCAATTTTGTTTTCCCGCGCAAAGGCTTCAGCGGCGAACCTCTTGTGATCGATCATGCGCGCCTCTTGCGCGATCCAGTGATCGATCAGCCGGATATTCAGGCCGCCTTCGGGCATCGGGAAATCCGGCGTGGTGAACTGCATCCGGTCCGGTCGCCCGTCGACGACGGAGGTCACTTCGACAGTGTCCTTCATCAGCTTCAGCCCAGCCCAGACGCCGGCGAAGCGTGACAGCTGGTAGCCGTAGACACCGTAATCGAGGATTTCCTGCACGCCCGCTGGCGAGAGGACCGGCATATAGGCGTCGATCAGGGCCCAGTCGGACTGGTGGCACACGGTAGAGCTTTCGCCCGTATGGTCGTCGCCCATGGCCATCAGGACCCCGCCGTGCGGGCTGGTGCCCGCCATGTTGGCGTGGCGCATCACATCGCCCGACCGGTCCACGCCGGGCCCCTTTCCGTACCAGAGCCCGAAGACACCGTCGTGCTTCCCCTCGCCACGCAGTTCCGCCTGTTGGCTGCCCCAGAGCGCGGTCGCGGCAAGGTCTTCGTTGAGCCCGGCCTGAAACCGGACGTCGTTCTCTTCCAGAAGCTTGTCGGCCCGCATCATTTGCTGGTCCACGGCGCCCAGAGGCGAGCCGCGATACCCGGTGACATAGCCGGCAGTCTTCAGCCCACTCGCGGCATCGCGGGCCCGTTGCATCAGCATCAACCGCACCAGCGCCTGCGTTCCGTTCAAAAGAACAGTCTCTGCCGACAGATCGAAGCGATCGTTCAAGCTGATCTCGGGTTTGCCCATGCCGTTCCTCCCAAAACGCGATGCCTGTTTCTCTAATTTAGGTCAAAAACCCTGACCCACCAAATCAATTCCGCATGACTGCCCTGTTTGCAATGCGACACAGAGAAAGCGTAACACTGTTGCGGAACGAATGGCCCCAATGAACGGGAAGTGTGCCGATGGACTGGGACAAGCTACGGATATTTCACGCAGTTGCGGACGCGGGAAGCCTGACCCATGCGGGCGACACGCTGAACCTGTCGCAATCGGCAGTGAGTCGTCAGATCCGCGCCCTGGAAGAATCGCTCGACGCCACCCTCTTTCACCGCCACGCCCGGGGGCTGATCCTGACCGAGCAGGGCGAGCTTCTGTTCGACGCGACCTCGGCCATGTCAAAGCGATTGGACACGGCGGCGGCGCGCATTCGTGACAGCGAAGAAGAGGTCTTCGGCGAACTGCGCGTCACAACCACCATCGGCTTTGGAACGCTATGGCTGGTACCGCGCCTGCCCAAGCTCTACGCGCAGTATCCGGACCTGAAGATCGACCTGATGCTGGAAGAGCATGTGCTGGATCTACCCATGCGCGAGGCAGACGTGGCCATCCGCATGAAAGAGCCGAGCCAGGCGGATTTGATCCGCAGGCGGCTTATGAGCATCCACATGCGTCTCTATGCGACGCCCGCCTATCTCGAAGAACATGGCGAACCCCGCTCGATCGAAGAGCTTTCAGGGCACCGGCTGATCTGCCAGAACACCTCGTCCGCGCAGGTCAGCGCAGGGGCGATTCTGGTGAAGCATCTTTTGACCTACGATGTCCCGTCGTTGCTGACCGTGAACAATTACTTCGGCGTGTTGCAGGGTGTGATCCACGGGCTCGGGATCGGAGTGTTGCCCGATTACGTCACCGAAGACTTCCCCGAGGTCACCCGCGTCCTGCCAGACGTGGAAAGCAACGACGTTCCGGTTTTCCTTGCTTATCCGGAAGAATTGCGTCAGTCCAAGCGGATAGCGGCCTTCCGTGACTTTGTGAAAGACGAAATCATCGCGCACCGCCGCCAGTTGAGAGACACAGCTGCCTAATAGTTATGCAGATTGTGCATATCGGCTTTTCAAGCTCGTGATGGATTTTCACTTGATCGGCTGAAACCCAGGACCTAACTCTGGAAGAAAGGCAAGGTGCGTGAGCGCGCCTCCTTTTACCTCCCTGTTGGACTAGGCCGAGCTCTGCTCGGCCTTTTTTTTGCCAAGTCGCTTGAAATCAAGGCAGGTCGGCCCTGCCCCCCTTCACGCTCCCGGCGGCCTGCACTAAAGACAGGCACGCAAGCCAAGGGGACGGGATGCAAGAACCAGAGATCACCTCCGATCTGATAGACGCACATGGGCTGAAATCCGACGAGTACGACAAGATCCTTGAGCTGCTGGGTCGCACACCCAGCTTCACGGAACTCGGCATCTTCTCGGCCATGTGGAACGAACACTGCTCCTACAAATCGTCCAAGAAGTGGTTGCGCACGCTGCCCACCGAGGGCCCGCAGGTGATTTGCGGGCCGGGCGAGAACGCTGGGATCGTCGATATCGGCGACGGTCAGGCAGTGGTCTTCAAGATGGAAAGCCATAACCACCCGTCCTACATCGAACCCTACCAGGGCGCGGCCACGGGCGTGGGCGGTATCCTGCGCGATGTGTTCACCATGGGCGCCCGTCCCATCGCCGCAATGAACGCGCTGAGTTTCGGTGAGATCGATCATCCGAAGACAAAGAGCCTCGTTTCGGGTGTCGTGGCGGGGATCGGCGGTTACGGAAACTGCTTCGGCGTTCCGACGGTCGGTGGCGAAACCCGGTTCCACCCGGCCTATAACGGCAACTGCCTGGTGAACGCCTTTGCTGCAGGTCTCGTGAAGACCGACAGTATCTTTTATTCTGCCGCCTCGGGCGTTGGCATGCCGGTCGTCTACCTCGGCGCCAAGACGGGCCGCGACGGTGTTGGTGGCGCGACCATGGCCAGTGCAGAATTCGACGACACCATCGAGGAAAAACGCCCCACGGTGCAGGTGGGCGATCCCTTTACCGAAAAGCGCCTGCTCGAAGCCTGCCTTGAGCTGATGGCCAGCGGGGCCGTCATCTCGATTCAGGATATGGGCGCTGCGGGTCTGACCTGTTCGGCCGTCGAGATGGGCGACAAGGGCGGGCTTGGCGTGCGGCTGAACCTCGACGCAGTGCCGACGCGCGAAGACGGCATGACCGCCTACGAGATGATGCTGTCGGAAAGCCAGGAGCGTATGCTTATGGTGCTGCGGCCCGAAAAGGAGGCCGAGGCCAAGGCGATCTTCGAGAAATGGGACCTCGACTTTGCCGTGGTCGGCGAGACACTTGCCGAAGACCGGTTCCTCGTTGTTCATGGCAATGAGACAAAGGCGGATCTGCCGCTAAAAGCCCTGTCGGGGACGGCGCCGGAGTACGACCGACCCTGGGTTGAGACACCGGCGCCCGAAGACATGGCCGATGTGCCCGGGATTGACCCGGTGGACGGTCTGAAAGCGCTGATCTCCAGCCCCAACTATGCGAATAAGTCATGGGTCTTTGAGCAATACGACCAGTCTGTTATGGGCGACACGCTGCGCCTGCCCGGGCAGGGCGCGGGCATTGTCCGCGTGCACGGGACCGATAAGGCGCTTGCCTTCACCTCGGATGTCACACCACGCTACGTGGCAGCCAATCCTTTCGAGGGCGGGAAACAGGCAGTGGCCAAGGCCTACCGCAATCTTTGCGCGGCGGGTGCGCGGCCCCTTGCGAGTACGGACAACCTAAACTTCGGCAACCCCGAAAAGCCGGAGATCATGGGGCAGTTCGTCGGCGCCATCAAAGGCATAGGCGCGGCCTGCGCAGCGCTCGATATGCCGATCGTCTCGGGCAACGTGAGCCTATACAACGAGACCGATGGCACCCCGATCCTGCCCACGCCCACCATCGGCGCCGTCGGTCTGATCGCCGCCGCAGAAGAGCCCATAGGCAGCGTTCCGACACCGGACTGTCTGGCCATCGTGGTCGGCGAAACCCTTGGGCATCTGGGGCAGTCGGCCCTTTTGTGGGAGGTCTTCGGCCGCAGCGATGGTGATGCCCCTGTCGTGGACCTCGACGCCGAACGTGCGGCCGGTGAATTTATCCGCGAACATCGTGACTGGATCACGGCCGCGACGGACATTTCCGATGGCGGTCTGGCGATGGCGGCCTTTGAAATGGCCGCGGCAGCAGGCATCGGCGTGACCCTCGACCCGGGTGATACGCCCACACTTTTTGGCGAAGATCAGGGCAGGTATCTTGTCGCGGCGGGCTTTGATGCTGCCGAGGCGCTCGTGGTCGCAGCGGGCCAGGCGGGCGTGATGATACACACGGTCGGGCACTTCGGGGGCGAAGACTTCTCTGCCGGTCGTGTCTCAACATCCATGGCGCATCTGACCGATATCTGGCAGGCGAGCTTTGCAGCCGCCATCGGGTAATCTTGCGGCCCGGGCCCTCCAGCCTTAATCTTGAAACGGAACGACAGAGGATTTTCTGCCCGATGCCCATGCACGCCCAAGAAATCGAAACCTTGCTGCGGGAGAGTTTTCCCGACGCCCAGATTGTCGTGGAAGGCAGCGACGGGGTGCATATGTCGGCCATGGTCATCGACGAGAGCTTTCGGGGAAAGAACCGCGTGCAGCAACAGCGGGCCGTTTATGCGGCGCTGAAGGGCAAGATGGACGGTCCCAATGGCGAGCTTCACGCGCTTGCGCTGACGACCAAGGCTCCTGATTGACGGCCACCACGCTGATCTAACGGCAACAATCGCGCAATATTGCCCCGTCAGTCTGGAAGTCGGCAGGGCCCGATCCTATCTTCGGACAAACTTTTGGATTGCCGGGGACCGAAACCATGACCGCAGAGACACAGATCAAAGATGCCGTCACGTCGAACGACGTCGTCCTCTTCATGAAGGGCACCAAGACGATGCCCCAGTGCGGGTTTTCGTCCCGCGTGGCCGGCGTTCTGAACTTCATGGGCGTCGAGTTCCATGATGTGAACGTTCTGGAAGACGACGACATCCGCCAGGGCATCAAGGACTTTTCCGACTGGCCCACTATTCCGCAGCTCTACGTGAAGGGCGAATTCGTGGGTGGTTGCGATATCATCACCGAGATGACGCTGTCGGGTGAGCTTGACCAGATGCTCGAAGACAATGGTGTCACCTTCGACAAGGCAGCGGCGGATAAGATCCGCGAAGCAAACGCCTGACCGGACCGGGTGGCTGCCCCGGGGTGCAATTCGGACACCGGGGCGTCTCTTCTCAGAATCCCCCGCACCCCGGTGCCCTGCTGAAATACGCGGATTTCAGGGGTCAATCCTGACACGGCACGCCCCGCCGCAAAAGTAAGGGAATCCCTACTCGCGCGGGTCGCTACGCCTGTTCCGAAAGCCCGTCGAGCAGATCCGCCACCGCCTCGCTGCGGTCCGCAAGGTCCACCAGGCGCTCTGTCACGCCCTCGCTGTCCGCGCTTCCGGATTCAACCTTGGCATTCACCCGGCTGCGTAGCTCTGCGATCAGGGTGTCCTGCGCCGACAGCTTTTCGTCAAGTTCCTTGGTCCTGTCGTCAAGGCCCGCGGTCTTGTCGGCCAGCATCAGCGCCGCCATGAGCAACATCCGCGCCTCGGGCAGCCGGCCCATCTGGTTCGTCAGCGCCGTGGCCTCAATGTCAAGCAACTGCGCTGCGGCCTGAAGAAAGTGCTCTTCGCCTTCCTGGCAGGCGACCTCGAAAACCCGGCCACCAATGGAGATTTCGACTTCAGGCACTCTGCGCCTCCTCAATCATCGGGCCGAGCTCTGCAATCATATCTTCGACTTCCGCCGCATCCGCTGCCCGCGCGGCGCGCATAGCCTCAAGTTCAACCATCATCGACGTATTCACCAGATGGGCATCTCCGACCATCGACCGATTGGCCTCGGTCAGGCGCGCCACTTGATCGCGCAGTTGTTCGATCGTTGCGCGCATCTTCTGATGAAGCTTGTTGCGCTCGGTCTCGGCGGTTTTCGCAATCCGAAGCGATTGCTCAAGCTGTGCGACTTGGTTCTCCTGGCGGTCTTTCAGGGCCTTTACCCGTTCGATAAGCTGCGAGTTCGTCGTTCGCTCATCTTCAAGCTGCGCCCTCAGCGCCGCCGCCTCATCTTCGCCGTCGGGTTCAGCGGGCAGCCGTGCTGCCGCCGCCTCGATCCGGTCGAGTGCCGCCCGGATCCGCGCCTCTAGGGGATCAAACTCACTCATCACACCGTCCTCGCCAATTCTTGCTTGGGGCCGAGTGAATCGATCCGCTTCGAACAGAAGCGAATCGCGCACCCAGCTAAAGTTCTGGCAGTCTAAACACTTCGGCCCGTATTTTCGCCAGTGTCGGCCATATTTTACCCGCCAATCACGCGCACAAGGACCGGAGAAACGGCAAAGCCACCTTGTCTTGCACTTCCCATCTCTGCTGCTATCACGCCGCAAAGAGCGCAGACCGGCCGACAAGAGAGGAATGACCGCAGTGGATATCGAACAGCTGAAAAAAGCGCACCCGGAACACTGGCGCAAGGCCGCCGCGATCCGCACGCTCACGCTCGATGCAGTGGCCGCCGCGAATTCTGGTCATTCCGGAATGCCAATGGGCATGGCCGATGTCGCCACGGTGCTTTTTGAAAAGCACCTCAAATTCGATGCCTCGGCGCCGCATTGGCCGGACCGCGACCGCTTTATCCTCTCAGCGGGTCATGGGTCGATGCTGCTTTACTCGCTGCTCTACCTCACCGGCTATGCCGACATGACGCTGGAGCAGATCAAGAACTTCCGCCAGTGGGGCGCCATCACCGCGGGGCATCCGGAGTACGGCCACGCCACTGGCGTTGAGACGACAACCGGCCCCCTCGGGCAGGGCATCGCGAATTCGGTCGGCTTCGCGCTGGCCGAAGAGATGCTGCGTGCCCAACACGGCAAGAAGATCGTCGATCACCACACCTATGTGATCGCGGGCGATGGCTGCTTGATGGAAGGCGTCAGCCAAGAGGCGATTGCGCTCGCCGGTCGCCAGCAGCTGTCGCATCTGATTGTTTTCTGGGACGACAACGGGATTACGATCGACGGCAAAGTCGAGCTTGCCGACCGCACGGATCAGGCAGCGCGGTTCAAGGCCTCGGGCTGGGCGGTGATCGAATGCGACGGCCACGACCCCGATGAGATCGACGACGCCATCACCCAGGCCAAAAAGCAGACCAAGCCCACGCTCATAGCCTGCACGTCCAACATCGCGCTTGGCTCTTCGGCGCAGGACACCGCCAAAGGGCACGGCGCCTTGACCGATGCGCAGCTGATTGCCGACACCAAGGCGGTCTATGAATGGGACCACGCGCCTTTCGTTATTCCGGCCGACGTGAAAGCGGCATGGGAGGCCATCGGCGCCCGCGGCGCAGAAGAGCGCGCCGCGTGGGAGGCGCGTTTTGGCGCGCTCAGCGAACGCAAGCGCGCCGAGTTCGACCGAGCCCTGGCCGCCGAAGTTCCCGCGAAGCTGGCGAGCAGCATCCGCAAGCTCAAGCGTCAGATCGCCGATGAGCAGCCCAAGGTCGCCACGCGCAAGTCCTCGGAAATGACGCTGGGCGTGATCAACGAAATTATGCCCGAGACAATCGGCGGTTCGGCGGACCTGACGGGCTCCAACAACACACTAACCCCGGATCTGGGTATCCACACCCCCGAGAACCGCAAGGGTCGCTACGTCCACTACGGCATCCGCGAACACGGAATGGCCGCAGCCATGAACGGCATCGCGCTGCACGGCGGTCTGCGCCCCTATGGCGGGACCTTCATGTGCTTCACCGACTACGCCCGCCCGGCCATGCGGCTCTCGGCGCTGATGGGGATCGGACCGGTCTATGTGATGACCCACGATTCCATCGGCCTTGGCGAAGACGGCCCAACGCACCAGCCGGTGGAACATCTGGCGATGATGCGCGCCACGCCGAACACGCTGGTCTTCCGACCCGCGGATACGGCGGAAACGGCGGAAGCCTGGGAAATCGCGCTGTCGCGGCCGGACATCCCCTCGGTGATCTGCCTTTCGCGCCAGGGACTGCCGACCGTGCGGACCGAGTACAAATCGAAGAACCTGACCGAGCAGGGCGCCTATGTGCTGGCCGACGCCGAGGGCAAGCGGCAGGCGATCCTGCTCGCAACGGGCTCGGAAGTGTCGGTCGCGCTGGCGGCACGTGACATTCTTCAGGCCGAAGGCATCGGAACGCGGGTGGTCTCCATGCCATCGTGGGAGCTTTTTGCCGAACAGCCCGAAACGGTTCGCCGCCGGGTCCTGCCCGCGGGGCCCGTGCGCGTGGCTATCGAGGCCGGAGTCCAGATGGGCTGGGACCGCTGGCTTTTGGGCGAAAGGGGTCGCCGGGACAAATCCGGCTTTGTGGGCATGACCGGTTTCGGCGCATCGGCCCCGGCAGGAACCCTGTTCAAAGAGTTTGGGATTACGCCCGAGGTGACGGCCCAGAAGGTGCGCGACCTTCTCTAGGGTCCGAGCCGCGATGCTCAGATCACAGGAGGCGCACGCATGACGCGGCGAACCGGACCCTGACGAACCCCATCGCGACGGCACTCGGCGCGCTGGTTCTGGTGCTGCTGGCGGTCGACATCCTGGTTTTTTCGGGCGCCGGATCGGTTTTTCTGGGCAAGAAGCTGTTTGCGCTTTTTGACTGGATGGCCTTCTGGCGGTAAAGGCCTTCGGGACAGGTTGACTCTGGCGTCGAGATAGTCTGTTAGCGGTAACAACGACGCCAGCCACGCAGAGGAAATTCGATCATGGCCGTGAAAGTCGCAATCAACGGATTTGGACGTATTGGACGCAACGTGTTGCGCGGGATCATCGAGTCGGGACGCACCGACATCGAGGTTGTCGCCATCAACGATCTGGGACCGGTAGACACCAACGCGCATCTTCTGCGCTACGACAGTGTGCATGGCCGCTTTCCGGCCGAGGTCACCACGACCGACAGCACCATCGACGTGGGCCGCGGCCCGATCAACGTGACAGCCGAGCGCAACCCGGCCGATCTGCCCTGGGACGGGGTCGATGTGGCGTTGGAATGCACCGGCATCTTCACTGCGCGCGACAAGGCTGCCGTTCATCTAGAAAACGGATCCAAGCGTGTGCTGATCTCGGCGCCCGGCGCAAATTCGGACAAGACCATCGTCTTCGGCGTGAACGATGATGCGCTGACCGCCGAGGATACGGTCGTTTCCAATGCTTCCTGCACCACAAACTGCCTCAGCCCGGTGGCCAAGGTGCTGCACGATGCCATCGGCATGACACGCGGCTTCATGACGACGATCCACAGCTACACCGGCGACCAGCCGACGCTCGACACCATGCACAAGGATCTCTACCGCGCCCGTGCCGCGGCGATGTCGATGATCCCGACCTCGACAGGGGCAGCCAAAGCCGTGGGTCTCGTACTGCCGGAACTCGCCGGCAAGCTTGACGGTGTTGCGATCCGCGTCCCGACACCGAACGTGTCCGTGGTGGATCTGACGTTCGAAGCCGCCCGCGACACCACCGCCGAAGAGATCAACGACGCCATCCGCGTGGCCGCCGACGGCCCGCTGAAGGGAATTCTGGGCTACACCGACGACAAGCTCGTCAGCATGGACTTCAACCATGACCCCCATTCGTCCATTTTCCACACCGACCAGACCAAGGTTATGGAAGGCACCATGTGCCGGGTACTGAGCTGGTACGACAACGAATGGGGCTTCTCGAACCGCATGGCCGACACCGCCGTTGCCATGGGCAAGCTGATCTGAAGAAGTCTCTCTTTGGCATTGCCGGAACCGGGGCGCGCAGCGCGCCGGTTCTTTGCTTGTCGGCAGAGGCGCGACACAATTGTGTTGCTTTTGACTTCTAGCGTGCCCCCGGTAGCGCTGGACGGGAACCCCGGGGGAATAGATCCATGGCCGACGAAGACGAGAACCACGTAGAAGAGCTGCGTCAAGCGATCCTTGAGGCCGAGGCGAGTGGCCCGGCCTCCGACTGGCTGGCGGATGAACTGGCCGATACGCTCGACGAAGACTACGAGCTAGAGATCTCCGAGCCTGCGCTGTCGATGGAAATCCGGCGCATCTACCGCAAGTCGCGGCCCGCCGGGATCGATCGCGGCACCTATTTCCGCGAACTTCTGAGGCTCCAGTCCGAACTGATCAAGCTGCAAGATTGGGTGCAGCACAAAGGCGAGAAGATCGTGGTAATCTTCGAAGGCCGCGACAGCGCCGGCAAGGGCGGGGTGATCAAGCGGATCACCCAGCGCCTCAACCCGCGTGTCGTGCGCACAGTTGCCCTGCCCGCTCCGTCGGACCGCGAAAAGACACAGTGGTATTTCCAGCGCTACGTGCCGCACCTACCCGCGGGCGGCGAAATGGTTCTGTTCGACCGCTCCTGGTACAACCGTTCGGGTGTCGAGCGGGTCATGGGCTTCGCCACCGAGGATCAGGTGGAACAGTTTTTCAACGACGTGCCCGAGTTTGAGCGGATGCTGGTGCGATCGGGGATCCGGCTGATCAAGTACTGGTTCTCGATCACCGATGAAGAACAGCAGATGCGCTTCCTGATGCGCATCCACGATCCGCTGAAGCAGTGGAAACTGAGCCCTATGGATTTGCAGAGCCGTGTCCGCTGGGAAGATTACACGAAAGCGAAGGAAGACACATTCGCGCGCACGAACATCCCCGAGGCGCCGTGGTACATCGTCCAGGGTAACGACAAGAAGCGGGCGCGCCTCAACTGCATCAGCCACCTACTGGCGCAGGTCCCCTATGAGCCCGTGCCACACGAAGACATTCAGCTGCCCGAGCGCGTGCACAACTCAGAATACGAGCGCGCGGTCCTGCCGCCGGATCTCTATGTCCCGGAACGTTTCTAGGGGTTTGACCTAGATCGCGTAGACGCTGACAATCGTTGAAAACGCGGCACCGAGGGCACTGAGGGCGACGGCCACGCAAAGGCCAAGGAAGAGCTTTTCAATTATGCTCATGGGCTTCATCACTGCATCGATTTCATCTATTGCAGTGGGTGTACAACAACCGCTGGCCGCCACCAGTGTGGCGGATTTGCAAGCGCAGAAACCCGCCAGTTTGACGCTCCCTCAGCAAGAAATGGCCGGTGGGATGCGGGATGTCACGCTTCTTTTCCTGCGGGTGTTGCAAGTGTGCCGTCCCAGTGGCCTGCGGGGATCTTCGGGACATCGGGGTCGGCGACGTAGCTGGGCGTCATGATCTGCGTTTCGTTTTCATTGAAAACCTCCACGATGTGGCGGCGCAGGTCCGACTGGATTTTTGGCAGGCTCGCCCCGCGAGTCGTGAACGCGTTGATCTGGTAGTTGATCGCATAATCGGCAAGCGCGGTCCAAAGCACGAAAGGATCGGGCGATTGCTTCAATCCGTTGGTCCGCCGCGCCGCTTCGATCAGCATGGCCTGCACTTTTTCGGGTGGTTCCTCATACCCTATGCCCACGGTTGTATGGACGAGGAGACCGCGCCCGTCGATGCGGCGCGAGTAGTTGACGACTTCCGAGTTCAGAAGCTGCGAGTTGGGGATACTGATCATCTCGTTCTTCACGGACTTCAGCAGTGTCTCCATCAGCTTGATCTCAACAACATCGCCAATCTGGTCTCCGACCTTAATACGGTCGCCCAAATTGGTACTGCGCCGGTAAATGACGAAGAGGCCCGCCATCATGTTTGACACAACGGTGTTTGAACCGAGCGACACCATGACACCGGCCAGGATCGTGAGGCCCTGGAACGCCGCACTGTCTGAGCCGGGTATATAGGGATAGGCGAAGACCAGCGCGACGAGGATCACCACGACCCGAGCGATGTTGAACGTGGGCTGAACCCAGTGACGCTCGAACTCCTTCAGTTCGATGGTGCCCGCGTCAATGTTCTCAAAGAAGACCTTAAGACCCGTGACGATGTAGCGCGTGACGACGACTATGATCACCAGTGTGACAAGGTTTGGCAGGTAGCCGACAAAACCGGTGAATATATTGATCAGCGGGTCGGTCACATAGGTCAGCAGCACCTCTGCAACGACACGGGTTTCCGCAAAAGAGAGCAGGACGAAACTAAGGTAGTAGTAAAGGACCACGAAGAAGAGGACCCACATCAGGACCTGCAAGCCGTAGCGCGCGAGCCCGGCAAGCGCCTTGCCTCGCACGATGGACGCTGTGGCCTCTTCTACCTGGCTGAACTGGCGCTCGGCCAGGCGCGCTCCACCATCCACCAGGGCACCGCGCCGCCAGAAGAACAGAACCGTGAAAATCAGAAAGGCGACCGTCCAGCCCATGGCGGCAAGGGCGCTTTCCACGCGTGCCGCGTCGGATCTATCCCGGCGGTACGTCAGAACAGCCTCTTCAATCGCAACCGACTGGAGATCCGCGAGCACCTCGATGTCCATCTGCTCCAATTCGGCGTCGGCCGAGGTGACGACCGAGACCATGGTGCCATCGATGGAAATCGCTTTGCCGAACTCCATGTCGCGGGTGGTCAGAGTGATAGCCTCCGCCTCACTGCTTTCGGCAATGTCGATAATCCTCTGCTGGATCGTCTCGGCGCGTTCGTCCGCAGGCAGGGCGCTCGATCCTCTGACAACGAAGAGCACGTCCCCGTCGATCACCACCGGGGCGACGAAAACATCTTCCATTTGGTCGGTCAGTGACGGCGACTCCTCTGTCGCGTCCTGCGCCGCGGCCGACGAAATGCACAAAAAAATCAGAACGCTTGCAAAAACCGCCTTCAAAGCTGCTGTCGACATCTTCGACCTCTCCCCCCTATCCATAAGTAAAAAAAGCAAAAAACAGCCCCCTCTGGCAAGCCCGGGTGCAGGAAGCGTTTCTGATTTCCCTGCCCGTCAGGAAACCTGAAAAAGTTCGTGGGTTTATTGGAAGGGAAACCGCCTGGTTTTTGCTACCTGCCATGTCAGACAGATCAGTTATGACCAAGGAACGGGACAGTGCCAACGACCAGGAACTTGTTCGACCAGTCGGCGACCGGGCTTTGCCTCGCCTGGTTTGTTGTGCCTGTCTCGATTGTACTCCTTTCGCTCACGCTGCTGCCACTCCTGGGGGCCGCATCTGACCGGACCGGGCACGCCGACTTCACGCCAATGACTTTCCCTGCCGCCTCGATGGTATTGCCTGATGGTAAGCCGGCGACCGTCGTCGCTGGCTGGTCGGAGGGCGCCCTGATTTACCTTGAGAATTGCGCCGTGTGCCACGGAGATCTGTTGCAGGACGGCAGCGCGGGGCGCCTGGGTGCGACCCCCAATCCCATCCCGATCCCGGCCTCGACACGTGGTGCAGAAGTGGTCGGAGCGACCGCCGCCTTGCCGTTCCACGCGCCCGCGTTTCTGACCGACGGCGATCTGGCGGCGCTGAACGTCTTTCTGGCGGATCGCACCGCCGATGGCACGCTCCCACATCCCAAACGCCTGCCGAAAGGACCTTGAGGATATTTGATCAAAGCCATTCGAGACACTTGATTTCGCCTGAACCGCACGCCCTGCCTGGCGTGCTCTTCATTCGGACGGCCCTCTCACCGTCACGCTTCCGGCGCGGCCGCCCCTTTTCTCCCCAAGGGGCGGCCATTTTCGTTGTCGTATCCGTGGTTTACTTGCCCAGTTTCGTGATCAAGGCCGTCTGGACCTGTGGCGTCACAAAGCTTGCCACATCCCCTCCCAAACGGGCGATTTCCTTGACCAGTTTCGACGCGATCGCCTGGTGTTCGGCTTCGGCCATCAGAAAGACCGTTTCGATCTGGTCGTCGAGGCGGCGGTTCATACCGACCATCTGGAACTCGTATTCGAAATCGGCGACGGCGCGGAGACCCCGGACGATAATCGAAGCGCCCACATCGCGCGCGCAATCGATGAGCAGATTTTCGAAGGCATGCACAGTTACAACGATGTCTTTCTCGCGCGCGATGGGTGCCGCGACTTGCTCGACCATTGCCACACGCTCTTCCAGTGAGAACAGCGGGCCCTTGTCGCGGTTGATCGCGACGCCAATGACCAGCTTGTCCACCAAAGTGGCCGCTCGCTTGATGATATCGATGTGCCCCAGTGTCACCGGGTCGAATGTACCCGGATAAAGTCCAGTCCGCATGATCGCGCCCCTCTCGCTTCGACGCGACAGTTAACCGCCTGCAAACAAAAATCAATCGTGGCCGAAAGGACCGATCCGGCCTAGTGGCCCATGATCATATCCTGCAGAGCGTCCTTCTCCATGGCGAGCTCCTTGAGAAGCGCCTTGACCACATCGCCGAGCGAGATCAGACCAACCATCCGGTCGCCATCCATTACCGGCATGTGGCGGAACCGGCCCTCGGTCATTTTCGACAGCACAGCATCGGCCGTGTCGGCGGGAGTACAGGTGACGAGCTGCTTTGTCATCAGCGTGGCCACGGTATCCGACAGGCAGCCCGGGCCCCGGCGCCCGATCTCTCCCACGATGTCCCGCTCCGACAGGATGCCGTCTGCACTTTCGCCATCGGCGGACACAACCACAGTACCGATGCGCCTTTGACTGAGCAGGCTGGCAGCGTCTGATACGGTGATGTCGGGTCTGACGGTGACAACACCGTCGTCGGCCTTGGATTTCAGGATCGTCTGAACGAGCATTCCGCGTTCTCCTATCACTTCACCAAAAGGTGACAGGAAGGGTCGCGCCGGTTGTGTCCGTCTGTCAAGCTTTGCGTGCGTCAGGAGGCGGCATTGGCAAGATCCCGAAAGGCTGGGTTTTGCGACTCTCGCGCGGCATCTTCCGCTTTTCCCCGGTGAAGCTTCTGTCGTAGTGTCCCGCGTAAACGACCGCTTGGGAGGCGACAGATGTACGAAATACCGCACTTCATCGATGGCAAACGCGTGGCCGGCACGGGCCGGACCGCAGATGTCTTCAATCCGGCCACCGGTGAGGTCCAGGCGCAAGTAGCCCTAGCCACCAAGGCCGAACTGGACGCCGCCGTAGCCAGTGCTGCTGCCGCGCAACCGGCCTGGGCGGCGACGAACCCGCAAAAGCGTGCGCGGGTCCTGATGAAATTCGTCCAGCTTCTCAACCGGGACATGGACAAACTGGCCGAGGCGCTGAGCCGCGAGCACGGCAAAACCGTGCCGGACGCCAAGGGCGATGTACAGCGCGGGCTGGAAGTGGCCGAGTTCTGCATCGGTGCGCCCCATCTTCTGAAGGGCGAGTTCACCGACAGCGCAGGACCGGGCATCGACATGTTCTCCATGCGCCAGGCGCTCGGCGTGGTGGCAGGGATCACGCCGTTCAACTTTCCTGCCATGATCCCCATGTGGAAGTTCTGCCCGGCTCTGGCCTGCGGCAATGCCTTTATCCTCAAGCCCTCGGAACGCGACCCCACCGTGCCCGTCATGCTGGCCGAACTGCTGCAGGAAGCGGGCCTGCCCGATGGGCTGTTGCAGGTAGTGAATGGCGACAAGGAAGCTGTGGACGCGATCCTGGATAACCCGGTGATCCAGGGCATCGGCTTTGTCGGATCCACGCCCATTGCCGAATACATCTACAGCCGCGGCTGCGCCAACGGCAAAAGAGTGCAGTGCTTTGGTGGCGCCAAGAACCACATGATTGTCATGCCAGACGCCGACATGGATCAAGCGGCGGATGCGCTAGTCGGGTCGGGCTACGGGGCGGCAGGCGAACGTTGCATGGCGATCTCGGTCGCTGTGCCCGTGGGCGATGAAACCGCCGACCGGCTGGTTGAAAAGCTTGTGCCGCGCATCGAAAAGCTGAAAGTCGGGCCCTATGGCGCCGGGGACGAGGTTGACTACGGCCCCGTTGTGACCGCCGCCGCCAAGGCCAATATTGAGCGCCTTGTGCAGTCGGGCGTCGATGCAGGGGCCGAGCTTGTAGTTGATGGCCGCGGGTTCAGCCTGCAGGGCTACGAAGACGGGTTCTTCGTCGGCCCCCATCTTTTCGACCGCGTGACGCCGGACATGGACATCTACAAGACCGAGATCTTCGGGCCGGTGCTGTCGACCGTCCGCGCGGGGTCCTACGAAGAGGCGCTTGGCCTGGCCATGGACCATGAATATGGCAACGGCACCGCGATCTTCACCCGCGACGGCGACACCGCCCGGGATTTCGCGAACCGCATCAACATCGGCATGGTGGGGGTGAATGTCCCGATCCCGGTACCGCTGGCCTACCATACCTTCGGCGGCTGGAAGAAATCGGCTTTCGGCGATCTCAACCAGCACGGGCCCGATGCCTTCCGGTTCTACACACGCACAAAAACCATCACGGCACGCTGGCCGAGCGGCATCAAGGAGGGCGGCGAGTTCAACTTCAAGGCCATGGATTGACCTGAGCTTCGGGAGGTTTGGCGCACTCTCACCGCTTGTCGGTTGAACGCGGTTCTGACCGTGGTGGGAGCGCGCCGCCCCTAAATCAGCTGCAGTCTTGTGCAGCTACCAGCAATAACCCGCACGCACTCCGCGGGACCCTCATCACTGCACTACCCTGGGGAAAACTTCGGATCTGCATTGCAGCATCCTTTACAGCCCCACACGCAACATCATCGCCGAGTCGTGTGACCCCACAATGATTCACCCGAATTTAGGTTAACGCGAATGGCCGATCACTGCAAAAGCGTAGCAAATTCGCAACACACTATACCAAGGTCTGGGTTTTGACTGTGCGGAGACGGGGCATCACGCCTTGAATCCGGGCGTCTTGCGCGCAACACAGGATGGGCGGAATTACAGTGGAGGGAGGCCATGGATTTTGCGCTGAGTGACGAGCATCGGGCGATCTTCGACATGGCCCATGGCTTTGGCGCCGAGGAAATCGCCCCTTATGCCCGCACCTGGGAAGCCGAAGGCACGATCCCCAAGGATTTGTGGCCAAAACTCGCTGACTTGGGTTTTGGCGCGCTCTATGTCTCCGAAGACGGCGGTGGCACGGGCCTTGACCGGCTGAGCGCGACGCTGGTGTTCGAGGCCCTTTCCGCCGCCTGCCCCTCGGTCGCAGCCTTCCTGTCGATCCACAACATGTGCGCCCGGATGATCGACAGTTTCGGCTCGGACGAGTTGAAGAACCGCTTTCTGCCGCCCGCAATATCCATGGAGACGGTGTTTTCCTATTGCCTGACGGAACCCGGCTCCGGCTCGGACGCCGCGGCACTGAAAACCCGCGCCGAGCGCACGAACGAAGGTTACCAACTTACCGGAACAAAAGCGTTTATTTCCGGTGGCGGTTACTCTGACGCCTATATCGTCATGTGCCGCACGGGCGATGACGGCCCGCGGGGCATTTCCGCACTCGTCGTTGAAGACGCCGCTCCGGGCCTCAGTTTCGGCGGGCTTGAGGACAAAATGGGCTGGCGGTCGCAACCCACGCGGCAGGTTCAGCTTGACGCCTGCGCGGTGCCCGCCGCGAACCTTCTGGGCGAAGAAGGCGCCGGGTTCCGCTATGCCATGGCGGGACTTGACGGAGGGCGGCTGAACATTGCCGCCTGCTCCCTTGGCGGAGCGCAGGCCGCGCTCGACCAGACACTCGCGTATATGGCCGAGCGGAAGGCCTTTGGGCAACGGCTCGACCAGTTCCAGGCGCTCCAGTTCCGCCTTGCGGATATGGAGATCGAACTGCAGTCGGCGCGGACATTTCTGCGCCAAGCCGCCTGGAAGCTTGATACCGACGCGCCCGACGCCAGCCGCTACTGCGCCATGGCCAAGAAGCTGGTGACCGAGGTCGGCAGCCGCGTGGCGGACCAGTGCCTGCAACTGCACGGCGGTTACGGCTATCTTGGCGACTACGGGATCGAGAAGATCGTCCGTGACCTGCGGGTGCATCAGATCCTTGAAGGGACCAATGAAATCATGCGCGTGATAGTCTCCCGCTCGATGCTGGCTGACCGGGCGTGAGCGACATCGACATCCGCAAGGCTGGTCGTGCGGGCCGGATCACGCTGAACCGGCCCGACGCAATGAACGCCCTGACCTATGACATGGTCATGGGCATTGACGCGGCCCTGAAGGATTGGGCGGAAGACGCGGCGCTTGATCTTCTGATCATCGACGGCGCTCCCGGGCGCGCCTTCTGCGCAGGCGGCGATATTGCCGAGATGTATGCTACGGGGACGGCGGGCGATTTCGCCTATGGCCGCCGGTTCTGGCGCGATGAATACCGGATGAACGCGCGCCTATTCGACTTTCCCAAGCCGGTCGTCACCTTCCTGCACGGCTTCACGATGGGCGGCGGCGTGGGCGTCGGCTGCCATGCAAGCCACCGGATCGTGGGCGAAACAAGCCAGATCGCCATGCCGGAGTGCGGCATCGGCCTAGTACCCGATGTGGGTGGGTCGCTTTTGTTGGCGCAGGCCCCCGGGCGACTGGGCGAGTATCTGGGCACCACGGCGACGCGCATGGGACCGGGCGATGCACTCCTTGCCGGGTTCGCCGATTACTACGTGTCCGAAGACCGCTGGCCTGCTCTGACAGCGGCTTTGGAAGACACCGGCGACTGGAGCCACGTCGATGCCGCCGCCGAAGTCCCGCCCGGAAGCGCGCTCGCGGCGCAGCAGGGAGAGATCGATCACCACTTCGGCGGTGAAACCCTGCTTGATATCGTCAACAGCCTGACCCATGGAGACGGCGAATTTGCCACCAAGGCGCTCAAGGCTCTTGGCCGCAACAGCCCGCTTTCCATGGCCGTGGCGGTTGAGATGATTCACCGCCTGCGCGGCAGCGAGGACATTCGCAAGGCGCTCGACCTTGAATACCGTTTAACGGCCAGGTCCATGGAAAACGGCGATTTTCTGGAAGGAATTCGCGCCGCGATCATCGACAAGGACCGCGCGCCCAAATGGCGGCACGCGCACGCCAGCGACGTCTCGGCGGCCGAGGTGGCGCGGATGCTGCAGCCGATGTCCGAAGACGCACTGACCTGGGAGGACGCCGCATGAACATTGGATTTATCG
The DNA here is from genome assembly GCA_039179985.1 of Pseudomonadota bacterium. GTDB lineage: Bacteria > Pseudomonadota > Alphaproteobacteria > Rhodobacterales > Rhodobacteraceae > JBCCMQ01. The sequence goes on from JBCDED010000002.1 coordinate 73,035, forward strand.
GCCTTGGAAACATGGGCGCGCCGATGGCCGCCAATCTGATTGCGGCGGGGCACCCGGTTACCGGCTTCGATGTGGCCGCAACTCCCGACGGGATCGACATGGCGGAAAGCGCTGCGATAGCGGCAGAGGGCGCAGACGTGGTGATCACCATGCTGCCCACCGGAGAGATCTTGCGGGCCGTGGCCGCGGACATTCTGCCCAGGATGACCGAGGGCGCTGTGCTGCTCGACTGTTCGACCGTGGATGTGGCCAGCGCCCGCGCCGTTGCGGGCGAGGCTGAAACCGCCGGCATCCGCCCCCTCGATGCGCCCGTCTCAGGCGGCGTCGGCGGCGCGGCGGCGGGCACGCTGACTTTCATGGTGGGTGGGCCTGCGGACGCCTTTGAGACCGCCAAACCGCTTTTTGAGATCATGGGGCAGAAGGCCGTTCACTGCGGGCCATCCGGAAATGGTCAGGCGGCAAAGATCTGCAACAACATGATCCTCGGCGTTACCATGATTGCCACCTGCGAGGCCTTTGCCCTGGCTGATAAGCTGGGGCTCGACCGGCAGGCGATGTTCGATGTCGTCTCGACCTCTTCGGGCTACAGCTGGACCATGAACGCTTATTGCCCGGCCCCGGGCGTCGGCCCGACGTCGCCCGCCGACAACGGCTACCAACCGGGCTTTGCCGCCGATCTTATGCTGAAGGACCTGCGCCTGAGCCAGGCCGCAGCAGCCGACGCCGACGCCGACACCCCCATGGGCGCGGCGGCGGCAGAGCTTTACCGGGTCTTTGTGGAAGAGGAAGACGGCAAGGGCCGCGATTTCTCGGCCATGTTGCCACGGTTCGAAAAGCGCAACGCCCCTGGCAACTGACCTGCCGATGCGATGGGTGTCGGTGATTTCCCTTTTTGCCTTCTGCCTTGCGGCGACGGCGATGCCGGCGCAGGCCTGCACGCACCCTGACCCCGCCCGGGACTTAGCGGCTGGCGATTGCGTGCCCAAGGACGGCCGCGTGCCGATCCACGGGGGCGACTATGGACTCGGTCCCCCGGGGCGCGACGCGGCCTATGTCGTCTTCGACAACGTTGTCTATGTCGTCGATCTGAGCACCCAGGCCGTCTTGCGCGTCATCGGCCCGATCTCCGGCCTGAGGAACTGAAGACACGCCCTGCCCCACCAACTGCCCGCTATTCAGCAGCGACCCGGCGGGCTTCAAGGATCTCTTTCAGATAGCGCCCGGTGTGGCTTCGCGGTTCGTCGGCCACCTCTTCCGGCGTACCGACGGCCACGATTTCGCCGCCGCCATCGCCGCCTTCAGGGCCGATGTCGATGATCCAGTCAGCAGTCTTGATCACATCGAGGTTGTGTTCGATGACGATCACAGTGTTGCCCTGTTCGACGAGTTCGTGCAGCACTTCCAGGAGCTTGCGAACGTCTTCAAAGTGCAGGCCGGTGGTCGGCTCGTCGAGGATATAAAGCGTGCGGCCCGTGGAGCGTTTTGACAGTTCCTTCGACAGTTTCACCCGCTGCGCCTCTCCGCCCGAAAGCGTCGTGGCCTGCTGACCCACCTTGATGTAGCCAAGACCAACGCGGACAAGCGCGTCCATCTTTTCGCGAATTGACGGCACGGCCTTGAAGAACTCCTGCGCGTCTTCAACGGTCATATCAAGCACGTCGGCGATGCTCTTGCCCTTGAACTTCACCTCCAGCGTCTCGCGGTTGTACCGCGCGCCGTGGCAGGTTTCGCAGGTGACGTAGACGTCGGGCAGGAAATGCATCTCGATCTTGATAACCCCGTCGCCCTGGCAAGCCTCGCAACGACCGCCCTTGACGTTGAAGCTAAAGCGCCCCGGCTTGTAGCCCCGCGTTTTCGCCTCGGGAAGACCGGCGAACCAGTCACGGATGGGCGTGAAGGCGCCGGTGTAAGTCGCGGGGTTCGAACGCGGCGTGCGTCCGATGGGCCGCTGGTCAATGTCGATCACCTTGTCCAGGTGTTCCAGCCCCTTGATCGTCTCACAGGGCGCCGGGGTCTGCCGCGCGCCGTTGAGGCGCATGGACGCGGTTTTAAACAGCGTTTCGATGGTCAGCGTGGATTTACCGCCGCCCGAAACGCCGGTGACGCAGACAAACTTGCCCAGCGGGAACTCTGCGGTGACGTCTTTGAGGTTGTTGCCGGTGGCCTTAACCACCTTGATCGACTTGCCATTGCCCTTGCGGCGTTCGGCAGGCACCGCAATTTCACGCACGCCTGACAGGTATTGCCCGGTGACCGAGGCCGGGTCGGCGGCGATCTCCTCGGGCCGCCCTTTCGAGACGACCTGTCCGCCATGGACGCCTGCGCCGGGGCCGATGTCGAACACATAGTCGGCTTCGCGGATCGCCTCTTCGTCATGTTCGACCACGATGACCGTGTTGCCCTGGTCGCGCAGGTTCTTGAGCGTGCCGAGCAGGCGATCGTTGTCGCGCTGGTGCAGACCGATGGAAGGTTCGTCGAGCACGTAGAGCACCCCGGTCAGGCCCGAGCCGATTTGCGAGGCCAACCGGATCCGCTGGCTTTCACCGCCCGACAGCGTCCCGCTGGAGCGCGACAAGGTAAGATACTCAAGACCCACGTTGTTCAGAAAGCCCAGCCGTTCGCGGATTTCCTTCAGGATGGCCCGGGCGATTTCGTTCTTCTGGGCCGACAAATGCTCTGGCGCGTCGGTGATCCAGGTCAGCGCCTCGCGGATCGACATCTCGACCACCTGGCCGATATGGAGACCAGCGATTTTCACCGCCAACGCTTCTTCCCGCAGGCGGTAGCCGCCGCAGCTGCCGCAGGGGCGGTTGTTCTGGTAGCGCTCGAACTCTTCGCGGATCCAGTTGGAATCCGTCTCGCGGTAGCGGCGCTCCATGTTCGGGATTACGCCTTCGAAGGGCCGCGTCACCTGGTAGACGCGCCCGCCCTCGTCGTAGCGGAAGAGTATCTCGTCATCGCCCGAGCCGTAGAGGAAGACCTGCTGGACATGGGCCGGCAGGTCTTTCCACTTGGTGTTTTTGTCAAACTCGTAGTGGCGCGCGATGGCCTCGATCGTTTGCAGGAAGTAAGGCGACTTGCCCTTGCGCCACGGCGCCAGCGCACCGTCATAGATCTTGAGGTTCTGGTCCGGCACCACCAAGCGTTCGTCGAAGAACAACTCCACCCCCAGACCGTCGCAGGCCGGGCAGGCCCCGAAAGGCGCGTTGAACGAAAAAAGGCGCGGCTCGATCTCAGGGATCGTGAAGCCTGAGACCGGGCAGGCGAATTTTTCCGAAAAGGTTATGCGCTCTGGATCGCCCTGTGTCGGGGCAGTTTCGAGAATCGAAATCCCATCGGCCAGATCAAGCGCGGTGCGCAGGCTGTCGGCAAGCCGGGTTTCCAGCCCCTCGCGCACAACGATCCGGTCCACCACCACATCAATGTCATGACGGAATTTCTTGTCGAGTGTGGGCGGCTCTTCCAGTTCGTAGAACTGCCCGTCGACCTTCACGCGTTGAAAGCCCTGCTTGCGCAGTTCGGCAAACTCCTTGCGGTATTCGCCTTTCCGGTCACGCACGATGGGCGCCAGAAGATAGCCGCGCGTCCCCTCTTCCAGCGCCATGATCCGGTCGACCATATCTTGTACCTGCTGTGCCTCAATCGGCAGCCCGGTGGCCGGAGAATATGGCGTACCAACCCGCGCGAAGAGCAGGCGGAGGTAGTCGTAGATCTCGGTGACCGTGCCCACTGTGGACCGCGGGTTCTTGGACGTGGTCTTCTGCTCGATGGAAATCGCCGGGCTGAGGCCCGAGATGTGATCGACATCGGGTTTTTCCATCATGTCGAGGAACTGCCGCGCGTAGGCCGAAAGGCTCTCCACATACCGCCGCTGGCCTTCCGCGTAGATCGTATCGAAGGCGAGCGAAGACTTTCCGGAACCGGAAAGTCCTGTGATTACAACAAGTTCATCGCGGGGGATGTCCACGTCGATTGATTTGAGGTTGTGCTCGCGCGCGCCGCGCACCTCGATCTTCTTCAATTCGGGCATGTGCCGGTCCTCACCAATCCCGAACACATAAGCGAAGCGGCGTGAGTCTCCAATGAAAAAGTGAGAACAAAATGTGAACTACAGCGCTTGCGCCTTAGACTTTGGCACCCCGAAGAGGCGGTGTGCCATCCGCGTGCCGTGACGGCATTGCCCCATTTTGGCCACGCTTTTGCGCGCTTCCCGCCGCAGAGTGCGCCTAGGTTCGTCACGATCTGACGGAGAGCGGAGTGACCTTCCAGTTCAAGCGCCTTTTGCCCGGACTTTTCTGGGCAATCTGCCCGTCCTTTGCGCAGGCGCGCGAGGGCTGGGCTTTGTCGCCTGACGCGTTGCGCACCAGCTTTGACAACATCGCCCGCGTGGAGGCTGTCGGCCTTGGTCCCGCCCTTCTGACCGCGGCCCTCGTGGCGCTGATGGCCTGGCATGCCATGCGGTTCGATGCCTCCGCCAGAGAGCTTTCGGCTTTCCGGCTCCTGCCAGCCGGTCTGGCGCTGCGCGTCTCCTTCGGCGCCATTCTGATCCTCGGCCTGATCGGGGCGTTTCCTGCACCGGGAACCATGCGGTACCACGCCGCGCAACTGATCGTCCCCGATGCCTCGCTGCACCACGCTACCTATGAGACCGCAATCTGGTTTTCCACTGCCTTCACGGCGCTCTTGCTTATTACCGGGCTCCTGACAAGGCTTGGGGCCCTGCTCCTGGTCGCGCTGACTGCCTACGGCGCGGTCACCTTCGGCGGCGGGCTCGCTGGCCCGGACGGCCTGATCGTGCTGGCCGCCTGTCTTTTGATCCTTCTTTGCGACGATGGCACAGCGGCGGTCGAGCGTCTCGTGACGCAAAAACCGGCCTACGTTCCGCCCGCCGCGATCTCGGGAGCGGCCTGGCGGACTGCTCAGATTCTCTTTGGCATCGCGCTGATTTGGGACGGCTTTATCGGCGGGTTTCTGGCACCCTCTGTCCGCGTGACCCTGATCGAACAGTCCGGTGTATCGATCCTTGGCTTCTCTTCGATCGCGCTCGTCCAGACCTTCGGCGCGGCAACTACCGTCGCCGGAATCCTGCTGATCCTTGGCTTGGCCACGCGCCTGGCCGCGCTGATGGCGGTGCTGGTGCAGGCCGCGCTTGCGGTTGTTCTGGGGGTACCAGTGGGGGCCTATCTGCACCTTTATGCCCTTGGCGCCGTCTTTGCCCTGTGTACCCCGTCGGTCGTGCAAACCGTGAGCGCCCCCATGGACGGGAGGCCGCGCCATGCATGACCGGTACCTCCTGCCCGATCTGGAACGCACTCTGTCGGCCCATACGCTTTCGGACCTGCCGGCCGAGCTGCTTTGGGCGCTGGTGCCACTTCGGCCCGGCGCGCGGCGCACGGCGAAAATAGCCAAGCCCTCAAAGCCATATCCGGCGCCAAAGCCCCAACCGGCGCCGAAGCCACGCCGCGCCGCTGTTGCACCGGCGACGTCCGCTGCCCGCAGAGCTCTTGCCAAGCCGCAATTCAAAAAGGGCGCCAGTCCAAAGCCGAGGTCACCGCGAAAGCGCGCCGGACTCTTCCATTTCCGCATGCCGGCCTTGCCGAAGACGAAGGCACTGTTCCCCCACCCGGCCATGCGCCCGACCACACACCGGACCAAGCGCCCGGCCACACGCTCCGCGATCCAGGAGCTGTTCCAGTCGAGAATCCGCATTCCGCAGCGCAGCCTGCACATCGCGGCAAGTCTGTCGATCTTTGTGCTGCTAGCGGGCTTTGGCACCCTCGCCCCGCGTGCCGAAGATCCGATGCCCCATGTGGCCTTTGTCGGGGACCTCCCCATTCCACAGACCGAGCTGATCGTTCAACCCTATCGGGACGGGCGCTGGACGCTGATCGTGGAAACCAAGGACTTTCTTTTCATCGATCTCTGCGGCGACGTCATTCCCGACGACGTGGTTGTTGGAAAGGCGCAGGTGCATCTCGGTAACCGCCTTCTTGGTACTGCCACGTCTCCGATCTTCGACCTCGGCGATCTGCCGCCAGGACAGCATACGATCTGGGTTACGCTGCAAGACCTCAAGCACAAGCCGTATGCAACGGAGACCGGGCCGCTTTCCAAGACGATCACGGTGACGATCCCCGAACAGTCGGTGCCCGGTGGCAAGCCTGAGGTTTCGCCGGTGCCCGCCCCCCTTCCGGAAGCGGCGCCTGAACGCCCCTTCCTGTCCAGTCTCGGAAAGGGAGTGGAAATCTGACCTAGAAGTGGATGGCGCGCCCGTAGGCGTCGAGCACACTTTCGTGCATCATCTCGCTGAGGGTCGGATGCGGGAAGACCGTTTCCATCAGGTCCTCTTCCGTCGTCTCCAGCTGGCGGCCCACGACGTAGCCCTGAATGAGCTCGGTCACTTCCGCGCCGATCATATGTGCGCCCAGTAGTTCACCGGTTTTGGCGTCAAAGACGGTTTTGACCAAGCCTTCGGGCTCGCCCAGGGCAATCGCCTTGCCGTTGCCGATGAAGGGGAAGCGGCCGACCTTGATGTCGTATCCCAGTTCCTTGGCCTTTGCCTCGGAATAGCCAACGCTGGCGACCTGCGGCTGGCAGTAGGTGCAGCCGGCGATGCTTTGGGGTTTCACCGGATGGACGTTATTCTTGCCAGCAATCAGTTCGGCCACCATGACACCCTCGTGGCTGGCCTTGTGCGCAAGCCAGGGCGCTCCGGCGATATCGCCGATGGCATAGAGACCCTCAACGCCCGTTCGGCAGAATGCGTCGGTCACCACATGGGTGCGGTCAATCTTAACCCCCAGGGCTTCGAGCCCGAGACCTTCCACATTTCCGACAATTCCGACGGCCGAAATGACCGTATCAAAGTCGTGGGTTTCTGTTTTGCCACCTGCCTCGATATGGGCGGTGACCTTGCCCTTGCCGCGGTCGAGCTGCTTGACCATGGCCTTTTCCATGATCTTCATGCCCTGCTTGGCAAAGCTCTTTTTGGCGAATGCGCTGATCTCTTCGTCTTCCACGGGCAGGATGCGGTCCATGACCTCCACCACCGTCGTCTCCGCGCCAAGCGTGTTGTAGAAGCTGGCGAACTCTATCCCAATAGCGCCAGAGCCGATGACCAGAAGCTTTTTGGGCATCCGGGCGGGCACAAGGGCGTGTTTGTAGGTCCAGACGAGATCACCATCCGCTTCAAGCCCCGGCAACTCGCGCGCGCGCGCGCCGGTGGCCAGAATAATGTTCGGCGCTTTCAGTGTTTCGGTGCCCTTCTCGGTCTTGACGCTGACTGTGCCTTTGGCGGCAATCGTTGCCTCACCCATGATGGCGGTGATCTTGTTCTTTTTCACCAGGTGGCTGACGCCCGAGGACAGCTGCTTGGCCACCGCGCGGCTGCGTTTGACCACGGCCTCCAGATCATAGCCCACGCCATCTGCTTTCAGACCGAAGTCCTTCGCGCGTTCCATAAGATGGAAGACTTCCGATGACCGAAGCATGGCCTTTGTGGGGATGCAGCCCCAGTTCAGGCAGATGCCGCCCATATGTTCGCGTTCGATGATCGCGGTGTTCAGACCAAGTTGCGCCGCGCGTATGGCGGCGACGTACCCGCCGGGTCCTGCACCTATAACCACAACATCAAACGTCTGATCGGCCATGGGGCCCTCCGAATCCAAGAATGGTAGTTTGACGTTAAACTACCTGTGGCCGCGGCTCTAGCATTCAAGGTGTCGCGCATAGCGGGATTGCACGCAGGGTTTACCTTGCGGTATCCGGCGTGACTTCTGCGCCGTCCTGTCAGGCGGCGCGGAGGGCTCTGACCACAGCGCCGTAGCCGCCTTCGGTTTCGACGAAAGCGCGTTCCGGTGTTGTATGCGGCCGCTGCAGTGCCTCATTGCGCGTCGGAAAGCGGCCGAAGCGGCGGATAACCTCGCGGTGCGCCTTGGCGTGCACCAGGTGGTCGGGAACACTTGCAAGGCGCGTCGCCATCAACCGGACGCAGCGGTCCTGATCGTAGAGGCATTCTGAATGCAGGAGCGGGGTGTAGAAGAACTGGCGCTGCGGCTCGGGCAGGCGCAGATCCCAGCCCCGCTCAATCGCTTTCTTCGCCACGGCCCGCGCCTTGCCATCGGTGGCGAACGACCGACCGTCGCCCCGGAACAGATTGCGCGGAAACTGATCAACCAGGATCAGAGCGGCAAGCGTCCCCTCGGGCGTCGCGCACCAGTCGTCAAGCGCGGCAAGATCCGCTTCGGCGGCAGTCCATGCTTCAAGAAAACGATCACGGATCGCGGCGTCTACCGCGTCATCCTGTTTGTACCACCCGGACGTCCCGACCTCTTCCAGCCAGAAACTGAGTACTTCGGTTGGGCTTACCATCTGCCCCTCCTCCTTGGGATGTCCCCCCAGGCCACTTGAATCTTTACAGTTTTATGACGACTTGGCAACGCTCGCGTGGCCGTCGCCGTCCGCTTCTTCTTCGGCAGCATTGTCGATATAGATCTCCTGCGCAGTTTCGATGGCGACCGGCGAGACGCCGGGCACGACCGGTGCATAGCTGACCGGCTCGTATTCGTCCTGGGCGTAGCTGCTTTCGCGCTGTGTCATCCGGAAGGCCGTGTAGACGGCGATCGACGCCAGAAGCACTGCCAGAAACAGCCAGAACCCGCCGGGTCCGATGGCATCCATGATCCAACCTGTAACGAGCGGGCCCGCAATTGCTCCCAGCCCGTTGACGAAGAGAAGCCCGCCCGAGGCCGCCGCCATATCGTCGGTTTCGAGGTAGTCGTTGAGATAGGCGATGAGCAGCGAATAAAGTGGGTTCGACACTCCACCCACCAGAAAGCCCGCCGCCAGAACAACGGTAAAGCTGCTGCCGATGGTCAGCCCCACGATCGCTCCGAAAAGGCCAAGAACCGCGGCGCCCAGAACCAGCACGCGCCGGTCCATCCGGTCCGAAAGCCAGCCGATAGGATATTGCAGGATGAGCGAGCCGACAAAAATCGCCGCAACAAAGGTCGAAACTTCGGCCACGGAAAAGCCCGCAAGCGTTGCGTAAACTGCCGACATACCGAACTGTGCTGAGAAGACCCCGCCGAGCAGAAACATGCCCACGAAGGCCAGTGGCGAGTTGTGGTAAAGTTCCCGCAGGGACATGGGTTTGGTGGTCTCAAAGGCCGGTGTCGGCGTAATCGACAGAAGGATCGGGGCGAAGGACAGCGATACCAGTACCGAGGGGATCACAAAAAGAAGCCAACCAGCCGGGTCCGCCACGTTCAAAAGCCCCTGCGCCGCGACGATCCCGAGCATCTGGACGATCATATATAGCGACAGCGCCTTGCCCCGCGTGTCATTGGTGGCGGCGTTGTTCAGCCAGCTTTCGGCGGTGACATAGGCGCCTGAAAGGCAAAACCCGACCAGCACCCTGAGCAGAATCCAGCTGTAGGGATCGGTCATCGCCGGGTAGAGAATGACGGCTGCGGACAGGAACGACCCGAGCGCCGCGAAGACACGCACGTGGCCCACGCGCCGGATGAACTCCGGCGTCAGCCGCGAGCCACCGAGAAAGCCCACGAAATAGGCCGATGTAATCAGCGAAAGATCAAAGGTCGAAAAACCTTCGATGTTGCCGCGGATGCCCATGAGCGTGGCCTGCATGCCGTTGCCGACCTGCAGGAGCATCATGCCCAGAAGCAACGCCCAAACACTTGCCAGAACCGATAACATCGCCTGCCCTGCTCCTCGCGGTTCGTCCCTTTGCGTTACGCAGTTCCGCCGTGCCAGGCTGTCGCGCAAACGACGTGCGCAGGTCGAATTTATCCCTCGGGGATCAGCAGAGAGGCGTCGCCGTAGGAAAAGAAGCGGTAGTGTTCGCGGATCGCGTGGGCGTAGAGGTCCATGATCCGGTCTTTGCCCATCAGGGCGGATACCAGCATCATCAAGGTTGACTTTGGCAGGTGGAAATTGGTCATTAGCCCGTCGGCCATGCGAAAACTGTAGCCGGGATAGATGAAGATTTCTGTAGCACCCGACCAGGGTGCAAGGCGACCGTCGGCGGTCGCCGCGGTTTCCAGCACACGCAGCGCCGTGGTGCCCACCGGGATGATCCGCCCGCCCGCGGCACGCGCGGCGTTGATCGCCCTTGCAGCATCCGGGGTGATATCGCCCGTCTCAGCGTGCATGCGGTGGTCTTTTACATCGTCGACCTTCACCGGAAGGAAGGTGCCGGCGCCGACGTGGAGGGTGACAAAGGTCATGCCGACGCCGCGCGCGCGCAGCGCGCTGAGAAGCGGTTCATCGAAATGAAGAGAGGCCGTGGGCGCCGCCACGGCGCCGGTGTTGCGTGCCCAGACGGTCTGATAATCCGTCAGATCGCGCGCGTCCGCCGGGCGTTTGGCCGCGATGTAGGGTGGCAGCGGCATGGCCCCGCTGCGTGCGAGCGCGGCCTCGAAGTCTTCGCCGTCCTGGTCGAAATCCAATGTCGCCTGCCCGGTCCCCACGCTGCGCACCTGCGCCGTAAACCCGTCGCCAAAATCCAGCGTATCGCCGGGCCGCAATTTCCGCAGGGGCCGCGCGAGCGCGGTCCAGCCGCCTGCTGCCTCCGGCGCCATGAGCGTCACGTTCACGCGCGCCTCGATCACTGCGCCGTCAGGACCCATCCGCCGCCGGACACCTTCAAGCCGCGCCGGAATGACCTTGGTGTCGTTGAGCACCAGCATGTCGCCGGGCCTCAGCAAATCGGGCAGGTCCGTCACCCGCAGATCGCGCGTTTCGTTGCCTTTCGCATAAAGAAGTCGCGCCGAAGAGCGCGGTGACGCGGGGCGCGTGGCGATCCGGTCTTCGGGCAGTTCGAAATCGAAGTCTTCCAGCTTCACTGGCCGCGGTCCCCCTGCCGGCGGCGGAGGATATCGCGCAGGCGCCCGGGCGCCAAAAGCGAAGCCGGGTTGACGATCACCCGGGGCGCGGCCTGCGCGCCCTGGATAGAGTAGTTCACGCCGAAAAGCCCTTCGCCCTGGCGCGCCACCATCTGACCAAGCGCGTTGAGAACAAAAACAGGCGAGACGACGCCCTGAATATCCAGCGTCTCGTTCACAAGGTTGATGTCGCCGCGTGCCGTCAATCCCATGGCTGGAGAGATCGCGCTGGAATCGATGATGGACAGCCGGTCCGGGGTGAGCAGAAAATCTGCTTGGATCTGGGGAAAGCTCAGGCCTGTTCCCGTCAGCTGATCGAGAATGCCCACGATGCTGACCGCCGAAAGGATCTCGGCCAGAATGGGGGCATCCTTGATGCGGGAATCGTCGATCGTCAGACGACCATTGTAGCTTCCATCAGACGTCGTGGGGTTCAGCGACAGCGACAGTGTTCCGCCCAGGACGTTTGGCGAAATACCCGCCGAGGCCAGCGCCGCGCCAGCGTCTGTGCTGCGCACCGATATCGAACTGCCGTTGCCGGTCGGGAAGAGAGCGCCCGTGATGGGCGCGCGCCCGTTTATCCGAGCCGTGAAGTTCCCCATCAGCGTCTCGTCCGCGGGAAAATCCGCCGCGAACCCAGTCAGTGCAATCTCTGGCGACACCACCACCCGGTCGAGTCGCACCGACAACGGGCCGCGGTCTTCACCGCCGCTGTCCGGCAGACCAGAGACGTCGAGCGTGCCGCCGAGGATATCGATCGCTGGTTCCTGCCCTGTCCCCTGCCCCCGGACGCGCACTTCACCGTCGAACCAGTCGAGGATGACAATGCGGTCAAACTGGGCGTCTTGCAACTCGCCCGAGGACGACAGGCGAACGCGTCCGTTGACCGAAAGACCCGGCGCATCCAGACGCAGCCGCTCGACCTGGGTGCCGTCGCTCAGGGACAGATCCAGCTCAAAGGGCGCTGGTGTCTCGCGCGATTTGCTCCAGCCGATGTCCTCAAGTGACAGGGCCGCCCCGGCGAGATCCGAGCGCAGTTCCAGCGTTTCCGGCCCGTCCCGGCCAAGCGCAATCTCCACATCGGCGAAGGCACGGCCAGACAAAGTCACCGGCACGCCGGACGCGAACTCGGAAAGGGTGTCTGGCGTGACCGTCAACCGCCCGCTGACGGTGCTCTGGCCGGTGCCGTCCTGTTCGGGGGTCTGCGTCCATGCCCCGTCAAAGGGTACACCGTCCACCAGGAATCGCCCGCCCACGCGAACCCCACTGCCGGGCGCCAGTTCAACATCCAGGCGCTCGGACGTCAGAACGCGGCCTGGAAAAAGCGCCTCGGACCGCACGCCCCGCACCTCGGCCTTTGCAGTGATGTCGACTTCTTCGATGGGCAGATCCTTGACCAGCGGCATCCCGAGCGTTGCGTGAACTTCAGCGGTTCCCGTGGCAAAGTCCGGTGCTCTATCCGCTTTCTTGAAGACCTCCAGGGGCGGTTCGTCGAGCAACGAAAGGGTCGCTTCCAGCGACCCCGCCGCGCGGATATCTACGTCGCCCGGGGTCGGTCTGAGCGATACATCGGGAATGGTGAACACCGTACCCGACGCGTCGAGGTTTCCGCCTTCGGGCGCTGTAACAAAGCCTTCGGCAACGACGATCGAAAGACGATCGTCGGCAAGCGTCCCGTAGCCGTCTACGTCCCAGCCCTGTGGCAGATCGGGCTGGAAGGTGACGCGGCCGTCAGAGAATGCGAAATTTGCCGCGTATCTGACCGACCCGTCCGGGGCCAGACGCACCGACGCAAAGGCATCTGAGAAATCGGCCTCGTGCACGTTCAGCGCGATCCAATCGCGTGCATTGGGCGCAAAGATCCGCGGCCAGAGCGCGACGAGCGTGTCGGCATCGGCGTGTGGCACTTCTGCGTCAAGGGACACATTCAGCCCGTCTTCGGACCCCAGGACCTGCCCCGACGCCTGAAGCCGGGCGGCACCCGAGGCGACCGACAGTCGGCCGAGATCAAGCTGGAAGGGATCGAAGGCTAGCCGGAGGTCGGCCGATCCGTAGTCCAGCTCAATCGTCCGTTCCAGAAAATCGCTTGGGTGGACGGTGGCGGACGTGACCTGTATCTGCGCAACATTCCCGCGTCCACCAACGTCGGCCAGCACCTGCCCCTCGGCGGTCAGATCAAGGTCGCTTGTCTGGACTTCAAAGGCATCGAGCCGCAGGAGGTTCTCGCGCGGCACGAAGGTGAAATACCCCTGCACGCGTTCCAGAATCACAATACGCTCGGCGCCGGGCAGTGTGAGACGGCCCTCCCCGAGTGCCAGTGTCCCGCTGAAAGCCGCGGGCGCACCGCTCGCGTCGAGCGTTCCGCGTGCGGCGCCTGACACAGGGGCCTCCACCAGTGAGAGCCATTCCAACCCCGCCGCCAGATCCGCCAGTTCGCGCGTGGGGACATTGTCGAATTCAATCGAAAGATCGGCGCTAGTGCCTGCGGCGGGCAGGCTTGCCGTGACATTCAGGCGGCCCGGTCCCTCGTCCCCCGACAGCGATACGCCGAAGGCCAGATCAAGATTGCCGCCTTCTCTGATCAGGCGAACCGTTCCGTCGGGCACGCTCCAGATCCGGTCCAGCGTAGCATCGTCGATCGTGACGACAACCCGGTCAACCGAGGCTTCGGCCAAGGACGCCAGCGCCGGTGTGGCCAAGAGCCCATTCAGCGTGTCGAAATAGAGAAACGGCGTCCAGTCCGTCGCGACGGGTGCATCGCCCAGACCGGGAAAGCTCAGGCTACCGTCGGCGCGGCGGCGCAGGCGCACGGACAACTCTTCAAGCCGCAAGCTTTCAAGGGCAATGCGCTGTTCAAAGAGCAACGCTTGGCGATCAATGGCGAGATCAACGGCATCCGCGCCCATCAGAGCGCCCTGATCCGGCGCGTTCAGCGTCACCGCCGAAAGTCGCAACTGGGGTGTCCCCATGGCCCGCCAGACGAGGCTGACGTCCTCGAACTCAGCGCTCAGGGGGGCGATGGCTTCGGATAACCGTTCTGCGATCCGGTCTGCTACAGCCTCTGGCAGATCGGTGGTGCGGCCCGACAGGACCACGGAGGCGAACAGAAACAGCAATAGCAGCAGAACGACCAGGCTGAAGAGCGCTGCCAGTGTCGTGCCCAGTCCGGTCCGTACAAAGTTCATGGCTCTTGCCCGTGGCCGCGCCCTGGTTTCGCCCGCCCGTACATCGCGCCGCCGGTCGGAACGCAGGCCTTTCTTTTCTTTGGTGTCCGCCTAGAACGAAAGGAGAGAAAACGCAATCTTGAGGACATGTCAGAAATGCTCGACGCCGGACAGGCTGCCCCCGACTTTACGCTGCCCCAGGACGGGGGCGAAGATGTTACTTTGTCGGCTCTGAAAGGCGGGCCGGTGGTGCTGTATTTCTACCCGCGTGATGACACCTCAGGCTGCACGAAGGAAGCAATCGCCTTCACGGGGCTTTTGGATGACTTTGCCGGTTCGGGCGCCAAGGTCTTCGGGATCTCGAAAGACACCGTGGCCAAGCACGAAAAGTTCCGCGCAAAGCATGACCTGGGTGTGGGCCTTTTGTCCGATGCCGAAAGCGACGTCTGCGAAAAATACGGGACCTGGGTCGAAAAGCAGATGTACGGCAAAAAGTACTTCGGGATCGAACGCAGCACCTTCTTGATCGGAGCCGACGGGACGGTCGCACAGGTCTGGCGCAAGGTGAAGGTGCCCGGCCATGCCGAAGAGGTGCTCGGGGCCGTGCGCGCCCTGTGACGACCCTGACGGAGCAGGCCTGCGAGGTTCTGACGACCGCCGGCGGGCGCGCCAAAACGGCGCTGTCGCGAACCCATGCAGAGGCCTGGTTTACCGCGCGCGCCAGCGACAAGGCCTATGAGGTGGGCCAGGCCGCGCCACCGCTCAGGCCCGCGCGCCCAGAGGCGCCGGTCTTGCTTTCGCCCCGGGACGTCCCGCGCCGCAGGCCCGGAACCCTCGAAGGCCGAATTGCGATCCTTCATGCTGTGGCGCACATCGAACTCAACGCCGTGGATCTGCATTGGGATCTGATCGCACGGTTTGGCCATGTGGATATGCCGCCGGGATTTTACGACGACTGGGTCCGCGCCGCAGACGAAGAGGCCAAGCATTTCAACCTGGTGTGCGATTGCCTTGAGGCTCTTGGCAGCCACTATGGCGCCCTGCCAGCGCATGCGGGCATGTGGCGAGCCGCGGAAAACACCAGCGAGGATATCATGGGGCGCCTTGCCGTCGTGCCCATGGTGCTGGAGGCACGCGGTCTCGACGTGACGCCCGGCATGATCGAGATCTTCGCCAAGGCGCGCGACGCCCAGGCCGTCGCCGCGCTGGAGATCATCTATGGCGAGGAAGTCGCTCATGTGGCCTATGGCTCGAAGTGGTTCCACTTCCTCTGCGGACGGATGGGGGAAGATCCAAAGCCTCTTTTTCAGGCACTTGTGAAAAAGTACTTCCATGGCCCGCTGAAGCCGCCGTTCAATGAAGAAAAGCGCGCCGAAGCCGGAATCCCCCCTGATTTTTACTGGCCATTGGCCGATTGCCGTCCGGAAACAACTGGCTAGCCTTCGGCAACCGATCGGCAAGATTTTGCCACTATGACGGGGCCTTGCACAGATTTGCCATAACTTTGGCCATTTTCCTTGCGAGCGATGTCACAGGCAAGTAACCCATTGTCCATCTATTGGGGACAATAACGAAACGACAGGCAATGGCGTGAGAGAAGCACTCGTCGCTCATATCCACACTTCAATGGAACGCATCTTTCCGGAGAAGCGTCTCTTTATCAGAGCAGGCGATGAAACCCGATTCATCCGATTGCGCCCGGGCACACAGGCCGCCGCCTGGATCGGCACCGCGGTGGTCGTCGGCTGGACCATCGTTTCCACCTCCATCCTGATTATGGATTCGATCGGCGCAGGGTCCCTGCGCGATCAGGCCAAACGCGATCAGGCGCTCTATGAGGCGCGTCTGGCTGAGCTGTCCCAGGAACGCGACAAACGCGCAATGGAGGCGCACGCGGCGCATGAGCGGTTTACGATCGCGCTGGAGGAAGTTTCGGAAATGCAGACGGCGCTCCTGGTCTCAGAGGACCGGCGCCGCGAGCTGGAAACCGGCATCGACGTGATCCAGAAAACCCTGCGCACCGCCATGTCGGAACGCGACAGCGCGCGCGATGAGCTGTCGATGGTGATTGCCGAAGCCAACCGCGACGGCACGCGCGTTCAGACCGACGCCGCCCAGATGGCGGAAATGGAAGCCACGGTCGAGATGCTGAGCGCTGCGTTGAGCGACAGCGCGCGCGAGAAATCTCAGATCGACGGCGACGCCGACGATGCGATCCTGATGGCCGAGACGCTGGAACGCGATCTTGAACTTATGCAGGACCGCAACGACCGTATCTTCCGCCAGCTCGAAGAGGCCGTGGCGACCTCCATGGCCCCGCTTGGCGATATGTTCGAAACCGTGGGACTGCCCACCGACCGCATCATCGAAGAGGTACGCCGCTCCTACTCGGGGGCTGGCGGCCCTTTGACGCCGATCAGCATGTCCACCAAGGGCGAGCCCATGGACTCTGACACGCTGCGCACGAATGCACTGCTTGAGGACCTCGACAATCTCAATCTCTACAGGCTTGCTATTGAGAATGTTCCGTTTTCGCAGCCTGTCTTCGCCCCGACGCGGTTCACGAGCGGCTTTGGCATGCGCAGCGATCCCTTTGGTCGCGGGCGCCGCATGCATAACGGTGTCGACTTTGCCGGCAAGCACGGAATTCCGATCCATGCAACCGCTGTGGGAACCGTGGTTTTTGCTGGCTGGCAAGGCGGTTACGGGCGCGTGGTGAAGATCAGGCATGCGCAAGGATTTGAAACCACCTACGCCCATCTCGCCAGAATCAGCGTGAAAAAAGGGGAAAAGGTCTCGCGCGGTGACCGCATAGGTGATATGGGAAACTCTGGACGTTCCACCGGCACCCATCTTCACTATGAGGTGCGGATCGACGGCAAACCGGTCAATCCGATGACATACATCAAGGCAGCCAGAGATGTTTTCTAAAAGCAGGATCAACGAGCCCGGTCCCAAGCAGGGCGAAGAAAAGAAACCAGCCGCCCCGGCGGCGCAAAAACCACCAGCGAGTACGAGCACGCCCATGACAGAAACGCCGGCGACGCCGAAATCCAAGGCGCCACCTTCCCTCCTCTCCTCGGATCTGATCGTCAAAGGAAACCTGAAGACGACCGGCGACATTCAAGTCGAAGGCACTGTAGAGGGCGACATCCGCGCGCATCTTCTGACGGTCGGCGATGGCGCCACCGTCAAGGGTGAAGTGGTGGCCGACGATGTCGTGATCAATGGCCGCATTGTTGGCCGTGTGCGGGGTCTGAAGGTGCGGCTGACATCGACGGCACGCGTCGAGGGCGATATCATCCACAAGACGATCGCAATCGAGTCCGGTGCCCATTTCGAAGGGTCTGTGCAACGCCAGGACGATCCGATCTCATCGGGTTCAGGCGGCGGCAAGCCCACCGCGGCGCCAACCACGCCCGAGGCGAAGGCGGCCGCGCAAGCCTGACGACAGGCAAGACATGACAGACCTCAGAGGCGGCGCTGGAAAACGGCCCGCCTTTTTTGATTCAGACTTCTGTGCAGCCTCCCGCCGCCGCCTGGTTCTGATCGCCGCCGTTCTGGCCTCGGCGCTTGGCTTTATCGACGGCACTGTTGTCGCCATCGCCCTTCCGGCCATGCGCGACAGCCTTGGTGCAGGTCTGGCGGGCGCCCAGTGGATCTCGAACGCCTATATGCTGCCCCTCGGCGCGCTCATCCTTGTGGGGGGCGCCGCCGGGGACCGGTTTGGCCTTGGCCGTATCTTTGCGGGCGGTATTGCACTTTTTGTCATCGCGTCGCTCTTCTGCGCCGTCGCGCCGACCACCGAAACCCTGATCGCGGCCCGCGTCGCCCAGGGGATCGGAGCTGCCTTCATGGTGCCTGGATCGCTGGCGATAATCTCGCGCACCTACCCGCGCGAAGAGCGCGGGCGCGCCATCGGCATCTGGGCGGCGGCTTCAGCCATGACCACGGCGCTTGGTCCGATCATAGGCGGGCTCGTGCTCAGCTTTGGCGGGCCGGAAACCTGGCGGCTGATCTTCGCGGTGAACCTCCCCCTTGGCGCACTGGCGCTCTGGCTTCTCTGGCGCAGCGTCGAGCGCGACAAGCCTCGGACCGACCGCCCCCTTGATGTACCCGGCGCGCTATTGGCCACCTTGGGGCTGGGCCTGGTCGCCTGGGCGCTGACCGGCAGCGAGCACGGAGACGACACCGCACCGCAAATGCTGCCGCTCGCCGTCGGGTTTGCGGCACTTCTGGCTTTCGTCGCCGTCGAAGCGCGCAGCGCGCATCCCATGGTCCCCCTCGCGCTTTTCAAAAGCCGTGTGTTTTCAGCGGCGAACCTCTTGACCTTTACGCTTTACTTCGGGCTCTCCGCGCTGCTTTTCTACCTGCCCATGACAGTCATCGGTGGTTGGGGTCTGCACGAGGCAACCGTCAGCCTGACGCTGGTTCCGCTGACGGTTTTCATCTCGGCCATGTCTGGTCCTGTGGGATCCTGGGCAGACCGCGTAGGCCCTGGCCTGCCCATAGGCATCGGCGCAGCACTTGTTGCCATCGCTCAGGTCGCAATCGCCCTCGGGATGCCGTACCAGAACTTCTGGGGTCTGCTCTTTCCCGCCATGTGCCTTTTTGGCCTAGGCATGGGATTTGTGGTCAGCCCGCTGTCGACAGCGGTCATGGGCGCCGTCGACGAAGAGGCCTCGGGCACCGCATCGGGTGTGAACAACGCCGTGGCCCGGGTGGCCGGTCTGATCGCCGTGGCCGCCATGGGCGGCGTGGCAGCGGCGGCGTACGACGCGGCAAGCGGGTCCGCAGGTTTCGGTAGCCTCTCAGCCGAGCCGGGACACGCAGCCGCCTCAAGCACTGCCTTCGCGGCCGTGGCCTGGGCGACGGCAGGCTTGTCGGCCCTCTCCGCGCTGGTGGCCTTCTTCGGGATCAGGGACAAGGCCGCTCAGACAGGATCGTAGAGCGCGCGCCGGTAGAGGTGCCATGTGGCATGGCCAAGCACCGGCAGGACCACGAAGAGCCCCAGGAAATAGGGCAGCATCCCCATAAAGAGCAGCCCGGCGATGATCATGGCCCAGACAAGCATCACGCCGAGGTTCTGGCCTACGCAGCGCATGCTGACGATCATGGCAGTAACAAAGTCGATCTCCTTTTCAAGAAGCAGCGGCAAGCTGACGACGGTCAGGGAAAAGACAAGAAACGCCACGGCAGCACCGATCGCGATCTGCAGGGCGATCATCGTCAGTCCGTTGGCGGTGAGCAGCGCCTCGTATGATGTTGAGATATTCGTGAGCGTCGAGAGCCCCATAAAAAGCGCAAAGAGCATATGGGCAAAAAAGCTCCAGAAAAGAAAAATCATCAGAATGATGACGCCCATCCAAGGCAGTTGCCGGTCCTTCTCGCTGAGGACCACGCCCAGAATCTCGGACCACACGAGCGGTTCTTCGGCTTCCAGACGGCGGCTGACCTCATAAAGCCCGACGGCCGCGAAGGGCGCAACAAGGGGGAACCCCAGCGACAGGGCGAGCGTCCAGACGAAGGTCCCCGCCCCGAGGAAGATCAGGATAAAGCCGAGGACCACGTAAAAGGCGGCAAAGAATAGGCCGTAGACCGGCGCGCGACGAAAGTCATGGAGGCCCGCCTTGAGCGAGGTCCAAATCTCCGCCACCGTTACCTTGCCGATATGTGGCACAGGTGATGGGGCCATTGCCTGATCGGTCATGGCGCGTCCTCCCTGCCTCCCAGTTTCGGGGGAAGCCTAGTCAGCGGCCATGATCTGCGTCAATCTTCGGCGTTGGCCTCGGCGCGGGACTTGCCGCTGACATCCATGGCCAGCGTTGCAGCCATGAAGGCATCGAGATCGCCGTCCAGCACGCCGCCGGTGTCCGAGGTTTCATGGCCCGTCCGCAGGTCTTTGACCATCTGATAGGGCTGCAGGACATATGACCGGATCTGGTTGCCCCAGCCCGCGTCGCCCTTGGCCTCATGGGCCTCCTGAATCGAGGCCGTCCGCTTTTCCAGTTCCATCTGGTATAGCCGGGATTTCAGCGCTTTCATCGCGATATCCCGGTTCTGGTGCTGGGATTTCTCGGAACTCGTCACGACGATGCCGGTGGGCATATGGGTGATGCGCACCGCCGAATCCGTGGTGTTCACGTGCTGACCGCCGGCGCCCGACGAGCGGTAGGTGTCGACGCGAATATCGGCCGGGTTCACTTCGATCTCGATATTGTCGTCGACGACGGGATAGACCCAGACCGACGAGAACGAGGTATGCCGCCGCGCGGCGCTGTCATAGGGGCTGATGCGCACCAGCCGGTGTACGCCGCTTTCCGACTTCAGCCAGCCATAGGCATTTGGCCCCGAAATCTTGTAGGCGGCCGATTTGATGCCCGCCTCTTCGCCCGGGCTTTCGGACTGCAGTTCCACCTTGTAGCCATGGGCCTCGGCCCAGCGGACATACATTCGCGCAAGCATAGACGCCCAATCACAGCTTTCGGTCCCGCCCGCTCCCGAGTTGATCTCAAGGAAGGTGTCGTTGCCGTCCGCCTCGCCATTCAGCAGCGCCTCAAGCTCGGCCTGCGCCGCACGGTCCTTCAGCGCCTTTAGCGCGCTCTCGGCTTCTTCCACGACCTCGGCGTCGTCTTCCATCTCGCCCAGTTCGATCAGTTCGACATTGTCGCTGAGATCCCGCGCGATCCCCTCGGCCTGTTCGATCGCGTCGACGAGCGACTGGCGTTCGCGCATCAGCTTCTGCGCGGACTCCGGATCGTCCCAGAGCCCGGGGGCTTCGATGCGGGCGTTGAATTCCTCCAGTCGGTGTTTTGCGGTGTCCCAGTCCATGCGCTGGCGCAACAGATCCAGCGATTTCTCGATGGCCTCGACGGTGTTCTGTGCCTCAGCACGCATGGGTCGCATCCTGCAAGTCTGGTTCAGTCCTTGCTGATAGCAACGCGCGCCGGGGGCGGCAAGATCAGTAAAGGCCGCCTGAACTGACCGAACCGAAGCTGGCTTTTTTCGGGATCTTCTTGACCTCACCCGTGGCCGTCACGACATCGGTGGCCCCGCCGTTGGGGTCGGCTTCCCCGCGTGCAAAGAGCGGCAGGTCAGACCCCATGGCGTAGCCCCCGTCGATCATGGCCCCAAGGCCGAAGGTCGGCTGGAAGCCTTCGCGGAAGTACTCCGCCACCACGTATTCGCCCTGTGCACCGTCGTTGAGGCGTTCGCCCGAGTAGCGATCGATCTTGATAAACTGGCCGCCCGGCGGCACGTCAAAGGGTCCGCCCCCAAACTCGGCCACCGCCTTTTCCATGAAGCGGTTGAAGACAGGGCCGCAATACCCGCCGCCCGAGGCGCCGCGTCCCAGGGTGCGGGGCTGGTCAAAGCCGATATAGCAGCCCGCCACGATGTTGGATGTGAACCCGATGAACCAGACGTCCTTGGCATCGTTGGTAGTGCCCGTCTTGCCGGCGGTTGGAACCGGCAGGTTTACCGTGCGCGCCGCCGTCCCGCGGTCAACCACACCCCGCATCATGCTGGTCAGCTGGTAGGCGGTGATCGCGTCGATCACCTGGCTGCGGTTTGTGCGGATGCCGGGCGCACGGCCCGGGCGGACGTCCGGGTTTTCGCAGTCAAAGCAGACACGCTGGTCGTGACGGTAGATCGTGTTACCCCAGCGATCCTGGACCCGGTCGACAAGCGTCGGTTCTACCCGCTCGCCGCCATTGGCGAACATGGCGTAGGCCGCGACCATCTTGAAGAGCGTGGTTTCCTCGGCACCAAGCGCGCTGGACAGAAACGCATTCATCCGGTCGTAGACGCCGAAGCGTTCTGCATAACCGGCGACGATATCCATGCCCACATCCTGGGCAAGACGCACGGTCATCAGGTTCCGCGACCGCTCGATCCCCGTCCGCAGAGGGGTGGGTCCATAGAACTTGTTCGAGGCGTTCTTTGGCCGCCAGATCTCGCCCGAGCCGGTGTCTATCTCGATGGGCGCGTCCACGATGATCGTGGCAGGCGTGTAGCCCGTATCGAGTGCCGCGGCATAGACGAAGGGTTTAAAGGCCGAGCCTGGCTGCCGTGTGGCCTGCGTGGCGCGGTTGAAGACCGAATGCTGGTAAGAAAACCCGCCCTGCATGGCGATCACCCGGCCCGTGTTCACGTCCATGGCCATGAAGGCGCCCTGTACCTCGGGCACCTGCCGCAGCGACCAACGCTCCAGATCGCCCGCGTCGTTCAGGATCGCGGTCACATGCACCACATCGCCCACATCAAGCAAATCACCGGCAACCCGCGCGCGCCCGCTGCTGCCTTCCTTGCGGGCCCAGGTCACATCGTCGGGTGGAATAAAGTGCCCGTCTTCGTCGTCCTCAATCCCTTCGATCCCGATGCGGGCAAAGCGTTCGCCCACTTCCAGCACCACCGCGGGCGCCCAACCGTCGATATCGCGGGCGATTTCCACGTTGGACAGCGCCGCACGCCAGCTTTCCTCGTCGCCAAGCACTTCGGCGGGCAAGGTCAGCCCGCTGCCGCGCCAGACGCCCTGGTTGCGGTCATATTCCGCCAAACCGATGCGCAGCGTGCGCGCTGCCTCTTCCTGAAGTTCGGGATGGGCGGTGGCGCGAATGGTCAGACCGCCGCCGAAAAACTCATCTTCGCCAAAGTCCCGCGACAGCTGGCGGCGAATTTCGTCGGTAAAATAATCCCTGTCGGGGCGAGCGACGCGAAAATCCTCGATATCGCCGGACTGCACGGTTTTCAGCGGCAAGTCTTTTTCCAGCGCGAAGGTTGCGGCGGTGATATAGCCGTTTTCCATCATCTCCTTGAGCACGAAGTTCCG
>JBCDED010000003.1:0-83015 GCA_039179985.1 Pseudomonadota bacterium
AATGGCTATTTCGAGAGCTTCAACGCCCGCTTCCGCGACGAGCTCTTGAACAGAGAAATATTCTACTCGCTGCGGGAGGCGCAGATCATCATCGAGGGCTGGAGAACACACTACAACACAAAACGGCCCCACAGCGCTCTGGGCTACCGACCACCGGCACCGGGAACAATCGTCCAGATGGACCAGAGGCCGATCATGCACTAACAATCATATCGGACCAGTCAGATCAGGCTACCCAGCCGTTGATCTGGATGCTCACAAGACGGAGGGAAGCGATCCCGATAATCCTGATGAACCAGTCACCATGGCGGACATCGCGGATCAGCTCTCACCAGAGGTGCAGGCTGACTTGCGCGCGGCGTTCAAAGCGATGCAGCGGGTCGGAGATGCGCTCACGACGGCCCTAGAGAAACGCTCGGAGCTCTTGGATACGCTTCGTACTAGGCAAGCCAATAGCACTTAGGGTGGGAGCGTCCGCGCAGATTGAAAGCAGCCATTCCCAATGGAAATCTAGATGGCTGACTTGCGGGACATTGCCGACGTCCAACACTTCGATTTATTGGACTGCCGTAGGAGTAGTGTTCGGGTGTTCTTGCACAAAGCTGTCAGTCATTGGTCAGGGTTGTTCCGAAGTCGCGAACGCGCACCAGTTTGCCGTTCGGAAAGTGTCTAGAGTTTCAAAGCTGAACCCCGCGCGTCAAAGCCCCGTCGATGACAAGGTTCGTCCCGGTCGTGAAGGAGGAAGCTGGACTTGCAAGAAACACTACGCCACGCGCTATTTCCTCCGGTCGTGCCATCCGTCCGGTCGGATTGCGCAAAAGGGCACCGGCAAAAACGTCAGGCGTTTCACTTTCGATCCTGTGCCAAATTCCGCCCTCGAAATAGGTAGTGCCTGGTGAGACGCTATTGGCACGGATATTCTTGTCCGCCAGTTTAACAGCAAGGCCGTGCATATAGTGGACGAGTGTAGCCTTGAAAGCTCCGTAGGCTGCACCGCCGGGATCGATTTCACGCCCAGATACGCTGGAAATTGCTGTGATTGAGGCTGCGTTGGAACGCTCTAGCCAAGGCATTGCCGCATTGACCAACCTAACGGTATGCATCAGATCAATTTCGTAGCTGGCGCGCCAGGCTTCCTCGTCGTCTGCCATGGCCAGCGCGGATGCGTTGGCAACAATGATATCGAGCCCTCCGAACGCTTCAGCCGATGATGCCACGAACTCTTCAAGAGGCGCCTTTTCAGAAACGTCGAGCACCCGACCGTGCACCTTGACGTTCTCGCCTTCCAGTGCCGCGACAGTTTCGTGAACCTCGCCGGGATGGCGCGCGCAAATCGCGATGTTGGCACCCTCGGCTGCAAAAATCTCGGCGCAGCACCGCCCAATTCCCCTTGTTGCACCGGTCACCAACGCGCTCTTACCTCTTAGCCCCAGATCCATTACGTGCACATCCTTTGAAGAAACTTTGCAAAGGCAAAGCTGGCGCAATTGACCTGCGCTGTCAGCTGCCTTTTCGTCGTTTGAAAAGCTAGCGTACGCCAGCGTGTCCTGCCAATCCACCGACCTGTATGGATAGAACGTGCCAGGCAATATACTGTAGCGAGCCTATGCCTTCCCATTGATTTCCTTCAGGGCAGCATCGACAAGACAAGCGAAGCGAGTACGAACCACCGCCAGTAGTATGCCGGGCTTTCGACAGATTGCAGCGAGCGTCAATAAGGGCTCAATGCGGTCATTCGCTGCGCTGCGTTTGAATGGCCGCTTTCCGCACGAGGCATCTATTCACCCCGTGTCCCTAGTGGTCCACCGAGAGGCGTTGTGTGGGTTCTGAACGTGTGAACCGCAGACGCCGCGGGGCCCATGCACAGAGCGAGCGCAGGGAACGCCCTGAGAGCGCCGGAGAGCCCCGCTGAGAGTCACTCACGACCTCCTGGTAGGCAAGGGGCCAGAAACCGCTCCTGGCCGCCTAGATGCCCTCTCTGAGTCTCTACGAGCATCTATGGGTTTTGGCGAATGCCTTCGCGCATAGGTAATGCAGGATGCTATAGCAGCTCGACACTACACCCATGCATCGAGGTGTATATAGAGGAGGTATAAAAGGGGGTATAAGAGTAGATGCAACAAGGGTGCCACTAAGGGTGTAGAGAGACCGCTATTCCGTACCTTGATTTGGCTTACTTATTATAAGGAATGGGATTTTTTTCCACTTACTCGTTGCGAGCTCCGCTGTCGTCGGGTATGTGTCAAGCACAGGGATGAGTAGAGCTACACCGTGCTGACACCCGAAGTGACGCTCTAGAACGAGGAAAAACCTCACAGAAAGAATTCTGACAACCCAGAGCGCCACTTCATCCTTATTTCAACTAGGGGGTGAAAGCCATCTTATGAACAACGACATCCAATCTACCGAAGCTCAAGCGATCAAAGTGCTGATCAGCCTCGAAAAGGTCACGAGCGAACCACTGGAAGAAAGCCGGGTAGCAGCTATTGCTCAGGCTGAGCAGGACGCCGCTACAGCGAAGTGCGAGGCGCGCCGGTTGCTGGCACTACGTACCATCGGGCTCTCCCAAGTCGGGGTCGTCACGATGACGAACATGCTAGCTGACAGGCGTCCCTGGCCAGTGATGACGCTAGCAGAGGCGGTAGGGTTTTCCCGTGCCGCCGTTCGGAAGACGCTCGTAACTCTACAAGGCGCAGGCTGCGCGGAACGCGATCCAGACGTCGGCTGGGTACTCACACAAGAAGGCCTATGGCTAGGCGGCTTGATCATCAGGGAAGTGGATAGCATTGCTGCGGGAAGAACCCGGAGGTTCTCTCCTGTGCTCTGTGCAGCTGTGGATGCAGCTAGGCTAAGGCCCAACTGTCTTTCAAACCGGTTGGACGCGCCGCTTCCGCTCATGTCTGAGGTAATTTTCTAAGCCCGGTCCCTAGCTGGAACAGCTACTGGGCGCGAGGAGGACTAATGCATCTTTCCGCGCCCTCTAGAACTGTCGGAACTTTACTGGAGGTTCGATCAAACCTATGACAAATCTTGCTATTACACGGGAGCATGTCCCTCCGAGCGCTACCGGTCCATTCCTCGCTACTGAGTTCGGCAAGCAGATGTTCGCCCGAACAGCCAATGAGGGCATCGCTATCGAAAAGCGTATCCAAGACAACTACTCCGAAGGCTTGCTAGAGCGGCTCGCATACGTCTCAACGTTTACGTGAGACTAGCCGAAGAGGCGATTTGCGTACTTGCAAGCCATGCTGCTGCCATCTTTGTAGGCCAATCGATCTTTATGTTAGTCTTCAACACTCCGTACCGGCTGCTGCTGTTCGCGACACTTACGGTGTTGCTTGTCGGATGCTGCTTTTGGATCAGATTCATCAATATGCCGATCCTGGACGAGCTAGATGCTGTCGGCGAGACTACGCGCGCAGAGGTTATATGGGTTGGTCAGCCATACTGGGTTTGGCAACGAGGGAACTACAGCAGAGGCGGTTGGCGCATAGACATGCGGTACCGCTATCTTACTCTCGGTGGTCGATGGATCGAAGACGAAAAGACCTTTTCCGAGCAGTCTGCGACGTACCTGGAAGTCGGCAGGACTTTTGAGGTTGTGTACCTTCCCAACGAGCCCGATGTGCACAACAGCAGCTATGGGAACGGATACGCTGACGTCGGAATGATCTACGCGCTTCTCCCGATGATCGCACTATCAGCCTACATGACTTTCTACTACTGGCGCAGACGTCCAGCGAATTGGCAGGGCCCAAGGCTTTGGCCGCCTTTGGCATAGACGGAACTTTGCAGTACCGAACTCTGCTACTCACTCAACTGGCAGCACCTTGAACGCGTTCACCACAGGCTGCAGCTGGCCAGGCAGGAAGCCATCCTTGAAGTTGTCCGGCGATGCGCACTCAAAGTCGAAGTTTCTCAACGATGTCAGCAGCGCGCAGTCTTGCATAACGTTCTAGCAAGACCCTTGCATCGCGGTGGCCAGTCAATACTTGCACCTCTGCCACCGACCAGCCCGCCAGCAGCTTGTCTGTGGCTGCTTGTGCACGCAGATCGTGCAACCGGATGTCCTCGACCTGTGCCCGTGTACGCAGCCTCTGCCAATTGAGCCTCACCGCGTTCGCGGTAATGGGCAGGACTCGGTCATCGGTTCGCGGCAACTGGTTCAGCACGTCAATGGCAGTGGGGGACAGCGGTACGAACCGAGCGTGTCCGTTCTTCGTCTTCGGTAGTAGTACCGTGCAGGCTTCGAGATCGACATCACGCCACTCCATCAACAACAGCTCGCCCCGTCGCATCGCGGTCTCGCGGGCCAACAACAACAGCGGTCGCATCAATGGGTTCAAGCACTCCGCTGCAGCTCGCAACAAGCGCTGCCACTCTTGGTCTGTCAACCTGCGTTCCCGTCTGTCGTTAACGCGTGGCCGCTTCACTTGCCGCAGTGGATTCTCATAGCTAGCTGAGTTGCCGCGTTGTGCTCGGTCGATAGCGGTCTGCATAAGCGATAACTCACGCACGACCGTCGATGGCTTCGCACCTTGAAGCCTCTTGTCACGCCACTTCGACACATCAGCCGCCGTAATCGCTTCAATACGCAACCTAGCCACCTTCAACCGACTGAGTGCCAGTAACCGCCAGCGCTCGCCTGTCATCTCGTCGGCTAGCTGTTGCAATGCATCAGTAAGTGTCATCGTCTGTAGTGCGTCGGCCTGATGCTGTGCGCGTGATGGCAACGCACCGCCAACCGCATCTGCCATGGCCTCGACTGAGTTCGCCCACTTTAGGGCATCCCTACGTTTGCCGAACGACTTGCTTGCTGTCCTGCCGTCACGTCTGACGATGCATTGCCACTTGTTTCCACGCTTCCTGATAGTTGCCATTCCGATTGCTCCGTTGGACGGGCAACGCGGGGTGCGAGTGACGAGAGAGTGACAGACACATGCACGTCGAGGCGTGCTTCTGGTTTCAACTACAGATTACATATGGAATATCAAGCAGTTGATTGGTCGGAGTGGCGAGATTCGAACTCACGACCCCTGCCTCCCGAAGACAGTGCTCTACCAGGCTGAGCTACACTCCGACCGTGCCGGGCGGCTTAGCTCTTGCCGGACTTCTTTGCAAGGGCCTGATAGCCCGGCTCATAGGATTCCGCGCGTCGCATGAGCAGGGCGCCCACTCGCGGCGAGGTGCCTGTTTCGGGGCGGGTGCGGGACCGGACGACCGGCTGCGTTGCCGAGCGGCCGCCGAGTGCCTCGCGCAGGACGATGTAAAGCCCGCTGACGATGATCACCGCCGCCCCAAGTCCGGTGGTGGCGTCCGGGGCCTCGTCAAAGAAAAAGTGCCCGTAGGCCGTGGCCCAGAGGATCTGAGAATACTGCATCGGGGCCACGATCGCCGCGTCGCCGGCCTTGTAGGCGGCGATCAGGCAGAGGCCCGCGAGAAAGGCGAAGAGTGCCATGATGCCGATCATGCCGAGGTGCTCGACCGGCATGGGCTTGTAGATGAAGGGCAAGAGCCCCGCCATGATCACGAAGTTCGCCATCATCGGATAAAGCATCAGGACGGCGGTGCGTTCGTCCTTGCCGATCTTGCGCACGATGATCGAAGCGGTGGCGCCGCCGACCGCAGCAGTCAGCGCAGCCAGGTGGCCGACGGACATGGGCTCGGACCCGGGTCTGAGCACGATCAGAACGCCGCAGAGGCCCACAATGACGGCGCCCCAGCGGTGCGCGCCCACCTTTTCTCCAAGGATCGGGATCGACAGAACCGTGATGATAAGCGGAGCCGCGAAGAGAATGGCGTAGACCTCGGCCAGGGGCAGGACCGAGAAGGCGTAGAAGGCCGTTGCACCCGTCACGATCGCAGCAAAGGTGCGCAGCGCCGTCCACCAGGGATGGGCGGGGATCAGAGTGCCCTTGGTGGCGTCGCGCATGAGCATCAGCATCACCAGTGGGAAAGACAACAGCACGCTGAAGAAGATGATCTGGAAGGTGGAATAGGTCGCGCCGAGCGTCTTCACGACCACATCGTGCGTCGCAAAGAGGCCGAAGGCGAGCAGCGCGAAGGCTGCGCCGCGCATGTTGTATAGGCTGGCGCTTGTCATCTCTGTCCTCTGGACGCCCCTATGAGACCCCAAAGGCAAGAGCCGTCAAGCCCGCGCCGCACATGGCAGCCCTGCGCAGGCCTCAAGTCTCAGAGGCTGTCGTCGAGCGCCTTGAGGATGGCGTCGCCCATCTCGGACGTGCTGATGGGGCTGCCGCCTTCGGGACCGAGCAGATCCGCCGTGCGGGCGCCGTCAGCCAGCACCTTTTCCACCGCCTCTTCGAGCCGCGTCGCCTCGTCCCCGGCATCGAAGGAATAGCGCAGCGCCATGGCGAAGCTGAGGACGCAGGCAATCGGGTTCGCCTTGCCCTGTCCGGCGATATCCGGGGCCGAGCCGTGCACGGGTTCATAGAGCGCCTTGGGCCGCCCGTTGGCCATGGGTGCGCCGAGGCTTGCCGAGGGCAGCATCCCAAGGCTGCCTGTCAGCATCGCGGCGGCATCGGACAGAAGATCGCCGAAGAGGTTGTCGGTGACGATCACGTCGAATTGCTTGGGCCAGCGGCAAAGCTGCATGGCGCCCGCATCGGCGTACATGTGGCTGAGCTCGATGTCGGGGTAGTCGTCGTCGCGTACCTTCTGGACGACCTCGCGCCAGAGGATGCCGGATTCCATGACGTTGGCCTTTTCCATTGAGCAGACCTTGCCCGAGCGGCGGCGCGCCAGTTCGAATGCCGAGCGGGCCACGCGGTCGATCTCGCTTTCGGTGTAGCGCTGGGTGTTGATGCCGACGCGTTCGTTGCCCTCTTTGATGATGCCGCGGGGTTCGCCGAAGTAGATGCCGCTGGTCAACTCGCGCACGATTACGATATCGAGGCCCGCCACCACGTCGCGTTTCAGAGACGAGAAGTCCGCCAGCGCGTCAAAGCACTGGGCCGGGCGCAGGTTGGAAAAAAGGTCCATTTCCTTGCGCAGCCGCAAGAGCCCGCGCTCGGGCTTCACGCTGAAATCGAGGTCATCGTATTTCGGACCGCCCACAGCGCCAAGCAGAACTGCGTCAGCCTGTTGTGCCTTTTCCATCGTTTCGTCCGTCAGGGGTGTGCCGTGCGCGTCATAGGCGCAGCCGCCCACGAGGTCGGTTTCCACCGCCAGCGTCAGGCCCCGATTTTCTCCGTACCAGTCGATGATGCGGGTCACTTCCGCCATGACCTCGGGGCCGATGCCGTCGCCGGGCAGGATGAGCAGAGAGCCTGTGGTCATTGGGTCGTGTCCTTTTGGCAGTTTGCGCGCGTCGCCACCGCCTATCCGCAAGCTTTCGGAGGGTCAAGAAACGAGCGGTTTGTGGCGGGCGCAGAGCAGACCCAAGACGCGCACGACCTCAGGGGTTTTGCAGAGGCGGACACGGATAAAATGACCGCTTCGGAGGTAGCTGAACGTGGCCTTGCCCTATGGCAACAGTCGAACCCAGACCAGTCTGTGCCGGGAGGCTTGGGCGACCGTTGCGGCCAGATCGCCCGCTACCGACCGCGCCTTAGGCCAGAACACCCCGGACGCCAGGATGTGCAACTCGGCGGACGGCAGCACGTAGTCCACCCGCAGGTTTCCAGGTCCCGGGTCGTCGGGCCAGTCGGCGGTGTCGAGCGCCGCATCGCCCGAGTGACGCACGTTGGTGCCGGCCTGTGCCAGGGCTGCGTCCACGGCTCCGTCGCTTCTTGGCGCCGGATCCTGCAGACGCGGGTCTGTCAGTAGAGCGTGGAGCGCGGGGTTCCGGCCTTCACCGTCCTGCGGGTCGTTGTTGAAATCGCCGAGGATCACGAAACCGTCTGCCGGAGCGGCCTGCCCGAGCGCCCCGTCGAGGTAGTGGCGCCACAGGGCCAGCTCGTCGGCATTTCTCAGCCCGTTGCGGTCTTCCGGCCCATCGAAGACCGGCGGCGCGGCGTGAAACACCTGAAGGGTCAGCCTATCGCCGCCGGGCAGGACGACGGGCACGGCCCAGTGGCCTGTCGTCGAGAGCCGCTGCACGTCTTGCGCCTCGGCTGTTGGAAAAGGGTCGCCATTCGGGTGCGTCGGCAGCGTCGCGCCGGGGGCCTCTTTCCAAAGCAGGGCCGACAAATCGACGACCGCACTGCGGTCCACCGGCCACCGCGACAGAAGCGCCATGCCACCTTGCCCGGCGAACGCGCCAAAGCCTTGGGCATCTTCGGGATCGCCGCGGTAGCCGTCGCCGTTCAGATCGAGGCCCGTGGCGCGGCCCGTGTTGGGTTCGAGCGCGAAGAGATGCGGGTAGGGCATGCAGGGCGCGGGCACGCCTGCGTTGAGCGCCAAAAGCGTGGCGAGGTCGTGGTCGTAGTCGATGCTCTGGAGCGCCAGGATATCCGGGCAGACTGCGCCGATGACGGTTTGGACCGCCTGAACCTGTGGGTCCGCGCCAGTCAGGACATCGCGCAGCAACAGCCCCGGGCCGTCGCGCTTCAGTTCGGTGTTATAGGTGGCGACCGTGATGCCCTCTGCCCTTGCGCCGAAGGCGAGAAGCAGCCAGACGATCAGGCCGGCAAGAGAACGTCTTCGCCGTCGGAGAAGGACCGCTTGCGTTTTTCCAGGATCATTGTGGCGATCCGGTTCATGGCGATGCCGCGCATGAGCATATTTGTCGAAAGAAAGGACCACGCCGCCACCGTCCAGATAAGGCTTTGCGGGGTGATAAGGGCGATGGGGTCGAAGACCAGCGCCGAGAGATACACCGCAAGCGGTAAAAGGAATGGCAGCAGAAACCCTAACGAAGCGTTAAGGCGCGCGTCCTGGGCAAGTTGCTTGACCACATCGCCGCCCGCCGTGGGGTCGAAGGTCGGCAGGTTGATCCAGACGTTGAACGGTTTTTTGTGGGAGGGCCAGCGCGTCAGATAAAGCAGCGCGGCGAAGCTGCAAACCGTGATGAGGGTGATTGTGTAGCTAAGCCCGGCGATGGCCAGAACGTGGTTCGAATAGGACGGCCCGGCGCCGTCGGTCAGCATCAGCGTGAAGAGACGGACAGGCGAATAAGGGAAGTTCAGAATATGACCGAAGAGCAGTCCCACGGCGGTCACGAATTCGGTCAGAATCCCAGGATCGGTCCGGCCGCGGGTGATGACCGAGACAAGGATCACGGTAGCGCCAAGCGAAAGAAACCGCATCCGGTTGAAAGGTGGCGCGTCACGGAACTCTAGAAGGCTGGGGTAGGTGGAAACGTATTCGATGAAGACAAAGACACCGAAGCACAGCGCCACCAAAGCGATCACCTCGCTCGACCCGCTTGCCGGGTCTGGCACCAAGAGCGACGGGGAGGCGACCATCAAAGCCACCAGCACCGCACGCAACAATGCTCCTGCGATCTGACCGATCACTGCCTCGTTCCCTCGTCCCCAACCGGAAGAATGGTCGCTTCAGCGTGTCCAGAGTTGGGGGTCCTGCCAATTGTGGCAGGCTGCCTTATTGTTGCCCAACTTTTGCCCAAATCCATCCCCTCGCTCAACTCAAGAGCCAGTAAGACACGGGTATTGAGGCATTTTCGTGGAGATTGTGTCGCGACAATGCATCAAATGTCGCGCTTTTAAGTGGCCCGCGGAAACGGACCACTAGGTCTTGTAGTGAGGTTTAGCTCAGACCCAAGGTCGGCGGGTTCTTGCGACTGCCTCGAAGTCGTCGATTGTTTCGACTTTCTCCATAGTCAGGCCAATATCGTCGAGACCGTTGATCAGACAGTGCTTCTTGAAGGGGTCGATCTCAAAGGTGAAATCCTGCCCGTCAGAGGTTGTGACCGTCTGAGTTTCGAGGTCTACGGTCATCCGCGCGTTGGCGCCGCGTTCGGCGTCATCCATGAGCGCGTCGACAATCTCCTGTGGCAGGACGATGGGCAGGATGCCGTTCTTGAAGCAGTTATTGTAGAAAATATCGGCAAAGCTCGTGGAGATCACGCAGCGGATGCCGAAGTCAAGCAGCGCCCATGGAGCGTGCTCGCGCGAGGAGCCACACCCGAAATTGTCGCCCGCCACGATGATTTCGGCCGACCGGTAAGACGGGTGGTTCAGGACGAAGTGGTCAATCTCGTTTCCATCCGGGTGAAAGCGCATCTCGTCAAAGAGATTGGCGCCAAGGCCAGACCGTTTGATCGTCTTCAGGAACTGCTTGGGGATGATCATATCCGTGTCGATATTCATCAGCGGCATGGGCGCCGCGATCCCGGTCAGTGTGGTGAACTTTTCCATATCATATGTCTCCTGCCGGTGGGTCCGGTAAAGCGCCACTTGCGCCGGTGTCAGGTTGCGACCGCCTTTTTGACGGTCCGAAGGAAGAAGGCTTCGACGACCAGCCCCGCTCCGTTGAAGAGCAGCTCAATGCCCAGAAGGATGCCCAGTAAGTCCGGGCCAACCGTGCTGAAGTTGATCAGGATGAACACCGCCAGCGCGATTGACAGGCCGCCCGACAGCATCATGGGCCAATAGAACTGCGTGCCCTTCATGCGCCGGGCAAAGCCGATCCGCATAATGCCGCCCGCTGCCAGCAGGATGGTGATCAACAGCGCAAGGCTGAAGACGCCTTCCAACGGGTTGAACATAAAAGATACCCCGATAAAGGCCATAAGCGCCCCAAGGACCACACCCAGAACCTTGCTGCCCGTCCGCTCATCGGCCAGTCCGCCGATGATCTGGAACGCGCCCATCAGAACGAAAAGCGCGCCGACAATCGTCGTCACCGCCAATGAGGCGAACCCCGTGTTCGACAGCACGAAGAGGCCGAAAACGATCGAGAGAATGCCGAGAAGCAGCCATTTCATCCAGGGTTTCATCCGTCAGATCCTTCCTTGATCGCAATGCTCTGGCCGCAGCCTACATCAGCTCGCGCACATCCGTCAGCCGCCCCGTCACGGCGGCGGCGGCGGCCATGCCGGGCGACATCAGATGCGTCCGCCCGCCCCGGCCCTGCCGGCCTTCGAAGTTACGGTTCGACGTCGAGG
This sequence comes from Pseudomonadota bacterium, assembly GCA_039179985.1. Lineage (GTDB taxonomy): Bacteria > Pseudomonadota > Alphaproteobacteria > Rhodobacterales > Rhodobacteraceae > JBCCMQ01. The sequence continues at coordinate 11,030 of JBCDED010000003.1, forward strand.
CGCAGCGCTCGCCGGGCTGCAACTGGTCGGGGTTCATGCCAAGGCACATGGAGCAGCCCGCCATGCGCCAGTCAAACCCGGCTTCGATCAGCTTCTGGGCGATGCCTTCCTCCTCGGCCTGGGCGCGGACAAGACCCGAGCCCGGAACGATCATCGCACGGATGCCGTCCTTGACCCTGCGGCCTTCCATGATTTTCGCCACTTCGCGCAGGTCCTCGATGCGCCCGTTCGTACAAGAGCCGATAAAGACGGTGTCTATCTCGATGTCCGACAGCTTTGTGCCGGGTGTCAGCCCCATGTAGTCGAGCGAGCGCTTGGCCGCCTGTACCTTGCCGCCTTCGAAGGCCTCGGGCGCGGGGACCTCGCCGGTGATTGGCAGCACGTCTTCGGGGCTTGTGCCCCAGGTCACCACGGGTGCGATGTCGGACGCGTCAAGTTCCACCACCGTGTCGTAGTGCGCACCCGCGTCGGAGTAGAGCGTCTTCCAATGGGCTTCGGCCATCTCCCAGTGGGTCCCCTTTGGCGCCTGGGGACGGCCTTTGACGTAGGCGATGGTCTTTTCATCGGGCGCGATCAATCCGGCGCGCGCGCCGCCTTCGATCGCCATGTTGCAGACGGTCATTCGGCCCTCCACCGAGAGCGCGTGGATGGCAGAGCCCGCATATTCGATCACATGGCCCGTGCCGCCGGCGGTGCCGGTCTTGCCGATGATCGAGAGCGTGATGTCCTTGGCGGTCACGCCGGGCGCGAGTTCGCCCTCAACGCTGACCAGCATGTTTTTTGATTTCTTCTGGATCAAGGTCTGGGTGGCCAGCACATGCTCGACCTCCGAGGTGCCGATGCCATGGGCCAGCGCCCCGAAGGCGCCGTGGGTTGCGGTATGGCTGTCGCCACAGACGATGGTCATGCCAGGCTGTGTCCAGCCCTGCTCGGGGCCGATGATATGGACGATTCCCTGGCGGATATCGTCGACGTCATACATCTCGATGCCGAAGTCCTTGGCGTTCTGGCGCAGGGCCTCGACCTGGATGCGCGACTGTTCGTCTTTGATCCCGGCCAGCCGGTTGGGGTCGGTGGGTACATTGTGGTCCGGCACGGCAATGGTCTTTTCCGGGGCGCGTACCGGGCGCTCCGCCATGCGCAGGCCTTCGAAGGCCTGGGGGCTTGTGACCTCATGAACGAGGTGGCGGTCGATATAGAGCAGGCAGGTGCCGTCTTCGGCCTCGTGGGCGACATGGTCGTCCCAGATTTTGTCATAGAGCGTGCGCGGAGCGGTCATGGAAGATGGTCTTTCGTCAGATGGAACGGGGCAGCGCCGGAACGGGCGCTAGGCTGCGGATACCGGACAGGGACCTCAGAGACGCGCCGTCGCCCATTTGGCGAGGCCGAAGAACCGCCAGGGCAGGCGGTCGCGGTCTGCTATGTCGAAAACCCGTGTCATAGAGCGCCAAATACACCCAAATCCCCCCCCATCACAAGGGGGCTGGCGCAGGGAGGTCTGTCGCCGCCGGGACACGGAATTGTGCATTTGGGGCAGGTTTCATTGAGAATTCACATTGCAGATGCTAACTTTGCATCAGCGCAAAGAGATGCGCGGATACTCAGGAGGACAATGTCCTGTCTCAATATGCAGACGCGGCCATGCATAAAGCCGCACCGGTTCCCGGCGTGACGCCTGCGGATACCGACATTTCCGGCGCCGATGTTCTGGCCCGGATCCTCAGTTCCCTCGAAGATGACAAGGCAGAAGATGTGGTGACCATCGATTTGCGCGGCAAATCCGAGATGGCCGATCACATGGTCGTCGCCTCGGGCCGGTCGTCGCGGCAGGTGGGCGCGATCTCCGAGAAGCTTGTCGACCGCCTGAAGCAGGATCTCGGGGTTCTCTGCAAGCTCGAAGGCAAAGATCAGGGCGACTGGGTCCTGATCGACGCCGGCGATGTGATCGTGCATGTTTTCCGTCCGGAAGTGCGCGAGTTCTACCAGATTGAAAAGATGTGGCTTTCCCCTGGCGACAGCACGGGGGCCGCGGCGGCCAAGGGCTGAATGCGCGCCCATATCTGCGCCGTGGGCCGGCTGAAATCCGGCCCCGAGCGCGCACTGGTGGACGACTATCTGGCCCGGTTCGACCGGACCGGGCGGGCCCTGGGACTGGGGCCGGCGCGCGTGGTCGAGATCGACGAGCGCAAGGGCGGGTCCAGGGCTGCGGTGGCGGGGCTTCTCAGAGCCGCAGTTCCCCCTGGCGCCGTCATTCTGGCGCTTGATGAACGCGGCAAGGTGCTGACCTCCCCTGAATTTGCTGACAGGATCGCAGCCTGGCGCGATGGCGGCGCGCGGGATCTGGCGCTCTTGATCGGTGGTGCCGATGGTCTGGCGGCGGATCTGACGGCCGAGGCTCATGCGGTGCTGTCTTTCGGCGCCATGGTCTGGCCCCATATGCTGGCGCGGGTCATGGTGGCCGAGCAGCTATACCGGGCCGCCAGCATCCTGGCGGGCACGCCCTATCACAGGGTCTGAGGCCGCGGTAGGGAACCGTGGACAAGGCCGGGGCGCTGCCCCGGACCCCGGAGTATTTCGGGACGAAAGAAGCGGTTGGGGTTTTCCCTGCTGCGGGCTATGACCGGGCGGGTCCGGGCAAGGGCAATGGCGGGCGAGACAAGGGAGAAGCCGGATGGCAAGACGCGGACCTGTGGTGCTCTGTATTCTCGATGGCTGGGGGCTGAGCGACCGGCGGGAGGGCAATGCGCCGCTTCTTGCGAAGACGCCAACGATGGACGGGCTGATGGCGACCTGCCCCCATGCGACGCTGATCACCCATGGGCCCGATGCCGGTCTGCCGTCGGGGCAGATGGGGAATTCGGAGGTCGGGCACACCAATATCGGCGCAGGCCGGGTGGTGGCCATGGACCTGGGGCAAATCGATCTGGCCATCGAAGACGGCAGTTACGGCCAGCGCCCGGCTTTGGTGCAGTTTATCGCGGAACTCAAAGCCTCGGGCGGTGCGGCGCATCTTCTGGGGATTGTGTCGGATGGCGGCGTCCATGGCTCGCTGGCCCACATTCTGGAGACCGCGCGGATTTTCGCAGAGGCGGGTGTGCCCTTGCGCATCCACGCCATGACGGACGGCCGGGACGTGCCGCCGCGCTCGGGTGAGGGGTATATGGCGGCGCTGGTCGACGGGTTGCCGGAGGGCGCCACGGTGGACACGGTCACGGGCCGTTATTTTGCCATGGACCGCGACACCCGCTGGGAGCGGGTGGAAGCCGCCTGGCGCGCCATGGTGCTGGGGCAGGCCGACGTTCGTGTCGCCACGGCGAAAGACGCGATTGCGGCAGCAAGGGGCCGGGATGAAGGCGACGAATTCATCGCGCCCACGGTGATCGGTGATTACACGGGGATGGCCGCTGGCGACGGGGTCTTCTGTCTCAATTTCCGCTCGGACCGGGTGCGCGAGATCATGGCGGCGATCGCGGCGCCGGACTTTGACGCCTTTGATACAACCGGGCGGCCGGAGCTGGCCGCGGCCATGGGCATGGCGGAATATTCCGAGGCCCATAACGCCTATCTGACCACGGTGTTTCCAAAGCGCAAGATTGTGAACACGCTGGGCGCCTGGGTGGCGCGGGCGGGGTTGCGGCAGTTCCGTCTGGCGGAGACGGAAAAATACCCACATGTGACCTTTTTTCTCAATGGCGGGAAGGAAGCGCCTGAACCTGGCGAAGACCGCTTCATGCCCCCGAGCCCCAAGGTGGCGACCTACGATCTGCAGCCCGAGATGTCAGCGCCGGCGGTCACGGCAAAACTGGTGGAGGCCATCCGCGCCGGCTATGATCTGATCGTGGTGAATTTCGCCAATCCCGACATGGTGGGCCATACCGGTGATCTGCAGGCGGCCATGGTGGCCTGCGAGACCGTGGACAGCGGCCTTGGGCAGGCGCTGGACGCGCTGGAGGCGGCAGGCGGGGCGATGATCGTGACGGCGGATCACGGTAATTGCGAAGTGATGATCGATCCGGAGACCGGCGCGCTGCATACGGCCCATACGCTGAACCTTGTCCCTGTCATTCTGGTAAACGGACCGGAGGGGGCGCGTCTGAGGGACGGACGGCTCGCCGATCTTGCCCCGACGATTCTGGAGCTGATGGGTCTTGAGGCGCCCCCGGAAATGACGGGCCGGTCGTTGATCGAGGCCTAGCAATGCGGCTCTTTCTGGCGGCGTTTCTGTTTTCACTGTCGGCAAAGGCCGCGGCCCAGGGCGTGTCGGCTGCGTCCGTAGCGGCGCGCGCGGTGGCGGACCTGGACGCGGCCACACAGACACTGGCGGGGGCCGAGGAGGCGGATGACCGGATCGAGGCCCTGACATCGGCCATCCTTGCGTTCGAGACGGGGCTTTCGGCGTTGCGCGATGCGCACCGGCGGGCGATTTTCGAGACCGAAGCCGCCACGGAGCGCCTTGAAGCGGCATCGGGTGATCTGTCGAGCCTTTTGGCCGCGCTTCAGGCCGTCGAGCGTCCGGAAGCGCCCTTGCGCCTTGCCCATCCCCAAGGGCCCCTTGGGTCGGCGCGGGCGGCTATGCTGCTCGGCGGTGTGCTTGGCCCGCTTCAAAGTGACGCTGCGGGTCTGGCGGCGGAGCTTGAGGCGCTGCAGATCGGGCGCACCCTGCGCGACGATGCCCGGGCCCGTATCGACGCCGCGCTGCTTGTCCTGCGGCAAACACGGGAAGATCTGGTAGAGGCGGCGCGCAGCCGTTCGGATTTGCCGCTGCGGCTGACCGAAGACACCGAACGCCTCGGTGCGCTTCTGAACGGCGCAGAGACGCTGGCGGCTTTTGCCGATGGGTTAAGCCCGCTTGACGAAACGGGCTCTGACCCGGTGTTTCTGCCCGGCGAAGTCCCGCTTGCGCTGCCGGTGCAGGGTGTTGTCGTTCGCGGGGCGGGCGCGCCGGACCGAAATGGCGTCGTGCGGCCCGGTGTTTCTCTTGGCGCGCGGCCGCAGGCTCTGGTCACGACCCCCGCGGCCGCGACGGTGCGGTTCACCGGGCCACTTCTTGACTACGGAAATGTGATGATCCTGGAGTTCGCGCCGGGTTATCTTATGGTGCTCGGCGGTCTGGGAGAGATTGTCGTATCGCCCGGACAGGTCTTGCCCCTTGGCGCGCCAGTTGGTTTGATGCCGCAAACTGACGCCGGGGCTGCAGGGACCCTGGTGGCGGATGAGGGCAGAGAATTTTCGATGACGCTCTATGTGGAGACACGACAGGGCGCTGAAGCGGTGGATCCCGCAAAGTGGTTCACCCTGAACAAGGAATGAGAAACGCAATGAAAAAATTCATGTTGGCAGCGCTGGCGGGCACGATTGGTGGCGCTCTGGTGACAAGCCAGGTCGCCGGTCCTCTGATCGCCCAGGAAAACGAGCGGAAGTCCAGCGTCTACGAGCAGCTTGATCTTTTCGGCGACATCTTTCAGCGTATTCGTCTTCAGTACGTTGAATCAGTTGAGGAATCGGACCTGATTGAGGCGGCGATCGACGGAATGCTCAGTTCGCTCGATCCGCATTCCAGTTACCTTTCGCCCGATGACGCCAGCGCGATGCGCGTTCAGACGCGGGGCGAATTTGGCGGTCTCGGGATCGAGGTCACCCAGGAAGAGGGTTTTGTAAAGGTCGTCTCGCCCATAGACGGCACACCCGCTGACGATGCGGGCATCGAGGCGGGCGATTACATCACCCATGTGGACGGTGAAAGCGTGCTGGGCCTGACCCTCGACGATGCGGTTGGAATCATGCGCGGTCCCGTGGGCTCGGAAATTGTGATCACGGTGGTCCGGGAAGGCGAGGAGGAGCCATTCGACATCACAATCATCCGCGACACGATCAAACTGACCGCCGTGCGCACCCGGACGGAGGGCGATACGGTGATCCTGCGCGTGACCACCTTCAACGACCAGACCTATCCGAATCTCGAAGAGGGGCTTTTGGAGGCCGTCGAAGAGTTGGGCGGCCTGGAGAATGTGAACGGCTTTGTCATTGATTTGCGCAACAACCCCGGTGGCCTTCTGACCCAGGCTATTGAGGTATCGGATGCCTTCCTAGAGAAGGGCGAGATCGTGTCGACGCGCGGCCGCGAACCGCAGGACAGCGAGCGCTACAACGCCAAGCCGGGTGATCTCGCTGAAGGCAAGCCAATCGTGGTTCTGATCAATGGCGGCTCGGCAAGTGCTTCGGAAATCGTGGCCGGTGCCCTGCAGGATCACCGCCGGGCGATCGTGGTGGGCGAAAAGAGCTTCGGCAAAGGGTCGGTGCAGACGGTGATGCCCCTGCGCGGTGAAGGCGCCATGCGCCTGACGACGGCGCGGTACTACACCCCGTCGGGCCGCTCTATCCAGGCGCTCGGCGTGATGCCGGATCTCGTCGTAGCGCAGCCCCGACGCGTTCCAGGTGAAGAAGAAACCGAGGAGGAAGCGCAGCAGTCACGCAGCGAGGCGGATTTGCGCGGCAGCCTCGACAACGATAGCGTGACGGACGACCAGCGCCAGATCATCCTCGACGAGCAGGCCGAGGCTGAAGCCGTGGCCGCACTGCGGGACGAGGACTATCAACTCGCCTATGCGATCGACATCCTGCGCGGGCTCTCCGTGCTGGACTTTACGCAGGCTGAGTGATCCGGGACCTGCTGCGGTGACACCGGAAGAGATCGCCGCGCTTCCCTACAGGCCCTGCGTGGGCGTCGTCTTGGCGAACGCGCAGGGTCAGGTCTTTGTGGGCCAGCGAATCGACAGTGAGGTTGCCGCCTGGCAGATGCCACAGGGTGGGATCGACCCCGGAGAAGAACCGCAAGCGGCCGCGCTGCGGGAGCTTTGGGAAGAAACGGGCGTGGGGGCCGCGATTGTCGAGGTTGTGGCGCGTACGGAAGACTGGATCGCCTACGATCTGCCCCATGACATCGTGCCGCGTATCTGGAAAGGCCGGTTTAAAGGTCAAAAGCAACTGTGGTTCCTGCTCCGGTTTACGGGAGACGACAGCGACATTCGCATCAACACCGAGCATCCGGAGTTTTCCGAATGGCGCTGGCTAAATGCGGAGGAAGCCGTTGCGCAGATCGTCCCGTTCAAACGGGCCGTCTACGAAAAGGTAATCACAGAGTTCGCGCATCACTTGTCTGCGCGACACTAAAAACGAAAGCGCGGCCCCTTGGACCGCGCTTCCAGAATGTCGATGGACCTGATTGGTCAGCCGCCGCGTGAACCAATGCAGGACTGGATCGTCTGCGCAGCTGCTTCGATGCCGTCGAGCGGAACCACTACACCACCGTCGATACGGCCGGTGAAGACTGCCATACGGGTGTTGCTGGTCAGGCCGTCACCGAAAGACGGATTGTCAGCAATGATGAAGCCACCATTGTAGTTGGCGCCATTGCCGCCGGTTGTGTCGACACCGAAGGCTTTACCGCCGTAGACGGTGTCGCCAACGAGGAACTCGGCCGTGCCGATGTCACCGTTGCCAAAACCCAGGTTCTGCGGCGAGTACAGCGCCAGGAAGCCGAAGTTACGGCCAGCGTCCAGTTCGCCAACCTGGAAGATCTCGCCACCTGGCAGAACCTTCTCAGCATAGCAAGCGCCACCGCGTGCCACATTCTGATACACATTCCATCCGCCAGCGCTGCCGAATTTAATGGCACCCTGCGCGTGGCCCATGGATGCTGCCGCGACAGTGGCGGCCGCTGCCAGTGCAAGCTTCTTGATAGTCTTCATGGTCTCTCCCCGTGTGTAGTATTCGGACGTAAATTGCCGGAAAAATGCCGGCTCTCCGCAAATGTGAGACTATCCGCGTCGCAACACGTTGTGCAAGGCTGATTCTCCCCGGGTTCGGGATGTTTGCCTGTCGCCAAGGCGTTACGAAGCAGAGTTTAGATCGTGGCGCACTTTGTTTGCAGCGTTTCCGGACCACTTGGCGTGTGGATCTCTTATTCAGAGCCGAAGTCACCAGGCCCGGCGATGCAACCGGGGTACCCGTAGCCCCATCGCCAGGGCAGACCGGTGCAGGGGCCGCCTCCGAGGCGGACGGCGGTGAACATGGCAGTTGCAATCAGCGCGTAGGCCTCATCGATGGCTTCGGGGGTGGTTTTGTAGTGCTCCGCTATGGCGTCCCTGTCGGTTTCGGCGGTGGCTTTGACGCAGGCGCGCAGGGTGATATCGGCTGCTTTTCTTGCGTCATAGCTGGCTTCCGCGGTCGTTGCGCCGGACGCATCATGGTAGGCGCGGTCATGGGTGACACAACAGGCCTCCCAGGGCGGGATGTCGCCATGGGCCTCGGCGAAGTCGGGAAAATTCCGGCTTACGACCTGCCAGGCCGAGGACATGCCCCCCGAACACCCGTCGGTTGCAAAAGGGGAAGGGGATTCGATGCCGCCCATGGTTCGCAGAAGCGCCCGGTGCCCGGGCAATTCGACCGCGCGCGACAGGGCTTCCTGTGCACAAACGGGGTTTGAAATCACAACAAACGCCAGGAGACCGGCAAATGTCCGCCTAGGGGCTGTCATCACGGGCCTTTGTCGATTGCAAGCGGACGCCCAGCCGATCCGCGAGCAAGAGTCCGACGCGTTGCGCTGTGCTCATGTCAGCGCGTGCGTTCAGGACTTCGCGCGCAAGGGCCGGTTCGTCTGTGATCAGACCACGGGCGCCCATGGTGATCATCGAGGACATTTGCAGCGGATCATCGACCGTCCAGACGTAAAGCGCCTTGCCCGCCTCATCGGCCCGTTTGGCCAGCCCGCGTGAGGCTTGGGCGGTGCTGACGGCAATGAAATTGCCCTCAAGCCCCGTCAAATCGCCGACTGCGGTCGCAGCAAGCACGCCGATGGGCCAGTTGGGCCGGAGGCTGTGCATCATTTGCACAGCGGGATACTTCAGTGACATGGCGGCGACCTGATCGTCCATGCCGGCTGCGCTGACGATGTCGGCCACGCGCTGCTCTAGCATCTGGTCGTGGCCGTAGTACTTCAGTTCGATCAGGAGCCGCGCCTTGTCCTTGGTTACCGCCAGCGCTTCGGCCAGTGTCGGTGTGCGTTCCCCGGCATAGGCGGGGTCGAACCAGCTGCCGATGTCGATACCGGCCAGATCGTCCATGGTGGCCTCCCAGATCTTCAGATCGACCCCGGAAAGCTTCATGAAATCGCTGTCATGCATCACCACGACTTCGCCATCGGCGGTTTCCTGAACGTCGATCTCAACCCAGTCGGCCTTGTCCTTCACGGCCTTTTGCAGCGAGGCGAGCGTGTTTTCCGGCCGGCTGCCCGCAGCGCCGCGGTGGGCGATCACGATCACATCGTCGGTTCCCTGTACGCGGTTGATCATCGCACCGCCCGCGATCAGACCAAATAGGACAAGGACGCCAATTCCGCCAAGAAGCACCGGAACGGGCAGGCTGGCTCCGCCAGGCGCGGCGGCGCGCGGGGGCGGCGGACCCATCCCCTGCCCTTCGGCGTATATGTCGAAAATGATCTGCGCCAGCGCCCCGAGCGAGATGGCGGCCACTACCGTGCGCGCCAGCCACCAGAGCGCCGCAAGGATCATTACACCCGCCAGAACCGCGCGCAGGTGCTGCCCCAGAACAAGCGGAAGGGTGTGCATCAAAAGAGCGGCGACCAGCGCAACCGCGGCCAGAAGCAGGGCTCGGACGATTAGCCAGAGGATGGCGTCGCGGACCAGCACCACGCGCTGTCCGCCCATGCGGTCCTCCGACAGCGAAAAGGACCGGCGGACCGAGGACCCCTCAAAAAGTACGAAGTGCAGGGCCAGGGCCCAGGCGGTCAGCCTGTTAAAAAGGATCACCACCAGGCCAAGGATCAGCAGGCCGCCGATGGCAAGCGTCCCGATAAACTCGGGCGGCTTTTCCGTGAGGTAGTAGTTGATGTCATAGGCGCTGAGCTGCCAGGCCGCGATAAGGAGGATTACCACGGCAAAGGGCATGGCGACGATCAGAACGCGTACCACGAGGTAGATGGCAAAGGTCAGAAGATCGCGCCAGCGAGACAGAAGGAACCCGAGCGCATTCCGCAGTGCCGCCAAACCGTTGTGATCGGATTGCCAGAGGCGCACGGTCATCACTGCGAAACTCAGGATGATCGTCAGGAGCACCAGCGAAATGCAGACAATGCCTAAGACAAACCCAGCAGGCGACAGCAGGAATCCGGCGATGTCCTGATCTGTCAGCGCCGTCTGGCCCGACATTGAGACGGCGAGATTGATGGCACCACCCACAAGCGGGCCGATCAGGGCCAGCGCCAGAAGCGCGAGGCCGAGGTAGACTACGACAAGGCCGCTTCGGTCTTTCCAGGCCGCGGAATACGCCGCCAGTACGGTGCTCAGCAATTCGGGGTCCGCCGTTTGGGCAATGCAGACGCCAGCCTAGGCGCAGTGGGCCTGTGTCTCAACCCCGTGCCTTAACCCCGTTCACCCTAACCTCCGGTGGCCGCGCGGTACCAGGCGGCGATGGCGGCGCGTTCCCCGGGTTCCATCCATGTGAGGTTGGCAGGCGGCATGGCGTGGCTGACGCCCGATTGCAGGTAAATCGCCCGGGCGTTGCGCGCGATATCGCCCTCGGTTTCGAGGTAGACGCCCTTGGGTGCCCAGCGAATGCCGTCCCAGACCGGATCGCGGGCGTGGCACATGGAACAGCGCCCGAGCACGATGTCATGGGCATCGGTGAAACCGTCGGCGCTGGCAAAGCGGATCTCATATGCGGTCAGTGGTGTCGCTCCGGCCTCTTCGTAGGTGTCGTGTCCGGGCACTGTAGAGAGCCAGGCGATCACAAGGAAGATTATGACCGTGACCGCCCAGGTCCACCAGGGGCGCCCCTGTCGCGCGTGCATGGTGTTGAAGAAGTGGCGGATCGAGACCCCCATGAGGAAGACAAGCGAGGCGATGACCCAGTTGTATTCGGTGGCGAAGGCCAGCGGGTAGTGGTTCGACAGCATCAGGAAGATGACCGGCAGCGTCAGGTAGTTGTTGTGGGTCGATCTCAGCTTGGCGATCTTGCCGTATTTTGCGTCCGGCGTCCGGCCCGCCTTGAGATCGGCCACAACGATCCGCTGGTTCGGCATGATGATAAAGAACACGTTCGCGGTCATGATCGTTGCGGTGAAGGCGCCAAGGTGCAAGAGCGCCGCGCGCCCGGTGAAGACCTGGTTGTAGCCCCAGGACATGGCGACAAGGACGCCGAAAAGCAGGATCATCAGAAGCGTCGGATGCTCGCCGAGGGCCGATTTGCAGAGCGCGTCATAGATGATCCAGCCCACGGCCAGCGAGGCGGCGGAAATCGCAATCGCCTGCCAGACGGTGAGATCGGCTTTCGCAGGGTCGATGAGGTAGAGTTCCGCCCCCGCCCAATAGACGATTGCCAAAAGCGCCGCGCCCGACAGCCATGTCGAATAGCTTTCCCATTTGAACCAGGTCAGATGTTCGGGCATGGCCTCGGGCGCCACCAGGAACTTGCGGACATGGTAGAACCCGCCGCCGTGGACCTGCCATTCCTCGCCATGGGCGCCGGGGGGCAGGTCGGGTGCTTTTTGCAGGCCAAGGTCGAGAGCGATGAAGTAAAAGGACGAGCCGATCCAGGCGATGGCCGTGATGACATGGAGCCAGCGCACGGCAAAATTGATCCAGTCCCAGAGTATCGCGGCGTCCTGCATGCCGGTCGTCCTGCTCTTGTGGTGAAAACCCTTGCCACGCTAGCGCTTCGTCGCGTCGGGTGAAAGGGCTTGTCTTGGAGACCGATGGGGACTCCAAATGAGAACAAAAGGTGAATATCATGCGGTCATGGGATTCGCTGAACTGGATATCACCTCGAATTTCACCTTCCTGACGGGGGCCTCGCACCCCGAGGAATACGTGCGCCGTGCGGCGCTTCTCGGAATCTCGGCTCTGGCGGTGGCAGACGAGAATTCGGTGGCCGGCATTGTGCGCGCCCATGCCGCCGTGTGGGAGGTGGCGCGTGAGGTCAGGCTCCGGGCAGAGGCGATTGCGCGGGACGGTCCCATCGGCCCGCCTGCCCCCCAAGGGCTCTCTGGTGTGTCCGGGGTGGACCTGACCACGGTGCCCCGGCTGCTGCCTGCGGCGCGTATTGTACTCAGGGACGGGTTTTCCTGTATCTGCCTGCCCCGCGATCGGGCGGCCTGGGGGCGGCTTTGCCGGCTTCTGACGCTGGGGCGGCGCCGGGCCGAGAAAGGTTCCTGCGATCTCGGAATCGAGGATCTTCTGGAGTGGGGCACAGGCGCCGAGATTATTCTCCGCCCGCAAGAGGCGGCGCCGGTGACAGGCGGCGCGGGCGCGTGGCGGCAATATGCACAGCGGCTGACGCGCCGCTTTGCCGGACATGTCTGGCTGGGGATGGCGCCCGCCTATGACGGGCAGGATGCGCAAAGGTTCGCGCAGCTTGCCCGGTTGGCGGCCGAGCTCAGCATCCCGACCCTCGCCACGGCGCGGCCGCGTCTCCATTCCGGGCGGCGGCGCAAGCTGGCCGATGTGCTGACGGCGATCCGGATGGGTTGCCGGGTTGATGATCTGGGCCGCCTCGCGCTGGCCAACGCCGAAGAACGCCTGCGCAGCCCGGGCGAAATGGCGCGGATCTTTGCTGGCCACAAGGAGGCGCTCTTGCGCAGCGAGGAGCTGGCCGCGCGCTGCGGGTTCTGCCTCAATGAGTTGCGCTATGAGTACCCGTCTGAGATCGCAGAGGGCGAAAGCGCGGCGGAGCGTCTGGCGCGGCTGTCACGCGCGGGGCTGCGCTGGCGCTACCCTTCGGGCGTGCCGGATAAGGTCACGGCGATGCTCGACCATGAACTCGCGCTCATCGGCAAGCTTGAATACGAACCCTATTTCCTCACCGTACACGACATCGTCGATTTTGCCCGTTCCCGGGGCATCCTGTGCCAGGGCCGCGGCTCGGCGGCGAATTCCGTGGTCTGCTTTGCCCTCGGGGTCACCTCGGTCAGCCCGGAAATCGGCACCATGGTCTTTGAGCGCTTCGTCTCCGAGGCGCGCAATGAGCCGCCTGATATCGACGTGGATTTCGAACACGAGCGCCGCGAAGAGGTGATCCAGCACATCTATCAACGCTACGGGCGACACCGCGCGGGGCTTTGCGCCACGGTGATCCACTACCGTGGCAAGCGCGCGGTGCGCGAGGTGGGGCGTGCCATGGGGCTCAGCGAAGATACCGTGGCCGCGCTCAGTTCGCAGATCTGGGGCTGGGGGTCTGGCGGGCTGGATCTGGGGCGGCTCCATGAAATCGGGCTCGACCCAGGCGATGCGCGCCTGATGCAGACCCTGAGGCTCTGCGAAGAGATCAACGGTTTTCCCCGCCACCTCAGCCAGCATGTGGGTGGTTTTGTCATCACCGAAGGACGGCTCGATGAACTGGTCCCGGTGGAAAACGCCACCATGGAGGACCGCACGGTTATCCCCTGGGACAAGGACGATATCGACACGCTGGGCATCCTGAAGGTCGATGTGCTGGCGCTGGGAATGCTGTCGTGCATTCGCAAGGCGTTCGATCTTATCCGCAGCCATCACCAGACCGACTATGCCCTCGCCACGCTGCCGCCCGAGGACCCGGCGGTCTACGACATGCTCTGCGATGCCGACAGCCTTGGCGTGTTTCAGGTGGAATCCCGGGCGCAGATGAACTTTCTGCCGCGTATGCGCCCGCGCAGTTTCTATGACCTCGTGATCGAGGTGGCGATCATCCGGCCCGGGCCCATTCAGGGCGATATGGTACATCCCTACCTGAGACGCCGGAACGGTGAAGAACCGGTCAGCTTTCCCTCTGATGCATTGGGCGAGGTTTTGGGCAAGACCCTGGGCGTGCCGCTGTTCCAGGAACAGGCCATGCAGATTGCCATCGTTGGTGCAGGCTTCACCCCCGATCAGGCGGACCGGCTGCGCCGCTCGCTGGCCACCTTCAAGAAACACGGCAACGTCTCAGAGTTTCGGGGGCTCTTTCTGAAGGGCATGCGCAAGAACGGCTATGACGAAGATTTCGCTGAGCGCTGTTTTTCCCAGATCGAGGGCTTCGGGTCCTACGGCTTTCCCGAAAGTCATGCCGCCAGTTTCGCGCTTCTGGTCTATGCCTCGGCCTGGCTCAAGCGCCATCACCCGGGCATCTTTGCCTGCGCGCTTCTCAATTCGCAGCCCATGGGGTTCTACGCCCCGGCCCAGATCGTGCGTGATGCCCGGGAGCATAGGGTCGAGGTGCGCCCCGTCTGCGTCAACGCCAGCTACTGGGACAACGTGATGGAGCCCGACGGTCGGGGCGGTCTGGCCCTGCGCCTTGGGTTCCGGCAGATCAAGCGCATGCGCGAGGAAGACGCCACCTGGCTGACGGCGGCCCGCGGCAACGGTTACCGCGATGTCGAAGAGGTCTGGCGCCGCGCCGGGATCGCACCCGCCTTCCTGCAAGTCCTGGCAGAGGCCGACGCTTTTGTCGCCCTCGGACTGACCCGGCGCCAGGCGCTCTGGCACGCCAAGGCCATCGGCGGTGCCGACCCGCTGCCGCTTTTTGCCGGTGACATTGATGGCGAGGCCATCGTGGAACCGGCGGTGTCCCTGCCCGAAATGACCCTGGGAGAGCATGTGGTCGAAGACTACGTCGCCACCCGCCTGACCCTGCGCGCCCACCCGGTAGCGCTGCTGAGGCCGCAACTGACGCCGGGAATGCCAGGACCGGCCGCGTCGACGGTCTAGGCCTCAAAGGAAGGGCCGGTCCCACTTTGGAGCCGGCCCTTCCTTTGAGCGTATGGCCGACGCGTCACATCTGCAGCACTTCCACGACTTCCACGCTGCCGCCGTCGGACAGGATCGGGCAGCCTTGTGCCATTGCGATGGCGGCGTCCTGATCGGCCGCCTCCACCTGCGTCAGTCCCGACAGAGGGTTGGACCCGCCGTTCTCGGCGACCCCGCCAGCCGTCACGGTCTTCGACAAACCGCACGGCCCGCCGCCATCGACGACGGCGGCGCCTATGCTTTCGTACCAGGCCCCCCAGGCGGCCATGGCCTTTTCCCTTTCGGCAGGGTCGGTCGGGGCGCCGCCCCCATGGTAGGCAAAAACGAACTTCGGCATTCAAAAACTCCTTTCTAGGATGTGGCCGCGGGCGCGGCGGGTTGCAAACGGGCTTCGAGTTTACGCAGGGACGAGGTCCAGCCTTCGGTGTGCGACCGCGCGGACTCGTCATCGGACAGGTTCGAGTGGGTCAGGGTAAAAAGCGTTTCGTCGCCATCGGCCGCGAGTTCGATCATCACGTGGCTTTCGTGGCCGCGTGTGTCGGTCTCATCGTGCCAGGCCCAGGTGAAGCCCACCAGTTTCGGCGGGTCCACTTTGGTGACCTGTCCCGAAACCTTGAAGACGCGGCCGTCCGGGGCGTGCATCTCGGACATCCAGGCGCCGGTCTTGCTGAAATCCAGACGGTGCACCGGCACGGTCAGCCCTTCCGGTCCCCACCATTCCAGTAATTTGTCGGACTCGGTGATATAGCGGAACACATGGTCGATACCGGCGCGGAAGCGGCGGGTAATCGTGACGTCAGGCATGGTCGTCTCCCTTTTCAACGGCCGCCTGCAGGCGGTCGATGCTCTGTTCCCAGAAGGCTTTGTAAGAGCCTGTCCAACGGCTGATGGTCTTCATGGCCTCAGGGTTCGCTGCGTACATGCGGCGCTGCCGGTCCACGCGTCTGAGAACCAGCCCGGCTTTGGTCAGGACCTTAAGGTGCCGCGAAACCGCGGGGGCCGAGATGGGCAGCGCCTCGCCAATCGCGCCCGCGCTTGTCTCGCCCTCGCGCATGAGGCGCTCAACGATGGCAAGGCGGGTAGGGTCCCCAAGGGCGGAGAAGGTGTCAGGCAGCATATTAATTCCGAATCTTGTTAATTAACATAAACATTAAATAAGTATGCAAGCAAGTCTCCTGACAAAGGGTGTCAGTTCCGGCTCTGGCCCATCGGGAAAAACTGGGAAAGACTGGACGAGACCGCCAAGACCAAGGACCGTGCCCATGCCAGCCCCCGTTGACGACAAAACCCGCTGTTTTGGCTCGAATAATCCGGTCTATGCCGAATACCATGACACCGAATGGGGGGTGCCTGTGCATGAAGATCAGAAGCTGTTCGAGATGCTGATCCTCGAAGGCGCGCAGGCGGGACTGAACTGGGAAACCGTGTTGATGAAACGTGACGGCTACCGCGCCGTTTTCAAGGGATTCGATGTGGCCCGTGTCGCGCGGATGACCGACGCAGAGCTGGAGGCCGCCCGCGAGAACCCGGCGATCATTCGCAACAAACTGAAGATCTACGCGACCCGCAAGAACGCCTGGGTTTTTCTCGACATCCAGGAAGAGTTCGGCAGTTTCGCTGACTATCTCTGGGCCTATGTGGATGGAGAACCGATCATCAACACCTGGAATGACGTCTCGGAAGTGCCGGTCACGACCGAGATTAGCGACGCCTTGTCAAAGGATCTCAAGAACCGTGGCATGACCTTCGTCGGCTCGACGATCATCTACGCCTATATGCAGGCCAGCGGTTTGGTAGACGACCATTTGGCCAGTTGCTGGAAACGGAGCGGGACCGCCTAGCGCAGCCGCCGCAGGATGTCGTAGCTGGCGTAGCCGTCGGGCGTGATTCCGTTTGCACGCTGGTACCGGCGGATGGCGTCAATTGTGTCGGGGCCGATGATCCCGTCAATGCCCTTGGTAGAGAACCCCGCCGCGGTCAGGCGCTGCTGAAGCTCGCGTTTGTCCGAGTTTTTCAGGGGCGGGTCCTGCCTCGGCCAGCTTGCCCGGATCGGGCCGCCGCCTTCGATGCGGTTGCTGAGGTGCCCCACGGCGATCACATAGGCGTCGGCCTTGTTGTAGCGCTCGATCACTTCGAAATTGTCGAAGATCATGAACGCCGCGCCCCGCGCTCCAGCGGGCAGGAGGATCGAGGCCCTGCCGTGATCCGGTACCGTGCGCCCCTGAATATCACGCACGCCCATGCGGGCCCATTGCGAGGGCCGTTTCGTTGTCTTGCGGTTCGCCTGTGCATAGTCGAAGCCCTGCGGCAGCCGCACTTCGACACCCCAGGGTTGACCCTTGGTCCAGCCAAAGCGCGCCAAATAGGCGGCGGTGGAAGCAAGGGCATCGGTCGGATCATCCGACCAGATATCCCGGCGCCCGTCGCCATTGAAATCCTGCGCGTAGCTCAGATAGCTCGTGGGGATGAACTGGGTGTGCCCCATAGCGCCGGCCCAGCTGCCGGTCATCCGCCCGGGCGGGATATCACCCGCCTGAGCAATCCTGAGCGCGGCCACGAGTTGCTCTTCGAAAAATGCGCCGCGGCGCCCGTCGTAGGCGAGGGTGGCAAGGGCGCCCATGACCGGTGTGTTGCCGCGCACGGCGCCATAGGCGGACTCCAGTCCCCAGATCGCGGTAACGACCTCAGCTTCCACGCCGTACCGGGCTTCGATTGCATTGAGCGTCGCGGCATAGTCGCGCCGGGCCGCGCGTCCATTGCGCACGCGCGTGTCCGAAACGGCGCGGTCGAGGTAATCCCAAAGCTGACGTGTGAACTCGGCCTGATTGCGGTCTTTCGAGATCACGTCAGCGTCGTAGCGCACGCCCTGAAAGGCGGCATCGAAGACCTGCGGGCGGATGCCCTGGTTCAGCGCCCGGCCCCGGAAGGCCACCACCCACCGCTGAAAACCTGCGTTGGACGTCGACAGAGTCGCGGGTCTTGCCATGGGGGCCACCTTGGGCGTTCGGAGAGATGCTGCCGCGTCGCCCGGCCGTTCCATCGGGCGCGGGACGGACTGCGCGACGCTCGCTGTCGCGGCAACGAAGAAAAAGAGAAACGATAGTACCCAGGACGTCATTCTGGCGCCTCGCGGATCGACTGCTCTGTTATTTTAAAGGATAGTAGCGCGAAGGGTCTTTGAAAAAAAGGGATTTCAGGCCCGTCGGCAAACTGTCGCTAGCGTCTTTTTCGTTTGACCTTGCGCTTGACCTTATCGTCCTTCCGGCGGGCCAGCGCGGGTTTGCGTCCGGGGCGGGCCTTGCGGCCGCGCGGCGCGCCGCGTGGCAGGGGCGCATCCGCGAGTTCCAGCATTTCGAGGATTAGCCCACCCGTTTCGGGCGCGGCTTCGGCCAGCCGAACGGTGACCTTCTGACCCAGTTCGATCGTGGTGCCGGAACTTTCGCCCATCAGCGTCTGGGTTCGGGGGTCGTAGACGAAGAACTCGTGGCCGAGACTGCGGACCGGAACCAGCCCGTCGGCGCCGGTTTCGTCAAGCTTCACGAAGACCCCAAACTTGGCGATGCCCGAGATCCTTCCGGTCATCTCTGTGCCTACGCGGTCGGCGAGATAAGCGGCGAGGTAGCGGTCAGTGGTATCGCGCTCGGCCATCATCGAGCGCCGCTCGGTCTGGCTTATGTGAGTGGCAGCCGTTTCCAGGTCATCCGCGTCTTCAGCAGTCAGTCCGTCCTTCCCCCAGCCATGGGCGCTGATCAGCGCACGGTGGACGATCAGGTCGGCATAGCGGCGGATGGGCGAGGTGAAATGCGCATAAGCCCGCAGTGCGAGCCCGAAGTGGCCATAGTTCTCGGGGTGGTAATAGGCCTGCTGCATGGACCGCAGGGTCGCGAGGTTGATCAGCTCATCCGCTTCGGTGCCCTCGGCCTGCGCAAGAAGCCGGTTGAGATGGGCCGTGCGCAGGACCTGCCCTTTGGCCAGCACCAGTCCGCTGGCCTCTGCCGTGTCGCGCAGGGCGTCGAGGCGGTCGGGGTCCGGTTCTTCGTGGACGCGGAAGACCAGGGGCGTGCGTTTGGCGGTCAGCGTCTCGGCGGCGGCCACATTGGCAAGCACCATGAACTCTTCGATAAGTCTATGCGCATCGAGCCGGTCCTTAAAGGCGACCGAGGTGACCTTGCCGTCGTCCGACAGGACGATCCGGCGTTCGGGCAGGTCCAGTTCCAGCGGCTGGCGCGTTTCCCGGGCCGTAAGCGTCGCGCGCCATGCCTCAAAGAGCGCACTCAGCAGGTCCGCGACGGGCTGGGCGGTGGCAGTCGGCTGGCCATCCGGGACCGATTGGGCGTCCTGGTAGGTCAGCGAAGCGCGGCTGCGCATCAGCCCGCGGTGGAAATCATGGGCGATCTTATGCCCGTTTTTGTCCAGAACCATGCGCACGGCAACGCAAGCCCGAGGGACGCTTTCATGCAAACTGCAAAGATCACCCGACAGCCGGTCGGGCAGCATGGGCACGACGCGGTCGGGGAAATAGGTCGAATTGCCCCGCTTGCGCGCCTCGCGGTCCAGGTCCGAGCCCGGTATCACGTAATGGGCCACGTCGGCGATGGCGACCCAGACGATGAAGCCGCCCTTGTTCTTGGGATCGTCGTCCGGAAAGGCGCAGACCGCATCGTCGCGGTCGCGGGCATCGGCGGGGTCGATTGTCAGCAGGGGGATGTCGCGCAGGTCCTCGCGCCCTTTCAGCCCCGCGGGTTTTGCGGCGTCTGCCTCGGCCATCACGGCATCAGGAAAAGCGTCGGGGATGCCGTGTTCGTGGATCGCGATCAGCGACACGGCTTTCGGCGCGCCCGGGTCCCCCAGCCGGTTGACGATCCGCGCGCGTGGAAGACCAAGGCGGTCTTTCGGGCCTGCCTGTTCCGCCTCTACCAGTTCGCCGTCCTTTGCGCCGTGGGTCTCGCCCGCGCTCACCCGCCATTCGGTGTCGGATTTCTTGTCGATTGGCAGGATGCGTCCGCCCTCGTCGCTTTTGCGGAAGATGCCCAGAAGCCGCCGTGGGTTGGTGCCGATCTTGCGGATCAGCCGACCTTCATAGGCGTGATCCTCGGCGCGAACGTCCGTAAGGCGGGCGAGGATCCTGTCGTTCTCGCCAAGGGCCGGATCTGACGCGCGTGGCAGAAGCAGGATTCTGGGTTCCGGGCCCTCGCCCTGCCATTCCATCGGGCGTGCGAAGAGATCACCGTCTGCATTGGGCGCCAGCACCTGCAGCACGCTGACCGGTGGCAGCTTTTCAGGGTCGCGGTAGGTCTTGCGGCGCTTCTCGAGATGGCCGTCGGCTTCGAGTTCTTTCAGGATGCGCTTGAGATCGATCCGCGCAGCGCCCTTGATCCCGAAAGCGCGCGCGATGTCGCGCTTCGAGGTCTGGGTCGGATGTGCGGAGATCCAGTCAAGGATCGCGTCCTTGGTGGGGAGGTCTGTCATGGGTGTGGCGTACCATGGGCCGCGTCGTCCGTCACCGGGAAAGCGCGGGCGCTCAGGCAAAGGCGCCCTGGCAAAACCAGCCGGCGGACATCTCGCCGCCATGGGCATAGTAAAGCCAGAGCCGCGTGCCATCCTCGGTGATCACCTGCCAGTAATCGCGGACGCCTGATCGCCAGTTCGGATCGTCGAGCCACCATTCCGGCGCGATACGCTCGGGTCCCCGCGCTTCGGCCAGGGCATAGGTCCGCCGGCGCCAGCGGAAGCTTTCGGGCGGATCGGGTACGTCGGGCGCGGCGACGGGTTCGGGCGGCCACAGCCTGAGGGGCCGGACCGTTGCGGGCCGGGGCCAGGGGCCGGCCGGCTCGGACCAGGCCGCGCCCATGACCGTGCTGCCCTTTTCGGGGATATGGCTGTCGGCAGGCAAAAGCCGTGTGATCCGCTCGAGGCCGATCCGCGCCCCGATGCGTCCGACCAGATCATCCATGGCCGAACTATCGCTCATGCGTTCGCGTCCGCGCGCCGCCGCCTCGGCATGGCCTGAATGCTGGCGGTCGTGGACCGGTTCGGTGACCGTGGCCACAAGGCGCAGGATGTCGATGCCAAAGCCCGCGTCGATGTCGGCCAGCTTGAGCTTCAGAAGAGGGCGAATGCGGTCGGGCTCGAAACTGGGGCGGGCGAGCCCCACCTCCACCACCTCGGCGGCCTGGTCCACGCGGTGCGCCTCCAGCGCCACGCGCCGGGCGCCGCGCCCGCGCGCCTTCAGCTTCTCGGCAAGCGGCGGCAGCAGGCGGTCGAGCCCGGCCAGAAGATCGTCTTCCAGCCCTATGGGGTCGGGCAGGGTAAGGCGGACGGCGAAGTGATCGGGCGCGCGGGCGGGCGAGACCGGTTCCGGCTCTACCCCGAGCGCCTGATCAAGCCGCCGCACCACGTCGCGTCCGAAGCGCCGGGCCAGCGCGGCCCGGGGCAGACCGGCCAGATCGTCAATCCGCCTCAGTCCAAGCCGCGTCAGGCCGTCCACGGCGGTATTTGAGAGCCGCAGCGCCGTGATGGGCAGGGCGCCGATGGCCCGGCGTGTCTGGCCCGGTTGGGCGATGCAGGTCGTGCGGGCGGCGGGCGTGTCTGGCTTGGGCGCCGCGCCGCCCCGTTCCCAGTGCCGCCTTTTGGCCGCGCGCGAGCGGGTGGCGCGGGCCTCCTGATCGATGGCGTCGCCCGTATGCCCCCTGCGCTCTGTGCCGCTCGTCTGCCCGGCAAAGCGGGCCAGCGCCCAGGCCGCGCCAAGCGTATCGGCGATACCGCTCTGCACGCTAAGCCCCAGATCGTCGCAGTCTTCCCCGACCTGGGCGATGAGCGCCTCTTCACCGCCGAAAAGATGGGCGCACCCGGTCAGATCGATCACAAGACCACCCGGCGCTTCTTCAGCCACCCAGGGCGAATATTTGCCCGCCCACCGGCGCAGGGTCGTCAGGAAAGCCGCCTCGGCCACGGGATCGGCGCTGCGCGTGATCAGGGTAGGGCACATGGCGCGGGCATCGCGCACGGGCTGGCCCGGTGTCAGACCCGCTGCCGAGGCCGCATGCGAGAGGCTGGAGAGCACCTGCATGTTGTTCTCGTCGGCAACGATGGCGAAAGGCGCAGCGATGGCACCGCGCGCCTGCCGCAACAAGCGTTCGGCGGCCAACCGGGGAAACCAGAGCGACAGAATGCGGCGGTGGGGCATGGGGCAGCAAATGTTCTTGTAATGTTCTCACTAAATAGACCTGAGGAGCCGATGAGTCGAGTCCATGCCCGCGTGACTTTCTGTCCGCCCTTGCGTAGCGTTTCCAGCACGATCCTTGCTCTGATCCGAAAGGACATTTCCATGACGAAGCTCTCTTGTCTCACCACCCGCACCAGATGGATTGCTGTGGGTGTAACGGCGCTGATCGCCACCGCCGCTCTGGCCCACGAAGGGGCAGAGGACCCGCAGGTGCAGGCGCGCATGACGAACATGAAGGAGATCGGCGCGGCCACCGAGACCCTCGGCAAGATGGCAAAGGGTGAAACCGCATTCGACGTGATCACCGCACGGACCACCGCGATCACGCTCGGCTCGCTCGCCTCGTCCATTCCGACGCTCTTTGAGGCCCCCGCAACCGATCCAAAGTCAGAAGCACTGCCGGCTATCTGGGAGAACTACGCGGATTTCACCGCGAAATCAGAAGCCCTGGTCACCGCAACAACCGACGGCGCCACGATGCGCACAATCGAAGATCTGCAAGGGATGATGCGTGACGTGGGGGCCGCTTGCAGTGCCTGCCACGAGGTCTACCGCAAACCGTGAGCCGAGCTTTGGTCCGGAAGAACGATGCGCAGCCGCGCGGGTCGGAAAAATCTCAGACCCGCGATTGACTCTCCCTGATCCGTCAACACCTATTGCGGGACGATAGGCAGGGACAAGGCGACCGATATGCGCATGGCAGACGACGACAAGACCGAAGACAAAGAAGAAAAACCCGCAAGCGGGCGTGCCGGTGAGCTATTCTTTAAGGCGCGCACCGTGATCGTCGCGGGCGAGATCAATGACAAGCTTGCGCAGCGCACGGTGACCCAGCTTCTGGCCCTTGCCGAGGACAGCGACGACCCGATCAACATGATCATCTCTTCGCCCGGCGGCCACGTGGAATCGGGCGATATGGTCCACGATATGATCAAGTTCATCCGTCCCACGGTCCGGACCATCGGATCCGGTTGGGTCGCCTCGGCCGGTGCGCTGATCTTTGTGGGGGCCGAAAAGGACCATCGCTTCTGTTTGCCCAACACGCGCTTTTTGTTGCACCAGCCCTCGGGCGGTGTTGGCGGCAAGGTCACCGATATCCAGATTCAGGCCGAGCAGATCCGCATTATGACGGACCGCTTCAACAAGCTTTTTTCAGAAGCTACAGGCCAGACGGAAGAGAAGATTGCTGAAGATACCCAGCGGGATTTCTGGCTGACGACGCAGGAAGCCGTGGATTACGGTCTTCTGGGCAAGGTTATCCGCTCGGTCGACGAAATTGCCTGACCGGCGTTACTCGGCGGCTTCGGCGACGGTGGCGCCCCTGCGCGCATAGCGCGCCATGAAGGTCTCGACGGCGGCATTGGCCACGCGGTTGATGTCGTCTTCGTTGGCGCTTTCGACAAGGCCGAACATCTTCTTCAGGAAGACGTCGGAATGGCAGAGCATCTTCAGCTGGTCGGCGGCCATCTCGGGGTCGTCGATGTCCATCTCGGCCTGCACCACGGGAGACTGCAGAAATTCGATGAGGGCGCCGCGCATGCTTTCGGGACCGGCCTCGTAGAAGGACCGGCCAAGCTCGGGAAAGCGGCGCGCCTCGCCGACGCAGACACGGAACATTTCTTGCGCCCAATCTGACAGAAGGAAACGGGTGAAGAACTGGCACTGCCGCAGAAGGATGTCGCGCAGGGCCATGCCTTCGTGCAGATGATCGGTGACAGCGCCCGCGTGGCGCTTGCATTCGATCAGCAGGACCGCTTTGAACAGGTGCGATTTGTCAGGGAAGTAGCTGTATAGCGTCGCCTTCGACACGCCCGCTTCGCGGGCAATGTTGTCGACGTTGGCACCTTCAAAACCGTCCCGCATAAAGACCACGCGCGCGCCTTCGATGACATCATCGTATTTGCGCCCCTTCTTGATGGGTTCGGCTGCGGTCAGCGTTTCGGTCATGTCTTGGCCCCTAAGTCAGCGGTTTGGTCGTCTGCGAGTCTTCTTATTCGTGTTGGCTAATATATAAACTCCCCAGTTCAGTTTCCACAAGCAGGGCGACACATAGATCGCATTTGCTTGTTCTGGCGTGGCTGGCGCGTTAGCGGTGCTGCGACGGACAGTGAATGGAGGCTGCCATGGAAACCCTGTCGGAAAACGCCTGTTTTGGGGGTGTTCAGGGCGTCTACAGCCATGAAAGTGCCGCATGCGACTGCGATATGACGTTCGGGCTTTTTCTGCCGCCGCAGGCGAAGATGGCTTCTGTTCCGGTGCTGTGGTACCTCTCTGGTCTCACATGCACCCATGAGAACGCCATGGTGAAAGCCGGGGCGCAGGCACACGCGGCCCGGGCCGGGCTGGCGCTGGTCTTTCCCGACACCTCGCCGCGCGGCGCCGGTGTTGCGGACGACGAGGCCTATGATCTCGGCCAGGGCGCCGGTTTCTACGTGAACGCGACCGAAGCGCCCTGGGCGCCCAATTTTTCAATGTGGAGCTACGTAGCCGACGAGCTGCCCAACCTCTTGACCGCGACCTTCCCGGTGGATGAAACGCGGCAGGCGATCACGGGGCATTCCATGGGTGGCCACGGCGCGCTAACGCTGGCAATGCGTCTTCCGGGGCGCTTTGCCAGTGTCTCCGCTTTCTCGCCGATCGCCCACCCGACCCGCTCCGACTGGGGCAGGAAGCAACTGGGTGCCTACCTCGGAAACGATGACGCGCGCTGGCAGGCCCATGATGCAACGGTGCTGATGGCCGGGACCGGCTTTGACGGGCCGGTGCTCGTCGATCAGGGAAGCGAAGATCAGTTCCTTGACCTCCTGATGCCCGAAGCGCTGGCCGGGGCGATGGCGGCCCGGCGCCAGACCGGGACCTTCCGCATGCACCCCGGCTACGATCACAGCTACTTCTTCGTCTCGACTTTCATGGGCGAGCACGTGACCTTCCACGCCGATGCGTTGGCCAGGTGAGCCGGCTTTTTGTTGATGCCGATGCCTGCCCGGTAAAGGCCGAGGCAGAGCGCGTCGCGACGCGGCTTGGCACGCCGATGTTCGTTGTCTCGAACGGTGGCATCCGCCCGTCGCAAAACCCGATTGTGAAAACCATTGTCGTGCCTGACGGTCCGGATGTGGCCGACCAGTGGATTGCCGAGCGCGTCGGGTCCGGCGATGTGGTCGTGACCACCGATATCCCGCTGGCGGCCAAGAGCATCGAGGCAGGCGCGCGTGTGGTCAAACCGAACGGTGAGGTGCTGGGCGCACACAACATTGGACCGGCGCTGGCCAGCAGAGACCTGATGGCGGACCTGCGCGCCGCCGATCCGTTCCGGCAAGGCGGTGGTCGGCCCTTTTCCAAGGCCGACAGATCGCGATTCCTGCAAAGCCTCGACCGGGAACTGAAGGCGGCAAGCGAAGCCTGAAGCGAGGGCGGG
Organism: Pseudomonadota bacterium; assembly: GCA_039179985.1. Lineage (GTDB taxonomy): Bacteria > Pseudomonadota > Alphaproteobacteria > Rhodobacterales > Rhodobacteraceae > JBCCMQ01. Next base: position 36,444 of record JBCDED010000003.1, read on the forward strand.
TGTCGGTTTCGGGACAGACGGCGGGCTGCCTGTCACCCAAGGTTTCAGCATGTCTCAAGCTGAAAGCCCCCATGCGTCCATGAATGGCGCCTACTTCGCCATGATCGCCGTCTTCTGCTTTTCGCTAAACGACGTTCTGGTGAAGTCGCTTTCAAGCACCTACGCGCTGCATCAGATCGTGCTCTTCCGGTCTCTTGTGGCACTTGCCCTCGTGCTACTTGCCGTGGGGCTCTTCGGAAATGGGCTTTCGTCTCTAAAGACAAAGCGCCTCGGCGGGCATCTATTGCGGGGCGCCTTCGTCGTTGCTGCCAATATGGCGTTCTTTTTGGGTCTGGCGGCGATGCCGCTGGCCGAGGCTGTGGCGATCTTTTTTGTCAGTCCGCTGATTATCACGGTGTTTTCTGTGATCTTCCTCGGCGAAACCGTTGGTCCGCGCCGCTGGATCGCGATTGCGGTGGGGTTTATCGGTGTTCTGGTCATCATGCGTCCCGGCACGGCGGCCTTCGAGCCGGCCTCGATTCTGCCGATCATTGCCGCGCTCTGCTACGCAGGGCTGCATATGATGACCCGCCGTCTCGGCACAACGGAAAGCGCGCAGTCACTGGTGTTTTACATCCAGCTCCTCTTTATCGTTGTAACGCTCACCATTGGTCTTGCCGTTGGCGATGGTCGCTTTGCCGACCAGGAAGACCCATCACTAGCCTTCTTTTTCCGCGAGTGGATCTGGCCTCGCCCAGAAGACCTGATGACGCTTCTGGCGATTGGCTTCATCCTTTTCGGCGGCGCCTACTTCATCAGCCAGGCCTACCGGGTGTCGGAAGCGGCCATCGTCGCCCCCTTTGAATATATTGCCATGCCGCTGTCGATCTTCTGGGGGATCGTTATTTTCAACGAGTGGCCGGACGGCTGGTCCTGGGCAGGCATGGCCCTGATTATCGGCTCAGGGCTCTTCCTTCTTTGGCGGGAACACCGTGTTGGTCAAGACACTGCCGCCAGCGGGCCCAAATACCGCCGCTGACAGAACCGACTGAGATTGCTAGAAGGTTTTCCAGCGGTGGAAGGCGGAGAAGGCCATTGGCGCGTCCCGAGGCAGTTATTTTTGACATCGGTAACGTTCTGATCGAATGGCAACCGGAGCGGTTTTATGACAGTTTGGTTGGTGAGGCGCGCCGCAAAGAGGTATTCGGCACGCTCGACCTCCATGCCATGAACGACAAGATCGACCGCGGCGGTCATTTTCACACGGTTGTGAAGGACGCGGCCGAAGAGCACCCTGCCTGCGCCGACGAGATTATGATCTGGCATGACAGGTGGATCGAAATGGCCGCGCCCGCAATAGATGGCTCGGTCCGGCTGCTCAGAGCGTTGCGCGCGAAAGACGTGCCCGTTTTCGCACTGACCAACTTTGGTATTGGAACCTTCGAAGTCGCCGAAGGGCACTACGACTTTCTGAGAGAGTTCGACCGGCGCTATATCTCGGGCCACATGGGCGTGATCAAACCGGAAGAAGAAATCTACGCGATGGTCGAAGAGGATTGCGGCGTTGCCCCCGGCGCTCTGCTTTTTGCCGATGACAGGGCTGACAATCTTGCTGCCGCTTCTGCGCGAGGCTGGCAGACTCACCAGTTTGAGACCTGGCGAGGCTGGGCCCGGCGGCTGGTCGACGACGGGCTTCTCACGGCAAAGGAGGCGGGGCTATGACACTTCGGATTGTCGGTTTCGACGAAGGTGAAGCGGCAATGACCTGGGACGGTCTTTGTGCCGCGCTGACAGCGGGTCACGAGAAGCCAAAGGCAGAAATCGGGGACACGTTTCTTTACCGCGACAACGACACGCTCTTGTCGCGCGCGGCCTGGATCACTGGGCTTGGGCTGGCGGTCAAATCCGCGACTGTGTATCCTGGTAATCTGGCACAGGGTTTGCCCATGATCGACGGCGCTGTGACCGTCTTTAACGATGCCGGGGCCCTTGAGGCGCTGGTCGATTTCTTCCTGGTGACGAAATGGAAGACCGCCTGCGACAGCCTGCTTGCTGCGCGCCATCTGGCCCGGCCCGACAGCGAAACCATCCTGATCGTCGGCGCGGGAACCGTCGCCTCTTCGCTTTACGAGGCTTACGGCTCAACCTTCCCGAACGCCCGGTTCCTGGTCTGGAACCGGACATCCGAAAGAGCCGAAAAATTCGCCGCTGCCCGCGCAGGTGTCGAGGCGGTGGCAGACCTGGAGACCGCCGTCGGCCGCGCCGATATTGTTACCTCGGCCACGATGAGCTCGCAGCCGCTGATCCATGGGGCGTGGCTGAAAGCCGGGCAGCATATTGACCTGATCGGTGCATACCGTCCCGACATGCGCGAGGCCGATGATGCCGCGCTCAAACGCGCGCGCCTTTTCGTGGACAGTCGGGAAACGACCCTCGACGATATCGGCGAGGTTAAAATTCCCCTCTCAAAAGGGATCGTGCAAAGAAACGACATCGTGGCAGATTTCTACGATCTGCCGCGCGGGGATTTCTTGCGCCAAAGTGAAGATGAGATAACGCTGTTCAAAAATGGTGGAGGGGCGCATCTCGATTTGATGACCTGCCGCTATGTTCTGGATGCTTTGGAGGAGGCATGACCGTCTTTTGGCTGATACTGGTGCTCCTGGCCCTTATCGGGATCGGGGTGTTTTATTGGCCCTATTACCGGGAATCCAAGCGTTTCGCGCCGAACGATGATTGGCATGACCTGGCTCCGGGCAAGTTTGCGGAGCTCAGCGGTGGCCTGACGCATTACACCCTGCGCGGCCCGCTGAAAGGCCAGACGGCCGTCTGCATCCACGGTCTGACCACGCCCTCGGGTGTGTTCGAAGCTGTCGCCGAAGATCTTTCGCGCATGGGCTTCCGTGTGCTGACATATGACCTTTATGGACGTGGTTACTCTGACAACGCGCCGGGCGACCAGACACTTGCCTTCCATGTCCGGCAACTGGCCGAACTCCTGGATGCGCTTGGGATCGACGAGCAGGTTCTTCTGGTCGGCTATTCCATGGGCGGTGCAATTGCGACGGCCTTTGCCTACGCCTACCCGGACAAAACCGACCGCATCGTCTTTCTGGCGAGCGCTGGCCTGGACCATCTTGTGGATGACAAGGCCCGGGCAGCGCGGGATGGCGGGCTCAAGGGCACCTGGATGATGCTGGCCGGCGGTGCCCGGGCCATGGCGTCTTCGATCAATGCCGAAGCGGGCGCGCCCACCGATGTCGAAGGAATAACCGACTATCAGCTTGCGCAACTGGAACGGCAGGGTTTCCTGACAGCGGTGTTGTCGAGCTTGCGCTTTGCCTTAAAGGAAGACCTATACGCCACCCATGTCGCCCTGGCTGAACGGCGCGTGCCGGTTCTGGCGCTTTGGGGTGAATTTGACGAGGTCATCCCATCAAGCGCCAAGGAGCGGCTTGCCGAAGCCAATCCGCAGGCGCGCCAGATCGTTCTGGGCGGGGCAGGGCACGGGCTTCCCTACACGAACTCGCGCGACATCCAGCAGGCGGTGCAGACCTTCCTGAAGACCGTTATCTGAGCGATCAGGCCGCCATTGGCGCCGCTGGCGTATTTGGCCTCTCCCGGATGGGCAGATGGACGATCGCGCTGAAGGCACCGACACCGACCCCGATCCACCAGACGAGCGTGTAGTCACCCGTGACGTCATAGAGCCTGCCGCCCAACCAGACGCCAAGAAAGCTGCCGAGCTGATGGCTGAGGAAGACAAACCCGTAGAGCGTGGCCATGTAGCGCAGACCGTAGATATAGGCCACCAGCCCGCTCGTCAGTGGGACCGTGGCCAGCCAAAGCGAGCCCATGGCGACCGAGAAGAGGAGAACGGTTTCCGGCGTCATCGGCGTCATGATGAAGGCCGCCGCGACGAAGGTGCGGGCGACATAGATGCCGCAGAGCAGATACTTTTTCTGGTACCGGTTGCCCAGCCAGCCCGCCATCAGCGTGCCAAAGATATTGGCAAACCCGATAAGCGAGATCGCAACCGCCCCGAGCGCAGAGGTTGTCGAAATCCCGATCGTATCCAGCATGCTGCCCGGCACGATGGGGCCGCATACCTCAGTGACGAAGGCGGGAAAATGGGCGGTGATGAAGCCCAGCTGATACCCACAGGAGAAGAAGCCGAGGAAGATCAGCGTGTAGCTGGGATCACGAAAGGCGCGGGACAGGACGGTGCCCATGCTTTCTTCTAGTTCCGCCTTCGTCGCCGCCTGGGGCGCCCGCATCATGGGCAGGGCGAAAAGACTTGCCAGTATCAGCGCGGCGAAGACGATGAAGACCCACTGCCAGGACATGACCGACAACAGCCCCTCTGCGAGCGGCGGGCCAAAGATCTGCCCGACCGACCCCGCGACCGTCGCAATGGCCAGCGACATCGAGCGGTTCTCATCGCTGGAGGCGCGCCCCACGACCGCAAGGATGACACCGAAGCCCGTGCCGGCAATGCCGAAACCCACGGCCACTTCGAGGATCTGGTGTTGCAGAGGCGTGATTGCGAAGGCCGACAGGATCAGCCCTGCGGCATAGGTGAGCGCGCCGATAACGATCGCACGCCGGTCGCCCAGACGTTCCGCGATGGCGCCAAAGATGGGCTGGCCGATGCCCCAGGCGAGGTTCTGGATCGCGATAGCCATGGAGAATTCGGCGCGCGCCCAGCCGAATTCGTCCGCTATCGGGATCTGAAACACACCGAACGAGGACCGTACAGCGAAGCTGACAACAATGATGATGCAGCCCGCGATCAGGACGGGGGTGATCAGATTTGCGGAAGGTGCGGGCGAGCGTGTCATGTCTGTTTGAGCCTAAGGACAAAGCGTATCCCGTCAACTCACGATGTTTGATGCGTCGGATCAGGAATTCTTAACATCCCGGTTGGGGTGCCGGCCCGGTGCCCCGGGCCGGCGGTACTGGTTAAGCACAGAGTGGTGGCGGCGATGCAGTTGCCAGTGGTCGACGCGGAGAAACACCTGACAGACTCTTTCCCCCTGGCGACGGTTTGACCCGCCAGCGCGAAGATGAGTGCGCACCGTCATCGACTCCGCCCAGTGACCTGCTTCTGAGGCGTGATCCAAGGTCATTCAAAAACCACACCCCTGTTATTGGATATCACCTTGTGCGCCATGGACTTTTCTCCGGTCCCACGCTTCGCTATGGCGTGGGTATGGGACCTGTCAGCGACGCATATACGGCCAAGATCGCCTCAGAAGGATTTCACGAAGACCCCGCACAGGTCGCGGTCCTGCCGATCTTCGACACGATCGCGATAGAACTTGACGCTGCGCCGGCGCCCAAAGGGCTTTTGGGCGGGTTCTTTTCGAAGGCGCCGGAGCCGGTTCAGGGGCTTTATCTATGGGGCGGTGTGGGGCGCGGAAAGTCCATGCTGATGGATCTCTTCGTCGACACCCTGTCGACCAAGGCCAAGCGGCGCGTACATTTCCATGCTTTCATGCAGGAAATCCACGCCGGAATGCACAAGGCTCGGCGGGAGGGCGTCGAGGACGCGCTGGCGCCGGTTGCGAAAGATGTATCTGACGGCCTGCGGCTGTTGGCTTTCGATGAAATGCAGGTCACCGATATTACCGATGCCATGATCGTCGGGCGGCTTTTTGAGGCGCTCTTTGCGGCCGGAGTGACGGTGGTGACGACTTCGAACCGCGTGCCGGACGACCTTTACAAGGACGGGCTAAACCGCCAGCTGTTCCTGCCGTTCATCGAGCTCATCAAGACGCGGATGACGGTCTACGAACTGGCGTCCGAAACCGACCACCGGCAGAACCGTCTGGGCGGTGCGCAGGTCTATTTCTCCCCTGCAAATGCGGCAGCGCGCAAAGAGATCAACGATATATGGCAGGATCTTACCAAGGGCGCCGCGCAGCCTTTGCATCTGCGGGTGCAGGGGCGCGACGTTGAGATCCCGGCGTTTCACAATGGGGCGGCGCGGGCGACATTCTGGGATCTGTGTTCGCGTCCGCTCGGTCCGGCGGATTACCTGGCGCTGGCCGATGCGGTGCGGCTTCTGGTGCTTGAGGATGTCCCTTGCCTGAGCCGAGAAAACTACAATGAAGCCCGCCGGTTCGTGACACTGATCGACGCGCTCTATGAGGCGAAAACGCGGCTCATCATGAGCGCGGCGGACCAGCCCGAAAGCCTGTACCTTGAAGGTGAAGGAACCTTTGAATTCGAGCGCACCGCCAGCCGTCTGCGAGAGATGCAAGCCGCCGACTGGGCCGCTTAATCGTCGCGTTTCTGTGTCACCGACAGAAACGCCAGAAGGCAGGCAAGCGCGACTGCGATCCAGCCGGACGAAACCCAGATCGCCGCATTGGGATTGCCGGTGCTGTCGCTGACCCACCCTGCCACGCCGGGCAGGATCCCCATGATCACGTAGTACCAGGTGAAATAAACCCCCATTCCCATGGCGCGGACGTCGGGCCGGACGGACTTGCCCGGCAGCGTCATGATCAGCGGGGCCGGGATGCCGAAGAGCACGCCGCATAGAACGAGGAGCCAAAGCGGGCTGCCGAGCGCGGCAAGAAGCGGAACCAGTACAATGAGGATGACAAGAGTAACTGCGACCGCCACTTGCGGGCGGTTGACCCGCGAAATGATCCAGCCGCCGGCAAGGTTCGTGGGCACCAGAAGGAAGCTGACGACGCTGTAATAGGCGACAGCGGTGATCGTATCGGCGCCGCTTGAGACCATGGCCACCGGTCCGACTGCCAGCAGTACGATCAGGCCGAGGTTGTAGAACCCCCAGAGCCCGCCTGCGAGCGATGTCCGAAGCCATTCGCCTGCGTTCAGTGATACGGCTCCGGCCGGGGCGGCTGAGACGCCCGGCGGGCTGCGATACCCAAGGGCGACCGCGATGACACAGATCGCCGAGAGCGCGATTGGCAGGGCGATTGCGGTGCCGATCCCAGTTGTGATGGCGACCGAAGGCAGAACGACCATGGCCAGTGCCAGACCGGCGGGCCAGCTGACGATCAAGATCGCCATGGCAAATGGCCCGTCGGACCCCGGGAACCAGTCGGCAACCATCTTGGTCACAAGGACGTTGATCAGGACACCGCCAATCCCTGCGATCGTACGCCCTACAAAAACCTGCGTGGCGTTGCCAAGCGGGATCATCATCAGACCGCCCACCACCATCAGGACAAGTCCGGCGATCACGAGGCGCTTGTCGCCAAGGCGCATGGCCAGCCAGCCGCCGGGCAACGCAAAGAGAATGCCGGGCAGTAAGAAGAGACCAACGAGCCAGAGAAGTTCTGCATCGCCCAGGGCCATCTCGCCCTGCAGGGCAGGTCCTAGCGCGGCCACGGTCTGGAACTGGATCGCCATTGCCGCGCGGGCAAGGGTGAGGATGGCGAGGATCTTCCAGCGGTTTGTGGAACTTTGCGGAAGATCGGAGGCTGCCATGGCCGTGACAAAACGCCAGACGTGCCGCCATTGCAAGGGTTTACCCGTTGTCGCGCAAAACCTTTCCGGCGAGATAGAGCGATCCGCAGATAACCACCCGGGCGCCCGGGGTGCCGGAAGCGGCCATCCAGACAGCGGCCTGAAGATCGGTTGCGGCTTCCGACGGGATGCCGGCCTCGGTTGCGGCCGCGGCCAAGTCTTCTGCGCGCATGGCAGCGCGTTCTTCCGGAATAGTGACAGCAACCAGCGCCTCTGCGCTGCCCTTCAGTGGCTCAAGATACCCATCGGCGTCCTTTGTCCCAAGCATCCCGGCCACCAAGACGGTGGAGCGTTTTGGCATAGCGGCCAAAGTGGCCGCCAGGGCTTCGCCCGCCGCGGGGTTATGTCCGCCGTCGAGCCACAACTCACTTCGCCCGGCGGTCTCCACAAGGGGGCCGTGGCGCAGTCGCTGCATGCGGGCGGGCCATTCGGCCTGGCTGATGGCGGCGGCGAAAGCGTCTTCAACCTGCTCCAGCGCGCGCAGCGCGGCTACGGCGGCCCCGGCATTCTGGTACTGGTGCGGACCCAGAAGATTGGGCGGAGGCAAGTCCAGCAGCCCGTTTTCGTCCTGGAAGATCAGGCGTCCTCGTTCCTCCCAGACGTGCCAGTGCTGACCATAGACCAGCAGGGGCGCGCCGACGCGGGCGGCCTGCGCTTCGATGACGTCGAGGGCGGCGTCTTCCTGTGGTGCGACCACACAAGGCACGCCGCGCTTCAGGATGCCCGCCTTTTCACCGGCGATTTCGGGCAGGGTTTCGCCCAGGAACTGTTGGTGGTCCAAGCTAACGGGCGTAATCACCGTCATCGCCGGTCGGTCGACCACGTTTGTCGCGTCGAGCCGCCCGCCGAGACCCACTTCCAGCAACGTCCAGTCCGCCGGTGTGCGCGCGAAAGCGAGCAAGGCCGCGACCGTGGTAATCTCGAAATAGGTGATGCCCGCGCCGCCGTTTGCCTCTTCGCAGGTGTTCAGTACGTCGGTCAGATGATCTTCGGTGATCAACTCACCGGCCAGGCGGATGCGCTCATGAAACCGCGCGAGGTGGGGCGAGGTATAGGCATGCACCATGTCGCCCGTGGCTTCGAGCCCGGCGCGCAGCATGGCCTGCGTCGATCCTTTGCCATTGGTTCCGGCGATATGAATCACCGGTGGCAAGTCGCGTTCGGGGTGGCCGAGTGCGGACAGAAGGCGCCAGACACGGTCAAGCGTCAGGTCGATGATCTTGGGGTGAAGTGCGATCATGCGAGCCAGAACGCCATCGGACGGCGCCTGAATCATGGCGAGATGCGCGTCGGCGTCGGCGTCCGTTTCCCGCGGCAGGGCCGCGGTCTGTCCGGCGCTCACGGTTTGGGTTCCTCGGCGACGGCGGCCTCTGGTCCGTCACCAACAACGGCTTCGCCCGCGTCCGCCACCGTGGGCGGCACTTCCACTTTCCCCGGTGGCGGCAGATCGCCGGCAATCGCGGGAGGCAAGCCCATGAGCATTCGGGTGATGGAGATGAGTTCGCCCCGCATGTTTTGCCGTTCCGTCACGCGGTCGAGCATCCCGTGATCGAGAAGGTACTCTGCGCGCTGGAACCCTTCGGGCAGTTTCTCGCGGATCGTCTGTTCGATCACGCGCGGACCGGCAAAGCAGATCAGGGCATTGGGTTCGGCGATATGAACATCGCCGAGCATGGCGTAGGAGGCGGTGACACCGCCTGTCGTCGGGTGCGTCAGCACCACGATGTAGGGCAGGTTGTTTTCCTTCAGCATCTCGACGGCGACGGTTGTGCGCGGCATCTGCATGAGGCTGAGGATGCCTTCCTGCATCCGAGCGCCCCCGGCGGCGGAGAACAGGATCAGCGGACGGCCAAGCGCCACCGCCCGTTCAGCGGCCGCGATAATGGCGTTGCCGACATACATACCCATGGATCCGCCCATGAAGGAAAAGTCTTGCGCCGCGGCGACGATCGGCGTGCGCCCCATCTCGCCTTGGGCGACAAGCATCGCTTCCTGTTCTCCGGTGGCCTTCTGCGCGGCTTTCAGACGGTCAGGGTATCTTTTCTGATCGCGAAAATGCAGCGGATCGGCGATGGGTGTCGGTACCTCGACCTCGGAGTATGTGCCGCCGTCAAAAAGGTTGGTAAACCGGTCGCGGGGCGAGATCGGCATGTGATGGTTGCAGTTGGTGCAGACCATCAGGTTCTCAGCGAGTTCCCGGTGAAACAGCATCGTTCCGCATTCGGGGCAACGCTGCCAAAGGTTCTCAGGCACTTCGCGGCGCGAAAACAGCGAATTGATGCGCGGCCGGACGTAGTTCGAGATCCAGTTCATACTATTTGCAGGTCCCTGCGATTAACGCGGTCCGACATAGGGTGCCGCGCCGGCAAATGCAATCAGCGCCGCGTGACGCGTCTGCAGATGAGCCAAGCCAGGATCACCACGGCGGCGTCGGTGATCAGGGTGGTGGGGCTGAGCGGCGCTTCGCCAAGCGTGTAGGGCGTCAGGTAAAGAGACAGGCCCGTGATCGTGCCGTCCATTGCTACAATAGAAAGCGCAAAGAAGTTGTTGGTGAAGTGGAATCCCCATGCCGCCCCGATACTGCCGGTGCGCGCGGTGAGATCGGCGGCGATCAAGCCGAAGACCGTTGTCGCGACAAGGATGTAAGCCGCCGCGGACGCCGCACTTGCCTGTGCGCTTCCGGGATCGAAATGAATCAGTCCGAAGAGCACGCTCGGCAGCACCATCCAGAAGAAAGGGCTGCGGAACCGCGCCCCGAGTTGCTGCTGGAGATACCCGCGAAAGACCATTTCCTCGGCGCCGGTCTGCACGAGGAGACCGATCAAGGTCAGCGGCAGCACCAGAAGCCAGGTGGCAGACGACACGTTGGGGACCGGCGTGTCGGTGACGAAAACGACGATCAGACCGACAATGTAGATGCCCGAAACCGCCATCCCGCAGCGCACAAAATCCCGCACCACGCGTGGGCCGGGACCAAAGAGCGTCGACGCCGGCCGCCGGTGCAGCCACCGTGTCGTGAGGCTTGCGCCGATGGCCAGTCCCGCAAAAGTGCCAAGCAGGATCAGAACACCGCTGGGGGTGTCCAGAATCTGTGAGGCGCCGGCTAAAAAACGCTCTTGACCGAGAGCCAGAAGGACGGCGCCTGCGGCTAGACCGATGAGGGCGGCGTAGATCACGAAGATCAGCACAATCCCAAGGATGACCCGCCAGACCTGATTTGTGGGCCGGGCCGGGGCGCAGAACCGTTCGAACGGAGTGGGACGTCCTTCCATATGCGCGACCTAGCAGTCCGCGCCTGTGGACGAAAGCCGTGGGATGCCGCAGGCGCGATCCGGCTTGCCCCCTCTGCCGCCCGCGTCTATTCCGGGGCGAACGCCGTTAAGGGAGGCCGCCATGCTCAAACGCAAGCTCGACAAATCCAAACTTCCCAGCCGTCACGTGACCGAGGGCCCCTCGCGGGCACCGCACCGGTCTTATTTCTACGCAATGGGGCTGAGTGAAGAGGAAATCGCGCAGCCGTTCGTGGGCGTGGCAACCTGCTGGAACGAGGCCGCGCCCTGCAACATCGCCCTGAACCGCCAGGCGCAATCGGTGAAGCTGGGCGTGAAATCTGGCGGCGGAACACCGCGCGAGTTCACCACGATAACCGTCACCGACGGGATTGCCATGGGGCATGAGGGCATGCGCTCGTCGCTGGCATCTCGCGAAGCCATCGCTGACACCGTTGAACTGACCATGCGCGGCCATTGCTACGACGCCATTGTCGGTCTTGCTGGCTGCGACAAATCCCTGCCCGGGATGATGATGGCGATGGTGCGCCTCAACGTACCGTCGGTGTTCATCTACGGTGGGTCGATCCTGCCGGGCCGGCTCGATGGCAAGGACGTAACCGTTCAGGATGTTTTCGAGGCCGTCGGCCAGCATCAGGCGGGCAATTACTCTGACGAACAGCTCGCGGTGCTCGAACGCGTGGCCTGTCCCTCGGCGGGGGCCTGTGGCGGGCAATTTACGGCGAACACCATGGCCTGCGTGTCGGAAGCCATTGGCCTGGCGCTGCCCAACTCGTCAGGCGCGCCCGCGCCCTACGAGAGCCGCGACGCCTACGGCGTGGCCCCTGGCGAAGCGGTGATGGAGCTTTTGGAAAAAGGCATTCGCGCCCGGGACGTGGTGACGCTGAAGAGCCTTGAGAATGCTGCACGTGTTGTCGCCTGTACTGGCGGCTCCACGAATGCTGGCCTGCACCTGCCGGCGATTGCCCATGAGGCGGGCATCGATTTCCACCTCGATGACGTCTGCGAGATCTTCCGGGATACGCCTTATTTCGTCGATCTCAAGCCCGGCGGGCAATACGTGGCCAAGGACCTTTATGAGGCGGGTGGCGTGCCCGTGGTGATGAAGGAACTGCGCAAGGCTGGCCTGATCCATGAGGACTGCATCACGGCATCGGGCCGCACCATGGGCGAAGAGCTGGATCTGATCACCCGCGACGCCGATGGTCGCGTAATCTATCCCGTCGATACGCCGATCACGCCGACGGGCGGCGTCGTGGGTTTGAAAGGTAACCTGGCTCCGGAAGGCGCGATCGTGAAGGTCGCGGGCATCGAGGAAGACCAGCAAGTCTTCGCCGGACCCGCGCGCGTCTTTGACTGCGAAGAAGATGCCTTTGAGGCGGTCAAAGCTCGGCTCTACAAAGAAGGCGAAGTGATCGTGATCCGCAACGAAGGGCCGGCAGGCGGACCGGGCATGCGCGAGATGCTGGCGACCACCGCCGCCATTAGCGGGCAGGGCATGGGCAAGAAGGTAGCGCTGATTACCGACGGGCGCTTTTCCGGCGCGACACGTGGCTTCTGCGTGGGCCATGTGGGCCCGGAGGCGGCCCATGGCGGTCCGATCGCGCTGCTGAAAGACGGCGACATGGTCACCATCGACGCGATCAAGGGCGAGATCTCTGTGGCGCTCAGCGACGCGGAACTGGCAGCGCGCAAAGCCGCCTGGACCGGGCCGCGGGAAACCTTCTACGCCTCCGGCGCGCTGTGGAAATACGCGCAGCTCGTCGGGTCCGCCAAGGCCGGCGCCGTGACCCAGCCGGGCGCAAAGGCCGAAAAGCACGTCTATGCTGACATCTGAGGCCTGCCGCAAACTGCAAAATCGCGTGAATCTGGCGCCGTGGCGCCAGAATTGTTGCCGTTTACCGGATTTTTTGGTTATTTTGTCCAGAATACTGGGTGTGGGCGCTAAAGCCCGCTGACGAGCGGTCAAAAACAAAAAACGGTGGCACCGGACAGGCATGACCCTTTTCGACAGGATTCTGCATCGAAGGCATTTGCGGCACTGGGAACGCGCGGCGGCTGCGGGCCAGGATATGGCGACAGAGGATTTGCGCACGGCGCGCAGTCGGGCGCAGCAGTTACGCCACCGGCTCGACCGCGCGCTTCATGTGGCCGAAGGACAGCTTGCCGGCGGCGCGCGTGATCTCCGCGCGCTCGATCCGATGGCGGACTGGGTCTGGCGGCCTGACTTATGGAACGGTCCCGTTGCGCCCCATGGACTGACGAATTTTGCCACCGGCGCTGCCTTCGGCGACCACAGCAAGGTCTTTCACGACTGTCCCATTTGCGAGCTTGCCTTGCGCCAGATGCGCAACGAGGGTGCCGCCGGCGTGGCACCGTTCGGGGTGCGGCTGGAGGTTTTCCGCTTTGAGGGCACTTTCGTGTCGCTGGCGATTGAACTGCCCGAAGATGCGGTTTCCGGGCTGACGCGCCGGAACGTCGTCAACCTCGGGTCCGTGATTGACGTGGAAAAGCCCGTCGAGGCCTTCGGACGGCTCAGCTTGCGGCAGGGGCCGAATACGCGGCGCATCGTGCGCGAGATCGACATGCGCGACCGCTCTGCCGTTACGGAATTCGACATCGGATACTCCGAGGCCACCGATCAGCCTGTCGCCAACGCCTGGCTGGAACTGATTTTTGATGTCCCGACGATGAACGAAATTTCGCTGACCGATATGTTCCTTAGCCGCCGCCCGCGGGCCGAGCTTTGACATGGATGGCGTGCCAAGCCTTGGACCGCTGGTCCTGTCGATTGGCGAGGCGCGGGTGTCCCAGGGCGTATGGCGGGCCGTGCTGCGCGGGCCCGAGGGCAAGACACCCAGGCTGGTCGCGACCTGCCTCGGCCGGGAACTGAGCGCGCCGGTGATCGTCGAAGCCGGGGAGGCGCCGGGGTTCTGGCACGCCCAACTGGCCCTGCCCATGGCGCTTCTGGAAGAGGGTATGCGTACCGTCCTGATCACCCAGGAAGGCGAAAGCGAGGTTTTGGCGCATTTCGCCGTCATGGCGGGCGCGCCGTTTGACAGCGACCTCAAGGCCGAAGTTGACCTTTTGCGCGCCGAACTCGACCTTCTGAAGCGGGCCTTCCGCCGTCATTGTTCGGAAAACCACTGAGGCCCCAGGGCCTCCCATTTCAGGAATGACGCAGGGTTCCGCGTGACCTTTGGGTGGTGCGCCGTAATCCTGCGCCCAAGACCTGAGGAGGTTCCATGGCACATTACCCACATCTTTTGTCCCCGCTCGATCTGGGCCACGTCACGCTGCCCAATCGCGTTCTGATGGGGTCGATGCACACCGGGCTGGAAGAGACGAAAGACTGGAACCGGGTCGCCGAATTTTATGCAGAACGCGCTCGGGGCGGTGTGGCGCTGATGGTGACGGGTGGCATGGCCCCCAACGCTGAAGGCGGTGTTTTTCCAGGCGCGGCCGGCCTCTTTTCTGCGGACGACATCGCTAACCACCGCATTGTCACCGACCGCGTCCACGACAGTGGCGGACGGATCGCCATGCAGATTCTCCATGCCGGCAGATATGCCTACGGACCCGCCTGCGTGGCACCAAGCCCGATCAAATCGCCCATTTCACCCTTTCCACCGCAGGAGCTGGACGAAGAAGGCATCGAAAAGCAGATTGCCGATATCGCCACAGCTGCCGCGCGGGCGCGGGAGGCAGGCTATGACGGTGTTGAGGTTATGGGCTCGGAAGGCTATTTCCTGAACCAGTTCCTTGTGCGCCACACCAACAAACGCACGGACCGCTGGGGTGGCAGCTACGAGAACCGGATGCGCTTGCCGCTCGAGGTGATGCGCCGGGTGCGCGGTGCGGTCGGTCAGGACTTCATTGTCATCTACCGGCTATCGATGATCGACCTGATCCCCGACGGCTCCACCTGGGATGAGGTGGTGACACTGGCCAAGGCCATCGAAGAGGCGGGCGCCAGCATCATCAACACCGGCATAGGCTGGCACGAAGCGCGCATTCCCACGATCGCCACCAGCGTGCCGCGCCAGGCATTCACCTGGGTCACGAAGAAACTGATGGGAAGGGTGGGTATCCCTGTCATCACCTCGAACCGGATTAACACGCCCGAGGTGGCAGAGACGGTGCTGGCCGAAGGCTGCGCCGACATGGTGTCTATGGCGCGACCTTTCTTGGCCGACGCCGACTTCGTGGCCAAAGCAGCCGCGGGCCGCAGCGCCGAAATCGCACCCTGCATCGCCTGTAACCAGGCCTGCCTTGATCACACTTTCTCGGGCAAAATCTCAAGCTGCCTCGTCAATCCGCGCGCCTGCTTCGAGACCGAACTTGTGATCACGCCCGCCGAAAACGTGCGCAAGGTGGCCGTGGTGGGCGCCGGGCCTGCGGGGCTGTCGGCGGCTCTGACGGCCGACGAACGCGGGCATGCGGTAACGCTTTTCGACAAGGCGGACCAACTGGGCGGGCAGCTTAACCTGGCGCGGCAAGTGCCGGGCAAAGAGGAATTCCACGGCCTTGTGGAATGGTTCGAGACGATGGTGGCGAAATCCGGTATCGACCAGCGGCTTGGCAAGGAAGTGGCGGCAACGGATCTTGCGGACTTCGATGCCGTGATCGTGGCCACGGGGGTCACACCGCGCGATCCAGAAATCCCCGGGCAAGACGGAGCCAACGTGTTGAGCTATATTGATGTGCTGGCGGGTGGCGCGCAGGTCGGTGACCGGGTCGCCATTGTTGGCGCGGGCGGCATCGGCTTCGACGTGGCCGAAACGCTTGTCACGGGTGAGAGCCCCACGGAGGACCTGAACGCCTGGCGGGCCGAGTGGGGCGTGGGCGATCCCGAAGACACACCCGGCGGCCTGTCCGAGGCCGGGCCGAGACCAGAAGCGCCTGAGCGTCAGGTCTATCTCTTGCAGCGCAAGGCGGAAAAACCGGGCAGACGGCTAGGTAAAACGACCGGATGGATCCACCGGGCAGCACTGAAGATGAAGAACGTCGAGATGCTGTCGGGCGTGAACTACGAACGCATCGATGCAGGCGGGCTGCACCTGTCATTCGGCGAAGCGCGCGAAAACCCCACCCATCTGGAAGTGGACACGGTCGTTCTATGCGCAGGGCAGGTTTCGCAGCGGAGCCTTGTCGACGCTTTGGAAACGTCGGGCACCGAAGTCCATGTGATCGGTGGCGCCGATGTGGCGGCTGAATTGGACGCAAAAAGGGCCATAAATCAAGGCACTCGCATCGCTTCAACCCTTTGAAAACCTAAGATTCACTCGTTTCGCGAGCGTTAACGAAGCGCAGTTTTTTCGCAAGATTGTCTGCGGTTTACCGCATTCTTGCCCGAATTGGCCGCGATAAGGGAACAACGCGGGGTGTTTGCATGTGAAGGGTTTGTGATGGACCGACTGACCGAAATGGAGGCCTTTGCCACGGTGGTGGATCAAGGTGGCTTCACTGATGCTGCCAAGAAGATGGGTATCTCCAAATCGGCGGTTTCCAAGCATGTTTCATCGCTGGAAGCCCGCCTCGGTGCCCGCCTGCTCAACCGCACCACCCGGCGCGTCAGCCCCACCGAAATTGGCCTTGCCTACTACGATCGTGCTCGCCGCGTGCTGAATGACGCGGGCGAAGCGGATGCGCTGGTCACCTCGATGCAGTCTGCCCCCTCGGGCCTCTTGCGCATCTCGGTCGCCACGGACTTCGGGGTCAATCACCTGTCGCCTGTCCTGGGTGAGTTCTTGCAGGAATTCCCTGACATCACGGTGAACATGGTTCTCAACAACCGCTATGTTGAACTGATCAGCGAAGGTTTTGACGTGGCGATCCGCATCGGTGAGCTGGAAGACAGCACCCTGCGCGCGCGAAAGCTGACTGAGACGACGAAACGCATGATCGGCAGCTCGGATTATTTCTCAGAGTTCGGCCGCCCTGAGAAGATCGACGATCTGAACGAACACAAGCTTCTGCACTATTCGAACCAGTCGAACGGTGCGGTCTGGAAACTGACCGCGCCCAGTGGCGAAAAACGGCAGGTGCGGACGGCTGGCTGGCTGACGGTCAACGATGGTCAGTCGCTGCTGAATGCGGCCATCTCGGGTTTGGGCATCGCTTATCTGCCCAGCTTCCTCTACGCCGAAGCCATGGACGGCGGTCTCGTCGAAGAGGCGATCCCAGAGCTTCCCGTTGAAACACAAGGCATCTATGCCGTTTACCCACCAGGCCGCTTTACGCAGCCCAAGGTGCGGGCTTTCATCGATTTTCTGGTCCACGCCTTTGCTGAAAAAGGCCCGGACGCCTGGTAGACGACGCAGTTTTCCCTCGTGGCAAGAGTTCGCTGAGTACGAATTAACGGGTCGGGGTCAAGATCACCTCGACCCGTCTATTTTTCTTGCGCCCGTCTTCGTTGTCGTTGCTGGCGATGGGCGACAGGGGGCCTACACCGTCCCATCCCAGTTGATCCGGATTGACGCCAAGCTCGCTGACAAGCCGTTCATGCACCGCCTTTGCGCGTTCCCGCGACAAAACCAGGTTCGCCGCGCGGTCGCCGCTGGCATCTGTGTGGCCCACAAGCATTGCCGACATGCCGGGCGTTGTGCGCAGGATGCCGGCGAGTTCATCAAGGCTGTCGTAACCTTCTTCCGGCAATTCGGCGGAACCGACGGGAAAATCCAGATCAGTCAGGATACGCGTCTCAACAATGGCCGGTGCCGGTTCGGGGTCCGCGGCACTGTCGCCCATCGTTGACAGGGCGACCGACCCGTCAGAAAGCCCGTCGTCACCGATCTGGCTGATCTGCACAAAACCGCGCTCTCCCAGCCGGCTGACGAGGATTTCCAGCACTGCCTCGCCGTCTTCGCCGTCAGTCCGGGCGGTGAGGTAGCGGAAATCACCCAAGTTCACATGCATTTCCGGGTCGCTGGCCACATCGATCGCAAATCGGAAGTCAAAGCCACCGCATTCGCGCTCGCTGCATTCATAGATCACGTCGTAGCCCTGGGCAGAGAGTTGCGCGCGAATAGGGTCAAGCAGTTGCAGAGTGTCTGCGGTGCCGTCCAGATGC
The DNA here is from genome assembly GCA_039179985.1 of Pseudomonadota bacterium. Classification (GTDB taxonomy): domain Bacteria; phylum Pseudomonadota; class Alphaproteobacteria; order Rhodobacterales; family Rhodobacteraceae; genus JBCCMQ01. The sequence continues at coordinate 54,291 of JBCDED010000003.1, forward strand.
CAGACCTGTCGCGACAGGGCGCCTTCGGCGGTCTCACCCGGAACATGTCCGTACCCATAGGGTCCGGTAGCGACGCGCAAACTGTCTGCGGTCGAGGTTTCCGAAAGGGCGAGCGTTGCGCCGTTCGGGAAATCGACGCTCGCCGCCAGAATCGGTGAGGCACCTGCCAGAGCCAGTGATATGGCCGATATCGCCAAGAGTTTCATTTCTACCTGCGCGGACGATTATTGGTCGTTAAGACGTCGACAAACTATTCTCTGGCCGAAACTGTGTCGACCATTTGGCGGGACTGTGGCCGTGGGTTGATGCACGCGCGATACAGTTTGGTCCCAGGGCATTTGGCGTATGGGGAGACGGCGCCATCGCCTGGCATCAGCGCGGGTCCCATGTGTTTCGCCGTCGATCCCGGGAGGGTACTCCGGGCGGGCTTGCGCCGTCGAAAGGAGGGCGTCTTGGGGTGGTTTTCTGCCTTCGGTGCGCAGGGGGCATCGCCGGTGATGGGGAGCTTAAGTATCTGTAAGGTAAAATAAAATCAAGAACCCGTTTTGATCATTGCATCTTAACTCGCGCCGACGGGTAGTGTATCCGGGGATCCGAACGGCGCGCCTTGGCCGAAAGATCATGTCGTTTTTTGCCGGTAGTGATAGCGCCCGACGGGTGCAAATCCGAGGTGCTCATAGAGCGCGCGGGCGCCCATATTGGCCTCGACGCACAGCACGGCGATTTCAGTAGCTCGGTTATCTTGTGCCCAGCGTGCGCCACGCACCATCATGTTGACGGCGGCTTTCCGCCGACGGAGTGCCGGAATAACTTCAACCGCGTGAAACATGGCCGTCTTTTCGTGAATTGCCCCGAAGGCGACACCCGATGGTCGGTCGTCGGAACGTGCAAGGATGGCGGTCTTCGGCCCCACGGGGCGAGTCATGACCGCCTGTCGTTCCGGACCGATGCCTGCTGCACGCCAGATGTCGGCGGTAATTTCCAACGGCGGCCAATGTGCGAAGGCCGAGATCGGCGGCAAGCTACGCGCGGCCAAGTCGTTGGTATCCATCCGGTACATGATGACCGGGTCGATGATGGCGTAACCCCGCTTGTCCAGCGCGGCGTCGAGAGTGGCATCACCCGGCAGGATCATGAACAGCTTTGGCTGCCCAAGCTCGGACATTGCGTGTTCCGCCTGTTCGATGTCGGGCCCGGTGAAAGCGCCTGACACGGTCGCCGCTGAAACGCGCTTGCCGCCCCCCTGACCGTCCCGGACCGTGAACGGCCCCAACGGCCAGCGCCGCGCGGGCGGCCAGGTCGCTTCGGTGAGCGCGCCAGGTGATGTGTCCACGGTCATTCGACGGCATCGTCCGGGAATGCGGCCTTCAGCAGCGAAACTGCCGCGTCCACTGCCGCCCCGTCGGTCCCACGGACAACGATGTGCGCGCCGTAGACGCCATTTGACAGAAATGGATAGGACCCAAGGCTCAGCTCAGGATGATCTTCCGCTATCCGGCCAAGCGGACCTGCAATGTCGCCTTCACCACGATTGATCCTTAGGCTTCGCGAGGTAAGCGGGATACCCCCGGTCAGTTTCGGGAGTACCGAGGCGACCATGGCCTGAAACACGCTGGGCACGCCCGCCATGACAAAGACATTGCCCAGCCGGAAACCCGGAGCCGCCGAGACGGGGTTGTCGATCAGCTCGGCGCCGTCGGGAATGCGCGCCATCCGCAGCCGGGCGTCGTTCAGTTCGGTCCCGGTTCGGGCATAATGGGCCTCCAGCAGCGCGCGCGCGTCTGACCGCACGCCAATGGGCGCGCCGAAGGCGTCAGCTATGGCGTCCGCTGTAATATCGTCATGGGTGGGACCTATGCCGCCCGAAGTAAAAACGTGGGTTGCGATTTCCCGCATGGCCGCCACCGTACGGACGATCACGTCGTGATCGTCGGGAATGAATCGCGCCTCGACTAAGGGAATACCGATGCCGGTCAGTTCGCCCGCAAGGTGGTGCATATTGGCGTCCCGGGTCCGGCCCGACAGAATTTCATCTCCGATGATGATCTTGGCGGCGGTTGGGGCGGGCATCTGGCAACTCTCCGATGGCTTGAAACGCGCTGATAAAAGGAATCCCAAGGAACAACAACGCCTGTCAGAGGCGCCGCGCCTGCCGGGCTGCGGCATCGAACGGAACGAGAGAGCCTATGCTGCGCGCCAGCAAAAGCCCGCCTTCCAGTGCCGCGACCAGCGCGTAGGCGCTGGCATAGGGATCGGGATCACCGCGGCGCGCCAGTACGGGGCGGATCCATTCAAGGTTTTGGTGGAAGAACTGGATCACATGGTCTGCCACGGACGGGGGGATGCGCGCTATTTCAGCGCCCAGCATCCCGCAGAGGCACATGAGGTTTTCGTGGGCCACGGATGCGCGGTAGTTGGCGATGAAGTGGTCGATCATGTGTTCGGGGTCGCCGGAGTTATCCCCCAAGGCGTCGATAAATCTGTCCGTATAGCGTTTGGCCACGGCGGCGACGAGGTCTGCCTTGGTGGCATAGTGGTAGTGAACGGAGGCCGACTTGATCCCCAGTTCAGTGGCGATCTCGCGAAAGCTGAAGGCGTCGTAGCCGCCCGTCCGGATCAGGCGCTCGGCGACATCCATAATGCGTCCGGCGGTATCGACGGCGTTGCTTTCCCTCGTCTGCATAGCACACCTTTTTGTTACTGACCTATTGATAGGTAGGGTTGAAACCGAAGGCAATGCTCTTGTTTTGTTGCCTACCTACTGATAGATAGGCAAGTATCCAACGGACACCAAGATGGACGCTTGATCCCACACAAGATGGAGACGAAACAATGAACGCGAACTTCGAAGGCACAGTCCTGATCATCGGGGGCTCCAGCGGCATGGGGCTGGCCACGGCACGCGGGCTTTTTGCCGAAGGTGTGCACGTGGGTATCGTCGGATCAAACCCAAAAAAACTTGATGCCGTCCGGTGCGACATGCCCGGCGTCGAAACCCATGAGGTTAATCTGCGCGACGCGAATGCTGTTACCGCTTTCGCCGACCAGATGCGGACCCGCAAAATCGACTACCTCGTCAATGCAGCGGGCACCTTTGCCCCGAAGCCCTTTCTTGAGAACACCGCCGACGACTTCGATGCCTATCACGACCTCAATCGGGCGACCTTTGTGATTACGCGTGCCGTGGCCGAGGGGATGGCGGAACGAAAGCGCGGTTCGATCGTGAACATCGGGTCTATGTGGGCCAAGCAGGCCATCAAGGCGACGCCTTCGACCGCCTATTCGATGGCCAAGGCGGGTCTGCACGCGTTCACCCAGCACCTTGCCATGGAACTCGGTGACCGCCGTATACGCGTCAACGCCGTTTCGCCCGCCGTTGTGGTGACACCGATTTATGGCGCTTTCATTGAGCCGGACGAGATCGAAGACACGCTGACGAACGGCTTTGACGACTTCCACCCCATCGGCCGTGTCGGCCGGGTGGAAGACGTGGCCGAGGCCGTAACTTTCCTCCTTGGGGAGAAAGCCGGCTGGGTCACCGGAGCAATCTGGGACGTCGACGGCGGCGTCGTCGCCGGCCGCAACTGAAGGCTGCGACTGCCACTCAGGCATCTAGGCTGGAACCGGGCCCCTATTCCCTTTTGGCCCGGTTCCGCTTTTCTGCATCGGTCCGGCCTGCTAGGGCCAACGCATGCAGTTTCCCCGACCCCTCGTCCCCGCGCGGCTCATAAGGCGCTACAACCGCTTTCTGGCCGATGTGACGCTTGAGGACGGCACTGAAGTCACGGTGCATTGCCCAAATCCCGGGGCGATGACAGGGTTCAAGGACCCGGGGCTCAGAATCTGGCTGGAACCGAACGAGGATCCCAAGAAGAAGCTGAAGTACGGCTGGAGGCTTGCGGAATTGCCGGATGGCCATTGGGCGGGCATTGACACTTCCGTGCCGAACCGCGCGGTGGGTGAAGCGCTACGCGGGGGACTGATTGCGGAGCTTTCCGGCTACGGCAAGATCACGCCAGAGGTAAAGTACGGCACCAAAAGTCGCGTTGATTTCCTGCTCTCCGGCGAGGATCGCCCGGACGCCTATCTCGAGGTCAAAAATGTGCACCTGCGCCGTGACGCTGACTGGGCCGAATTTCCCGACAGCGTGACCGCCCGGGGGACAAAGCACCTGGCAGAACTGGCTGCCGAGAAGGCCGCCGGACACCGGGCGGTGATGCTCTATGTCATTCAGCGCACCGATTGCGCAGCCTTTCGCCTCGCGCCCGACATCGATCCGTCCTATGCGGCGGCTTTTGATGCGGCCCGGGATGCCGGCGTGGAAATGCTGGCCTATGGTACGCGGATTTCGCCCGAAGGCGTCTGGCTGTCGGACCCGATGCCGGTCGATCCTGCGCCGCAATTTCGACCGTCTGGCGCCTGAACCGGAAAACCCCTATCTAGGGCCGGTAAGACATGGAGACGGCATTGGACGATCGCACGCGCGGAAGGCTGACACGGGATGGGATCCGGATCTATGAACCGGACGACTTCGAAGGTATGCGCGTGGCCGGACGGCTGGCAGCGGAAATCCTTGATGAGCTTGCGCCCATGGTGAAGCCGGGTGTGACGACGGCGGAACTGGACGACTACATCACGAGCCGGGTGGACAACGCAGGCGCTGTTTCGGCGACGATCGGATATAAGGGGTACCAGCACGCGAGCTGTATCAGTGTGAATCACGTGGTCTGCCACGGCATCCCCGGCGGCAAGGTGCTGAAGGACGGTGATATCCTCAACATTGATGTAACGGTCATCGTGGAGGGTTGGTTCGGCGACACAAGCCGGATGTACGTGGCGGGAAAACTGGGCCGCAAAGCCGAACGGCTTGTCGAGGTTACCCATGATGCGCTGATGCGCGGGATTGCGGCGGTGAAACCCGGCAACACCTTCGGTGATATCGGCCACGCCATTCAGTCTTTCGTGGAAAGCCACCGGATGTCGGTGGTGCGCGACTTCTGCGGTCACGGGCTGGGTCGGGTGTTCCACGCGCCGCCCAATGTTTTGCACTACGGGCGTCCGGGTACGGGACCGGAGCTCGAAGAAGGCATGTTCTTTACGATCGAGCCGATGGTAAACCTGGGCCGACCGGAAACGAAAGTTCTGGCCGATGACTGGACCGCTGTTACGCGCGACAAATCGCTGTCCGCACAGTTCGAGCATTCGGTGGGGGTGACTGCCGAAGGGGCGGAAATTTTCACGCTGTCGCCCGCAGGACTATTCCATCCGACCTATTCGTCCTGATCCTCGCCGGTCCGGTCCCAATGGGACAGCAGGCCAGGCCGCCCGCCCGGTGAGATGAGGATATCGGCCATCATAACAGGACCGCGGTAGGGTTTGGGCTTTGGCCGCTTTGTTTCGGCGTCGGTTTGGGATGCCGCGATACCCGCCGCAGGCATGGTGGGATTGGCACTGCTCATGTCGTGGCCCTCAGGATCGTGACATGGGTATCACCATAGCGCCTTTGGTCTTCGAGAGCGAATCCCGCGGGCGCAGCTTGGCGCGCGTTCTCCTCCCAGACCACGAGGGCTTCCTCAGCAAGCCACCCGGCTGTCTGGGCCGCGGCCAGCGCCCCGGCCCCCAGTCCCTTGCCATAGGGCGGATCCAGAAAGATCAGATTGAACGGTGCATCGCCGTTGGCGGGCAGGCGTGTTGCATCAACCCGCAAGAGCGTGACCTCGTTGCCCGTCCGGTCCGCATTCGCTCGGATCAACGCCTGTGCCCTGCGTCCGTTGTCGACCAAAGTGGCGTGGGCTGCGCCGCGCGACAGGGCCTCGAACGAAAGGGCGCCGGTGCCTGCAAAGAGATCGAGAACACGCGCCTCTGTCACCGGATCGCCGTAGCGGCCCCCAAGAAGCGTGTTGAAGAGGTTTTCCCGCACACGGTCGGACGTGGGCCTGAGGTGCGCGCCCGCATCGCCCCTGCCGAGGCTTGTCAGCGTTACTCCCTTGTTGCGTCCGCCAACGATCCTCACGCGGTCAAGAGCGCCTTCAGATTTGCCCCGGGGTCGGTGACGGCTTCGGGTGGCGGCGATTTCCCGGCTTCAAGCAGGCGCTTGCCAACCATATAGGCGCGCGGGTCGTTCATAGCGTCGACGGCCACCAGATCCGCGCCGCAGAAGTACCAATGCGAGGCGACACCGTCCTTGTCGCCGGGTCGGACGTAAACGCGGTCATAGCCCGAATGCAGACCGGCGATCTGCAGTTTCACGTCGTACTGGTCCGACCAGAACCAGGGATGGGGTTCATAGGCCTTGTGACCTCCCATCATGTTTTCGGCGACGAGTTCGGCGTGTTCGATGGCATTGGGTACGCTTTCCAGCCGGATACGTTCGCCGCGGAAGGGAAAAGACGCACAATCGCCCGCCGCCCAGACATTTGGGTCCGAGGTCTGACCGTGTTCGTCCGTCTTAACGCCGTTAGAGACCTCCAGCCCGGCGGCATCGGCAATCTTGCAGCGCGGCAAGAGCCCGATCCCGGCGATCACCATATCGCAGGCCACCTCGGTTCCGTCAGTCAAGACGGCGCCGGTAACCCTGTCTTCGCCCAAGAGCCGTTCAAGGCCGACACCTTCGCGGATATCGACGCCTTGAGCGCTGTGAAGATCGCGGAAATAGTCCGCCGTTTCCTCCGCCGCGACGCGCGCAAGGATGCGCGGTGCGATCTCGATCAGGGTCACATCGAGGCCCAGTTTCCGGGCCACCGCCGCGGCCTCCAGCCCAATGTAGCCACCGCCGACCACCAAGAGCTGGCCGCCCGCGTGCATGTCGCCGGCCATGCCATCCACGTCCGACAGCGACCGGACCACGTGTACCCCCGCCAAAGCGCCTCCGACCTCTTCTGGCAGCTTCCGCGGGATCATGCCCGTGGTAATGGCAAGTTTGTCGTAGGGCACATCCTGTCCGCCCTCTAGGTGGACGAGTTTGTTGTCCAGATCGATCGAGAGCGCTTCTTTGCCAAGGATCAGCTCGATCTTCTGCTCGTCGTAGTAAGACTTCGGCCGCAGGAAAAGGCGGTCGCGCTCGATTTCTCCAAGAAGGTAGCCCTTGGAAAGCGGGGGGCGCTGATAGGGCGGGTAAGGCTCGGAACCTATGAGCGTGATCCGCCCCTCAAAACCGAGCGCCCTGAGCTTTGCCACCAACGAGCAGCCGGCCTGCCCGGCGCCGACGACAACGTAGTGCTCCATTCTGTTCCCCCGAGTCTTCGTGCTGGCGTCCCGGCACCATGCCGCTATATGCGATTCAATCAATCCCAAAAACTCATGAGGATAAAGCGAATGACACTCGAAGTTGGTGCACGCCTGCCGGATGCGGAATTTATCGAGATGGGGGCAAACGGCCCCGAGACCGTGACGCTCTCCGATCTGTCAAAGGATCGCCGTATTGTCCTCTTTGCCCTTCCGGGGGCCTTTACCAGCACCTGCACCGCAGCCCATCTGCCGAGTTTCATGCGGACCGAGGCCGATTTTCGCGACAAGGGCGTGCAGGATATCTTCTGTCTTTCTGTGAACGATCCTTTCGTGATGGGCGCCTGGGCAGAGTCCACCGGGGCCAGTAAATCTGGTATACGAATGATCTGCGATCCCGGAGCAATATTCACGAAAGCGGTAGAAATGGACTTTACCGTGCCTTCCATCGGGCTTTACAACAGATCGAACAGATACGCTGTTGTGATCGATGATGGCGAGATCATTGCGGCGAATATTGATGAGCCAAATGTCTGTGACGTCTCGACCGGAGAAAAGCTTCTTGAGCAGCTTTGATCGTCAGAGACGTATGCTTTGGAGGGTTCGGGGAACATGATTGAGGTTGGCCAGCGAATGCCGGAGGCTGCGCTCTGGCGCGTCGGCCCGAATGGCCCGGGCAGAAAGCCCCTGAAAGAGTATCTCACCGAGAAGCGCGTCGTGCTATTTGGTGTTCCTGGCGCCTTTACACCCACCTGTGACGGCGCGCATCTGCCAAGCTTTATCCAAGCGGCGGACGCGTTCCGGTCCAAAGGCGTCGACCACATACTTTGCGTGGCCGTCAACGACGCCCATGTGATGTTTCGATGGAGCGAGATTTCAGGCGCCGAGAAAGCCGGAATCGAGATGCTGGCCGACTCCGATGGGGCGCTCGCGAGGGGTCTCGGCCTAGTTTACAACAATCCCACCGCAGGCATGTTTGGCAGGAGCCGCCGGTTTGCCATGCTGATTGACCACTGCACCGTCACGGAGTTCAACCTGGATGAAGTCGGGCAATACCAGGCCTCAACCGCGGACGTCCTGCTGGGTCAGATGCCCTAAAGGACAGGCGCCGCCCGCGCGGCGACTGTCCCTTTTTCTTTAGGCGCTTTGCTGAATTTCGACGGCCGTGGGGAAGGGGATGTCGATATTTTCACGGTCGAGCGCGTCTTTCACCCGCCGCGTGGCATCCCCTGAAAAGGCCAGGAAATCTCCCGATGCGCACCAGACGCGCACGGTGAAATCCACCGAAAAGTCGCCGAGATTGGACACCTGAATAAAGGGCTCTGGGTCTTTCAGGGCGCGGTCGTCGTCGAGCACCGCGTCCAGAATGACTTTCTCGGCCTTCTGCAAATCGGTGTCGTAGCTCACGCCAAAAACCCATTCCGCGCGCCGCGTTTCATAGATCGAATAGTTGACGATTGTGTTGCCCCAGACCTGGCCGTTCGGGATGATCACTTGCACGTTGTCGAGCGTTGCCAGTTCGATGAAATTCAGCGTTACGTCCTTGACGGAGCCGGTCTCGCCGGCAACGGCCACGAAGTCCCCGATTTTGATCGGTCTGAAGAGCACGATCATGACCCCCGCGGCCACGTTCGACAGGGTGCCCTGCAGGGCAAGGCCAATCGCCAGCGAGGCTGCACCGATGATGGCCACGATCGATGTGGTCTGGACGCCAAATGTGTTCAGAACGAACAGGAACGTCAGCACGAGGATCACGTAGCGCGTGATGTTTCCGAGGAAATTGAAGAGCGTGATGTCAAGCTCGGGCTTCCGCCCGCCGATGCTGCGGACGCGCTTGCTGGCCCAGCGGGCAACAGCAAACCCGACGATCAGAATAATGATCGCCGACACCACGCTGCCCAGGATCGATGTCAGAAATTCTGCTGAAAGAATGTCACCGACGCTCATGCCGCCGATCTGGTAGTTAAAAAAGCCTTGCATCAATCAGGTGCCTTGAATCTTGTCCATGGAATTTGCGAGATCGATGTCCAGGGCGGTCAGGCCACCGGCATCATGGGTTGTCAGGGTGACATCGACCGTTTTGTAAACGTTCGACCACTCCGGGTGATGGTTCATTTTCTCGGCGACAATGGCCGCCTGGGTCATGAAGCCAAACGCCTCGATGAAATTCCCAAAAACAAAACTCTTGTGGATCGCGTCGCGGCCCTCGGTCTGTGACCAGCCCTTGGCGGCAAGTGCGCTCATGGCCTCGTCACGGGCGTTGCCCGTCAGTTTGGTGCTCATATGTCTTCTGTCCCCGTTTTTCGGAACGGACCGTAGTCAGTCAGAACCTCGATCTCTTCGTCGACTGCCGTCCGCTCTGCGTCAAGATATTGTTCGATGGCCCGCGAGAATCCTTCATCCGCGATCCAGTGCAGCGAATGGGTGGTCACCGGCAGATAGCCGCGTGCCAGTTTGTGGGAGCCCTGCGCGCCGGCCTCAACCCGAGCCATGCCGTTGGTGATGGCAAACTCGATCGCCTGGTAGTAGCAGGCCTCGAAATGCAGGCAGGCGTGATCCTCGATGGCGCCCCAGTACCGACCATAAAGCGTGTCGCGGCCAATAAAATTCAGCGCGCCGGCCACGTAGCGCCCGTTCCGCTCGGCCATGATAAGGAAGATATCGTCGCGCAAATACGCCTGTGCCTCGTCGAAAAACGCCCGTGTAAGATAGGGTGTGCCCCATTTCCGCGCGCCGGTGTCCTGATAAAACCGCCAGAAGGCATCCCAGTGTTCGGGTTCGATCGCGTCGCCGGTCAGCCCGTGCAGAATTCCGCCGAAAGCCTGCGCCGTGGCGCGTTCTTTGCGGATGTTCTTGCGCTTTCGCGACGACAGGGCCCCGAGGAAAGCGTCGAAATCGGGGTAGGCGGCGTTTTCCCAGTGAAACTGCTGCGTGATGCGGTGCAACAGCCCCATCTTGCGTCCGGCTTCGGCCTCGGCCTCGGTACAGAAGGTAATGTGAAGCGACGACAGCCGGTTCTCCGAGGCCAGTTGAACCGCCCCCTGAACAATGGCCGCGGCGCCCGTTTCCTCGAACCCTGGCCGGGTCAGAAAACGGCGGCCCGTCGCCGGCGTGAAGGGCACGGCGATCTGAAGCTTAGGGTAGTACCGCCCGCCCGCGCGTTCGTAGGCGTGGCTCCAGTTGTGATCGAAGATGTATTCGCCCTGGCTGTGGCCCTTTGCATAAAGCGGCGCGCAGGCGATGACCTGTCCATCCGCGCGGGCAATCAGGTGGCGTGGTTGCCAGCCCGTGCCTGTGCCCACGGACCCGCTGTCTTCCAGAGCCTTGAGAAACCGGTATGTGGTAAAAGGATCAATGGCGCGCGCGCCCTCGGCGACCTCCGGGCAGGCGCAGGCATCCCAGTCTTCGGCGGGCACCTCGGAGATACTTCCAAGGATATCGATCTCGATACGGGTTTCAGTCATGTCCGATGCTGCGCTGCTGACCCAAAAGTGGCCCCGTAAGGGCAGGGGTCAAGACGGCAGATACCCCTCGAAGGTGATGTTGTCGGCAATCCGCCGCGCCGCAACCTCGTCTGCTGCCGATTTCACCGTCCAGCACAGAATTGGGACGCCCCGCGCCTTGAGCCGTTCGATGGCTGTGGTTTCAAGGTCCTGCCAGCGGTGCGAGACAAAACTGGCGCCCGCCGGATCGAAGGCGGCGTAGTTGTTGAGATCGGCAAGATCAGAAGCGGCGAGGTCGGGATGCGCAAAGGTATGGCCGGTCAGCCCCCTTGGGACCTCAGGTGCAAGCTCTGCCATTGCGTGGACCATGGTCGGGTTGAAGGACATGATGGCCACAGGGCCATCGTAGCCTTTGAGTGCGGCGGCGGTTGCGGCTTCGAGCGGCCCGTGTGCGCCGCCTGGGCGGGCGGTCTGGTCTTTCAACTCGATCAAAAGCGGCGCCCGGGCGTCCACGACGTCAAGGACCTCTGCCAGGGTCGGGATGGTTTCTGACCCGCCAAAGAGCGCGAGCGCCCCGAGATCCTCCGCATGCCGGTCAGCCACATGGCCTGCCGCCTCGGTCATCCGGTCAAGCGTGTCGTCATGGAACATGACGGCGTGCCCGTCTGCTGACAGCTGCAGATCAATCTCGATCCCGAAGCCCTGACCAATGGCGGCGTCCAACGCGGCCAGTGAGTTCTCGGGCAACTGCGCGCTGCCATCGTGCAGTCCCCGGTGGGCAATGGCTCGGTCAAGAAATTCGGACGGCAAGGTCATGCCAGCTCGAAAATTCCTTCGATTTCAACGGCAACGCCAAAGGGCAGCGATGCAGCGCTGACGGCAGAGCGGGCGTGCCGCCCCGCGTCGCCGAGGGCGGCGACAAGGAAATCCGAGGCGCCGTTGATCACCTTGGGCTGGTCGCCGAAGTCAGGCGTCGAGTTGACGAAACCGACGAGCTTGATCACCCTGACAAAGCGGCTGAAGTCGCCGTCACAGGCCGCCTTCACCTGCGCCAGGAGCGAAATCGCGCAGAGCCGGGCCGCCTCTACGCCGGCATCGATGTCCATGTCGGCCCCGAGTTTTCCGGTCACCAGTGTTCCGTCGCGCATGGCGACCTGGCCTGAGACATGGAGCACCGATCCAATGCGAACAAAAGGCACGTAATTCGCCGCGGGGGCAGACGCTTCGGGCAAAATGACTCCCATTTCGCGAAGCCGGGTTTCCACATCGCTGCTCATAGCATGTCCTCTTACTGTTTCCCTTAGGCCATAACCCGCACAGGTTGCTGCGGAAACAAAATTTTTTGATCCGCTGGCGACGGTTGCGCGGTACTATACATACTTCTATCAAAGCCGCGTTGTCGTAGTGCTTTGAGCACCAAAAACTAAATTGCGGACCAGAGGTCTTATGAGCAGTTCCATTGCCGGTTTCCCAGCCTTGCGCCGTTTTGCGGCGTGCCTACTTCTTCTGGGCGGTCTTTCTGCCTGTGCGGACCCTCAGGGCGCAACGCTTGATCCCAACGAGCAGATCAACCGTGGGGCTCATGATTTCAACGTGGGCCTTGACCGCAACATCGTGCGTCCCGCGTCGCAGATCTATGGCAACAACGTCGATCCGGCGCTGCGGACGATGTTCAGCAACTTTGCCAGCAACTTTGACGAGCCCAAGCGCGTCATCAACGATATCCTTCAGGGCAAAGCTGGCGATGCGCTCAACAATACTGGTCGTTTCGTGATCAACAGTACCATCGGTCTTCTGGGGTTCTTCGACCCCGCTACTGACTTCGGCCTTGCGGAACGGCCCACGGACTTCGGCGAAACCCTGTTCGTTTGGGGCGTAAACGAGGGGGTTTATGTCGAGGCTCCGTTCCTTGGCCCGTCCACCACGCGGCACGCCTGGGGGCGGGTTGTCGATATAGCCTTGAATCCGCTCAATATTTTCGCGCCAAGCCCGACGGGCGAAGTTTCTTTGGGGGCGAGTGTTTTCGGCGGGCTCAATGCGCGCTATGAATTCACATCTGCGATTGATGGCGTGTTCTACGACAGCGCGGATAGCTACGTCACGGCGCGCTCCCTATATTTGCAACAGCGCCGGTTCGAACTTGCCGGGGAAGACGGCGTAGAAATCATTGATCCTTTCGAGGAGTTGGGGCTCGAATAATATGAACAGAAGACAGCTCTTGGCACTTTCGCTTGTTGGCGCCGCATCCACGGTTCTGCCGTCCGGCGCCTGGGCGAGTTCTCCGCAGCGCGCGAAAGCGCTGGTCAGCTCTATGGTGGCCGACATCAACCGCGTTCTGGCGTCCAATCCGTCAGACGCAACGCTTGAGCGCGAGTTTGAACGTCTTTTCGCCCGGTACGCGGATGTGCCGACAATCGCGCGCTACACGCTTGGCGTGGATGCCCGCGCGGCAAGTCCACAAGAGCTTCAGGCCTTCACCCAGGCCTTCTCGGGCTATATGGCGCGCCGGTATGGCAAGCAGTTTCGCGACTTTACGGGCGGTGACATCCGTGTTGAACGCGCCCGCTCGGTTAAGAATTTCGTCGAGGTGCGTGGCCAGGCTATGGTACCCGGCTCGCGCCCGATATCCGTAGTGTTTCTGGTATCCGACAACTCGGGGCAGGATCGGTTCTTCAACCTCTATCTCGAGGGCGTGAACCTTCTTTTGACGGCGCGCGACGAAATCCAGGGTATGCTGGATCAGCGACGCGGCGATATCGGGCAGCTTACGCGCGATCTGCGCAGGCTCGGTTAGGCGACCTAGCCGCCCCCGAGAATTGAACTGATGAGGTTGCGGATCACCCGCTCAGGCGAATTGTCCCGCTGACGCCTTTGCCGCCGGGGCGCACGCTCTTGGCGCCGCCCGCTATCCTGCGCCAAAAGTGTTCCACGTTCATCGCGCAGCATCGGAAGCGGATTGGCGGGCAGACCTTCGTGGACGCCCGCCATGGTCTCGTGCCAGATTTCCGCCGGCAGGCCGCCACCGGTCACGCCGGTCAGCGGACGGTTGTCGTCGTAGCCCATCCAGACACCGGCCACGTAATCCGCCGTAAAGCCGATGAACCAGGCGTCGCGTGCCGCATCGGTGGTGCCCGTTTTTCCGGCGACTTCCCGTCCGTCGAGGCGCGCGCGCGTCCCGGTGCCGCCTTCGACGACCTTGGTCATCATGAAAGTCAGCTTTTTCGCGGCTTCTTCGCTTATGACCCGCTCGCCCAGGCCGCCTTCCTGGCCCATCAGCGGCTCACGGTCTCCCTGTAGCCGCAGCTGCAAAACACCGTATGGCGTCACGCTGCGCCCGCCGTTCAGAATGCCCGCGTAGGCGCCCGTGGTCTCAAGCAGCGTCGCCTCGGAAGCGCCGAGCGCCAGGGCCGGTCCGGCGGCGAGGTCGCTCTTGATCCCGAAGTCACTGGCGATCTGGCGCACGTTCTCGCGCCCCACGTATTCCGAAACGCGTACGGCGGCTGTGTTGAGCGAGCGCGCCAGGGCTTCGGTCAGGGTGACGCGACCGTAGTATTCGCCGCCGTAGTTCTTGGGGCTCCAGGGACCAGACCCGGGAACGTCGATCGTCAGCGGTGCGTCCTCCACGGTCGCCCGTGTGGAATGGCCCATCTCCATGGCGGCAGCATAAACGAAGGGTTTGAAGGTTGAGCCGGTCTGCCGTTTCGCCTGCACGGCGCGGTTGAAGGCGCCCGAAACGCGGGTATCGCGCCCGCCCACGATGGCGCGTACAGCGCCATCCGAGGACATCACCACAATGGCGGCCTGCGCTTCGGAGCCTTCGCGAACCTTATTGGTGAAGATGTCCCGCATGGCGTCTTCCGCCGCCTTCTGGATGCGGCGGTCAAAGGTCGTGCGGATCACGACGTCTTCGGTGGTATTGCGCGTCAGGAAATCGGGGCCCGTCGACATGACCCAGTCTGCAAAGTAGCCGCCGGTTTCCTGCCTTGCGGAACTGGACAGCGTGGCCGGGTTCGCCTTGGCGGCGGCGGCATCGATGGCGCTCAGATAGCCCTGGTCTTCCATGAGGCCCAGAATGAGATTGGCGCGGTCCTGTGACCGTTGAAGATTGTTTGTCGGCGCAAAGCGCGTCGGGGCGACCAAAAGGCCGGCCAGCATCGCCGCCTCAGACGGATTCACTTCTGCGGCGGACTTGCCGAAGTAGCGCTCGGCCGCCGCCTCAAACCCTCGCGACCCGGCGCCCAGGAAGGCGCGGTTGAGGTAGATCGTCAGGATCTCGTCCTTGGTGAACTTCGTCTCAAGCGCCAGCGCATAGACCGCTTCCTTTGCCTTGCGCCAAAGGCTGCCGCGTCTGCAGTCGGCCTCGTACTCGGCCTCGCTCAGGCCCGACGCGGGATCGAAGGGCACACCCAGGCAAAGCAGCTTGGCGGTTTGTTGCGTGATAGTCGATCCGCCGTGACCCGACAGGGGACCGCGGCCTTCGGAGAGGTTGATTTTGACCGCGCTTGCCACGCCCCGCGGCGACACACCCAGGTGGCGGTAAAACCGCTTGTCCTCGGTGGCGACAATGGCGTTTTTCAGATGGGGCGAGACGGTATCGGCGGTGATCATCCCGCCGAACTGGTCGCCGCGCCAGGCGAAGACCTGTCCGTCGCGGTCGAGGAACGTCACCGATCCGCGCGTGCGCCCGTCCACGAGCTCCTGATAGGGCGGAAGCTGCAGGGTAATCAGAACGGTCGACAGGCCGATGACCAGGGCAAGCACCAGGGCCGTACGCGTGCCGATCTTCCAGATCAGGCGCGCAAAAAAGCCGAAGATGCCGCTGATGAGCCGCATAAAAAAACCTTGCCGTTTTCTCGTTTTTCGTTGTGTGCGGCGCGCGGGTTTCCGGGCCACCGGTTTCGATTTTCCGGTGGCGGATTTCCTGTAACGTCGCTCTGCAACCAATGGCGGCTTATTTCTGCCCGAAGACGCCATGACCTGCCCATTTCTTTGTTGTTTGACCAAACAATAGCGCGACTCTTCGCCAATGTGGAGCGGCAAGGCGCCCGTGCCACCAGTTTCTTGTCTGCCTAAAAATTAATCTAGGTGCGGAATTTGTGCAAAATTTGTGCATTTCGAGCAGAAACCAGTCACCAAACTGTCATTGCATTCCTTGAAGCGACCCCCTTCACGCGCTCTTCCTTCGCTCGTGATGCCCGTAAGCGGGTGGAAAACCACGGAAGGGTTAGGGAAGTGAAACTGATCATTGCTGCAATCAAGCCGTTCAAGCTGGAGGAGGTCCGCGAAGCTCTGACCGCCATCGGCGTGCGCGGCATGATGGTGACGGAAATCAAGGGCTTCGGCTCGCAGTCGGGCCACACGGAAATCTACCGCGGTGCCGAGTACGCGGTGAACTTCGTGCCTAAGGTGAAGCTCGAGATCGTCGTCTCGGCAGCCATGGCCGATCAGGTCGTGTCGACCATCCAGACAACTGCCAAGACCGACAAGATCGGCGACGGCAAAATTTTCGTCCTCGATGTGGAAAGCGCGGTGCGGGTGCGTACCGGCGAGACCAACGACGACGCTCTATGAACCGCGTGACCGTGAAAGGAAGAAACGGCATGAACCTCAAATATCTCATGACGATCACGGCGGCTGCTGCTGTGATCCCGGCCATGGGCTTTGCCCAGGACGCCCCGGCACCCGGTTTCGACGAGATCGGCCCTTATATTATGACCACCCTGCTGTTCCTCGTGGGCGGCTTCCTGGTGTTCTGGATGGCAGCGGGCTTTGCCATGCTCGAAGCCGGTCTCGTACGTTCCAAGAACGTGACGATGCAGCTGACAAAGAACATTTCGCTCTTTTCCATTGCGGCGATCATGTATTGGCTCATCGGCTTCAATCTGATGTACCCCGGTGACTTCAATGGCTGGTTCGCACCGAACTTCGTGCCGACCACGCTTGAACCCGTTGGTGTGTCGGCTGCGGATGTCGACCTCGGCTATGCCTCTGTCGGCTCAGACTTCTTCTTCCAGCTGATGTTCGTTGCCGCGACCGCGTCGATCGTGTCCGGTGCGCTTGCTGAACGCATCAAGCTCTGGCCCTTCCTGATCTTTGTCGTGGTGCTGACCGGCATCATGTACCCGATCTCGGGTTCCTGGCAGTGGGGCGGCGGCTGGCTATCCGAAGCCGGCTTCTCGGACTTCGCCGGGTCTACGATCGTGCACTCGGTCGGTGGCTGGGCAGCTCTGGCCGGTGCTATCGTGCTTGGTCCGCGTCTTGGCAAATACAAAGACGGTCAGGTGCATCCGATGCCCGGTTCGAACCTGGCGCTTGCCACGCTCGGGACGTTCATCCTGTGGCTCGGCTGGTTCGGCTTTAACGGCGGTTCGCAGCTTGCAGCTGGGACCGTGGGCGACATCAGCGACGTCAGCCGGATTTTCGCCAACACCAACATGGCGGCCGCTTCGGGTGCTGTCGCGGCCCTGATCCTGACGCAGATCCTCTACAAAAAGGTGGACCTGACCATGGTGCTGAACGGCGCACTGGCCGGCCTCGTGTCGATCACTGCCGAACCGCTGGCGCCCACGCTCTTTGGTGCACTCTGGATCGGCGCCATCGGCGGTATCATCGTAGTCTTCACGGTTCCGATGCTCGACAAGATGAAGATCGACGACGTGGTCGGCGCCATTCCGGTGCACCTGTTTGCAGGTATCTGGGGCACGATCGCGGTCGTCTTCTACAACGCCGACACCAGCATCGTGACGCAGGTCACCGGTATCATCGCCTACGGTGTATTCACATTCGTTGGCGCGCTTATCGTGTGGTTTATCCTGAAAGCCGTCATGGGTCTGCGCCCGAGCGAAGAGGACGAGATGAATGGGCTCGACACCTCGGAACTGGGAATGGAGGCCTACCCGGACTTTACCAAGGGCTGATCTCCCTTCCTGTCAGTCCTTTAAGACCAACTGCCCGGGCGTTCGCGCCCGGGCTTTTTTGTTGGAAGGATGGTGCGTGCGTCTGGTGCAGCGCGGTCAGATGCCGCTTGCGATAATCGCCTCGGCCAGTACGGGGATCGATTGCGGGTTCAGTCCGGCAATGTTCATCCGGCTGTCCCCGACCATGTAGATCCCGTGGTCCGTGCGCAGCCTCTCCACATGGGTGGGACTGGCGCCAAGCCGCGAGAACATTCCGCGATGTTCGGCCAGAAAGGCGAACCGGTCACTTCCCGAAGCGCGACGCAGGTCACCGGCGAGTTGCTCGCGCAGCTCAAGCATGTAGAGCCGTGTCGCTTCGAGCTCTTTTTCCCACTCTTCCCTGAGCGCGTCGTCGGTCAGGATCAGTGTGACCAGGCTTGCTCCATGGTCCGGTGGGAACGAGAAGTTCTGGCGGTTAAGAAACGCCAGCGTTTCCTGCGACAGCCCCCGGTGCGTGCCATGGGTGATTGTGATCAGGCAGCCGGTCCGCTCGCGGTATATGCCGAAATTTTTCGAACAGCTCGCCGCGATTACCGTCTCGGGCAGGTTGGCCGCAACCTTGCGCGTCGCCGCCGCGTCTGCATCCAGCCCGTCGCCAAACCCCTGGTAGGCGATGTCGATGAACGGCGTGGCACCGGCATCTGCGAGCCGGGCGATCACATCGTCCCATTGCGCGGGATTGAGGTTGGCGCCCGTAGGGTTGTGACAGCAGCCGTGGAGCAGAACGACATCCCCGGCGCGAAGGTCCGCGAGGTCTTCCATCATCCCGCCGAAATCCACGGCGCGGGTTTCGGCGTCGAAGTAGCGATAGACCTTTGTCTCGATCCCTAGGTACTTCAGGATCGACAGATGGTTCGGCCAGGTCGGGTCCGACACCCAGACGCGCAGGTCGGGGTTCGCCATCCGAAAAAGCTCCAGCGCCTGGCGCACAGCCCCCGTTCCTCCGGGCGTTGCGGCCGAGGCCACTTGAACACGGGGCACGGCACTGCCAAGGACAAGGCCGATCATAGCCTCGTTGAACGACGGGTCGCCGGTCAGCCCCACGTAGCTCTTGGTGGTCTGGTTCTCCCAGAGGTGCCTCTCGGCCCTCTTGATCGCGCCCATGATCGGCGTCACACCCTCGGCGTTTTTGAACACGCCGACGCCAAGGTCGATCTTCTGGTCGCGCGGATCCTCGCGGTACATCTGCATCAGCATGAGGATCTTGTCGGGCGGTTGTTGGATCAGCGTCTCGAACATGGGTCTATCCCGTTTCCACTTTCAGCCCGTCGTACATGCCCCATTCGGCCCAGGAGCCGTCATAGAGCGCGTGGTCGGGTTTGCCCATACGCTCCATGGCAAGGCTCAGGATCGCGGCGGTGACGCCGGACCCGCAGGTGGTGATCGCCGGTTTGGACAGGTCGACGCCTGCGGTCTCAAAGATGGCCTTGAGATCGGCAGGGTCTTTCATCGTCCCCTCCCCGGTCAGAAGCGTCGCGTAGTGCACGTTCTTCGAGCCCGGTATGTGGCCAGAGCGCAGGCCGGCCCTGGGTTCGGGCTCTGCGCCGCGGAATCGGCCCGGGCCCCGGGCGTCAATGACCTCGTAGTCCCCGAGTTTCGAGGCGGCGGCCACTTGTGTGACGTCTTTCACAAGATTGGCCTGCCGCTGAACCGTCATATGGCGATCGCGGACCATAGGCGGCAGGTCTTCCACAGGGCGCCCCTCGGCCTGCCATTTGGCAAATCCTCCGTCCAGCACCGCCACGTCGCGCTTTCCCATCAGGCGGAAGGTCCACCAGACCCGCGCCGCCGAGAAAAGGCCCGCGCCATCGTAGACCACAACCTGATGCCCGTCGCCTACGCCCATGGCCCGCATACGTGCCATGAACTTCTCGGTAGGCGGCGCCATATGCGGCAGGGCCGACCGTTGGTCGGAAATCTCGTCGATATCGAAAAACCGCGCACCGGGGATGTGGGCCGCGTCATATTCAGCGCGGGCATCGCGGTTCATGTCCGGCAGGTACCACGAGGCGTCAAGGATGCGCAGATCCGGGTCGTTCAGGTGATTTGCCAGCCAAGCGGTGCTGACCAGTGTCTTGGGATCATCGGCAGCCATGATTGGCCTTCCCTCGGCTGAAACTGCCCCTGCCTACTCCCATGACCTGGGGCGCGCAAGGTGGCCTGCGAGGATCAGAAGCCGACGGCCAGCCCGTCCTTGCGCGGGTCCGAGCCGCCAGCATAACCCCCGTCCGGCAGCCGGTGAATGAGCTGGGCCCCGCCGAAGCCGAACGCCATATCGGGCTCTTCCAGGTTCAGCGCGTGTCCCATTGACGCGAGCGCCTCCAGCGTGTCCGTGGGCAGCGTTGTCTCGCAGGCGACGCCCAGTCCGTTGGTCACGCGCCAGCGCGGCGCATCCGCGGCCATCTGCACGTCCTGACCCCAAAGCTGGGTGCGCAGCACCATCTGCACATGACCCTGCGGCTGCATCGGTCCGCCCATGACACCGAAGCTCATGATCGGAGCGGTCTCGCCCATGAGAAATCCGGGGATGATGGTGTGGAAGGGCCGCTTACCGGGGCCAACGTGGTTGGGGCTTGATGGGTCGAGCGAAAAGCCCCAGCCGCGGTTCTGCAGATGGATGCCGGTGCCGGGCACAGTAATGCCCGAGCCGAAACCCGCGTAATTCGACTGGATGAAGGACACCATCATGCCGCTTGCGTCGGCGGCGGTCAGGTAGACCGTGCTGCCGTGCCTGGGCGCACCGGCGCCGAAGTCCTGCGCGCGCTCAGGGTCGATCAGCCGGGCCCTCTCAGCCAGATAGGCGTCTGCGAGCATGTCCTCGGCCGTCGCGCCCGTCATATGGATCTCGTCCGCTACGAAGGCTTCGACATCGCGCATGGCCAGTTTCATCGCCTCGATCTGCCAGTGGTAGGCGCGCGGGTCATCCGCGGAGAAGTCACGGATGGGCGTGTGGTCGAGGATACCAAGGGCCATCAGCGCTGCGATGCCCTGACCGTTGGGTGGAATCTCGTGCAAGGTTGCACCATCGAAGCCACGCGAGATCGTCCCGCACCAATCCGCGCGGTGGGCCGCCAGATCGTCCATTGACATGGCGCCGCCATGGGCCTCGGCGTGGCCCACGATCGCTTCGGCCAGTTCGCCCTCGTAAAAGGCCTTGCCGTTTGTGTCCGCGATCCGGCGCAGGGTCTTTTCGAGACCCAGGTTGCGGAAACGCGTGCCTGCTGAGGGCGGTTTCCCGCCGGGTAGGAACACATCGGCCCAGCCGGGTTGATCTTTCAGGTGGTCCACGCTTCGCGCCCAGGCCTGGGCAATTTTCGGGCTGACGGGAAAGCCTTTTTGGGCCAGGGCGATGGCGGGCTCGAAAAGCGTCTCGAACGGCAGTTTTCCGAACCGCTCCGACAGCGCGACCCAGCCCGACACGGCGCCGGGCACGGTCACGCTGTCCCAGCCGAGCATCGGCATGCCGTCACACCCGCCAAAGCGGTCCGGCGTCCACGCGGCAGGGGCGCGGCCCGAGGCGTTGAGCCCATGCAGCGCTGTCCCGTCCCAGAGGATCGCAAAGGCGTCGGAGCCCACACCGTTGCCCGTTGGTTCCACCAGCGTCAGGGTGATCGCAGTGGCAATGGCCGCATCGGCGGCGTTCCCACCGCGGCGGATCATGGACAGGCCCGCTTCGGCGGCCAGCGGCTGGGATGTTGCGACCATGTTGTCGGCCAGTACGGCCGAGCGGCGGGACGAGTAATGGTGGGAGGGGCTGAGGTGCATGTTCGGGCCTTTCTTGTTGGGCTGGCACCATTCTGAGAGCGCCCGCCGTCGTTGACCCTGAGGTATTGCAGCAGCCTGGGCGCGGCAAGGCGTGGGAATCTCCCTTTCGCTGAACCGTCGCAGCGGGCATGTATCGCAGAGACGCCTCGAAGAAAGGACCGAAGCCATGTCAGAGCCCCTGAAGATCCTGGTTTTTCTGGGGTCAGTGCGGGACAGCACACCGCCCCGTCCGGCGCGGCTTGGCCAGCGTGTGGCACGCGCCGTGGCGGGGCAACTTACGGCAGCGGGCCATGAGGCAGAGCTGATCGATCCCCTCGAGATCGCACTCGACCGCCCCTTCAAACCGCAGTTTGCCTTCGCCGCAGGCCGGGCACCGGAAGCGCTGGACACCCTTGCGGTGAAAATTGGGGCAGCGCATGGCTATGTGATGGTCAGCCCGGAGTACAATCACACCATGAGCCCGGCTCTCGGTGATCTGCTAAACCACTTTGGCAGCGCGCTTTTTTCCTACAAGCCCAGCGTGATCGCGACCTATTCGGCCGGCCAGTGGGGCGGCGCGCGGGCGGCGGTCAGCATGCGCACTTTCCTGGGAGAACTCGGCTGCCTGCCGGTTTCTGCCATGATCCACGTGCCCAAAGCCCATGAGGTGCTGGACGCAGATGGTGCGCTGCTGCCCGGCATCAGTGAGGACTGGCATGGATATTTCGGACGGGCTTTCGATCAGATGATCTGGTGGGCCAGTGCGGCACGGGAACAGCGCTTGGTGTCCGACCCGCCGGGCGCGTTCTCTCGCGATCCATCGCAGCGGAACGCGCCCTGAAGACATCGCCGCTCTTGCGCAAACACATGATTTTGCGGCTCAATGGTGCCGGGAAGGGGCGTTTCGATGCTGCGCTTTTTGGTGGGTGTCTGGTTTCTGGCTGCCGGGGTCGTTCCGGCGTCCGCAGAAGTCTTTGCCTTCCGCTGTAACTCCGAAGGCGCGCCACGGGCCGAGACAGACCCGCGCCTTGTCTTCGACACCGAGGCACAGACCGTGCAGTTCTTCAACTGGCAGGACGTGCGCGTTCTGTTTTGGGAAGAGCGTTTCATTGGCTGGACGGGCTACAACATCGGACCCGAAGACGACTACCGCGCCGTCGGAGCCGCGCTTTTTGACCGCCAGACCAACCGGCTGGCGATCAGCTTTGTCTTTAGCCACCAGTTCGACCCGGACCCGGTCTACCTGCCGAATATGCCCTTGAGGGAGTGTTACCGGCCCGGTTTCTAGCTGTCCTGCCGCAAAAGCCGGGCTTTCTGCCGCTGCCAGTCGCGTTTTTGCTCCGTGGCGCGCTTGTCCACGGTCTTTTTGCCCTTGGCGATACCGATCTTCAGCTTCGCGATACCGCGGTGATTGAAGTAAAGAACAAGCGGCACAAGCGTCATGCCCTGACGCTGTGTGGCCTGCCAGAGCTTTGCGAGTTCACGCTTTGACACTAGCAGCTTCCGCCGCCGCCGGTCTTCATGGCCGAAGTGTTTGGCGGGCTCATAGGGGGCGATGTAACTGTTCACCAGCCAAAGCTCGCCGCCCTCCACGGTCGCGTAGCTTTCGGCGATGTTGGACTGACCGATGCGCAGGGATTTGACCTCGGACCCCATCAGTTGGATGCCACATTCAAGATCATCCTCGATGGCATAGTCGTAGCGGGCCCGCCGGTTCTCGGCGATGACCTTGTAATTCTTGGTGTCGTCCTTCTGGGCCATTGCGCCCACATATGGGTTCAGCTGCCGCCTGTCCACCGGCGCGTGTCTGGGTCTTGACGCCGTCTGCGCTGGGGCGATGATCGGACCCATGCTTGACCAGATATTCCTAGGCACCTTCGTTACGCTTGCATCGCTTGTTGCGGCGGCCACGTTTTGGTGGTCACTGACCCATTCAATCGAAATCCTCGACGACTGGATGCGCCGCCCGCCCCGGCCTTTGAAGTCGATCATCGTGATTGCCATGGTCACCGTCTGGTCCATGCTGATCATGACGGTGGGTGTCTGGCTCTGGGCCTTTGTCTTCATCCACCTCAACATTTTTCCGTCGCTCGAAGAGGCGGTCTATTACTCGCTCGTTGCGTATACGACTCTGGGTCTCGGCGACGTGGTGGTGCCCGTCGAGTGGCGGCTACTGGGCGGGATGACGGGCGCCAACGGGTTTTTGATGTTCGGTCTTCTGACCGCCATGCTCACCGACGCCCTTCGCCACATCCGGCGTATCCAGCACGATTTGTCGGACTAGCCGCGACCGTTCAGTTCAAAAGACCTGCATGCCGCATGGCGGCTCGGATGGCCTCTTTCGTGGGATCTGCCGCCTCCACCAATGGCGAGCGGACGCCGGGAGCGCATCTTCCCAGTTCCGACAGGGCGAACTTGGCGCCCACCAGACCGGGCTCGATGAAGATTGCTTCGTGCAACGGCATTAGCCGGTCCTGCAACTCCAGCGCCGCGGTATAGTCGCCCGACAGCGTGGCCGACTGAAACTCTGAGCAGAGGCGCGGCGCCACGTTCGCGGTCACCGAAATGCAGCCGACGCCACCATGGGCGTTGAAGCCGAGGGCCGAGGCGTCTTCGCCCGAGAGCTGGATGAAGTCCTTGCCGCACGTCTGGCGCTGTTGTGACACGCGGGTGATGTCGGCGGTTGCGTCCTTCACACCGATGATCCGGGGCAGCTTTGCCAGTTCGCCCATGGTTTCGGGCGTCATGTCGATGACCGAACGCGGGGGGATATTGTAGATGATGATTGGCAGGTCGCAGCAGTCGTGCAGCGCCGTGAAATGCGCAAGCAGGCCAGCTTGCGTGGGCTTGTTGTAGTATGGCGTCACAATGAGCGCCGCATCGGCGCCCACCTTTTGGGCATGGCGCATGAAACGGATGGCCTCGGTGGTGTTGTTCGAGCCGGCGCCGGCGATCACAGGCACGCGGCCCGCCGCGGCGCGCACGACCTCTTCAACCACGGTTTCATGCTCGTCGTGGGTCAGGGTGGGGGACTCGCCCGTGGTCCCGACGGGAACGATGCCTGAACTGCCCTCGGCAATATGCCATTCAACGAGCGATTTGAGCGTGTCATAGTCCACAGCACCGTCCTTGAACGGTGTGATGAGAGCGGGCATCGAGCCGTTAAACATGACACATTCTCCTTGAATTTCGCTGCAGGCGCCGGGTTACGGCGTTTTGGGCCAACGGGCAAGCGTGTTGCGAAATTGCCCAGGGCCGCGGGGCGATTATTTGGTTGTTTAGGGAGAATCAACTATGGTTATGGAGGGGGCGACAGAGCTTTGAAGGACGTCCAAGTGCTGCCACCCTGCATTCACAGGTCTTTGTTTTTTGTCGTTGCGACTTTTGTCAGCGCCGCCGCGTCGTTTGCCCAGGCGAATGATGGGCGACACGTTGCTGCGGTAATGGACGCCGTTCGTGCGGCAGACTGGGACGCCGCAACTAGGGCCGCGCGCGGGTCGGTCACGGCGCAGGATCTGGGGGACTGGCACCGCCTGCGCGCCGGACAGGGTACGTTTGAGGAGTATTCCGATTTTCTTGACCGCAATGCCGACTGGCCGGGTTTGCCGCTGATGCGCCGTCGCGGCGAGGCGTCGATCGGCGCGGATGCGGACTGGCGCGCTGTTCTTGCCTATATCAGCGAAGACGCCCCGCAGACAGCCAAAGGCGCGCTCTTTCTGGCCTACGCTTACAACCAGTCGGGCAGGCCGCAGGCGGCGGTGGATGAAATCCGACATGCCTGGCGGACAATGGGGTTTTCCGAAACAGAACAAGCGCTGTTTCTGGGTGAGTTCCGCCCGCTTCTGGAGACGGAGGCGGAAGACCGGCTCGATATGCTGCTCTGGCGCGGACGATTTGCGGATGCAGAACGACTTTTGCCCGAAGTGTCTGGCGGTTGGCGCGCCCTGACGCAGGCGCGCATAGCGCTGCGACGGCTGGAGCCCGGTGTCGATACTCTGATCGCGGCCGTGCCGAAAGACCTGCAATCCCATCCAGGGCTCGCCTATGAAAGATTCCTCTGGCGCATTGAAAAAGGCCGGATCGCGTCAGCGACGGAGCTTTTGCTGGAACGCTCCGAAAGCGCGGCGTCGCTCGGTCAGCCGGAACGCTGGGCACGTTGGCGCCGCTACATCGTGCGGGAAAAGCTAGGCGAGGGCGAGGTGCGCACGGCGTACCGTCTGGCGTCGCAGCATCACCTGACCGCTGGCAGCAATTTTGCCGATCTCGAGTGGCTGGCGGGGTATATCGCGCTGCGCAAGCTGGACGATCCCGTGGCGGCCGCGGCTCATTTCCAGCATTTCCGCAGTGGCGTGAAAAGCCCGATCAGCCTTGGACGCGCCGGCTATTGGGAAGGGCGCGCTCTGGAAGCGGCGGGTCGGCCCGATGAGGCCGCCGTGGCCTATGCATTCGGTGCCGAGTTTCAGACGAGCTTCTACGGGCTTCTGGCAGCGGAACGCGCGGGCCTGCCCATGGACCCGCGGCTTGCGGGAACTCCGCCCACCGGTGACTGGCGCGAGGCGGAGTTCGCCTCAAGCAGCGTGCTGAAGGCGGCAATGGCGCTTTTGGAAGCAGGTGAAACGGACTTGTCCGAGCGGTTCTTTGTCCACCTGGCCGAATCCCTGAACGAGGTCGAACTGGCGCAACTGGGCGAGCTGGCGCTGTCCCTGGATGAGCCGCATCTTGCGGTCATGATCGGCAAGCAGGCGGCCCGCATGGGCCACGTTCTGCCGCGCCCCTATTTTCCCGTGGCGCTGCCCCGCGAAGGTCTGCCCGTGGACGCCGAGCTGGCGCTGGCGATCATTCGCCGTGAAAGCGAATTCGATCCCACTGTCACCAGTCCCGCGGGAGCGCGGGGGCTGATGCAGCTTATGCCGGGCACCGCGAAGGAAGTGTCGTCCGATCTGGGCCTATCCTACTCTGCCGACCGGCTGCTGACCGACCCGAGCTATAACGCTATTCTCGGCAGCACGTATTTGCAGGAACTGGAAGAACGCTACGACGGTAACATCGTGCTCGTGGCTGCGGCCTATAACGCCGGACCTTCGCGGGCAGACCGCTGGAAAGCGCGGTTCGGTGATCCGCGCGACCCTTCCGTCGATATCGTCGACTGGATCGAGGCCATCCCGTTCCGCGAAACCCGGAACTACGTCATGCGCGTGGCCGAAAGCCTGCCGGTCTACCGGGCCCGCATTGCCGAAGAGACGCAGGAACTGACCCTGTCTGAGGAATTGCAGGCACGGAACTAGTCCGCGGGGTCATCCCCTTGCTGCACGCCGCTCGCGCCAGAAGGTAAATATGCCCGCCGCCACGACAATTGCAGCGCCGATGGCGACGTTGGCCTGCAGGCTTTCCCCAAAGACCGTCAGCCCAATCATTGCGGCGAAGACCAGTTGCAGATAGGCAAAAGGCTGTACAGCGCTGGCCTCTGCCACTTCGTAGCATTTGATCAACAGCCAGTGGCCGCCTGCCCCGGTCAGGCACAAAAGCAACATCCAGCCCCAGTCAGGAGCGGTCATCGCTTCCCAACTCCAGACACCCACCACGGTCATGGCAGCGGCCCCCACGGTCCCCGTCCAGAAAAAGCTCGTCGCAGCGTCATCCTTGCGCGCGGCGTAGCGGGTCAGGAGACCGTAAAGCGCAAAGAGCATGGCCGAACAAAGCGGGATAATGGCGGCAGGCGAGAACACACCAATGCCGGGTTTTAGGATGATCAGCACCCCGACAAACCCGATGCCAATGGCCATCCAGCGGCGCCAGCCCACCCGTTCACCCAGGATCGGTCCCGAGAGGGCAGCGACCAGCAGGGGGTAGCAGGTAAAGACAGCATGGCTTTCAACGAGGCCGAGCCGCGTGAAGGCCAGAACCATAACGCAGATCTCAAGCGCCAGAAGAAGGCCCCGAAAGGTTTGCAGGATCGGCTGGCGCGTGCCGGCGACCTGTCGCAGACCACCGGGTTGGCGGGCCGAAAGCGCGACGACGAAAAGCGCGAAGAACCAGTAGCGGATCATCACGATCATCAACACGTTGTATTCCCCTGCCAGATGGCGCGAGATCCCATCCTGCATGGCGAAAACAAAGGTGGTGGCCGTCATCAGCGCGATGCCGCGGCGGGTATCGTTCCCGGTCATGGCCTGTCCGCCAAGCGACCGCGTGACATATGGCGCTTGCGGCCGTGGCCCGGCGCACGTTCGACCGCGAACCCGGCGTCTGCAAGCGCCGCACGTACGGCGCTTGCGGCGGGGTAGGTGGCGAAAGTGCCCCCCGGGTTCGTATGCGCCGCCACGGCGCCCATGAGATCCGGCTCCCAAAGCTCGGGGTTTTTGGCCGGTGAAAAGCCATCGAGAAACCACGCGTCCGCCATGCCTTCCCAGGTTGGGAGTGTGTCGCGCGCATCACCGAAGATCAGGTGCGCTCGGACGCAGCCCATATCGACCTCTGCGGGCAGCTGCGCCAGTCCGCCCATCAGCCGTTCGGCCCACGGCGCGACCTCGGGATAGGCCTCAAGCGCCGTCGTCATGTCGGAGGCGCGCATGGGATAGGCCTCGAAACTCGTGAAGTGCACACCGCTGACGTCCAGGGTTTCACAGAGATGCGCGAGGGCCAGCAGGTTCAGACCGGTGCCAAAGCCCAGTTCAGCGACCGTGAACCCCGGCGTCAGGCGCTGCGCGAGATCGTTGCCTGCCAGAAAAACGTGCCGCGTCTCCTCAAGGCCGTTCTGCAGGGAAAAATATGGATCATCGAACCGCGTCGACACGGGCTGCCCGCCGGGGGCCCAGGTGATGTCTGCGGTCTGGTGCGCCACGGCTCTCTGGTCTAAAACTTCCGGGTTCGGCGGAGAATGGGTGAGGCGCGGCGAATTGGCAACTGCAATGGTCACGGTACGCGGCGCGGGGCTTTTCGGGCTGGCCACGGCTTGGGAACTCGCCCGCAGGGGTGCCTTGGTGCAGGTTGTGGACCGGCGTGGACCTGGGGCCGGGTCCAGCGGCGGCATCGTCGGCGCGCTCGCGCCCCATGTGCCGGAAAACTGGAACGCAAAGAAAGCGTTCCAACTGAACAGCCTGCTTGTTTCAGAAGCGTTTTGGGGCGGTGTCGAGGCGACGTCGCGCCTTGCGACGGGCTACGGTCGTCTTGGCCGTTTGCAGCCCCTCGCCGATGCCCATGCTGTCGGTCTTGGACAGGGACGAGCGGAAGGCGCGCGGGCGCTTTGGGCAGGCAAGGCCACATGGGAGGTGATCCCGGCCGAAACCGCCGGGCCCCTCGCGCCATTGTCGCCCACGGGACTTTTGATCCGCGACACGCTGACCGCCCGCATTCATCCG
>JBCDED010000004.1:0-82962 GCA_039179985.1 Pseudomonadota bacterium
TCACATAGTCCACCCGGTCATCCGCTTCGAGCCATTTGGCGATCTTCACCGCGTTCTCCACATGCCGCTCCATTCGGAGCGACAGCGTCTCGATGCCCATCAGCGTGTAATGGGCGGCTTGCGGGTTCATGGTCATCCCGAGGTCCCGCAGCCCCACCGCGATGCCGTGAAAGGTGAAGGCGAGTGGGCCGAAGGTCTCGTGGAACTTCATGCCGTGGTAGGCTGGTTCGGGTTCGGCCAGCGAGGGGAACTTGCCCGAGGCGGCCCAGTCGAACTGGCCGCTGTCGACGATCACGCCGCCCGTCACAGTGCCGTTGCCGGTCAGATACTTCGTGGTGGAGTGGACGACCAGCGTCGCGCCGTGCTCGATGGGGCGGCAGAGGTACGGCGTGGCCGAGGTGTTGTCGACGATGAGCGGCAGGCCGACCTTGTCAGCAACGCCGGCAACCGCGTCGAGGTCCGTGATGTAACCGCCCGGGTTTGCGATGCTTTCGCAGAAGATTGCGCGGGTGTCGTCATCGACGGCCGCTTCGAGGGCTTCCAGATCGTCGAAATCTACAAAGGTGGCCGACCAGCCGAAGCGCTTGATCGTTTGGCTGAATTGCGTGACCGTGCCGCCATAAAGTCTTGTGGAGACGACGATATTACAGCCCGGCGCCATCAGTGGGAAAAGCGCCATGATCTGCGCAGCATGTCCGGAGGAGCAGGCCACCGCACCCACGCCGCCTTCCAGTGTTGCCACACGTTCTTGCAAGACGGCGACGGTCGGGTTCGTCAATCGCGAGTAAATGTAGCCCACTTCCTGCAGGTTGAAGAGCGCAGCCGCATGGTCGGCGTCGCGGAAGACATAGGCCGTGGTCTGGTAAATCGGCGTCTGCCGCGCTCCCGTGGCCGGGTCGGGGCGGGCGCCGGCGTGGATTTGCAGTGTGTCGAAGCCGTAGCTTGAGCCTTCGGACATGGGTTCCTCCGCGTCAGATTGAGGTTTTGCGGCGACCCTAGGCAAATCGCGCCGGGCAAACAACGACCGAATTCCGGTACGCTAGCGCATCCACAAGCCTTCGCGGCGGATTCGTCCCCTGATCTGCTGTTCCCGTTTCGGCAGATCGTCGCGGTCGAACAGCGCCCGTACCTTTGCACCGCGTCCCTGATAGATCATGCGGCGGAAGGGCTCGTAGGTTTTGACAACCTTCTTGAACCAGTTGGGGCGCGCCACATCTTCCAGCGCCTCGACCACCCGGTCGTCTTCCCGGGCATAGAGCAGGGGCAGCAAACGCCAGTGGCAGGTCGTGCGCCCGTCGAGATAGCCTGGCGCCAGCGCGTCGCGCCCGCCGCCGAGGGCATGGACCACCAGCGGCAGGGCGATCTGGTCGAGCCAGGGGTAGAGTTCCTGCGTGGCGAGTTCCGCAGGTGGATCATCGCGGATGGCGCAGGCGTAGCTTTCGAAAAGATCTCCGAAAGCCCAGGGGCAGCGGTAGAAAAAGAAACCTGCGTTGAAATAGAGATAGCGCTTCCAGTACTCGTCGGGGTGCGCGGTATCGAGCGAGCTTTCGAAGTCGAGCCCGAACCGGTCGTAAAGCGATTTCCAGATACTGGTGTAGCCCGGTCCGTAGAGTGTTGGTTTCGGCCAGGTGTCCTCTCGCCTCAGCGATGCCGTGGGGCGGTCGAAATCGAAAGGCACATCGGCGAGTGGTCCGAGGATCAGTGTATCGCTGTCGAAAAAGACAAAGGGCATCTCGGGTTCGAGCACCCGCAGCGCTTCGATCTTGTTGCCGTTTGGGTAGCTGCCGCCGAAATGGCGGGACTCGAACGGCCGAATCTCCGCGCCCAGACGGTCCGTAAGCAACGTGCGAAGCGCGGGATCGGAGATGCGCGGATCCCGGGGCCAGAGGGGACCGGGCTGAGGTTCCGCAATAACCAGCTTGCCCTTGAAGCCGTGATCGAAGCGCCGGAGGCTTGCGGCAAGAAGCGCCGCCTCGTAGCCGATACGGCCCGCCTGTCCGACGATCAAAATCGTGAAGTCTGTGCCCATGCCCCAGTCTTGGTGCCCGCTCGTTTTGAGCGGGACTATAGGGGGCCCGGGGCGCTGCCGGAAGGCAGTTGTTGGGCGATTACTCCCGCGCCCGCAGGATTTGTGCGGGCCGCGCCGCAAGCGGACGCCAGGCAAAGAGCAGACCGGCTGCCAATGTAGCGAGCACGCCGCCCAGAACGATGCCGAGGGCCGGGCCCCACGCGATGCTGTAGCCGGTGTCCATCACGTAGGTCATCACCCCCCAACCCGCGATGGCCCCCGCCGCGATTGCCACGAGCCCCGCCGCCGCCCCCAGCAGCGCCGAGCGCAGGGCGAAGCTGGTCAGGATCTGGCGGCGCGTGGCGCCAAGTGTCTTCAGCACTGCCGCCTCATAGACGCGCGTCCGTTCACCTGCTGCGGCTGCCCCTATGAGCACCACAAAACCTGTAAGCAGTGTTGCCCCGGCGGCATAGGACGTCGCAGCCGCGAGCCCAGCGAGTACGTTTGCCACCTGATCGATTGCGTCGCGCACGCGAATTGCAGTGATGTTTGGATAAGCCGAGGCCAGATCGCGAAGGATAGCCGCCTCGGCATCCTCCTCTGCGTAGACGGTCGCGATATGGGTGTGCGGAGCGCCCGCCAGCGCGGCCGGGTTCATTGACAGGATAAAGCCGATCCCAGCGGTGGAGAAATCGACGACGCGGAAACTTGTCACTTCGGCGGTGATGTCCCTTCCAAGGATGTTGATCGTGATCTCATCACCCAGCTTGAGGCCCATCTCGGCGGCTTCCTCGGCGGCAAAGCTCACCTGCGGGAGGCCAGCATAGTCTTCGGGCCACCAATCGCCTTGTGTGATGGTCGTGTTTTCTGTGGGTCGCGCGGAATAGGTCACGCCGCGGTCGCCGTTCAGGACCCAGTGGTCGCCTGCGACCTCGCGGGCGGGTCGGCCGTTGATCCCCGTGATAATCCCGCGCAGCATCGGAGCGGTTTCCACCCTGCTGACGGCTTCGTCCTCATCGAGACGGCTCATGAAGCCATCCAGCTGATCGGGTTGGATATCGACGAAGAAATATGAGGGCGCCACGTCGGGCAATTCGCCCGAGATTGCTCCGCGCAAGTTCGTGTCGATCTGTCCGACAGCTGCAAGGACCGTGAGGCCGAGTCCGAGAGAAAGCACGACGCTGGTGGCTTCCTCCCGTGGCCCGCCGATGGCGCCAAGGGCGAGCCTAAGCGGCGGGTTGCCTCTGACGGCACGCGCTTTGGCGCCGCGCCGTGCGAGCCGCATGGCCGCTTGTGCTGCGAGGATCAGGACGAAGAGTGCCCCCACGATGCCCGCAGCGGTCCAAAGCGCAAGCGTGGGGATGCCCGACAGATAAGCGGAAATGCCGATCAGGGCCGCCAGCAGTAGGGCGGTCGCGATCAGATACCTGGGACGTGGCAGCGACCGGACGGTGCCGAAAGCATCCCGGAAGAGCGCGGCGGCGCGGATCTCTTCGGTCTTCGCAACCGGCCAGAGAGCGAAAAGGAAGGCTGTCAGAAGCCCGTAAAGCGCCGCCTCTGCCAGTGGACCAGCCTGGACGCCAATGACCGCGGGCACGGGCAGTCGCGCCTCGATCAAGGGCGCAAAGATGAGAGGCAGGGCGGCGCCGAAGACTAGCCCAAGCGCCACACTGATCACCGCGAGGATGCCGATCTGGATGAGGTAGGTCAGAAAGATCGTGGTGCGGTCGGCGCCGAGCGTCTTAAGCGTCGCGATTACGGCTGTCTTGCCATTGAGATACGCGCGCACCGCCGCCGAGACGCCAACGCCGCCCACCGCAAGGCCTGCCAAACCAACGAGAACAAGGAAGGCGCCCATGCGCTGAACGAACTGCTGGACGCCGGGCGCGCCGTTGCGGCTATCGCGCCAGCGCAGGCCCTGGTCGCGGAACTGGCTCAGCGCTTCGCGTTGCAGGGCGGCCAGGTCGGTGCCCTCGGGGAGCGCGAGCCTGTACTGGGTTTCAAAGAGCGTGCCGGGCTCCAGGAGGCCAGAGTCGGCCAGATCCGCCGTCCGCACCATCGTGCGGGGGCCCAGGCCAAATCCATCGGCGGCTCCGTCAGGTTCCAACTCGATCAGGGCCATCAGCACGAAATCCTGGGTGCCCAGGCGAAAACGGTCGCCAATGGAAAGCCCCAGGCGGTCCACAAGCACACGCTGCATGATGCCGCCAGGCAAGCCGCTTTCTCCGTCCAGCGCCTTGGGCAGCGCCATGGGCGGGTCAAGCACCACGCTCCCCTTCAAGGGATAGGCATCATCGACGGATTTGACTTGCGTTAGGCCGCGTTCCGTTGCCCCGTCGCGGTCGACCACGGCCATTGAACGGAAATCGACAATCTCGCTGGTCTCCTTGGCCACGCCTGCCATCCAAGCGCGCTCTTCTTCGCTTGCGAAACGGTAGGTGAACTCCATTTCGGCGTCGCCGCCCAGAAGGGCGGCCCCTTCGCGTTGCAACCCCGCTTCGATGCTGGCGCGCACCGTGCCCACGGCGGCGATGGCAGCGACGCCAAGGGCGAGGCAGGCAATGAAGATACGGAATGCGCCGATGCCGCCGCGCAGTTCTCGGCGCGCGATGCGCGTGGCAATGGCCAGGCTCACTGGGCGGCCCTCAGGGCGCCATCATCGTCGATCAGCCCGTCGCGCAGGCGGATAACGCGGTCGCAGCGGTGCGCCAGATCCGTGGCATGGGTGACAAGAACCAGCGTTGCGCCATGGCGGTCACGCAGGCCGAAAAGGAGCTCCATGATCGCCTCGCCGTTCGCGCCGTCGAGGTTGCCCGTAGGCTCGTCCGCGAGAAGGATTTCAGGTCGCGGCGCTGCAGCGCGGGCGAGGGCCACACGCTGCTGTTCGCCGCCCGACATCTGCGCTGGATAGTGGTCGATCCGGTGGCCGAGGCCTACGGTTTCCAGTTCGGCGCGCGCGCGTTCGAAAGCATCGTCAATCCCCGCCAGTTCGAGCGGGGTTGCGACGTTTTCGAGCGCTGTCATGGTGGGAATAAGGTGGAAGGACTGAAAAACCACGCCCATATGATCCCGACGGAAGCGGGCCAAAGCGTCTTCGTCGAGCGCGGTCAGATCCTGACCAAGCGCCAGCACTTGCCCCGATGTGGCACGTTCGAGCCCGCCCATGAGCATGAGGAGCGTTGATTTGCCAGAGCCGGACGGACCGACGAGCCCGAGCGTCTCGCCGCGCGTGACATCGAGCGTGATGCCGCGCAAGATCTCCACCGGACCGGCATTGCCGGAAAGGGTCAGCCGGGCCTCGCTGAGGGACAGAACGGGATCGGACATGGATGTGCCTGTGGTTAAATGCTTTACCCCGCGATATGGGGCGCGCGGCGCTGCCCGCAAGTTGTTCGTCGCGCTTCTTGTCGCATTGGCGCCAATTGCCGGTTCGGCCGAAGAGGTGGTTGTCGCCGCGCTCGGGGACAGCCTGACCCAGGGGTTTGGCCTGCCGCCAGAGGCAGGTTTCGTGCCGCAGCTTGAAGGCTGGCTTCAGGACCGGGGGCATGACGTAAGACTGATTAATGCCGGTGTGTCGGGCGATACGACGGCGGGCGGGCTCAGCCGTGTGGGCTGGACGCTGACGCCCGACGTCGATGCCATGGTCGTGGCGCTGGGCGGCAACGATCTATTGCGCGGGATCGATCCGGTCGCCAGCCGCGCCAACCTCAAGGGAATTCTAGAGGCGGCGGCAGCGGCGGATGTGCCGGTCCTTTTGGTAGGGATGACAGCGCCGGGGAACTACGGGCCAGACTTCAAAGAGGCCTTCGACACCATGTATCCCGAACTCGCCGCGGAGTTTGGCACGGGTTATGCGGAAAGCTTTTTTGCCGGTCTCGGGGTCGGGGAGGATCCCGCTGCGGCCCGACCGTTCATGCAAAGCGACGGCATTCATCCGAATGCCGAAGGGGTGGTTCTGATCGTGGAAGCGCTCGGGCCCGAGGTCGAAGCTCTGATCGGGGCCGAGTAGCCCATGATTCTGGTGATGTGCGCGGAGACCGTGCGCAATAAGATGGCGCTTGAGGTCGTGCAGATCCCTAAGAAGGTGATCGGCCGGGGGTTCGGACCGCGCCCGCGCGTGCCTGTCACCGATGCGCTTTTCTGGCGTGCGGCGCTCGAGCACCAGATGCCGCGCTATGCCTTCGCCCTTCTGCCTTTCCTGCTGATCCTCTGGGCGCGTCCGGATCTGGCGCTGTTTGTAAGCCAGGCGCCCATCGCCATGTTTATCGCGATCCATATTGTCGAGGTGCGCGTCTTGTCGGTCGCTGATCCCGACAAACGCAAGGCGCTGATTGACCCGGCGCGCGCCGACCAGATCCTCGATACCCTTGGCCATCGGGCCCAGCGAGAACTCACCCGCGTGGCCGCCGCTCGGCAGATGAGAGAGGGTCAGATCCATCTGGTGGTCGAACAATCAGAGCTCTACCGCGTGCCGCCCTTCACCGTGGTCTCCGTGCAGGAACAAGGAACGCCGAACCTCATTGTCGATCTGACGCCCAAGGAACGGGCGCGGATTGCCGAAAGTCTATTTGATGAGGCAGTGAGTGAAGACGATCTGCTCCTGGTCAGCCTCAGCCGCCAGACGCCGGTCCATGACTTCCCGCTCGATGTGCGAACCATCTCGGCCCATGCGCGCCTTGCGGCCATGAAGACGGCGCAGGCGCCGATCCTGGACGGGGCCGCCGCCCCGGCCTAGTCCGTCAGGTCGATCACTTTACCGAAAGGTGGCTTTGCCGCGGCGCTTGTGGTTGCTGCCCAGATTACCGGTAGACGCCCGGGCGCCTCCCCGAACGAACCATCGAGGTCGGTCATCACGATGATCGCCGACGGATCAAGGGCCGCAGCCGCGGCGATGGCAGGGCGGAAATCGGTGCCGCCGTCGCGCGAAAACTCCTGACGCAGGATCTCCGCTTCCCAGGACAGCCCCTGCATCCGGTGCCAGCTGCGGACAGCTTCATCGAAAACGATCACATGGACCTCGGCACCCGAGCGGCGCCCGATCCCGGCCACCTCTGTGGCAAAGCGGGCAAGGTGCGCCTCGGTCACAGAACTTGATGCATCGAGGCAAACCGCAAGCCGAGGTGCGTCGCGGTACCGGCGCCGACCAGGTTCGAAAGCCGGCGACGGTCCGTTCTGTGTCCGGGCGCGGGCTTCTGCCGCTATCCATCTGCGGGCGGGGCGGCTGTGGGTCGGTTCGGGATCGTGGCGCAGGCTGCGCATGATGAGTGTCCGCAGCGTGGTCTCCCACGGGATGCGCGCGCGCGGCAGATCCGCAAGGCGGAAGCCCAGGCTGCCGAGGCCACGGCCCGCCAATTTTCCGCGCAGAAGGGCTTGGGCAACGCGGTCTTCCCAGGCGGCCGCGTCCTCTGCGTCGCCTTGGGCGCCGGTATCGTCGAAATCCTCTTCGAACCCCACCTTTTCTGCGGCGCGGTGGCTGGCCTCGGCTCTTGTGCCTCTGTCGTCCGTTTGCCTCTCCGAGGCAGCGCCGGTGCCCTGGCGCGGCAGAAGCCGGGTATAGAGTGTTTCGGCGTCAAGTTCGGCAAGCGCGCTTCGGGTGTCGCTTGCGTCGAGCGGTAAAAGGTCAACAGTCAGGGCAGGGCGGGGCAGTGCGAAACCGGCGGAAAGCAGGGCCGCGTTGGTTAGGGCGTCGGCGGAGATGTTAAAGAGCCTGCGGTCAAAGTCCTCGGGATAGCGCGCGGCCATTGCGTTGGCGCGGGCGCCGTGGCGAAAGGCGATGTGTAGAACGTGGTGCGCGGCAAGCCCCATCTGTTCTGGCAAGCTAAGGGCCTCGAAACCCTCGCCATAGACAATTGTCCCGCCTTCCGTTCGGGTGCTGCCCGGCCCGTCGGTATGGGCGCACCACAGCGCAAGGGCGCCGATGGCGGGGTCAGTTTCGGCCAGGGCCTGCAGTGCCCGCGAGGCGCGGCGACTGTGCGTCTCAGCCAAGACCAAGGGCCTCGCGCTCGGCACTATAAGCGGCGTATTCGGTGTTTTGCAGGAAAGCCTCTTCCAGGCCCAGATCGAAGGCCTTTGCGATCAGGCTTTCGAACCCCTGGGTCGAAAGCTCGGCGAGCGGCATACGCCCGAAGGCAGGCTCGTCACGCCTTTGTGCCAGCTGGCGGATACCCAGCATCGTGGCGATCACCGCGTCGGTACTCTCTGGCGTCAGCGCGCCTACCAGCCCGTGGGTCAGGGCATAGAGACCGTAGAGCGTGTCGGGGTAGTGTTGCCATCGGTCGGCGCGATCAAGCTCCAGCATCTCGGCCACGCGGACCTTCGCGGCGATAGTGTCAGCCGCGCTGATGAACTCCGCCGCCACGCCGTCGCCAAGGGTCCCGGCCAACATGGGGCGCGCAAGGGCACGGTCCGGGACAGCCTTCAGGATCTGACTGGCCCGTTCCCAGGACCGCGGTGTCGCGGCAATCATCTGGCCGCCGGCCAGCACGGCCGTCGTTGTTTCGAGGAGGTCGGGACGCGTCTGGATGAAGGCGGTCACGGCCGGGTGCAATCCACGTGGGACGGCGTAGTTTTTTAACCAGTCCGCTGCCTCGGCCTGGACGGACAGATGAACCATGCGGTCCGAAAGCCCGGTGCCCATCTCATAGGCAACGGCACCGTCCTCGGTGGTGTTTCCCGCCGCCACAAGAAACGTGTTGGCCGGCAATTCGTGGCGTCCGACGCGCCGCTCCTGCAGAAGACCATAGACCGTGGGCTGCAGCGCCGGCGACGCTGCGGTCAGCTCATCAAGAAACAGCACCGTGGGGGGTGTCTCCTCTTGCGGCAGGTCCTCCGGCCGGTACCAGATGGTGCGTTTTTCGTCGTGGTCGTAGTAAGGCAGGCCGCGCAGGTCTTGCGGTTCGATCGTTGTAAGGCGCAGGTCGATCAAGTGCGCGCCCGCCTCTTCGGCAAGCTGCGTGACGATCTGTGTCTTGCCCACGCCCGGACGGCCATGGAGCATCCACGAGGTGCGCAGACCGCCAGTGTTTTGCGCCTTCCAGCCCGCGCGCAGGATATCGAGGGCCCGTCCGGCGGAAACGGGAGATGTATTCACAGCCATTGCGGCTCCGAAAAAGGAATGAACCGGTGCGAAAGGATGTGCCGGCTGCGGCGAAAGTCCAGTTCCGTAGCGGCTAGCCGCTGTCTGGCGGGTCGGGCGGTTCGCAGGACCCCAGCACATAGGGGCGCTCCAGAAGCATACCGAGAACCCAGCGAAGATGTTCACTCAGGATGTCCTCGAACCGGTTGAGATCGTTGCGCTCCAAAGCTTTGATGACACCCAGATGATGCGCATTTGCTTTGCTGGCCACGTCCATCGTCTTGTCGAGACGGCTGCGCGCTGCCTGAGCAGAGACTTCGATGGGCCTGTACATCCGCATCAGCTGAGCATTTCCCGCAGCGGCCACGAGCCGGGTGTGGAACTTGGTATCGACATCTGTCAATGCGTCGAAGTCGTCCGGCGTCTTTACGTCGAGGTCCTTGTTGTCAAAAAGTTTGCGCAGATCCGCCACCAGATGCACGCGCTTCGTATCGCTGGCCATGCGCACGCCGCCAACCTCAATCAGGCGGCGGACGGCAAAGAGTTCGCGAATGCTGCGCTTTGAGAAACTGACAACATAGGTTCCGGCTTGAGGCTTTACTGTGACAAGACCGAGCGGGACGAGCGACAAAATGGCTTCGCGCACGGGCGTTCGACTGACCTTGAAGGCTTCGGCGTAGTACTTTTCGACGATCTTCTGCCCAAGCTGCAGCCGCCCTTGCATAACGTCCTTGCGTAGCTGTGCAGCAATCAAGTCGCGCGTGCCGCGCGGCTGGGGCTCGGGGGGCGGCAGGTCGGTCACAAATTGTCTCTTGTGCTTTGAGTGGCAGGCCTGCTTTTACGCCTTTTAGGTGGGTTTGTCACGTCAGGCGCAACTCTAAACGGTTGAAATTATGACGTTTGAGGCCGTTGAGATGGATTGAGAGTGGGCGTTTTGCGGAGCGGTCGCCCGAGGCTCATGCAAGGGTTTGGCCAGTGTTGAGTCCATCCACTCTGAGACAAAGCGAGCTAGAGACTCTGTTGGGCGGACATGGGTCGGCACCACCGCAGACAAAGGACAAGCACTAGTGGGGAAGAAATGGAGGCGAGTACCGGAATCGAACCGGTGTACACGGATTTGCAATCCGCTGCGTAACCACTCCGCCAACTCGCCGGGTCAGGGCCGTTTAGCAGTTTCCCCCGTCATCACAAGTCGAAAGTTCTCATCCGCATTTCCACGGGCGAGGGCACGGGCGTTCGTCAGAATGCATCTTGTTGAGGTGATTGGCTTGATGGGGCGAATGGACATATCTCCAGGCAAGGCAAAATCTCGCGGAAAACGGTAACTAATTTCAGCGGCCATTTCTTTTTTTGACCGCCTTTTGATTGTGTGGCGCACTGCCGTCGGAAGCGTGTTGGCAAATCGAAATTTGTGACGTAATGAGATTGAATGGCTTCAGGGGAACGAAGCTGCAATCTAGGAGGAAAGAATATGCCGCCAAAGAGACCGGACCTGGCAAAATTTTCAATTGCCGAATTGAAGGCGATCATTAAAGACGCCGAGAAGGCAATAGAAACCATGGCGGTTGTGGAACGCAAACGTGCGCGGGAAGCGGCCGAAGCGGCGGCAAAAGAATTCGGGTTCTCGCTGAGTGACCTGGTTGGTGGGCAGAAAGCTGGAAAAGCTGCCGGTGGTAAGAGCCCGGCGAAGTTCCGCAATCCCGAGGATTCCACGCAGACCTGGTCGGGGCGGGGGCGCCAGCCGGCCTGGTACAGAGCGGCGATCTCGGCAGGCAAGTCGCCAGAAGATCTGGCCATCTGAGCCACCTGACTCGCTTTCGGAAACGTCCCTACAATTCGACGCTCACCGGGGTGGCCCGCGGCATGCGATGCGCTGCCCTGGTGAGTTTTGTATTTGTGTCACGTCAGACGGCAGACACGTCGGCGAGCGCTTTGGCGTGTTGCCTAAGGCGTTGGTTTTGTGGCAAGAGGCAGGTAACGTAAACTGAACAGGTGAGTTTACAGCCCTATGGTCGACTATAGCAGCCGCCGCACCATGATGGTCGACACGCAAATCAGGCCGTCGGACGTGACGAAATTCCCAATCATTGATGCGATGCTTGACGTGCCGCGGGAAGCTTTCGTACCGGATCACCTGCTCGAAGCGGCTTATGTCGATGAAAATCTGGCGATCTCCGACGATCGGATCCTTCTTGAGCCACGGACATTTGCGAAGATGCTGGATGCTCTGGACATTCAGCCGACCGAAGCTGTGCTCGATCTTGGGTGCGGCCTCGGGTATTCGACCGCCATTCTTGCTCGCCTGTCCGAGGCTGTGGTTGCCGTCGAAGAAGATCACGATCTTGCCGAGGATGCGCAGGCGCGCCTCTCGGGAATGGGTGTCGACAATGCCGCCGTCGTGGCTGGCGCCCTCGCAGAGGGCGCTGCGACGAACGGTCCCTACGATGTGATAGTTGTTCAGGGCGGCGTCGAGGCCGTTCCTGAAGCGCTTACCGATCAACTGCGGGACGGGGGCAGAATA
Organism: Pseudomonadota bacterium; assembly: GCA_039179985.1. Lineage (GTDB taxonomy): Bacteria > Pseudomonadota > Alphaproteobacteria > Rhodobacterales > Rhodobacteraceae > JBCCMQ01. The sequence continues at coordinate 11,605 of JBCDED010000004.1, forward strand.
GCCTGCGTGTTTATGGAAGGCGCGCTTGGCGTTTGCAGAACTGGATCACGCAATGGGGATTCCGTTACTTGGCGGTTTGCCTTTAATGCGTCTGCTCCGGTACTCGACGGGTTCTTCAGAACAGAGGAATTCGCCCTTTAATCTTGGAACGGTTTGCGGAGTAAATCATTGATGCGTTTGACCGGAGTTGGCTCAGTGTTCGGAAAAGCTCTAGCGGTATTAGCAACGTTAGGGGCGCTGTCTGTCATGACAGGGCCGCTGCGCGCACAGTCGCTGACCGATACCTTGATAACGGCGTATCGTAATTCGAATTTGCTGGAACAGAACCGGGCGCTTTTGCGTGCGGCGGACGAAGATACCGCAATCGCATTGGCGGCAATTCGCCCGGTCATCGATTACGTTGGTTCGGTGACCTATTCTGACCCGCGCCGGGACGATGACGATCTGCGGGGAACCGCCGACCTCGTTGCGCAGATGACGCTCTATGACTTCGGACGCAACCGATTGGCAGAACGTGCGGCGCGTCTGACCGTTCTTGCGACCCGGCAGGCCCTTCTGAGCGTTGAACAGCAGGTTCTCCTGGATGCCGTCATTGCGCATTTTGACGTCCGACAGGCGGCGACTGTGGTTGATCTGCAGATCTCGAACCTTGAGCTGATCCGCCGCGAACTGCGCGCAGCTCGCGACCGGTTTGAGGTGGGTGAGGTCACGCGAACCGATGTGGCGGTTGCCGAAGCCCGCGAAGCGGCGGCGCTGTCCTCGCTGGCTGCGGCCCAGGGTTCGCTTGCGGTCGCCCGCGAAGGCTACAAGGCCGCGGTTGGCGTTTACCCCAATGCGCCGTCCGCACCGGGCGGTCTTCCGCGCATTGCATCTAGCCTGCCGCAGGCGCGGGAGATCGCGCTGCGTACGAACCCCAGCATTCGGCAGGCACAGGAAGAAGTTCGTGTGACCGAAGCGATTGCCGAACAGCAGAAGCGCGGCGTCCTGCCGACGGTCACCGGCGATGCACGCGTTGGCATCGACGATGAGGGAGACGACAACTCCAGTGTCGGCATCACGCTCAGCGGGCCGATTTATCGCGGTGGTGCCCTGAGTGCCTTTTACCGGCAGGCCCTGGCGAGCCGGGATCAGGCGCGTGCCAATCTGATGCAGATCTCTCTTCTGGTGGACGAGGGTGTTGGAAACGCTTGGGCCAACCTTGATGTAGCCAATGCGCGTATCGTGGCGACAGAGCAGGAAGTCCGTGCCTCCCGTCTGGCCTTCGAAGGTCTGTCCGAAGAGGCCTCGCTGGGTGCGCGAACCACGCTTGATGTTCTGAACTCTGAACAGGACTTGCTCGACGCTGCAACAGACCAGGCGGAAGCGCTGAACGATCGCTTTGTGTCCGCCTACTCGCTTCTGGCGGCTATGGGGCTGCTGACGGTCGACGGCCTGGGGCTGAACGTGGCGACCTACGATCCCGAAGCCTATTACAACGCAGTGCGCAATGCGCCGGCAACGAGCACACGCGGTAGGCGACTTGACCGGGTGCTCGAAACAATCGGAAAGAACTAGGCTTCCAGAACACACTACGTATTGTGTGCGGAATATTGCTTGGCTACTATACCTTTTGTGGGTACTGGAGGTCAGATGTCCGATAAGATGGCAAGTGTTGATGTTGAGGATGTCCTATCTTCCGTAAGACGTCTGGTTACCGATACGGGCGAGCATGCTGAGACCGGCCGCGTTCCAAATGGCCGGCTCGTTTTGACGTCGGATTTCCGCGTTGAAAGCGAAGATCGTTCAGAGAAAATCGTTGGCCTAGAGCCCGTCCCACACGATCAGAAAGAGCCAGTCGACTCGTACGATGGTTCGACGGGTCAGGGGAGTGACAGCGCCTCGCCGATCGAAGCCGCGCTCGAAACGGCGGAGCCCCTGGAAGAACCGGAAGGCCTGGCCGAACCGCAGGCGCCGGACTTCCTGGCGCGCGATCAGTTAGCGGCGTCGACGCTTGAGGCGACCATTGCGGAACTCGAGGCTGCCGTTGCCCAAGGAGACGACACTTTTGAGCCCGATGGCAGCGAAGACGAAGCGCCTTTCATGCCGCCGCCGCGTCTGTCGGAACGCACCCTGGAAGAAAAACTTTTGAGGGCTGAAGAGGCGGAAGAAACGGAAGAGGCCGAAGAGCCAGGGCAGGCGGAAGAGGCCATGCCGCCCGAACCGACCGCACACGATCCTATCCAGTTTGTGCCGCTCCCGCGACCGGTCACGACTGAGGCCGGTCGTGTCGACGAACCGGAAGACGACATCGTTGTCGATGAGGCAATGCTGCGCGAACTGATCGGGCAGATTTTGCGCGAGGAGCTTCAGGGCGATCTTGGCGCGCGCATCACGCGAAATGTGCGCAAACTCGTACGGCGGGAGATCCTGCGCGTGCTGGAAACGAACAAATACGATTGAACGCCTCCGCTCTTGTCGAGAGGGCCGCTTGAACACTCCAGGTCATCTACTTCTGGGGGCTGTCGCCTTTGCGCGTCCGGCGATGCTGGACGTGACACTTGCGGCGCTTTCTGGGGCGGCCTTTCCGGACCTGAGCGTGGTTTTCCTTGTCCTTTGGTCCCAGTACGTTTCCGGCCATAGCCAGCAGTACATCTTTGATACGCTTTACTTTTCTGACAGTTGGCAGGCGGTTTTCGCCATCGACAACTCGATCCCGCTTTGGACCGGCCTTTTTGCTCTCGCTGTCCGGCGGCAATGGCGGTTGATCGTGGCCTTTGCGGGTGCTGGGCTGCTGCACCTCTTTCTCGATCTGCTTTTGCACCATGACGATGGCAGGGTGCATTTCTGGCCCTTTACGGATTGGAAGTTCGAGAGCCCGGTCAGCTATTGGGACAGCGCTCACTATGGAAGCATCGCGGCCGCTGCTTTGTTGGCTCTGAGCGCGGCCGCGACTATCGCGCTTTTTCAACGGTTCAAAGGCGTAGGCTACCGCGCGATTTTCACGGCACTCTTGGTGGCAGAAGCCTATTTCGCCTCGGTCTGGATCCGCTTCTTCTGAAACGAAAAACGCGCCCCTTGGGGCGCGCCATTCCGATACTGGACGTGCCGAAGTCGCTTAGGCGGCTTCCGCCTCCAGCAACGCGGCATTCCGGCGTTCGCTTTCTTCGCGCGAGAGCGCTACAGACGTCCGCACGCCTTTAGAGACGAACTCCATCAGTCCGCTCACGACCCGCTCGTTGGGGTCGATACCAGCACATGTGAGAACTTCGCGACCGTCGCGCGAACGCGCCCAGCGTGCGATCTGTTCAGGGCCATTGCCATACTTCTTGTCGTCGGCTATGGCGTCGTCCAATGCAGCGAGTACGACGGCGGCAAAGAGTTTGCGCGCACGGTTTCCTTGCTCATTGTTGAAGGCGTTGCCATCAACGAAATCGACCATGTCGTCGTCCTTTGTTTTTGTTTTTTGTTCTGGCGTCCGGCGAATATGACCATTTTGCAAAGATTCGGTATCCCTCTTTGCGAATGGCAGTCATGCGCTTAGTGCATATCAGGCGCCATATCCTCACCAGTTGCCCGGCTTGTCAGGGCCCGACGCGCAAGATATAGGAAGCTGCAACAAACGTTCAAGCTTCTGTAAGGGTTTTATGACATGCCCAAAGTCAACGGAAACGAGATTCGTCCGGGCAACGTTCTGGAGCACGACGGCGGCCTCTGGGCAGCGGTGAAAGTCGACCACGTAAAGCCCGGAAAAGGCGGGGCATTTGCCCAGGTCGAGCTGCGTAATCTGCGCAACGGATCGAAGCTGAACGAACGCTTCCGGTCAGCCGACAAGGTGGAGCGCGTCCGGCTCGAACAGAAAGATCAACAATTTTTGTACGAAAATGACGGCATGCTCGTCTTCATGGACACCGAAACCTACGAACAAATCGAGCTGCCCGCCGAAATCCTCGGCGAGCGCCGCCCGTTCCTGCAGGACGGGATGACGGTGCAGATCGAATATTATGATACGGAGGCGCTAAACGCGACCTTGCCCCAGAAAGTGGTCTGCAAAGTCGTGGAAACCGAACCGGTCGTAAAAGGGCAGACCGCCGCCAACAGTTTCAAGCCTGCAGTGCTGGACAACGGGATAAAGGTCATGGTGCCGCCCTTTGTCGGAACGGATGAGGACGTGGTCGTCAATACCGAGACCATGGAGTATTCCGAACGCGCGTGACCGCTTTCGCCATTCGCACCCTGCGCGCTTCTGACGTGGCGGCCATGATACCCCTCAATGCGCAGGTTCAGAAACTGCACGCAGAGGCCTTGCCGCACCGTTTCCATGCAAACCCCGATGACGCCGAAGTTCAGGCGCGATTCCGCAACTGGCTTCAAACTGAGGGCGTGACCGTCTTCGGCGCGACCGCTGGCGACAGGCTGATCGGATACGCAGTTTTTGAGATCATCGAAACGCAGGACAAGCTTTTTACGAAAGGCGAACGCTTTGGGTTTCTGCACCACATCGTCGTTGACACCCGTCACCGCAGAAAGGGCATCGGTTTGTCCCTGATCGAACGCGGAAAGCAGAGCCTCAGGGAAACGGGCATTCAGCGCCTCGAAGCGAGCTACTGGGCATTCAATGGCGCCTCGAGACACCTCATGGCCCGGGCCGGGCTTTGCCCGTCGGAGATCTTTGTGGAGGGGCGCCTCTAGCTTTCGGGTGTCCAGTGAACGGTCGCGTCACCCGCGCGCATGTCGCGGCCCGCGCGGTCAAAGCGCAGGTGCGCCAGACCGCGCCCGCCCGCCTGACTAAAAAGATGCCCCGCAACCTTGCCGTTCGTGACGATCTCGGTGCCTGGGTCGGCCTGGCCCTCTACCTCCACAACGGCAAGACCTTTGCGCAGCTCGGTCTTGTGTTTCATGCGCGCGGTGACTTCTTGACCGACATAGCAGCCTTTCTTGAAATCCACGCCGTCAAGCCTCTCGAACCCGGCTTCGAGGATAAAGGTTTCGTCCGGGCGTAGGTCCGCGCCCGTTTCCGGTACGCCGAGCCCGATACGCAGGGTGTCCCAGTCGGTGGCGGAAGGGGCGCCGGGTTCTGCCGCATAGAGCCGCCAGCCAAGCGCAGCATCGCGCGGATCGGGCAGGGCGCCTTCTGGCGCATCTTTGAGACCGCGCTGAACGTGAAGGTCCGTCGCTTCGATCGTCACCGCTGCGCGCAGCTTGTACATCGTCAGCCGCCGCACCAGCCCATCGGCAAAATCCTCGGCCACATCCAGCAAAACGGCCTCTGCGTCCTGCGGGTCCTGCAAGAGAAAGAAATCAGCCAGGTACTTTCCCTGCGGCGTCAGGAGCGCGGCGTAGACAAGTCCGCCGTCGATGCGAGCGATGTCGTTGGTGACAAGACCCTGCAGAAAATCCCGCGCGTCCGGCCCTGAAATCCGCAGAACGCGCCGTTCTGCAACCGCTTCGCCTGTCATTTTCCGGTCCCTTCTTCCCGCGCGACGACATATAGGGGCAGGAACGCCCCTGTGACAGGTCCATGGTTCAAAGATATGCCCGCGCCGCTGACGGTCATCATCCCGACGCTCAACGCAGCCGCGACGCTGCCCCGCACGTTGGGCGGCCTTATGCCAGGGCTTGAGGCCGGGCTGATCCGGCAACTCGTGGTCAGCGACGCCGGTTCCAGGGACGCCACCGGCCAGATTGCCGAAGCTGCCGGCGCGGATTTGATCACAGGCGCGCCGGGGCGCGGCGGGCAGCTTTTACGCGGCGCCGAAGCCGCGCGGGGCGACTGGCTGCTCTTTGTGCATGCGGACACGGTGCTTACGCCAGGCTGGCCAGAGGCCGTGCGCGGCCATCTTGCACATCCCGAGGCCGCTGCCTATTTTCGGCTCGCCTTCGATGCTTCGGGGGTTGCTCCCGCCCTTGTCGCGGGATGGGCCAATCTGCGGTCCCGCATCTTTGGGTTGCCTTATGGTGATCAGGGTCTGCTCTTGCACCGGGATCTCTATGCTGCGGTTGGCGGGTTTCGGGATCAGCCGCTCATGGAAGATGTGGCCATGGCCCGGGCGCTTCGGGGACGGCTGAGGCCCCTTGACGCTATCGCCGCGACAAGTGCTGCGCGGTATCAGGCGGACGGCTGGATTCGGCGCGGCGGCGCGAATATCTGGCTCCTTGCGCGTTACTTTCTGGGCGCGTCGCCCGATACGCTGGCAAAGGCCTACCGGTCGGGTCGCGCGCCACCGCCAGGCAATTGACCTCTTCGCGCAAGGAGAATAGGTCCGATTGGTACACCCAAACCCGGAGCCTTCCATGAGCCTTGCCAACGGACGCCACTACCTTGCGATCCCCGGACCCTCGGTCATGCCGGACCGCGTACTACAGGCCATGCATCAACCGGCGCCGAACATCTATTCGGGCGATCTGGTGGATATGACCCATGGGATCATCCCCGATCTCAAGGCCGTCGCGGGCACTGAACAATTTGCCGCGATCTATATCGCCAACGGTCACGGGGCCTGGGAAGCGGCGCTTTCCAATGTTCTCAGGCGTGGCGACAAGGTTCTGGTGCTAGCGACGGGGCGGTTCTGCGTCGGCTGGGGCGAGATGGCGACGCGGCTCGGCGCCGAGGTCGAGACGCTGGATTTCGGTCAGCGCGCGCCGGTGGATGTGGTCCGCGTGGCAGAGCACCTGAAAGCCGATACCGATCACGCCATCAAGGCAGTGCTTGTTGTGCAGGTCGATACCTCGACAAGCGTCAAGAACGACATTCCGGCGTTGCGGGGCGCCATGGATGATGCGGACCATCCGGCGCTTTTGATGGTCGATTGCATCGCTTGCCTTGGCTGCGACGAGTTTCACATGGATGCCTGGGGCGTCGATGTCATGGTGACAGGCAGTCAGAAAGGGCTGATGACGCCGCCGGGACTGGGGCTGGTTTTCTTCAATGAAAAGGCAGATGCCGCCCGGGACAGGGCTGATGTTGTCAGTGGCTACTGGGACTGGCGCCCGCGTTCACGCCCCGAGGAATACTATCAGTTTTTCGGCGGCACTGCGCCGACACATCACCTTTTTGGCCTCCGGGAGGCCCTGAACATGATCGTCCACGAAGAGGGCCTGCCCTCCTTCTGGGCGCGGCACGAAGCGCTCGCGCGCGCTATCTGGGCGGCCTTCGGGGTTTGGGGGCAGGATGGTCCAATTGAGCTGAACATTGCCGATCCGGCCTACCGCAGCAACGCGGTGACCTCGCTGCGCATCGGCGCGCCCCATGGCACGGCCCTGCGTGACTGGGTGACGGAGAACGCGGGTGTGACGCTTGGGATCGGACTGGGCATGGCGGCGCCGGGCGATCCGGCCTGGCACGGGTTCTTCCGCATCGGCCATATGGGTCATGTGAATGCTCAGATGGTGATGGGCGCACTGTCGTCCATCGACGCAGGACTGAAAGCGTTGGATATTCCCCATGGGTCAGGGGCTCTGGAAGCGGCAACGCCGGTAATTGCCGAAGCGGTCCGGGCGTCAGCGACCCCGCTGCGCACGGCGGTTACCGCCTAGGACGATCAGCCGGTCCATAGACCAGCCTGAAAACAGCGCCGCCATCAGGCCCCATATGGCCCAGATCGCGAAAAGGAAAATGAAAAGCAGCACGCCGAAGCTGACCAAGAACGGCTTGGTGAAATCCGGCGCTTCTCCAATCTCGTTGCGGTTGTCCATCAAAACTCCCAGAACGCGGGAGAAGGATAACCGCTGCGCGCGGCCTGTCACGCGCTTTTTCGAGGGCGTTTTTGACGCCGGGTTGGCTTGGGGGGCCTTTTGCAGTCCTCCTTAGGCGCGCCAGTCTTATTTGAGATCAAGAAAGTCTCTGCGCCGACATTCGAGATTGCCGGGACAAAGGAGATAACCGTCGGGACGACAAGAAAGTGCCAAAAAACGGAAGCACCCTAAGATAGATACCCCCGTCCCAGTCTTCAGCGCCGATTGCGCAAAGAAAATGTCTATACCGAAGGGCGGGGCAAACAGGCCGATTGCCAGGTTGATCGCCATGACGACCCAGAAATGGATCTTTTTGATGTTCAGCGCGTCCGCAACCGGGATCATAACCGGCGTCAACGACGGTACGCCCGGTACAGAATCCATGGAGCGCACCCAGATCAGTAGGATAAGGTTCACAGCAAGCAAGAACTGCCATGCCGTGATGTCGTTTGAGAAAAGCCAGTTCGATAGCGCTACCGGCACCTGGGTGACGGCGCCCTTGACCCTGGCCCCCACTCTGGGCGACCGCCCCTGGTTTTCTCTGGAAAGTTTTGCGGAAGTCGACCGGGCCTAAACGCGGCTAGCCGCGCGCGCGTTCAAGGGCGATTGGGAGCGCTTCAGCGAAGGCGTCAAGGTCTTCGGGATGCCCCGCTGAGACGCGGATGCAGCGATTGCCGGGTGCGGCGAAGGGCATGCGCACAAACAGCCCTTGCGCAATCAGACCGTCCAGAACGGCCTTGGCAAAGGCGCCCTCGCGGCCGCAGTCGATGGTGACGAAATTGGTGGCCGTCGGCAGCGGCTCCAGCCCATTTTCGCGGGCGATGCTGCCAATCCGTGTGCAGGCCGCGTGGATCTTGAGCACCGTCTGCTCCAGGTAGTCCGGATCCCCAAGCGCCGCCAATGCGCCAGCCTGGGCCACGCGCCCGACGCCAAAGTGATTGCGCACCTTATTGAAGGCCGTGATCAGCTCTTCGTGGCCAATTGCATAGCCAACACGCAGGCCCGCCAGCCCGTAGGCCTTTGAGAACGTGCGCATCCTCAGGACCCTCGGGTCCGATGTATCGAGCGGTGGTACGACGCCCGGCGGCGCGGTGTCGCTGTAGGCCTCGTCGAGCAGCAGCAGGCAACCGTCCGGCAGCCGCGCAATGGCCTCGGCCAGCGTCGCCTCGGTGTGCCAACTGCCCATGGGGTTGTCCGGGTTGGCAAGGTAGATCATCCTGGCGCCAGCGTCGCCCGCGCGTTGCCAGAGCGCGTCAAGGTCCGCATGGTCATCACGGTAAGGGACTTTGTGTAGCTGCCCGCCATAGCCCGCCACATGGTAGTTGAACGTCGGATAGGCGCCGTCGGAGGTGACGACGGCATCGCCCGGCCCTACAAGCAGCCGCACGGCGTAGCCCAGAAGCCCGTCGATGCCTTCGCCCGGCATGACGTTGGCCGGGGCCAAGCCGTGGTGCGCGGCGAGCGCCGTGCGCAGGTCGTGCATTTCCGGGTCACCGTACATCCAGGTCTCAGTCGCCGCTTGCCGCATAGCGTCCACGGCCCGTGGCGAGGGGCCGAAAACGCTTTCGTTCGCGCCGATGCGCGCGCGGAAGGGGTGTCCGAGCGCCCGTTCCTGCGCTTCTGGACCCACGAAAGGGACAGAGGCGGGAAGCGAGGCGGCGAGTGGGGTGAGGCGCGGTGTCGTCATGGCGGTTTGGGTAGCGCTTTGGCCCGGCGCGGGCAAGCGTCAGCCCTTCATGAACTTGCGCCGCGCTTCCTGGGCGATCGACAGCTTCATCTGCACATCGGCCACACGCCTCATGGCAGGCTTTTCGGCGTCGGTACCTTTGGCGGCGCGGTAGGCCTCTTGAGCCGCGGCAAGTTCTTTTTTCAGACGTACTTCTTCGGGTAGCGCGCCCGCCTCGGCCATGATCCGGTGGGCGGCGGCTTCGCCGGCGTCAAGGTAGGCTTCTTCGGGCCTGTGCGGCAGGGGTTTGCCTTCGCCGTCCAGCCCCGACAGCTTGCCCTCAAGCTGGGCTTTGCGGATCTGCTGTTCCGTCAGACGTTGCCAGTCTGCCGCCATGGCTCCCTCATGCCAGTTCGGCCAGCCGGTCGAGCGCGGCTTTGATCTTGGTCGCCTCAGCCTCTTTCGCTGCCAGCGTTTCGCGGGTTTCCTCGACCACGTCTTCAGGGGCGGAGGCCACGAATTTCGGGTTGTTCACCCGACCGCGCAGCCCGCCCATGTCTTTTTCGAGCTTACCCAGAGACTTTGACAACCGGTCCTTTTCGGCGCCCACGTCAATGATGCCTTCGAGTGGCAGGCAGAACGTGGCCCCGCCCACGGGCAGAGTGACCGATCCTTTCGGCGCGGTATCGGCGGCAGTCAGTCCCTCAATGCGTGCAAGCCGCAAGATCAGCGCGGCGTTCCGGTCCCAGGCGGATAGCGCGTCGTTCGACATCTCCAGCGCCAGCATCGGCATCTTGAGGCTGGCGGGCACATTCATCTCGCCCCGCGCGGACCGGATGGCCTCCACCACCGCGATGACCCAGTTCATCTCGGTATCCGCCGCCTGATCGATTAGTTCGGCGCCGTATTCGGGCCAGTCGGCCAGAACGAGCATCTTCTGACGCGCGGCCAGAATGCCCCATAGCTCTTCGGTGATGTAGGGCATGATGGGATGTAACAGGATCAGGCACTGGTCCAGAACCCAGGCCATGGTCGTGCGTGTCTCCGTCACAACCGCCGCATCCTCGGAGGCGAAGAGCGGTTTTGAGAACTCAAGATACCAGTCGCAGACCTTGCCCCAGACAAAGGCGTAGAGCGCGTTCGCGGCGTCGTTGAAGCGATAGGCGGCCAGCGCCGCGTCCACCTCTTCGCGCACCTTCGCCGTTTCGCCGATGATCCAGCGGTTCACCGTCTGATTTGCGTCCGGAACGCCGGGCGCGCGCCCAGCCTCGAAAACGCCGTTCATCTCGGCAAAGCGGCAGGCGTTCCAAAGCTTCGTGCCGAAGTTCCTGTAGCCTGCGATACGGCTTGTCGACAGCTTGAGATCCCGGCCCATGGCGGCCATGGACGTCAGCGTGAAGCGCACCGCATCGGCGCCGTATTCGTCGATCAGTTCCAGCGGGTCGAGGACGTTGCCGAGCGACTTCGACATCTTCTTGCCCTTCTCGTCACGGACCAGCGCGTGGACGTAGACCGTGTGGAAAGGGACGTCCTTCACGACCTCAAGCTGCATCATCATCATCCGGGCGACCCAGAAGAAAATGATATCGAAACCGGTGACCAGAACGTCGGTCGGGAAGTATTTTTTCAGCTCTTCGGTCTCTTCCGGCCAGCCGAGCGTGCCGATGGGCCAAAGCCCGGACGAGAACCAGGTGTCGAGAACGTCGGGATCGCGCCATATGCCGATTTTCCCAGTGTCCTTCAACGACAGGGATTCAAGCCAATCGGAAACGACAACCACATCCTTGCTGTAGGCCTTGCGAGCTGCCTCAATTGCCTCAACCTCTGTGGGGCGACAAATCTGCCAGCCCGAACCATCGGACTTCCAAGCTAGCTGTGAAGCACCAGAGATTTGCGCATCATAGGGCCCATACCAAACCGGAATCTGGTGCCCCCACCACAACTGGCGGCTGATCGTCCAGGGCTCGATGTTCTCAAGCCAGTGGAAATAGACCTTCTCGTGCTGCTCGGGCAGGATCGTTGTCCGCCCGTCGCGCACGGCGTCTATGGCGGGCTGGACAATCTGGGCGGTGTCGACGAACCACTGGTCGGTCAGCATGGGCTCGATCACAACCTTCGAGCGGTCGCCGAAGGGCTGGGTGATGGTCTTGGCCTCGACCAGCGGCACCAGCGTGCCTGCGCGCTCGTCTCCCGGCTTCAGCGCCGTGCGGCCAAGGCGCGGGTCATCGGCGCGCGTGGTGACGGCAAGGCCTTCGTTCGTGATCTGCTCGACCACCCGTTTCCGTGCGTCAAAGCGGTCGAGACCGCGCAAATCGTCGGGCACGATGTTGATGCCGTCCACGGACTGAACAGTGAACTCCGCGCCTTTGGCGATGGCGTCCGCCTTGCCGGCCTCTTCCGCGTAAGGCGCGCCGTCCGCGCGCAGCGTGCCGTCCATGGCCATCAGGCGGTACATAGGGATGCCGCCCCGCGACGCGACGCCGTAGTCGTTGAAGTCATGGGCGCCGGTGATCTTCACCGCGCCGGAGCCGAAATCCGGGTCTGGGTATTCGTCGGTGATGATGGGGATCAGGCGACGGTGCTCTTTCGGGCCGACCGGGATTTCGCAGAGCTGCCCGACGATGGGCGCGTAGCGTTCGTCGGACGGGTGCACGGCGACCGCGCCGTCGCCCAGCATGGTCTCGGGGCGCGTGGTGGCGATGGAGATGTAGTTGCGCGTCTCGCGCAGGGTGACGGTGCCGTCTTCGTCCTTTTCGACGTATTCGTAGGTCGCACCGTCCGCGAGCGGGTATTTGAAGTGCCACATGTGGCCGTCGACGTCGATGTTCTCGACCTCTAGGTCACTGATCGCCGTCTCGAAATGCGGGTCCCAATTCACCAGCCGCTTGCCACGGTAGATGATGCCCTTGTTGTAGAGATCGACGAAGACCTTGATGACCGCATCGTGGAAGTCGGGCGAGTTTTCGTGGCCGACGCGCGTGTCGCCGGGGGCGCCCGCCATTGTGAAAGCGTTGCGCGACCAGTCGCAGGACGCGCCGAGGCGTTTGAGCTGATTGATGATCGTCCCGCCGGATTTGCGCTTTTGTTCCCAGACAAGATCCACGAAATCCGAGCGGCTCATATCGGTGCGACGCTGGTTGGTCTTCGCGAGTTCCCGTTCCACGACCATCTGCGTGGCAATACCGGCGTGGTCCTGCCCCGGTTGCCAAAGCGTGTCGAAGCCGCGCATCCGGTGCCATCGCACAAGTATGTCCTGCAGGGTGTTGTTGAAGGCATGTCCCATATGCAGCGAGCCCGTGACATTGGGCGGCGGGATCATGATGCAGAAGGTCTCGGCCCGGCGCGCGCCCGCGCCCGCCACAAAGCACCCGGCCTCTTCCCAGGCAGCGTAAAGCCGGTTTTCGGCCTCGGCGGCGTCAAAGGTCTTTTCCATGGGCATCGTCGGCGTCCTTCGCGGGTCTCGTCAGCGGCTCAATTACCGGAGCAATGGAGGAAGGGAAAGACACTGCGCCGCCGCATAGCATGGATTTCAGGGCAAGCGGCGCAGTAATGCGCATCAAGGCCGCACCCTTAATCGAGTGGCGCGTTCAATGTCATGCCAGGAACAACGATGCCCCCCCGGTCGCCCGGCGTGATCGAGCCATAGCGCTGCCGGAACACTGGCGGCAACGCGCGGTCGCCGGGCAGGCTGAGCCAGAGCCGCAAGAGATGCCTGCGCTTGTCCGGTTCCGGCCAGTCGGTGAATCCGGTCCGGTCGTGAAGCTGGTTGTGATTGTAGACGAACTGCATGTCGCCGGGTGCGAGATCCATGGAGAAATGCATCTCGGGGTCGTTGGCGAGCCGGTCGAAGAGATCAAGCGCCGCCTGCTTGTCGGGCGACAGGGCCGGGACGCCGTCGAAACGCTGCGCGCTTTCGATGTACTGGCGTTGGTAGCAAACCGTCAGATGGTTGTCGTGCCAGTTCAGCACGGGAATATCGAACCAAGGGTTTTCACCTTCGGGCACCTCGCCGCGGCGGTCTGTGGCAATAGGCTCGAAAAGTAGGGCAGCCAGCTCGGGTGCCTCGTTGAGCATGCGGTTCCAGATCGCTTCGGCGCTGACGAGCAACGAGCGCCCACCTTCTTTTGCTGCCTGTAGGCAGAGTAACCCCACCACATCGGCGCTGTCGGTATGGAAGGACTGCCGCTCGGCGGTCTGGTAGATTCGCGTGTTGGGGTCGGCTGCATTGGCTCCGGTGTCACGCACGTGGCCGAGGATATGGCCAGCGGCGTTCTGCGACCTCGCGCTGCCCAGGTGAGCACCGATGCCGCAGAAAATGGCCGCAGCGGTGGCCCGGTCGTAACCATGGACGGGAAGCCCGGAAATCACACGCACCCCGGCGCCTGACCTGAGGTCTTCCTGCAGCCCGGCGAGGCTGCTGGCGAAGGCGTCCAGCGGAAAGTCCTCTTTGGTGATCTGTCCGATGTCCCTGCCGAGGCTGAGGAAATGGGCAGCGGCAGCCTCCAGTTCTGCGGTGTCCCCAACGCCCAGGGTCTGGCGCCAAAGCTCGGCCCGGCCCGCCATGTCGCGGCCGATCCAGGCCGAGGGGCCCTTCAGCGGACTGGGCGGTAGTGCCGGGCTAATCACTGGAAAGCGGCTCTCGCGCGCCTGGGCGGATGACGGCCGGATCATACGGCGTACGGGCAAAGACCTCGTGCACTCGGGCCTGGAAATGGCTCAACGGAAGCGTGTCGTAGTCGGGGTCGAAGGACGACTGATCCCACCGCGCGCAGAACTGAACGCAATCGTCGAAATAGAGGTGGCCTGCGTAGGACTGGCGTTTTTCGGGGTTCGCACCCACGTGGTGGCCGTAATAGACCAGTTGAAAGTCCCCGTGCTTTTCCACCACCCAGGTGCATTGCTCGCGCACAAAGGGTTTGAGGATCGTGGCGGCATACTCATCGTGGTTGTAGGGGGCGAAAATGTCACCGATGTCGTGCAAGAGGGCCGAGACAATCCAGTCCGTGTCTGCCCCGTCCCGTTCTGCCCGGGTGGCCGATTGCAGCGAATGCCCGAGGCGTGTGATCTGGTAGCCCGACAGGCTTTCGTCGAGGCTGACAAGCGCAGTTAGAAGCCGGTCTGCCGTGCCCTTGGTGTATTCGATCTCATGCTCGGTCAGGAAGTCGTAGTCTTCCTTGTCGCCGTCCTTCATCGCGGTGAACTTGACGTGGTCCATGGCATCGGTCCTCGTTGGCTGCGTCGCGGATCAGTAGACCGCCGATTGCTGTTTCGCCCCGGCCATCATCACTTTGGCCTGTGCGGCTCTTATAGCGTCGTAGCGCGCCAGCGCATCGGGCGCAAAATCCGAGGCGGGCGGCGGGTAGTGGATGAAGTGGCCGAGCGTGTCTTTCCCCCGCACCGGCATGGCGTAGTCCAGCGTTCCGCTTTCCTGCGCTACATCGGGCCGCACGTAGCGGATGACGGCCGCGATGCGCCGGTCGCCCGAGGTATTGGGGCCCGAGCCGTGGATCGTTAGCCCGTGATGCAGGCTCATCTGGCCCGGGTGGATCTCGATCGCGGTCTTGTCTTCGGGCCGCACATCGACGCGGATTTCCTGCCCGCGGCTGAGCAGATTATTGTCGTCGAATGTATCCTCATGGGGCAGGATCGGGTTCTTGTGGGAGCCCTTCACAAAATCCATGCATCCCGAGGCCGGCGTCGCGAGCGAAAGGGCGATCCATGCCGTCACCAGGCCCTGGGTACCGCCCATGCCCCAATAGGTCAGATCCTGATGCATGGACACGATGTGCCGCGTCTGCGGTTCCTTGATGAAGAATTCGACCGCGTAGATCAGAATGTCGGGACCAAGAATACCCTCGACGATATCGAGGACCGCAGGGTCTGCGCCAATTTCGTAGGCCATGGGAATAACGGCCTGCGCATTCACGCGCTTATAGGTGTTCAGGGGCTGCGGTAGATCCGCCTGAAGCCAGTCGATCTCAATCGTCTCCAGCGTCCGCCGGTAGGACTCCGCCCGCGCCGCCGACATGGCGGGTAGGGGAAAGAGAAACCCATCGTGCCAGTAGGCATCGATTTGGGCAGGGGACAGGCGGCCGCCGTTCAGGGCAAGGCTATCGATCATCGACGCTCCTCCTCGCGCAGTGACTGTCGCTTAGGGTGGGAGCGTGCCGGAGCGCGGTCTGTTCCGTTTTCGACCGGACGCATGGCGCATTCAGGCCTTTTTGCTTAGGGCGCTCGGTCGATCTTTGTCGAAAGCTGGATCAGCGACTCGGTGGCCCGCACGCCGTCGATGGCGCCGATGGCATCAAGCGCCCGGTCGAGCGCGCTCGTCCCGTCCGCCGAGACCTGAAGGATCAGATCAAACCGCCCGCTCGCCGTGGAGGCTGTCTCCACCTCGTCCATGGAGGCCAGGCGGCTGAGGACGGCGGCGGTTGAGCGCGGCTCGATCTGCAGAAGGACTGTGGCCCGGATGCGCCGCGCGAGGACCCCGGCCCCAAGCCGCAGCGTGTATCCCGCGATTACGCCCGAGACTTCGAGGCGTTCGAGCCGCGCCTGCACGGTGGAGCGGGCAAGGCCAAGCCGCTTGGCCAGAGTCGCCACTGGCATCCGCGCGTTCTTTGAAAGAAGCCTCAGAAGCGCGGTGTCGGTTTCGTCCAATTTGCCGGTAAAGTCGGTCATAATGACCGAAAAATGCGTCGGTCTGTGCGAAATGACAAGGCAAATCGCCACGGGCGTGTGCCAAACTCAGGCGAGGAAAGCAGGTCAGGAGCAGGCATGCGTCAATCAGAGATTGTTACCGACCCCTTGGGCTGGCTGAGCCGGGAACGGCCGGATCACCCTGTCTACTTTTTCGATCCCGCACAATTGCAAGCAACGGCGCGGCGGTTTATGGGGCTTTTCCCGGGCCTTGTCAGCTATGCGGTAAAGGCCAACGACAGCCGGGAGGTGCTGGGCAACCTCGCGGCCGCCGGACTGAGCGCTTTTGACGTGGCCTCGCCTGACGAAATGACCGCTGTCCGTCAGATCGCGCCCGGTGCCGCGCTGCACTATCACAACCCCGTTCGCTCGCGCGGCGAGATTACCGAGGGCATTCGTCAGCGTGTGACTTCCTGGTCGGTGGATGATCCAGACGAATTGGCAAAGTTACTGGCCATGCTGCCATCCGGTTCAGAGATTGCGGTCCGGTTGAAACTGCCCGTGGGCGGCGCGGTCTATGATTTTGGCGAAAAATTCGGCGCCGATCCCATCCTCGCGCGCGGCCTGTTGCGGAAGGTGGCCGAGGCCGGGCACCTGCCTTCAATGACCTTCCATCCGGGCACCCAGTGTACCGATCCGGCGGCCTGGTCTTCTTATATCGCAGCATGCGCGGACATTGCCCGGCACGCGGACGTCAGGCTTGAGCGGCTGAACGTAGGCGGGGGCTTCGGAATTGCGCGGGCGGGAGCAGGTGATCCGCTGCCGGGCATCTGCGCGGCCATCCGCGCCGCGGTGGCGTCACACTTCGCACATCCGCCGCGCCTTGTCTGCGAACCGGGGCGCGCAATGGTGGCCGGGGCCTATACCCTTGCCGTTCCGGTCAAGGCCGTGCGCGCCACCTCGGTCTATCTGGCCGATGGCATCTACGGCGGCCTCAGCGAAGCACCGCAGATGGGCGCGCCGGACCGGCGGGCCGCGATTGCACCGGACGGAACACTGCGCAGCGGATGTCCCCGATCCCGCGTGGTCTTTGGCCCGACCTGCGACAGCCTCGACCGCTTGCCGGACCAGGTCGACCTGCCAGACGACCTTGCCGAAGGCGACTACCTTATATTCGACAAAATGGGCGCCTATTCCTTCGCCACCACCACGCGTTTCAACGGATACGGGCAGGCCGAAGTAGTGACGCTGTCGATCGCAGTGTGATCTGGGCTGGACAAGGGGCAGCCGCTGGCTAGTGTCCCTGCAAGAGAAATAGCTCCAGCCTGGGAGGCGCAGCCACATGGATAAATTCGGGAAGAGCCAGCCGGTCAAACGCGTGGAAGACCATCGCCTGATCACCGGGCAGGGTCGGTATGTGGATGATACAGCCCCCGAGGGCGCGCTTTTTGCCCATTTCGTGCGCTCGCCTGTTGCCCATGCCACAATCGGCGAGATGGATTTTGATAGCGCCCGCGCGGCGGACGGTGTGCATCTTGTCGCCAGTGCTGCGGACCTCGAAGCGTCGGGCATGAAAATCAACCTCAACGCAACGGTCGTAAAGAACGTCGACGGGACCGATGGCGCTGCGCCCGCGCGACCTGTTCTTGCCAAGGGGCGCGTGCGATTCGTGGGCGAACCTGTGGCCGTGATCGTGGCCGACAGTCTGCAGCAGGCACGGGACGCCGCGGAACTGGTTGAAGTCGATTATGATGAGCTCGCAGCCCATGTGGAGCCCGTTGAAGGCGGCTCGCAACTGCACACGGAGGCGCCGGGCAATCTGGCCTTCGACTGGGGTCTGGGCGATGCCGAGGCGACCGAGGCTGCGTTTCAGGCTGCTGCCCATCACGTCACGCTCGAAGTGGGCGACAACCGGATCATCGTGAACTCGATCGAACCGCGCGGTAACTGGGCCAACTGGGCCGGGGGCCGCCTGCATCTGATGTACAACGGACAGGGTGTCTGGGGCCTCAAGGCTGACCTCTCGAAGGCCTTCAGTCTTGACGAGGAAAACGTTCGCGTGACTACCGAGGATGTCGGCGGCGGCTTCGGCATGAAGGGAATGAACTATCCCGAGAACATGGTGGTCTCCTGGTGCGCCAAGACGCTGGAACGCCCCGTGCGCTGGATGTCGGACCGCTCCGAGGCGATGCTGACCGACAACGCGGGCCGCGATCTTGTGTCGACCTGCGAGCTGGCCTTCGACGAAGACCTCAAGATCACCGCCTACCGTGTGAAGACGGTCTGCAATCTCGGCGCCTATAACAGCCAGTTTGCGCAGCCTATTCAAAGTCAGCTTTTTGCCCGCGTTCTGATGGGCACCTATGACGTGCAGACCACCTACCTTGGCGTGAAGGGGATTTTTACCAATACCACGCAGGTGGACGCCTACCGCGGCGCCGGGCGCCCCGAGGCAATCTATGCCCTTGAGCGCACGATCGAATATGCGGCGCGGAAACTTGGGGTCGACCCGTGGGAGTTGCGCAAGAAGAACTTCATCAAGCCCGCCCAGTTCCCCTACAAGACAGCGACCGGCGAGCTTTATGACGTCGGCGATTTTGTTCGCGTTCTGGGGAAGGTCGAGGGCCATGCAGACCGCGCTGGTTTCCCGGCCCGCAAGGCCGCAAGCGCCGCGAGGGGCAAGCTGCGGGGTCTTGGGCTTTGCTACTATATCGAGTCGATCCTTGGAGATCCCTCCGAGACGGCTGCGGTGGAATTCCACGACGACGGGACCGTGTCGATCTACGTCGGCACCCAGTCGAACGGGCAGGGTCATGAGACGGTCTTCGCCGCCTTCCTGTCGGACCAGACCGGCATTCCTTTGGAGGCAATCCGTGTGGTGCAGGGCGACAGTGATCTGATCCCGTCGGGCGGCGGCACCGGCGGGTCCCGCTCGGTAACCACGCAGACCAACGCCACGCTCGCCGCGGTTGACAAGATGGTCGAGGTCTTCACGCCGTTTCTGGCCGAGGAAATGGGGGTTGCGCCTGAAGAAGTGGAATTCGATCACGAGAAATTCCGCGCCGATGGCTCCAATGTGACCTTCACCTTCCTCGAAGCCGCCGAAAAAGCGCGCCAGGACGGCCGGACCGACCTCTTGCACCACCGCGAAACCGCCAAACTGCCCGGACGGTCCTACCCGAACGGTGCCCACGTCTGCGAGTTGGAGATTGACCCCTCGACCGGCGTTGTTTCCATCGAGCGCTACACTGTGGCAGACGATTTCGGGAACCTTATCAATCCGATGCTGGCCGAAGGCCAGGTTCATGGCGGGGTCGTTCAGGGGATCGGACAGGCTCTCACAGAGCGCGTGGTCTACGACGACACCGGCCAGCTCCTCACGGCATCGTTCATGGACTACGGCATGCCACGCGCCGACGATATGCCCATGATCGCGTTCTATTCCGAGCCCGTGCCCTCAACGGCCAACCCCATGGGGATGAAGGGCTGTGGCGAGGCGGGAACGGTCGGCGCGCTCGCCGCGGTTGCCAACGCAGTGCTCGATGCGGTCTGGGATGCGGGGATCACTCAGGTGGACATGCCGTTCACGCCGCACCGGATGTGGGAACTCCTGCGCGACAAGGACGTTGCGGCTTGAACACCGCATAAGGCGCCTTCTGCGGCGGGCCCCGCTTGTCCGCCGCATCATCCCCCGTAAGGATGGCCGAGGCGCAGTCAACCACGTGGTGATCCTTGACGGGACAAATTCGTCGCTGGTCCCCGGCGACGAGACGAATGCGGGCATACTGTTCAAACTCTTGCGCGAAACCCATCCGGCGACGCACTTGTCCTTGCACTACGAAGCCGGGGTTCAGTGGGAAAGCTGGCGGCAGACCCCCAATGTCGTTTCCGGCTACGGGATCAATGGCCGGATCCGGCGGGCTTACGGTGCGCTTGCCTCGCGATACCGTCCGGGCGACCGCATCTTTCTGTTTGGTTTTTCCCGGGGCGCCTATGCCGTCCGGTCGCTGGCGGGCATTATCGGCAGCGTTGGCCTGCTGACACCGGCAAAATCGACCGAGCGCAACATCCGGCAGGTCTTCCGCCACTACGAGCGGTCGCCAAGCGCGGCTGTTGCCGCTGATTTCAAGCGCTTGCACTGCCAGGCTGATGTTCCGATAGAGGTGATCGGCGTCTGGGATACGGTCAAGGCCCTGGGCATCCGCCTGCCGTTGCTCTGGACGCTGACAGAGCACAAGCACCTCTTCCACAACCACGCGCTTGGCCCACACGTGCGCCGCGGCTTTCACGCCCTGGCGCGGGACGAGCGGCGGCTGGTCTTTCAGCCTGTGCTATGGGAAACGCCCGATGGTTTTGACGGTCGCGTCGAGCAGGTCTGGTTTCGTGGCACCCATGGCGACGTGGGCGGGCAACTCCACGGAAAGAACGCAGCGCGGCCGCTGTCGAACATCCCATTGGTCTGGATGCTGTCGCGCGCCGAGGCCAGCGGGCTGGTTTTGCCGCAGGATTGGCGCAAGCGCTTTGAGTGTGACGTGCGGGCGCCGTCGGTCGGCATGAACCACAAATGGGGAAAGCTGTTCCTGGCGCGGCGCGACCGACCCATCGGTACCGACCCGTCTGAACGTATGCACCCAACAGCCGTGCGCGGCGAGGCAGACGACCCTGCGACCGCCGAACTGCTCGCCTGAGGCCTCAGGGCGTCATGATCAGGCAGGTGGTCGACCCGGTCGCATAAAGCTTGCCGTCTTCAACGCCGCGGATCTCTCCGTTGGAGACGCCCGTCGTGCGGCCCGCATGCTGAATGAGCCCAACGGCGTCGATTTCCATCCCCGGCGGAATCGGCCGGGTGATGTTGATCTTGTACTCAAGCGTTGTGTAGGCCGCGCCTTTTGGCAGCATGGTCATCACGGCGCAGGCCATGCAACTGTCAAGGAGCGTTCCGTACCAACCGCCATGGACGCTGCGGATCGGGTTCATGTGGTCAAAAAGCGGAGCGCCGCGAAAGACGACGCGCCCCTTTTCAACCTCATAGACGCGATAGTTCAGGGTCCGGGCTATGGGCGGCGCGGGCGAGATGCCGTCGCGGATGCGCTCCATGAACTCCAGCCCCGACATCGAAAGCATTTCTTCTGCCGTCAGAAGATCGTCGAGATTCTCGGCGAAGTAGGGATTTGCCATGTTGCGCCTCGGCCGGTTTTTGCGGGACGCTAGACCGCAGCGCGCTGTGGCGCAAGCGGCGTTCAGGCCACGTTTTCGAGACTGACTGCGGGTGCGAGCCCGAGCGCATGGCAGATGTCCCGCGTCAGGCCGGGTTTGTTGAGCGTGTAGAAATGGAGGTGGTCCACGCCGCCCTCCAAAAGCTCCGTGCAGAGGTCCGTGGCATGGGCAACGGCAAGCAGGTCTTCCCGCCCGTCCCGCAACGCTGTGCGGAACGTCGCGTCGAGCTCTGCAGGGACAGCGGCGCCGCAGCGTTTGGCAAACCGCTTGGTGTTTGGCCAGCTTTCGATGGGCAAAATGCCCGGCAGGATCGGTGCCGTGATCCCCGCCGCGCCGCAGGCGTCGCGGAAGCGGAAGTAGGTATCGGCCTCAAAGAAGAACTGGGTTATCGCGCCGCTGGCGCCCGCGTCGATCTTGCGCTTCAGCCAATCGATGTCGGCGCCGTCATAGGAGGCTTCGGGATGCCGGTCAGGGTATGCACCGACGCGGATGTTGAATTTGCCGGTTGCGGCAAGCGCCGCGATCAGGTCGCAACTGGACGCAAAACCCTCAGGGTGAGGCGTGAAGCCTTTTGCGCCTTTCGGCGGGTCGCCCCGCAGCGCGACCAATTCCGTGACCCCGGCGTCGGCATAGCCTTCGGCAATCGCCAGCGTCTCGTCCCGGCTCGCGTCCACACACGTCAGATGCGCGGCCACATTGAGACCGCTGTGCCGCCCGATCGTGGTGACAGCCTCATGGGTCAGTCTTCGGGTCGTTCCGCCCGCGCCATAGGTTACCGAGACAAATTCGGGTTCGAAGGGCGCCAGCGCCTGTACCGTGTCCCAGAGGCGGAAAGAGGCTTCGAGCGATTGCGGCGGGAAAAACTCGAACGAGACGGATGGCATGGTCATGGGGCGTCCTTTGCTGGCAGCGCGGTTGTGCCACCTAGTCAACTGTGAGACAAATTCATATTTCTCAAGATCAATATGAGGTTCGTTTGCAATGCATCTTGAGTTTCGGCACCTCAGAACGATCCGGGCGATCCACAATGCCGGCGGTCTGGCGCGTGCTGCGGAGATGATGAACATCACTCAGTCGGCGCTTTCGCATCAGATCAAGGGGCTGGAAGAGCAGACCGGGGTCGAGCTCTTCGTGCGGCGCTCAAAGCCCCTGAAGCTTTCGGCGGCGGGCATGAAACTTTTGCGTCTTGCTGACAAGATCCTGCCTGAAGTCGCGAAAGCGGAAGAGGAATTCCGGAACCTGCGCTCGGGCAAATCCGGGCGGCTGCACATCGCGATCGAATGTCACGCCTGTTTCGAATGGCTCTTTCCAGTGCTCGAAGAGTTCCGCAAAGCTTGGCCCGAGGTCGATGTGGACATCCGCCCGGGCCTTTCGTTCGACGCCCTTCCCGCGCTGCAAAAAGAAGAGGTGGATCTTGTGGTTTCCTCCGATCCCGAGGAACTTCCCGGCGTTTCGTTTCAGCCGCTCTTTGACTACGACCCGGTCTTCGTCGCCTCGTCCCTGCATCCCTTGGCGCAGCGTGACTTTGTGGTGGCGGAGGATTTTCGAGACGAGCTGCTGATTACCTACCCGGTGGAGCAGTCGCGCCTCGACGTCTTCAGCCAGCTTCTGATGCCAGCGGGCGTCCAGCCCCGTGCCGTACGGCAGGTGGAGTTGACCGCAGTCATCCTGCTTCTCGTGGCCTCGAACCGGGGTGTCGCCGTCTTGCCGGACTGGGTAGTCCGAGAGGTGCGCTACAATTCCGATTATGTGACACGGCCTCTGACCGAGGCCGGCATCACCCGGCGCCTCTTTGCGGCGGTGCGCGACGACGATCTGTCGAAACCCTTTATCGCACATGTCATACGCCTTGCACGCAATTCCGATGTGCGCTTCGGCAAGGCGGTCTTGCAGACAGCGCAAGGCTGAGGCCCCGCCCCTTGCCGCGCCGCAGCCGCAGGTGTATGGCCCGCGCCTGACAGTCAGGAGCATCCGCCATGCAGGGCAGCGCAAATCTCAACGTTATGGTCAAGGCCGCCCGGCAGGCAGGCCGGGCGCTGGTCAAGGATTTCCGGGAGGTGGAGAACCTTCAGGTCTCTATGAAGGCTGCGGGCGATTTTGTCAGCCGCGCGGATATCGCGGCTGAAAGGCTAATCAAGGAAACGCTCATGGAGGCGCGGCCGACATATGGTTGGCTGGGCGAAGAGGGCGGTGGCGCCGACGGGCAGGACCCGACCCGGCGCTGGATTGTCGATCCCTTGGACGGAACGACCAATTTCCTCCACGGCCTGCCCCACTGGGCGGTGTCGATCGCACTGGAGCATAAGGGCCAGATCGTCGCCGCGGTGGTCTTCGATCCGGCCAAGGACGAATTGTTCTTTGCCGAGAAAGGGCAAGGGGCGTGGCTTAATGAAAGCCGCCTGCGGGTGTCGAACCGCCGGCGTATGATCGAGGCGATTTTCGCCACCGGGTTGCCTTTCGGCGGCCGTCCGGATTTGCCCGAAGTTCTGCAGGATCTGGCCAAGCTTTTGCCGCTGACAGCCGGTGTCCGGCGGTGGGGATCGGCGGCGCTCGATCTCGCCTATGTGGCCGCAGGCCGCTACGACGGGTTCTGGGAACGCAACCTGAACGCCTGGGATATCGCGGCGGGCGTCCTCTTGGTTCAAGAGGCCGGCGGGTTCCTGGAAGGCTTTCAGCCGGCGGAAGATCCTGTCGAGTCCGGATCACTTATTGCGGCGAACGCCGAGATATTCAGCACATTTGCCGAAACCCTTCGATAACGTCCCGGGCGAGGCCACTTTCTTGCCGGATTCCTGTGCAAGGATCCGGATATGGCAAGGATGCATGACAGACAGGTCCAGGGGCACAGGCCGCCCCGTCGCCGCGAAAGCGCGATGATCGTGAGCTGTGTTGTCGGGCTCGCAGCCGTTGTGACTTTGATCGGTGCGGTGTCCCAGGGCCCCAGCACAGAGGATCGCGTCATCAGCGTCGCTCAGGCCGCCCGGTAACTAGCGCCCCCGGCCAGACCAGGGCCCTGGGCGCCGCCGTGTTCCATCCGGCATCTGCCGCCGCCCCGACGACGGGATCGAACTGCGCGCCAGCCGGTACTGGGCATCGGGATGGGGTGGGTGGCCGTCGGTCTTTTGCCAGTAGGCCGTTGCACCCCGTCTCAGCCACAGCGGTATCGTCAGCACAAACCCGATCACGAAGCCCCCGGCATGGGCCCAGTAGGCCACACCTCCGCCGCTGCTGTCGGACTCGACGCCACCAACAAATTGTATTACGAACCAGAGCCCGAGCATGACCCAGGCCGGCACGGGTATGATCCGGATAATGATGATAAAGATGAACAGGATATCGACGCGCGCCTTGGGGAACAGCAGAAGGTAACCCCCCATCACGCCCGCGATTGCCCCCGAGGCGCCTACCGTCGGAATGCGCGAGGCGGGGTCGATGAAAACATGGCTGAGCCCCGCGCCGATCCCGCAGGCAAGGTAGAAGATGAGATAGCCGATATGGCCGAATTCTTCTTCCAGGTTGTCCCCGAAGATCCAGAGGAACAGCATGTTGCCGCCGAGGTGCAGCCACCCGCCGTGGAGGAACATCGATGTTACTAAGGTCTCGTAACCGCTGCCGAAGCTCAGGCGCGCCGGGACGATGCCCCAGGTCAGAAAAAAGGCCTGGAGCTGACCCGGCTGCGAGAATAGTCCGTAGTAGCTGAGGAAAATCACCACATTGATGGCGATGAGCGCCCAGGTCACGAAAGGCGTCTTTTCCGATGGATTGTGGTCGCGCAGCGGGAACATGGTGGGGAAAGTCGTGTGCGAGTGCTGGGGCGTCAAGGGATTCCCTTGACGAACACGCCCTGTGGCGCACCATGACCCCCATGGCACTGCGCATTTGTGTTTTCGTCTGTCTGTTTGCCACGCCGCTCGCGGCGCAGGACGCTCTGTGTCCACCGGCACCTGATATCTCGGCTGAGGCAGAGCCGATCTACCGGGCGCTGAAGGATGCCCCTGACGAGGCGTCGGCCCGCACGCTTTCAAACGACCTTTGGGCGCTCTGGACCATTGCGCCGGATCAGTTGGCGCAGGAACTCCTTAACGAGGGCATGGACCGCCGCGCGGCCTATGACTTCGAGGGGGCCATGATCGCCTTCGACACGCTCACCGACTACTGCCCGGCCTATGCGGAAGGCTACAACCAGCGGGCATTCGTCCACTACTTGCGGCAGGACTTCGGGTCTGCCCTGGAGGATCTGGACCGGGTTCTCGCTCTGTCACCGCAGCACATAGGGGCGCTTTCGGGCCGCGCCCTGACCCTGATGGGATTGGGGCGGATGGAGGAGGGGCAGGCAGCGTTGCGCGGTGCCCTGGCGCTCAATCCATGGTTGCCCGAAAGGGGGTTGCTGATGGGAACGCCCGAAATCGATCTCTAGGCCTAAAGCAGGGCATTAAGTTCCCTGACCACCGTCTCGCCATCCAGAGTGAGTTGCGTCACGCGCCGCCGCCGGTCCCGTGGGTCCGGCGCAACTGTGATTAGCTGACGCCCCCCCTGCGGCATGTCATCGGTTCCCTCGGCCCAGTAGTAGGAATTGCGCGACGCAGCGGCTGGCGTGATCCCGACCCATTTGCCGATGTCTCCGGTCGACACGCCACCTTCTGTATTCTGGTGCCGGGCAACATAGAGCAACGTCAGAGCAGTGCTAAGCTGAATGGTCTTGTCGAACTCGGACAGACGCGCCAGCGCCGCAATCAAGCCCGGAATGTTTGGGAAGGGAGTTTCGGTGTTGTCGTTCACGGAAAGCCTCGCGCACTTGTTGAACTCAATGTTTTTTATTTTGTTTGAAATATTAAGTGGTTTTTGGGGAAAATTTTTGGCAGAACAGTGAGTTGCCAAATATGCATCACTCTTACCTGTCCGCCCGGCCGGAGTGCCCATCTCGAGTGGCGCACTGCGGTCACAGCGACCGGACCCGATTGGGGGCCGTATGGAGGCCCGGCAAAACCAATAGCCATCTGAGCGGAACCCGCCCTGGTTTCCCGGACGAACGGACGCGAGCGCCCTGGGACGACCGGCGCACCGGACCTAAAATCCTGGTCCGCCATCCGCATTATGCGTTGTTTTCATGGCGTTGTGGCCGTAGTGAGTTTTCTGGGCCCGATACGGGCTCGGCGCGCTCGCCCGCGTGGTGGAATGGTAGACACAAGAGACTTAAAATCTCTGGGCCGGAAGGCCGTGCCGGTTCGAGCCCGGCCGCGGGTACCACGCTTTGAC
Organism: Pseudomonadota bacterium; assembly: GCA_039179985.1. GTDB lineage: Bacteria > Pseudomonadota > Alphaproteobacteria > Rhodobacterales > Rhodobacteraceae > JBCCMQ01. Next base: position 38,090 of record JBCDED010000004.1, read on the forward strand.
GCTATGGCTGCAGGCCACATTGGAGCGCTGAAGATCGCGAAGATTCACCCGCTTGGCCGGGTTAGGCGCCATTTCGGCACCAAAACATCAATCCGCGAACCTCTGCCGTCCTTTCGGAATTTTGGCGGTGCAGGTTAGTTGGAAGAACGCCCGCCGCTGAGATCCGGAAGGGCGCCTGCCGCCTAAATGCTCAATCTACGTTGATGCCTCTGGCCAAGATCAGGGCCACCTTCGACAGCTCCGTCCGGCACCAGGTGGTGGCGGCCAACGCTAAAGCTGTGTCAGTCAACGGGCAGGCCGCTTGGTACCGCTTCGGGGCGTCCCAGCGGGCGGGTGTCCGCCGTCGCTCCAGTCAAAGCATGAAGAAACGCCTCTATCGCAATGATATCGCTTTCGGGCAGCGGGCGCGGCGCGATGTCGAGCGCCTGTTCCTGCCGCGCCATTTCCCTGCGGTCGGCCTGAATCACGAAATCGGCGGCTGCGAGCCAGGGCACTTCGGGGAGTTTTGCATCTTCCTGCTGCCAGGCAGCGCGGCTTTCTAGCGGGTCAAGGTGGTGCCGGATCATTCCCGAAAGCGCGCTGTAGGCGCCATTGTGCCCGTAGGGTGCTGTCAGCGCGACATTGCGCAGGGGCAGGGTGCGGAAGCGGTAGGCGTCGGCCAGATCGTCGCTTTCGCCCATCCGGCCTACGTCGCGGGCATATGGGTCGAAGCGGCGGGTGCGGCCCGGGCCAAAGGCAGGCAGGCCGATGGCGTGGAACTGGTGGTCGGTGAACAGCGGCCCGGAATGGCAGTCGGCGCAGCCCGCGGCGCCATAAAAAAGTTCCATACCGTGCATCTGAAGCGGCGAAAGCGCGGTCTTGTCGCCTGCTATATAGGCGTCAAACGGACTGTCATGATTGGCCCATTCGCGCCCCATGAAGGCTGCGAGCGCATTGGCAATCTCGACAATCGTCACGTCCTCGGGCCGGTCGACAGTGTCGAAGGCCTCAACGAAAAGCGCCCCGTATTCAGGGAGCGTCCGCACCCTTTGGGCAATGATGGGCCATGCCGCGTCGATACGGTCGTTCACGGCGCCTGCCACATCATTTTCGCCTTTGTTGCCTGCCATTTCGAAAGCTGCGGTCATGGGAAAGACGGCTTGGGCGGCCAGGATCGTTTCCAGCCCCTCGGGAAGCCATTCTTCGGCAGGTGAATTGAAGCCGTTGCCATAAAGATCGCTGATCGACAGACGCCCGTCATGGAAAAGGACCTCGACATCCTTGTGCCCGAGGTTCCAGAGCGCGGGGGCGTGCCGGGGCACCCGTTTGGCGATGCGGTCGGCGCCCGTTCCGGGTGTGCGATCCGGGCCCAATCCTTCCCCGCCTTCGCCAATTCCCAGGCTGACACCATCGCCCGAGCCAAAATCGTGGTGGTGGCAGGTGCCACAACTGATATTGCGGTTTCCCGACAGGATCTTATCGTAGAAGAGAAGCTGACCGATCCTGGCCTGGTCCGGATCGAAAGCATGGAAATCGGACGGGGTAATCGGCTCCGGCAACTCCGCCTTGACGGGGGCTGCAGCGACACCCGAGAGACAGAGGGTCACGAACGAGGCGAGAACGAGATGAGACAGCTTTTTCATGGGGCGATTTTGGCGCTATTCGCCTTTCATGCAAGCCCTGCCTTGGCCGAAATCGAGGAAGCCCGCGATTTGATGGAAACCGGTCAGTTTGTCGAAGCGCGCGAAGCCCTTTGGCCCGCCGCCCGGTCGGGCAATGCGGATGCCGAAGAACTGATTGGTGTGATGTACGCCTTGGGCCTCGGTGTCGAGCAGGACTATGAACGCGCCTTCGAATGGTACCTGCGCGCCTCTATGAAAGGTCACCCCGGCGCGCAGTCTGGGGTCGGCTGGTATTACGAAGAGGGGCTTGGCATGCCCACACCCGATCTTGTCCGCGCCTACATGTGGTATACGCTCTCGGCCATCGGCGGCGATCCGGACGCGGCAATCAGCCTTGAAGAAGTCGTCAAGAAGATGGATCAGGACCAGATCGACCGGGCCCTCGTTCTGGTGAACGACTACAAGGCCTGGATGTACCCCTTCCGGTGACCCCACTATGACCCAGCCCCGGGCCCTCCTCTTCGATGTCTTCGGCACTGTGGTCGACTGGCGCAAGTCCATTATGGGCAACCTTGAACGGTTCTTCCGATCCCGCGGCGTTCCGGGCGACTGGGAAGCCTTTGCCGCTGAGTGGCGTGCGCTCTACCAGCCCGCCATGGCAGCGGTGCGGGAAGGACGGCGGGACTACGTGATCCTCGATGTCCTGCACCGCGAGAACCTGGATGCCGTGCTGGCAAAACGCGACCTCGGCGGGCTGAACGAGGCCGAGAAGAACCAACTCAACGCCCTGTGGCACCGCCTTGATCCCTGGCCGGACAGTGCTGAAGGTCTGCGCCAGTTGCGCGAAAAGCATGTCGTGGCCGCCCTGTCGAACGGGAACATCGGGATGATGGCCAATGTGGCGCGGCACGGCGATCTGAGGTGGGACGCGATCCTTGGCGCCGATATCGCGCGGGACTTCAAACCGAAGCCCGCGGTCTACCTGCGCGCGGCGGAAGCCCTGGGGCTGCGCCCCGGTGAGTGCATGATGGTGGCTGCCCACAATGAGGATCTCGCCGCCGCCCGGGCGCTTGGCCTGGCAACGGCATTCATCCTGCGCGCCGACGAACACGGGCCCGGGCAGACCACCGATCTGGCCCCGGCCCAGGACTGGGACGTGGTGACCGACAGCCTGACGGGTCTGGCGGCGCGGCTCGCTGCCTAGGCGGTGACGCTGGCAGCGACCGGGCGTGCGAAACGCTTCGGTTGCCCTGTTCCGGGGTCGATGATTGGTTCAACAGAATACTGGCAGACATAGGCGCGCCGGGGTTTATCCGTCGAGTTCGGGCCCGAGCGGTGCAGCGTCAGGCTTGAAAAGGCGACCACTGTGCCCGCGGAACAAACCATGGGCACGCCGCTTGCATCGCCGAAGTAGCCGTTCAATTCGTTCGTTGCGTCCTGCCATTCATGGGGGTCGAGGTCCGGGTGCTGGTCCAGATCGCGCGGTAACAGGTAAACACAGCCGTTTTCCACGGTGGTGTCGTCAAGCGCGATCCAGACTGTCAGGTAGGCCTTGTGATCAAAGCCCACATAGGCCCCGTCCTGATGCCAGGCGAAGCTCGCGCCCTTGCCGGCGCCTTTCACCACGAATTGTTCGTTGAAGAGATAGCTGTCGCAACCCAGGCAGTCGCGGATTACGTGGTCCATGGTCTGACCCAGAACGAAGGATTCAAGACCGGGAAACTCGGCGTGGCGGTGGCGCAGGAAGCGTCGCGCGTCGCCCAGACCGATCTTGTGCAGTCCCGCGCCACCATCCTGTGGCGGTTCGCGGAGCAGCGCGTCGCAGCTTTTTTGCAGGGTCTGCAACTCCTCTGCGCTCAACGCGTTCTCAAAGATGGCGTAGCCATTTTTCCGAAACTCGGTGGTGCCCATAATGTCCTCCCGCAAGGTTTAAACATTGCAGTACATCTCATGAGAGCCTTGTGTCTTTCCAAAATTTCGCCATTACATTGCATGTATGACCAATCGCGCTCCGCATCCCGATGTCGTGCCGCCGCCGGGCGGTCTGTGCTGGCGGCGCTCGGCGCGCAGGCGGTACGGGTCCGGACCCGAAGCCCATGCCGAACTCGTGGTTCTTCTGGGGTTGAGGGGCGAGGCGCAGTATCTTCTGGATGGCCGGGTCTACGGCGTGCAACAGGGCACGCTGCTTTGGGCCTTCGCGGGGCAGGCCCATGTCCTTCTGAGCGACAGCGCCGATTTTGACATGTGGGTGTTCCTCATCTCGGCCCGCGTCCATGGCGGGTCGGAAGAGGGTTTGCCGCCCTTGACCGTTTCCGAAGCCGGGGCCGCAACGCCCCGCGTGGTGTCAGGCGCCGCGACGCACGCCTTGTCAACACTCGCGGCTGAGGTGCAGGCGGCACCCGCGCCAGATGTGCGCGCAACGGGCTTGCGCTGGTGGCTGGCGCGCGCCTGGGCCTATTGGCACGACGCCGAAGACAGCGCCTCGCGCAGCGTACACCCGGCCGTGGGCTGGGCCGCGCGGCTGATCCGCGACGACCCGGCCCAGAGCCTGGCGGCTGTCGCGCGCGCATCCGGGCTGTCGCCGGGGCGCCTCTCGGCGGTCTTCAAACGCGAAACGGGGCAGAGCCTTGTAGAGTACCGGAGCGAACAGCGTTTGGGCCGGGTGGAAGCGGCAATGGCGGCGGGCGAACGCAGCCTGACGCGGGCCGCCCTTGAGGCGGGGTTCGGCAGCTACACACAGTTCTACAGGGCACATGTGGCGCGCCGGGGGACTGGCCCGCGCGCGGCCTTGAAGCCGTCCGGTTTGACTGGGGTTTGAAAGGCGCCGCCGATTGCGGGATAGGTAGGGTATGGGCGTTCACTCGACACCGGGATCGCATGGCCGGGTTCTTCTTTTCGGCGCGACGGGGACTATCGGGCGCGCCGCCCTGGAAGCATTGCGCGCGCGCAACTGGGATGTGGTTTGCCTGGTGCGACCGGGCACGGACTCCGGCGCGCTGCCCGGGGTCGATGTCAGACCCGTCGACTTTTCGGACCCGGGCGACATTGAGCGGGGTGGAATCCGCGGCGAGACCTTCGATGCCGCCGTCTCCTGCATGGCTTCGCGCACGGGCGTGCCCACCGATGCCTGGGCCGTGGACCACGACGCGCAGCAGGTGGCATTGGCTGCAGCGCAGGGGGCAGGTGCGGCCCACTTCGTTCTTCTGTCCGCGATTTGCGTGCAGAAACCCAAACTCGCCTGCCAGCACGCGAAGCTCGCCTTCGAGGCAGCGTTGCAAAACGCGGGGATCGGGTACTCGATTGTCCGGCCCACGGCCTATTTCAAATCCCTCTCCGGACAGATTGGCCGCGTAGAAAGCGGCAAGCCCTATCTAGTCTTTGGCGATGGCCGCCTGACGGCCTGCAAACCCATCAGCGACCGAGATCTCGGGGTCTATCTGGCCGAGTGTCTCGACCGGCAGGACCGCGCTGGCCGTATCCTGCCCATCGGTGGACCAGGCCCGGCGATCACGCCGCGCGCGCAGGCGGACCACCTTTTCAAGGCCGCAGTCAAGCCGCCCCGGTTTCGCAGCGTGCCACCGGGATTTCTGAAAGCCGTGGCGGCTGGTCTTCAGGGGGCAGGCGTTCTTTCGGGCCGCGCGCGCGATAGGGCAGAGCTTGCGCGTATCGGGCACTACTATGCCACGGAATCGATGCTGCTCTGGGACGCCGCTGCCGGGCGATACGACGCGGATGCCACGCCGGAAACGGGCAGCGATACGCTCTTTGAGTTTTATGACCGGGTGCTTGCGGGGACGGCAAAGGTCGATCTTGGCGATCACGCGGTCTTCTGAGCGCAACCAGTCCTTGGGTGTGACCTACGGGCTGTGGAGCCCGGCGCAAATCATTAACACGGGACCCAGCCATTCGACCCGCGCGAGCGTGCGCTCGGCATTGTCCTTGAGGCGCGAAAACAAACTGTAGGCACCAGCGACCGCCACCGCGACGAGCATCCCCTGGGCGATCAGACCGGCGACGTTCGTATGCCGCCGCCCCCCCGTTGGCGTGAGAGCGAGCATCATCAGAAGGTTGTCGACGTTGGCGGCTGCAAAGGCAAAGGCGACCGGCAAACGGACTCCGGTGGCAAGCACGGTGGCCTTGTTCCTTGGGCAGGGAACTGCTTGTCAACAGGAAAGGGGCGCCGATTGCGGCGCCCCTTCGTAAGTACATATTGCGTGCGGCTTACTGTGTTTCTGCGTCGCGCACGGCGTTGATCTGCGCCTCGGCCTCTTCAACGGACTGGGTTAGAGCGTCAAAGATCGCTTCGCCACCGTCTACGTTCGATTTGAACCAGTCGTAGACCGGCGCGGCCGAGTCCTTAAACGCGGCCTTTTCTTCGGGCGTTGGCACGTAGATGTCACCGCCGCCAGCTGCGAAGTCCTGATAGGCCTGGATCGACTTTCGCTTAGGCGAGGCGAAAGTCGCCTGCTGGAGCTGGTAGAAACCGTCCACGATCACGCGGCGCAGTTCCGGCGGCATGGACATGAAGCGTTCGTTGTTCATAAACCACAGGGCGCCCATATAGGCGTGTCCGTCCAGCGTGATGTACTGCAGGCCGGCATCGGGGAACTTCATGCCCATGATGTCGGTGATGCCGTTCTTGGAACCTTCGACGACGCCGGTCTGGAACGAGGTGAAAAGCTCGGGCCAGGGGATCGGCGTGGGCGAGGCGTCAAGCGCGCGAACCAGTTCCTGGGGCAGGTCGGCGACCACGGTGCGGATCTTGAGGCCCGCAAGGTCGTCGGGGCCCTGCACACGGCGCTGCGTGTTGGCGAAGTTGCGCCAGCCGCCGGTGTTGCCGATGGTCATCAGCCGCACGAGGCCGCCGGTGCCTTCCAGCGTCATTTCCTGCATTTTCTGCGTGAAAGCCGAACCGTTTGCCATGGCCATCTCGGCCACGCGGTCGTCCGCCATCAGATAGGGCAGGTCGAGGACCTGGACAAAAGGCAGGGCGTTGGCGGCACCGCCCGAGGTCGAGATCACGATGTCGATGGCGCCGTCGGCGACCCCGGCAAGGCATTCCGACCCGTTCGAGCAAAGCTGCGTGCCGATGAAGAGCTCAACTTCGATGGCGCCGTTGGAGGCCTGTTCGACGTAGTTCTTAAAGACGATGAGGCCGTCATAGTCCTCGTCGTTTTCGTTGGAGTTTGCCGTGGCACGAAGTTTGAAGTCCTGCGCCGCAGCCGCCAGCGGTGCGCCCGCCAGCATCGTCGCGATCATCAGCGACTTGAGGGTTCCCTTCAGCATTATTTACCTCCCTTGGGTTCTTTGCATTCGGGTCAATTCACGAAACCCGCAAGGCGGGGGATCGTCATGGAAATCGCCGGAACGTAGGTGATCAGGAATATCACCAATACTTCAACGGCGAGAAATGGCAGGATGGCCTTGGCTATGGTCTCGACCCGTTCGCCCGAGACCGAGGAGGCCACGAATAACACCAGCCCCATAGGCGGTGTTGCAAGGCCGACGGTCAGGTTCACGCTCATGATGATGGCGAAATGCACGGGGTGCACGCCAAGATCGGTGAAAATCGGCCCCAGGATCGGCCCGAGAATGATGATGGCCGGACCCGCATCGAGGAACATTCCGACGATGAAGAGAAGCAGGTTGATGAGAAAGAGCAGCATCAACGGGTTCTCTGACAGAGATAGAATGAACTCGGCCAGGATCTGGGGGGCGTAGCTGAGAGAGACCACTGTCTTGAACGCCATGGCCGCGCCCACGAGCAAGAGGACAACCGCGGAGGTCAGCGCCGCGCGGCTGAGAACCTCGGGCAGATCGCTCAATTTCATCGTCCTAAGAATGAAGAAGGCCACGACAAGGGCGTAGAAGACGGCGACGGCGGCGGCCTCGGTCGGGGTGAAGACGCCCAGAAGAATACCGCCAAGGATCAGGATCGGCGTCTGCAGGGGCACGATCGCCTTTTTGCAGACCGTCCGGAAATCCGGGTTCACAACACCGCGCAGAAAGATCAGTAGGAAATGCACCGCCGCTAGAGCGCCAAAGAAAACCAGCGATTTGGCCAGCGACGTGGGCTCGGGGCCAAGCGGCACCAGCATATAGATCAGCCCGGCAAGATTGAGCCGCAGTAGGACGAAGGAGAACCAGTACTCGGTCCCGCTGATCGATTGGTTCTTGTGGACGATCCGTTCGGCCTTGGGCAGGTCGTAGCGGTCGGCCATGACGCGCACCATGACCATCAGGCCCACGCCCACAAGCACGCCAGGCACGATACCCGCGAGGAAAAGCGCCGCCACGCTTTCGCCCATCACATAGGCGTAGATAATCATGATGCCCGAGGGCGGAATGATCGGCCCGATCACCGAACTCGCTGCAGTGATAGCGGCGGCGAAGCGGCGCGAGTAGCCCTGTTTTTCCATCGCCGGGATCAGCATTGACCCAAGCGCTGATGTGTCCGCGACCGCCGAGCCTGAGAGACCGGCGAAGAGGATCGAGGACAGGACGTTCACATGGGCCAGTCCGCCGCGCAGATGCCCCATGAGCGCCTGACTGAATTCCACCAGGCGAATCGTAATCCCGCCCCTGTTCATCAATTCGCCCGCAAGCATGAAGAACGGAATGGCCATCAGCGGAAAGCTGTCCATGCCGTTGTAGACGTTGCGGTAGAGCAGCGTAACGTCTCGCATGTACTCGGTTTCGCCCTGGCTGACGGCGTTGAGCCAGATCAGCAGACCCGGCGCGGCAAGCAGGCCGAAAAAGACGGGCAGGCCGATGACGAGGAAGAAGAGGAAGACGGGCAGGAACCAGATCAGCATGTTATTCGGCCCCCGCTGCCTGGGCGCCCGGGACGGGGCGCAGCCGGTCTGCGCCACCGAAAAGCGAAATCAGCGACCGCAGGATTAGCTCTACGTTGACAATAAAAAGCAGGACAACCCCGACCACCAGCGACAGCATCATCCACCATCGTGGCATCTTTTCCCACGTGCCGTCGAGCGTCGGGTAGTACAGCGAGGCGGTGGCGAATTTGGCGGAAAACCCGGTGATCTCGCCAAAGCCGATGGGAATGGCGACGGCCAGAACGAAGCCCGAAATCACCAGAAGGACGATCGCCAGAATGTCCGAGGCCGCTCGCGGAAGGGCCTGCCCCAGCATGTCGATGGCCACAAAGCCGCCGCGCCGGTAGGCGAGCGGGGCGATCAATCCGGTCATCCAGAGCATGCAGAACCGCGCGGCCTCATCGGGCCATGGCAATGGATTGCCCAGAACATAGCGCCAGAAGACCTGAATGAGGATTGCCACCACCATCAGGGCAATCGCCACGATCGCGACCACGCGCCCGAACCGGAGCACGATGTCATTGAAGAGTTGAATGGGCATCAAAAGCCCAGTCAACAGCGCCATGGCGCATCCTCCCTGTCGCGGCCGTTAAGTCGGCCTTATCGTTTTACTATCTGCGGTTATACCGCAGCCGTAAAGCGCCCGTAGCTGCCGTGCGCAAACAAAAGTGCCTCGCCCTCGCGCTTGGCGGCGCGCTGGACCTCCCCAACGATGATCAGGTGGTCGCCGCCGTCATACTGCGCAAAAACCGTGCATTCGAACCGCGCAAGGCATCCCGAAATCAGCGGCACACCATCGGCGTTCCGGATCCAGTCAAGTCCTTCGAACCCGTGGCCCTGCCGCGCAAAATGCCCGCAAACCTCTTTTTGTTCGGCGCCGAGGACGTGAATCGCAAAATGCCCCGCGTCCGCGAAGGCCTGGTACCGGCGCGAGGATTTCGCGGGCGACCACAAAACGAGCGGAGGATCGAGCGAAACGCTGGCAAAGGAGTTCGCCGTGATGCCCATGGGTTTGTCATCGCTTTGGCAGGTCACGATTGTGATGCCTGTGGCGTACTGGCCAAGCGCGCTGCGGAAATCGTGGGCGTTGTCCTCGCCAGGCGTGAAATCCTGCATCTGGGCGGGTCCTCCTCCGTCGGGCATCAGGCGACCTCGCGACCTAGCGCGGCGGTGTAGATTTCAAACCAAGTCTGACGGTCGATCGTCGCCTTGGTGGCGTTGGCGATGCGGGCAATCCGGTCAAGGTTGTTGGTGCCAAGGACCGGAATGATCTGCGATGGGTGGGCCAGGAGCCAGGCGACGGCGATGGCCGAGGCGTCGACCCCTTGTTCTTCAGCGATCCGGTCGAGAACCTTGTTCACGTCGCCATTGCCGCTGGCAAAAAGGGCGCCGCCTGCAAGGGGCGACCAGGCCATGGGCGGCTGGCCGTGCTCCTGGTGGAAGGCGATGTCGCCGTTGGTGAAGGGCTCGTTGTGAAGGACGCTGATCTCGATCTGATTTGTCGCAAGCGGTGTTTCCATGGCCGACTGCAAGAGCGTCCAGTCCCAGGGCCGGAAGTTTGAGACACCGATGGCCCGAACCTTGCCTGCTGCCACCAGAGCATCGAGCGCCGCGCCGGTTTCCCGGTGATCCATCAGGGGGTCAGGCCGGTGAATAAGAAGAACATCGATCACGTCGATGCCCATCAGCGCAAGTGACGCATCGACTGAGGCCGTAATATGGGCGCGCGTGGTGTCGTAATACTTGACGCGGGCATCCGCGTGGCGGCCGACAGGTGCAACGATATCGCATTTCGTGATTATCTCGATCTTGTCCCGCAGGCCCGGCGCGGCTTTCAGCGCGGCGCCAAAGATTTCTTCGGCGGCGTAACCGCCGTAGATGTCCGCCTGGTCCATGGTGGTAATGCCCTGGGCAAGGCAGGCTTCCACCTTGGCTTCGACATGGGCGGGGGAGGTATCGATGTCGTCGCCAAGGCGCCACATGCCGTAGACAAGGCGCGACATCTCAACGCCGCCGGGAAGGGTTACGCGCTCCATTAGCGACGGTCTCCTGCGCCAAGGGGGGTCATTGGGGTTGCGGCGGGCACGCGCCCGTATTCCTGGGGTAGCGAGCAGGTTTTGACCTGCGGTAGGACACGCTGGCCAAAGCTGATGCACTCGTCGATATGCGGGTAGCCCGAAAAGATGAAGGCGCGGATGCCCATCTTCTTGTATTCCTCAATCTCCGCCAAAACCTGATCGGCCGACCCGACAAGGGCCGCGCCGCAGCCCGACCGGGCCCGACCTACGCCCGTCCAGAGATGTGGCTCGACGTAGCCGTATTTGTCCGCAAGCTCGCGCGCCTTGGCCTGATGCGACACGCCGAGGCTCGTGGAATCGTGGGCGCGGTCGCGGATCAGCTGACCGTATTCATCATCCAGCTTGGACACGAGGTGTTCGGCGTATTCCTTCGCCTCCGCCTCGGTATCTCGGACGATCATGTGGACGCGTAGGCCATAGTCCAGCGTTCTGTTGTACGCCTCAGCCACCGCGTTCACGGCGCGCATCCGCTCTTTGATGTTTTCCTTGGGCTCCGGCCACATGAGGTAGACGTCGCAGTGCTGGCCGCAGAGGTCGAGCGCAGCGGGCGAGTAGCCTCCGAAGTAAAGCAGCGGACCGCCGGTCTGGTAGGGTCTTGCCGGGTCGCTGGTGAGACCTTCGAAATTGTAGACCTCGCCCTTGTAGGTGATCTCGTCCTGGGTCCAGGCTTGCTTGAGGATCTCGACGACCTCGCGCGAGCGCTGGTAGCGGTAGTTACTCTCGGCGACTTCACCAGGAAAGTCAGATGAGATGATATTGACCGTCAGCCGACCTTTCAGCATGTGATCGAGCGTTGCGATGGTCCGCGCCAGCATAATCGGCTGCATCTCGCCGCAGCGCACGGCGGCCAGCATGTTGATCTTTTCCGTCAGCGGTGCACATCCGGCGACAAAGCTCAGCGTGTCCTGACCCACCTGATAGGAAGACGGGCAGAGAATGTTACGAAACCCCTGCTTCTCCGCCTCAAGCAGGATGTCGCGGCAATGGTCCCAGCTGGAGCGCAACGCGCCGTTCGGCACGCCCAGGTATTCGTAGTCGTCCGAGCAGAGCGCCGAAAACCAAGAAACCTCGACAGCGTCCAGATCGGCGGAAGTGACGGGGACGACGGTCATCGATTCTCCTTTCGGGGGGCGGCGGAATAGGCTCTTGCGTAACATCGTCAATGATGTAGATCAATGGTGTATCAATTTTTGCGCGCGCCCTGATGTCCCATCCGTCGTCCCTGCCTCTCTACGTCCGGATCAGCGAAGGTCTGATCCGCGATATTCAGGCGGGACGGCTCATTGCAGGCGAGCGTCTGCCGCCGGAACGCGAGCTTGCTACTTCTATCGGCACCTCGGTCGGCACGTTGCGCAAGGCGCTGGCCGATCTTGAAGACCGCGGTCTTCTGGAGCGGCGCCAGGGATCGGGCAACTACGTGCGCGAGACCAGCGGCACGACCGGGGTCTACGCCTTTTTCCGGCTCGAACGCCCGGAAGGCGGCGGCTTGCCGACGGCGGATGTCCTGTCGGTGAGAACCTGCCCCAAGCCGGCTGGCGCGCCGGACTTCGGTGCCGCGCCCAATGCCCATCGCATCCGGCGTATCCGCAGCCTCGACGGCCTGCCAGTCGCTCTGGAAGAAATCTGGCTTGACGGTGGACAGGCGAAAGATCTGGGCGCGCCCGATCTGTCCGAGAGCCTTTATCACTTCTACCGAACGCGCCTTGGACTCTGGATCGGGCGGGTCGAGGACCGCATCGGGATGGATGCCGCGCCCGCCTGGACGCCGGAGCGCGTTCCACTGGAACCCGGCGCCCCGTGCGGCTATGTCGAGCGCATCGCATGGACCGCAGAAGGCGCGCCCGTCGAGTTTTCCCGAACCTGGTTTGATAGTGACAGCTGCCGCTATACCTCGCGGCTGAGATAGGATGAAAATGTCAGAGATCGTCAACTACGGAATTGTCGGTTGCGGGATGATGGGGCAGGAACATCTGCGCAACATCGCGCTTTTGCCGCAGGCGCGGGTATCGGCAATCTACGAGCCGGACGAGATCATGGCGGCCAAGGCGAAGTCCATTGCGCCGAACGCCAGGATGATGGGGTCCCTCTGGGATCTTCTGGGGCACGATCCGCTCGACTGCCTACTGATCGCCAGCCCCAATCACCTGCATGTCACGCAGATGCAGGAGATTGCGGCGCGGCGGCCGCTGCCCCTTCTGGTCGAAAAGCCGCTCTTCACCGATACGGACGATCTGGTGGTTCTCGAAAGCTTCAGGGCGAGCTACCCCGCGCCCGTCTGGGTGGCGATGGAATATCGCTACATGCCGCCCATCCAGACGCTCATCGACGAGGTCGAGGCGGCCACCGGAGGTGTCAACATGCTGACGATACGCGAACATCGATTTCCCTTCCTCGACAAGGTCGGCGCCTGGAACCGGTTTAACCGCTACACCGGCGGGACGCTTGTGGAGAAATGCTGCCATTTCTTTGATCTTATGCGCCTGATCCTGAAGGCCGAGCCGGTCCGCGTCATGGCCTCGGCAGGTCAGATGGTGAACCACAAGGACGAGGCGGTGGCGGGCGAGGTCCCGGATATCTGGGACTCGGGCTATGTGATCGTCGATTTCGACAGCGGCGCGCGGGCCATGCTGGAGCTGTGCATGTACGCCGAAGGCAGCCGCTATCAGGAAGAGATCTCGGCGGTGGGGCCCACCGGCAAGATCGAGGCTTTCGTGCCCGGCCCGGGGCGGTTCTGGCCCACCCACCTGGGCGAACCGCCCATGGCGCAGGTTGTCGTCAGCCCGCGCAGCCCCAAAGGGCCGCAGACGGTGGAAATCCCGGTGGACCCGGCGATCCTTGACGCGGGCGACCACAACGGATCGACCTTTTACCAGCACGTGCGCTTTCAGGAACTGATCCGCGGTGGCGGGATGCCCGCGGTCACGCTTCGCGACGGCGCCCGGGCGGTTGAGATGGGGCTGGCTGCACAGATATCGGCACTGGAAGGGCGCGCGGTGGAGCTTTGAAGCCTCACTCGCTGGCTGGCGCGCCCCCCAAAAATGCGTTGCCCATGGCATAGTCACAGGGCTTTTCCTGCATCTCCAGATGCAGATTGGTTCCGGTGTAGGGATTGGCCCGCGCAAGTGTTTCGTCAAAGTCGATGCCCAGGCCCGGCGCTTCGGGGGCCGGCACAAAGCCACCTTCCACGCGCAGGCTGTCCCGGATCAGGGCAGCGTGGAATGGGGTTTCGATGGTTTCGATCATCAACAAGTTCGGCGTCGACACGGCCAGATGAATGTTCGCTGCCCATTCCACTGGCCCCGCATAAAGATGCGGCGCCAGTTCTGCACCAAAGCTTTCGGCCACGGTGGCGATCTTCTTGGTCTCCCAGAGGCCTCCTGACCGGCCAAGGGCGGGTTGAAGGATGCGCGCGGCTCCCGAGCGCAGAACCGGGCCGAATTCCCACCGGGTTGTCAGCCGCTCGCCTGTCGCGACCGGGATGCGCACAGTGCGGGCGACCTCGGCCATGGCCTCGGGGTTGTCCGGGGGTACCGGTTCTTCGAACCAGAGCGGCTGGAAGGGCTCCAGTGCATGGCCCAGCCTTATCGCCCCGCCAACGCTGAACTGGCCGTGGGTGCCGAAAAGCAGGTCGGCCTTGTTGCCGACAGCCTCGCGGATCGCTGCGCAGAACCGCACCGACAGGTTAATGTCGCTCATCGCGGGCTGGTGACCGCCCCGCAGCGTATAGGGGCCGGCAGGGTCGAATTTGACCGCCGTGTAACCTTCGCCGAGGCGCGCTATTGCGGTCTCCGCCGCCATCTCGGGCGAGGTCCAGAAGCCCGAGATATCATGATGGCCAAGGGGGTAAAGGTAGGTGTAGGCGCGCAGGCGGTTGTTCATCCGGCCGCCCAGAAGGGCCCAGACCGGGCGTTCCAGCGCCTTGCCCAGCATGTCCCAACAGGCGATTTCTAGCCCCGAGAAGGCGCCCATCACGGTCAGGTCCGGGCGCTGTGTGAAGCCGCTGGAATAGGCGCGGCGGAACATCATCTCGACGCTCGCCGGATCCTCGCCGGCCATGTGGCGTTGAAAGACGTCCTCGATGACGCCTTTCATGGCGGCCGGACCCACGGAACTGGCATAGCATTCGCCGTAGCCCGAAATGCCGTTATCCGCGGTCAGTTTAACGATGGTCCAGTACCGCCCGCCCCAACCGGGGGCGGGCGGGGCGACGGTGAAAATCTCAAGGTCTTTCAGGCGCATCGGTCGGCCTTTCGGTGCGTGCCTCAGAAGACGATCACATTTCGTCGCGCAGCGCCACTGCGGGTGTCGGCGATGGCCTCGTTGATCTGGTCAAATCGCCAGCGGCCTGAAATGAGTTCGTCAAGCTTGAGCCGGTCCTGCGCATAGAGGTCGACCATCCAGGGGATATCGCGCGCCAGGACGGTATCGCCCATTTTCGTGCCGATCATGCCCTGGCCTAGGGCGGCCAGCACAACGGGTTCGTACCGGGCGGTGTCGCCGCTATGGGGCATGCCGACCATGTAGATGGATCCGCCCGGTGCCAGGAGCCGCGGCGCGCTTTCATAGGCAGGGATCGCGCCCACGGTGACAAAGACCGCGTCGGCAAGTCGTCCTGTCATTTGTCTCAGCGCCTTCCACGGCTTCTCTTCCGTTGCAAGTATGCCGTCGGTTGCGCCGAAATCCCGCGCCATGTCCAGCTTCTCGGGCACCATGTCTACGGCGACAATGCGTGCTGCGCCGGCGATGCGTGCGCCCTGAATGGCGTTCAGACCCACGCCTCCGGCACCGATCACCACAATGCATTGCCCGGGCCGGACATTTGCCGTGTTCACAACCGCTCCAACGCCCGTCACGACCCCGCAGGCCAACAGCGCCGCCGCATCCGCCGCCATCTCGTCCGGCACCTTGGCGATCTGGCTTTGGTCCACCACAACCTTTTCGGCAAAGGCGCCGCAATCCATGCCCTGGGCAACCGCTTCGCCGCCGATAGAGAGGGGGCCGGTGTCTTTACGCGGTGAAAGACACAGAACCGGAGCGCCTGAGCCGCAGCTGGCGCAATGGCCGCACGCGCGGATCAGCGTCACGATCACCGCATCGCCCGGGGCGTAGCCCTGCGCGGCGGAGCCGACAGCCGTGACGGTGCCCGCCGCTTCGTGGCCGTAAACTGCCGGAAGGGCGCCGCCCCAGGCACCGTCCATGAATGAGATGTCCGAGTGGCA
Organism: Pseudomonadota bacterium; assembly: GCA_039179985.1. Taxonomy (GTDB): domain Bacteria; phylum Pseudomonadota; class Alphaproteobacteria; order Rhodobacterales; family Rhodobacteraceae; genus JBCCMQ01. The sequence goes on from JBCDED010000004.1 coordinate 53,824, forward strand.
GATCGCCACGGCGCCAAGCGTAACCTCGACCTCGCGACCTTCGGGCCCACGCAGATCCACGTCTTCCAAGCTCAACGGTGCGCCGAATTCCCGGCAGACGGCCGCTTTGACTGTTCCCATATCTTCAGCGTCCCTCGCAGCTTCTCTTGACAGGTTTCCCAAGTGATCGCGCGGGCGCTGTGCCGTTTGCGTCAGTTCTGGTCAGGCTGCGGCAGGCCGCCGCCCGAGAGCTAGGAAAATTCCGCACACGAACATCAGACCCATTGAAACGAAAAATGCCGCGCCGGGCTGATAAACGGGGGCGCCCGCGGCGGTAAAGGTGTCGAAGACTTCGGTCATAGCGAGCGGTGAAAAGATCACCGCCACTGACCGCGTGCTGGAGATCACGCCCTGCAGTTCGCCCTGGCTGTCATCTGGCACACGCTTGGACATGATGCCCTGAAGGGCCGGGGTCACAACGGCGCCAAGCGCGGTCAGCGGCGTCAGGATCAACGCCAGCGTGCCGCTGGTGACAAGGGCGAGTGCGAGGAAGGCGAAAACGTTGAAGACAAGCCCGTAGACAATCGTGCCCATCTCGCCCAACCGGCGAAGGATGACGCGAATGAGCCCGCCCTGTACGATCGCGATGGAGATCCCGAACGCCGCAAGGGACAGTCCGATCATTGCCGGGTCCCAGCCAAAGCGCGCTTCGGTGAAATAGGCCCAGGTCGCCGGGTAGACGAAAAAGGCAAATTCATACGTGAAGAAGATTGCGAGAAACCAACCGACGCTGGGCAGGCTGCCGATGTTGGCGAAGGCGCCGAAAGGATTGGCGCGTTTCCAGGAAAATGGCCTGCGAATTGCATCGGTCACGGTCTCAGGCATTACGAGCGCGCCGAAGATCAGGTTGGCCGCGGCAAGCAGGGCGGCCGCCGCAAAGGGCGCACGACTGCCATATTCGCCCAGCACGCCGCCGATCAGCGGCCCAAGGACAAAGCCCACGCCAAAGGCGGCGCCCATCAGTCCGAAATTGGCGGCCTTCTCCTCAGGCTTTGAGATATCAGCGATAAACGCGCCCGCCGTCGATTGCGTTGAGGCGGCGATGCCGGTTAGAATCTGCATGGACAGAAGCAGCCAGATGCTGCCCGCCAGCGTCATCATGGTATAGCCGATGGCCATGACGCCCAGGGACACCAAAAGGACCGGGCGCCGGCCGAAGCGGTCCGAGAAATTGCCGACGGTGGGCCCAAAGAGGAACTGCATGGCCGCAAAGGTGCTGGACAGATATCCGCCCCAGACGGCGGCCTCGCCGAGGGTGCCGCCTTCGACTTCCTGCAAAAGCTGCGGCATCACTGGCAAGATCAGCCCGATGCCCATGGCGTCGATGGTCAGGGTGATCAGAATGAAGGTGAGCGGCAGGCGTGGTTTCATTGCGTTCTCAAGCGGGACACTCCTGCCTGATAGCCGCCGGAACGGCTGGGCGAAAGGCCGTGTTTTTTCAGATCGCGCGCGCTGCCGCCGCGAAGTGCCGTGCCTCCACCGGCGCTGTGCCCAGTTGCCGACGGGGCTCGAACACCTCTCGGAGGTCCGTTTCAGGCCAACGGGCGTTGGCAAGGTCCGCCAGCGACGTGCCTGTTTTGGCAACATCCGCACACAGCGCCTTGACCGCTCCTTGAGCCTCGGGGCGCGGCATCTGGCGGGCAAGGGCAAAACTCAGCGCCTCGGCGAAGATCAGCCCGCCGCCAAGGCGTAGGTTTTCAGACATGCGCTCAGGTCTTGGTTCCAGCCCCTCGACTGTGTCATTCGCCGTGGCAAGAGCCCGGGACGTGGCCAGAACAAGCTGCGGCAGTGCCAGCCATTCGCTGAACCAAGCTGCACCGTCGCGTTCCTGCCGGTGGACACCTGCGGTATGCAATACGCTAGAAAGGCCCACAGAGTAGCTGGCCAGCGCCCCCAGAACCGACGGCCCGACCGGATTTGCCTTTTGCGGCATGGTGGAGGACGACCCGGCGCCCGTCAGCCGCAGCTCGCCCAGCTCGGGCTGCGCGCCGAGGGTGATGTCCTCACCGAATTTGCCGAGGCTCACGGCAATACGCGTTAGCCAGGCGGCAAGCTCGGCGATGCGGTCCCGCTGACTGTGCCAGCTGCCGCCCGGGTCACCGAGCCCGAGGTCTGCGGCAAGCTGCGCGCGTACCGCCGGGCCGTCCGCGCCCATGGCCGAAAGGGTGCCGGCCGCGCCAGACAGGCTGACGACCAGGAGGCGCGGGCGCATATCGGTCAGGCTGTCCAGGGCGCGGATCAAGGGGGCGCCCCATGTCGCGACGACCGCGCCGAAGCTGGTGACGGTTGCGTGCTGGCCGTAGGTGCGTCCGGCCATGGGCGTTTCGGCATGCGTTTCGGCAAGGTCTGCAAGGTGGATGAGTAACCGCTCTGTCTCGCCCTTCATATGCTCCAGCGCTCGGCGCAGACGCAGAATAAGGCCCGTCTCCATGATGTCCTGACTGGTGGCGCCCCAATGGACATAGGAGGCGTGCTCGGGAGCAGACATCGCCTCCCGAAAGGCTGCCACGAGCGCCGGAACCACAACGCCGTTCTTCCCTGTGGCCGTGGCCAGTTGGGCCGGGTCGATTAGCAACTCGCGGCTGGCACGGTCGATTGCGGCTGCGCTGTCTGCCGGAATGAGGCCAAGCGAACCTTGCGCCTTGGCCAGAGCCCCCAACACAAGCAACATCGAACGAACCTCGGCACCGTCGGACAAGAGCCTGCCCACGACGGGTTCATGAAAAAGCTCCGTCATGATTGCGCTGTCAAAGGGGCTCGCGGGCACGCTCAGAGATCCAGGAACACGGTTTCACGTTCACCCTGTAGATGGATGTCGTGGGAAAATGCGTTCGGCCCGATGGCTTTGGCCACCAGGGTTTCCCGGCGCTCCGGCTGTTCGATCCGGCCCAGAAGCGGATCGGCCTCCAGAGCGTCACCGGCAAAATAGATCCGCGTGGCGAGGCCCAGGTTGATGCCACGGGACACGATCCAAAGGTCGATGTGCGGCGCTTGCGGGCGACCGTCGCGGGTGTTCACTACGCCTGGCTTGATTGTCTCCAGCGTCCAGACCCCGTTCTGCAGATCCGCGATAAACCGCGCGTGCCCCTCGGCGCCCGGTCCGAACGTCCCGTCGGCGCCTGCCTGCCAGCTTTCCACCATCACGTCTTTCAGGGGCGTGCCCGTGCCGTCGATGATCCGGCCCGTGACGGTGATGCGCTCGCCCGGCGCGTCCTTGGAAAATGCCTCGGCAGCCAGCGTATCCGGGTAGATGCTGTCGATCCCGATCGCGCGCGGTGTACAGCCGATGTGCACATAAGGGCCTGCTGTCTGGCTTGGGGTTTCGGCCAGCCAATCTAACGTCTGCGGCATCTCAGAGGGCCTCCATCCGGTTTTCGAACAAGGTCTGCCGCGTGCCGCGCAAAACAATGTCGAATTTATAGGCCAGAGCGTCCATGGGCAGGGCGCGCGACATATCGAGGGGCGCCACCAGCCGCTCGACTGCGGACTGATCCGGGATTGAATGGACGATGGGGCAACGGGCGATCAGCGGGTCGCCTTCGAAATACATCTGTGTGATCAGCCGCTGCCCCCAGGCCCGTCCGAAGACAGAGAAATGGATGTGCATGGGCCGCCAGTCGTTGACGCCATTGGGCCAGGGATAGGCGCCGGGGCGGACGGTCAGGAACTCATAGGCACCGGAGTCATCTGTGACCGTGCGCCCGCAACCGCCGAAATTAGGGTCGAGTGGTGCAAGGTAGCCGTCGTGTTTGTGGCGGTAGCGCCCGCCCGCGTTGGCTTGCCAGATTTCCACCAGCACGCCGGGCTGAGGGCGACCCGATTGATCAAGCACTCGGCCATGGACCACGATCCTTTCGCCCACGGCGGGGGCCTCGCCGCCCGTGAAGTTCAGGATAAGGTTGTTGTCGAGGGGCCCCAGAGTATCCTGGCCATAGACCGGCCCGGTTTCCTCGGTCGGGGTCGACGGCATGGACAAAAGGGGCAGGCGCGGACTGCGCGCGGTGGTGGTCTTATAGGCCGGTGCGTAGGCCGGCGGATGGTCAGAATAGTTACGCTGGACCAGAGGAAGCGGTGTCATTCCCGACCCTCCATTTCAGCAAAAGTCACTTTGGCGAGCTTGATTGCGTGATTGGCCTTGGGCACACCGGCGTAGATCGCTACGTGCAGGAAAGCCTCCATCACGTCGTCTTTGCTGGCACCGGTGTTCGCCGTGGCGCGTATGTGCATGGGGATTTCTTCGAAATTGCCGGTCGCTGCGAGCAGCGCCAGCGTTAGCATTGAGCGCTCGCGCCGGCTGATTTTCTCCGACGCCCAGACCGTGCCCCAGGCGCCTTCCGTGATCAGCGTCTGGAAGGGTTCATCGAAGGGTGTCTTTTCCGCTTCGGCCCGGTCCACGTGGGTGTCGCCCAGAACGGATCGGCGGACCTCCATGCCTTTCTTGTGGCGCGTGTCAGACATGGCCCAGCTCCTTGAGGAATGTGGCGAGCGTTTCGGCGTATTCGTCCGGTGCCTCTACGCAGGGCAAATGTCCGGCCCCCCGGATGAGGTGGAAACGAGACCCTTTGATTAACTCCGCCGTCTCGCGCACCAGATCGGGCGGCGTCGACCCGTCTTCGCTGCCCGCGATGGCGAGCGTCGGAAGTGTGAGCGTCGCCGTGGTGCTGTAGAAATCCGTGCCCTGGATCGCCGCCGAGCAGCCGGCATATCCGTCGTCTGGCGTGTTCGTCAGCATGGTCTTCCAGGCGCTCAGTTCTGGTGTGGCGCGAAAGACTTTAGAGAACCAGCGTTCCATCACCGCGTCGGCGAGGCTTGCCACGCCATCTGCCGCAACGCCATCTATCCGCTCTTGCCACAACTTGGTTGTGCCGATCCTCGCTGCGGTGTTTGAGATGACCATGGCACGGATCTGGTCCAGCCGTTTCACGGCAAGCCCCTGGGCGATCATGCCGCCGATCGAGAGCCCCACGAAGACGCAGTTCCGCACCTCAAGATGGTCGAGCAGGCGTTCTGCGTCGCGCACCAATGCCCCCATCGTAAAGGGCGCCGGGGGACAGGTGCTTAGCCCATGGCCGCGCTTGTCGTAGCGGATGATCCTGAGGCCCGCAGGCAGAAGCGGCAGGATCTTGTCCCAAAGCCGTAGATCCGTGCCGAGACTGTTGGCGAAGACCACGGGCGCGCCGGCGGGGTCACCGTCAACGCGGTAGTGCAGGGTCACGTCGTCAAGCTCCAGAACATCCATCAGAAAGGCAGCCCTACGTAGTTTTCTGCCATACTGAGCTGTGACGCGCGGCTTGTCGCCAGAAGATCAATCTCGGCTTCCTGCATGCGCTGGTCGAAATCGGTCTGATCGGGGAAACGGTGCATCGTTTTGGTAAACCACCAGGAAAACCGAACGGCTTTCCAGACCCGCGCCAGCGCTTTTTCCGAATAGCTGTCGATGCCATGATCGCCATCGCTCCGGTAGTGCGCGATCAGGCCGTCGGATAGGTAATGCACGTCCGAGACAGCAAGGTTCAGGCCCTTTGCGCCAGTTGGCGGCACGATATGTGCCGCGTCACCGACCAGAAAGAGCCGTTCCCACCGCATGGGTTCGGCCACGAAGGATCTGAGCGGGGCGATGGATTTCTCGATGGACGGACCGGTGACCATGGCCTCTGCCGTGTCCTCCGGCAGGCGGCGGCGCAGTTCGTCCCAGAAGAGATCGTCGCTCCATTTTTCCAGCGGATCGTCCACCGGGGCTTGTACGTAGTACCGGCTGAGGTTTTCGTTTCGCATGGAACAGAGCGCAAAGCCGCGTGCGTGGTTGGCGTAGATCAACTCGTCGCTGCAGGGTGGCGTTTCGCTGAGGACGCCGAGCCAGCCGAAGGGATAGACCCGCTCGTATTCTCTGAGAACAGATGTCGGAATGGCCTTTCGGCTGACGCCATGGAAGCCGTCGCACCCGGCCACGAAGTCGCAGTCGATCCGGTGTTCGGTCCCGTCCTTCGTATAGGTCACATAGGGCGCCGTGGTGTCCAGAGCCTGGGGTGTTACGCCCTCGGCTTCCTCGACGATCACGCCGCCCATGGCGTCGCGCGCGGCGTAAAGATCCTGCGTCACTTCCGTCTGCCCGTAGACAAGAATTTCCTTGCCTGTCAAGTTCTTGAAGTCCACCCGAAAGGCATGGTTTCGGGCGCTGACGTAGGTGCCTTCGTGGGGGAAACTATCCGCTTCCATGCGGTTGCCGACGCCTGCACTGCGAAGCACCTCCGCCGTGCCGCTTTCGAGGACACCCGCGCGAATGCGCCCCAGGACGTAGTCCCGGCTGCGGCGTTCCAGAACGACCGTGTCGACGCCCGCGCGGTGCAGGATCTGAGACAACAGCAAGCCGGACGGCCCGCCGCCAATGATGACGACTTGTGTGCGCATTTTTATCCTCCCGCCGCAAATCTGCATCAAACTAATTGGCAATGTCAATTAGTTTGATGCAGGGCGTGGTATGAAGTCTAGTCGGTCAGGGTGGCCAGGGCGCGCGTGTACATGGGCGTGTCCACATTGCCGCCGCTCGCTGTTGCGATGACCGTGTCGCTTGCCAAACCTGTCCCGTGGAAAAGGGCGGCAGCCAAGGCGGCCGCGCCGCCGGGTTCGATCACCAGGTGCAGGTGGCGAAATGCAAGGCCCATGGCCTTAAGGCAGTCGTCATCGGAAACCACGATCCCCATGCCGCAAAGCCGCTGGATGATCGGGAAAGTGAGGTTGCCCGGCGCAGGAGTCAGAATGGCATCGCAGATCGATCCGGTGGCCGCGTTGTTGCGCTGAATACTGCCGGTTTCGAGCGAACGCTTCACATCGTCGAAGCCCGCAGGTTCCACCGGGCGCACCTTCAAGTGGGGCGCGTCCGCCTCCAGCGCCAGAGCGATACCGCTCGTTAAACCGCCGCCACCGCAGCAGACAAGAACCTCGGCCTCTGTAATCCCCATGGCCCCGGTCTGCGCGGCGATCTCTAGGCCCGTTGTGCCCTGACCGGCGATGACGAAGGGTTCGTCATAGGGGCGGATCAAAGTCAGCCCGCGCTCTTCCATCAGGCGCTCGCCGATCTCCTCGCGGCTTTCGGTTTCCCGGTCATAGAGAACGACGTCGGCCCCAAGGGCGCTGGTGTTGGCGATTTTGATCGCCGGGGCATCGGACGGCATCACGATGGTGGCCGGCAGGTCGTGCATGCGGGCGGCGCGGGCCACGCCTTGGGCATGGTTGCCCGAGGAATAGGCGATAACGCCTTTTTCGGGCGCCATACCGGTGATCGCAGACCAGGCGCCCCGGAATTTGAAGGAACCGGTGTGCTGCAGGCACTCAGCCTTCACGAAGACGCGGCGCCCGGCGATCTCGTCGAGGAACGGCGAGGACAGGAGCGGCGTTTCCACGCCGACCCCGGCGAAACGGTCCGCGGATGCGCGGATCATGTCGATGTTCATTTCACAGCTTTCAGGAAGTCTTCGATCAGGGCGATGCTTTGCGGTTCGTCAAGGAACGGAACATGGCCGCGGTCCGGCACCTCGGCATAGAGGACGCCGGGATGCCGTTCGATCATCTTCCGGGCGGTCTCGGCAGACAGAAGGTCCGAGTTGGCCCCCCGCAAAAGCGCAATCGGCAGGTCCTGCAAAGCGTCATAGAGCGGCCAGAGGTTAGGCATCTGATCGCCCGCCGACTGTTCCAGGGACGCCCGCCGAAGGTTGGGGTCATAGCGCAGGTCCAGACCGTCCTCGACCTCTCGCCAGATCCGTTCTGCGTAGACGCGCCAGGCGGCGCGCGAGACACCGGGAAATCGGGCGGCCATGGCCACTTCAAGCTTCTCCGCTGCATCGTCGTAGTCTGAAAACTGCGGTCTGTTGCCGAGATAGGTGAAGATATGCGCCAGCCCGGCGGGTTCGATCAGTGGGCCAATGTCGTTGAGGAAAACACCGCGCAAGCGATCCTTGTGCCCCACGGCGAGCGTCATCGCGATCAGGCCGCCGCGCGAGGTGCCGAGGATCGCTGCCTTTTCGATCCCAAGGTGGTCCAAGAGCGCCAGCGCATCCAGGCTTTCCTGCAAGACGTTGTAATTGTGGTAGTCCGGATCAAAATCTGATGCACCGCGCCCCCGGGAGTCGAGGCAGATGACCCGGGCACTTTCGGCAAACCGTGCCACCACAGGCTCAAAATCGCGGGTGTTGCGCGAGAGGCCGGCCAGACAGAGAAGCGGCAGACCGGCACCGTCGTCGGTAAAATGCAGTGTCAGCCCGTCTGCGGTCTGGAACGTCGGCATCAGGCCTGTCCCGCGAGCTCGGGGATTGTGCTCAGATCGTTCAGGATGTTGAGCGGCGCCTTGGGCAGGCGGTCGACCGGTTCGCCCGTGCGGTTCACCCAGACGGTTTGAAAGCCGTAGACGGTCGCACAGCCTGCATCCCAGCCGTTTGATGAAACAAAGAGCACCTCGTCCCTGCCTGTGCCAAAGCGTTTTTCTACAAGGTCATAGACCACAGCGGCGGGCTTGAAGATACCTACGCTTTCGACGCTCAGAACATCGTCGAGATTGGCGCCCACGCCCGCAGATTTGACCGCACCGTTCAGCATGTCGGGCGAGCCGTTGGACAGGATCGCGGTGGAAAATCCGGCGGCCTTCAGGTCGGCGAGCATTTTCGGCACTTCCGGGTAGGCGGAGAGCTCCCAGTAAAGCGCCAGCAGCCTCGCGCGGAGGTCGGCGTCGCCCGCAAGACCGCCAGCCTCAAGAGCCCAGTCGAGGCCGTTTTGAGTGACTTCCCAGAAATCCGTGTGGTCGCCCGTGATGGCCCGCAGCCAGGTGTATTGAAGTTGCTTCAGCCGCCAGTCCGCGGCCAGCTTCTGCCATGTCCCCGCCAACGCCTCGCGGCCTGGTTCCGCGGCCGCTTCCCGTGCGGCGGCGGCCACGTCGAAGAGCGTTCCATAGGCATCGAAAATGCAGGCTTTGATCGGCATCCTGTTCCTCCCGGTTCCGGCGCGACACTGGCACGGGGAGGGGCGGGTGAAAACCCCGCACTAGAGCTAACCGAGGTTCTCGACTTGCGGCATGCCGATGACATGATAGCCGCCGTCCACGCGCACGATTTCACCGGTTGTGCAGGCGCCGAAATCGGAGGCGAGGTAAACCGCCGTGCCGCCGACAGCCTCAAGGCTGGCGTTCGAACGGAGGGGCGCGTTGGCCTCTGTCTGGCGGTAGGTCCGGCGTGCCCCACCGATGGCTGCACCGGCAAGCGTTTTCATCGGTCCGGGGCTGATGGCGTTTACGCGGATGCCTTCGGGCCCGAGATCGTTTGCCAGATAGCGGACCGCGGATTCGAGTGCCGCCTTTGCGACGCCCATGACGTTGTAATAGGGCGTGACCCGGTTTGAGCCCTGGTAGGTCAGCGTCAGAATGGTGCCGCCGTTCGGCATCAGGGGCCGCGCGCGGCGCGCCACGTCGATTAGCGAATAGCAGGAGATGCACAGCGAGTTCGAGAAATTCGCCCGCGTGGTATCGATAAATCGCCCCTGCAGTTCCGCCTTGTCCGAATAGGCAATGGCGTGCACCAGAAAATCGATGCTGCCCCAGCGATCGGCCAACTGTCCGAAAGCTGCGTCGAGCGAGGCGTCGTCTGTTACGTCCACATCGACCAGAATGTCCGAGCCCAGGCTTTCGGCCAGCGGGGCCACGCGTTTGCCGAAGGCATCGCCCTGATAAGTAAAGGCCAGTTCAGCCCCTTCCGCGGACATCGCCCTTGCGATGCCCCAGGCAATCGAGCGGTCGTTCGCCACCCCCATGACAAGCCCGCGCTTGCCTTTCATCAGTTCCGGCATGGTTTCGTTCACCCGTGAAATTTCGACATCACCAGCGTGGCGTTGGTGCCGCCAAAGCCAAAGCTGTTGGACAGGACTGTGTCGAGATCGACGTCGTCTTGCCGGGTCAGCACAATCTCGCCCTGGTGTATTTCAGGATCGAGTTCCGTGATGTTGGCCGAGGCCGTGATAAAATTATTCTGCATCATCAAGAGACTGTAGATGGCTTCGTGCACCCCGGTTGCGCCGAGCGAATGGCCGGTGAGCGATTTCGTCGAGCTGATGGGGGGCGTCTCGCCCTCGCCAAAGACCCGGCGTATGGCCTCCACTTCGGTGACGTCGCCCGCAGGCGTCGAGGTGCCGTGCGCATTGATGTAATTGACCTTGCGCTCGCCCAAATCTTTGATTGCTAGCCGCATGGACCGCTCGCCGCCTTCGCCCGATGGGGCAACCATATCATACCCGTCCGAGGTTGCGCCGTAGCCTGTGACCTCGGCATAGATCTTGGCGCCTCGGGCCTTGGCGTGTTCCAGTTCTTCCAGCACCACCACGCCGCCGCCCCCGGCGATGACGAATCCGTCGCGGGTGGCGTCAAAGGCGCGGCTCGCGGTCTCGGGTGTGTCGTTGTACTTGGAACTCATGGCGCCCATGGCGTCAAAAAGGCAGCTCAGCGTCCAGTCCACCTCTTCCCCGCCGCCGGCAAAGACAATGTCCTGCTTGCCCATCTGGATCTGTTCCGCGCCGTTGCCGATGCAATGGGCCGAAGTGGAGCAGGCGGAGGTGATTGAATAGTTGATGCCCTTGATCTTGAAAGGCGTCGCCAGGCATGCGGAATTCGTCGACGACATGCAGCGCGTGACCATAAAGGGGCCCATACGCTTGGGTGCACCCTTCGTCTTGACGGTCTCAAACGCGGTAAAGAAGTTTGAGGTGGATGGCCCGCCCGATCCCATGATCAGGCCGGTCATCTCGTTCGAGATGTCCTTTTCCTCCAGCCCGCTGTCAGCAATCGCCTCTTCCATGGCGATAAAATTGTAGGCTGCGCCAGGCCCCATAAAGCGCATCTGGCGTTTATCGATAACCTCTGCTGGTTCAATCTTCGGCATGCCGTGCACCTGGCAGCGAAAGCCATTTGCGGCATAGTCCTCGGCAAAAACCAGTCCCGAGCGGCCCTCGCGCAGGCTGTCGGTGACTTCAGCTGCAGTGTTGCCGATAGGGGAGACGATCCCCAGACCGGTGATGACGACGCGGCGCATGGGCGCTCTCCTCGTGCTGCGGATCAGTCTTCGGCGACGGCCAGACCAACCTTCATGTTCTTCACCTGATAAATGACTTCGCCATCTGCCTCAACGCGGCCGTCGGCGACGCCCATTTTGAGTTTGCGGTCGATCACCCGGGTGAAATCAACGAAGTAGGTAATCATCGTACGGTCCGGGCGCACCATGCCGGTGAGTTTTACTTCACCGACGCCAAGCGCGAAGCCCTGTCCCTGCCAGCCCCGCCAGCCCAGGTTAAACCCGGTGAGCTGCCAGAGACCGTCGAGCCCGAGCGCCCCGGGCATGACCGGATTGCCGGGAAAGTGACATTCGAAGAACCAGAGATCCGGGGTGATGTCGAATTCTGCGACAACATGACCTTTTCCATGTTCCCCGCGGTCCGCAGAGATGTCGGTGATACGATCCATCATCAGCATGGGCGGCAAGGGAAGCTGGGCATTGCCGGGGCCAAATAACTCGCCTCGCGCGCACCGGAGCAGGTCTTCCCGGTCAAAAGTGGTCGGAAACTTGGACATTCGCTTTGCGGGCCTTGGCACTTCGGACTTGCGTTCGCGGTGGTCTATCACCAGCGCCGAACGAAGGGCAAGGGGAGGTCTTTAACTCGGGTGATGCGCCGGTAATCCCGGCTCCCTGGCGGAAACCGTTTGAAAATCCGGGGCGCGCGCGCCTATATTATCCCCATGACGACCAAACAGGATACCGCTGCCGAACGGGGTGCGTCGTGGTTGATGGGCGCCGGACTGCGGCCAACCCGCCAGCGTGTGACGCTTGCGGGCCTCTTGGTTGGGGACGGCCAGGATCGCCACGTAACGGCCGAAAGCCTCTATGCCGCCGCGAACACTGCGGGCGAGCGGGTCTCTCTGGCAACGGTCTACAACACGCTTCGGGCCTTCTGCGAGGCGGGCCTGATGCAAGAGGTCACGGTCGATGGCACAAAGAGCTATTTCGATACGCGCGTCGACGATCATCCGCATTTCTACTGGGAAGATGACGCCAAGCTGACCGATGCACCGTCCGAGCAACTGCAGATCGCGCGCCTTCCCGACGCGCCCGAGGGTGCAGAGATTTCGAAGGTCGAGGTCGTGATCCGGCTTCGCAAGAAGTGACCGGGCCCGGTTTTCTCGCAAGGCAATAGATTTCGCCGATGACCTCCCGATTGCGCGGCGCACTGCCATCTGTCGGCGGTCTTTCGCGAAGTGTGAACTGGATTACGGATTCCATGTCACACTGCCACATTTCCGCCGTTTTTCATTAAGCGATTTTCACGAAACGGCTTGCATTGAACCTTTTTTGGCAAGAGTCCAGTAACCATCTGAACTGTAAATCGCCCGGTAAAGAGTTTCCTGAGTTAGGGGGCAAAATGAGATCCATACTACGTAAACCGATCGTTGCCGTTCTTGGCGGCCTGTTCTTGGTATCGGCATGTACCACCCCGCCGCCCGGCGAAGAAGATATCATCCGGGCCGAAGGGACGGTTATGCCTGGCCTGACCATGGTGGACACCGAAACGGCGCTCCGCCAGTCCTGCCTTTGGGTGGAATTGACGGAAGAGCAGATCGAAGCCATTCGGGCCCGCCCGGATTTTGAGCGGATTTTCCTCTACGTGCTTGAGAACTGCCCGGAGGTGGCGCTTCTTCTCGGAGAGGACGCCACGGGTACTATCGTGGAAGCGGACGACAGTGACCGCCCGCGCGATGACGACAGCGAGGACGGCGTCGATGGCGGTGGTCCCTCCGGCGGACCTTCCGGCGGGACACCCGGCGGCGGAGGCGGCGGCGGAGGCGGAGGCGGCTCTGGCGGCGGCGGAGGTGGTGGTTCCGGCGGTGGAGGCGGCGGCGGTGGCAGCACCGGTCCTGGCCCCGATGCGGGAAGTTGCACAGGTCGAGGCTGTAGCGGACGCTGAATATTGAAGGGCTGCGCCTGGGCGCGGCCCTTTACCTCGTCACAGAACCCGTGGCGATGCGTGGCGACTTGATCATGCCGCCCGCAAAGACGGCGTCCCAAGAAGCGGGACGGTCCGGGTTTTGCATCCGCAGAAACGTCAGACCGGTGTCTTCCCAAGGCAGGATGCGGCGTTCAAGGTTGTCGAGCACAAAATCGCCGTGGTCTGTCCTGAGAACGAGAACGGCGTGGCGCGTCCGGTCCGGCAAAAACGCAGTGGCGATCATCAGGCGATTGGCCGGCACGCCTGCTTGCATGAGGGTTTTCATCTTTAGAAGGGCGAAATCTTCGCAATCGCCACCGCGCATGGTGGGCAGCGACCAGTATTCTTCGCGACGGAACTGGGCGCGGTCTGTGATCTGGGGCACCGTGCGATTAATGCGGCTGTTGATCTGATCGGCCACACGCAGAAGATTGGCTGTTCCGCGCACCGCTGGCGTGCCAACACGCACCCGTCCGGCGCAGGCCCATGGATACATGGCGCAGACCCCCGCGAAACCCGCGGGCGCCGAAATGCTCTTCTGAGCGACGAGAAAAGGCGACAAGGCGCTCTCGCGGGCCGAGGCCGCGGAAACGGCCCCGAGCGCAAAAACACCGATCACCGCCAGCAACAGACGGCGGGCGCCGCGACGGCGGCGCAATTTATTGGGGTCTCGCAGGACCCCCCGTGCAGGCAGCATTCGACCGCATCTCCAAGCATAATCCCCCGCCTGGAAACAATGATTGTAATCCGATTCTGGCCTTTTGGGGGCGCGAAGGTGGAAAAAAACTGCCGCGCCCGGTCAATTCGCGAGATCAAGATTGCCGCACAGACCGCAGTTCGCGGTCTGGCGTCAGAACCATTGGCCCGGTTCGATTAAACCGAGATCCATAAGCTGAGCCGAATGCCATTCAAAAGGCACCGACCCGTGCCAGCCGAAAGCCCGCACATCGAATTTCGTGCCGGGGTTTGTGCGCAGGGCCTTGGCCGTCCGGAACGAGCAGATGGCCGACGTCAGGTTGTTGTGCCAGGGGCAGGCGTAGGTGTTGTATTCTGGGTCCGAGAAAAGATGACCGGGCAAAAGCCGCAGACCTGTCTTGGCCCTGAAAAGCCCGATACGGTCAATGCGCCGGCTGGCCTTGGGGATATGCTCTTCAAAGCGCCAGCGAAGCCCGCCAAAAAAATCGAGCTGTCGTTCCAGATTGGACCCATCCATCGGATCCTTCCGGGCGAGCGCGAAATATCCCGTCCGGTCCAGCCGCGCATGGTCGAGTGACAGGACGCTTTTCTCGTCGTCGCCATCGATGCCGTAAAGGTCGACGACGAACGTCACCATGGCACTGCGGCGTTCCTCCGTGTGGAAGGCCAGCATCTCGGCCACGCTGCGGTCTTCTGCAAAGGGATGGAACAGATATTCGCCGTTAAAGCAGTAGTACATCCAGACGCCTGGGGCGGCGGCGATCACGGCGTTGACCGCGGTCTCGACAGAGCCTGAAGTTCGGGTGTCGTGGGTCACCTCGATCACCCGGCCGTCAAGGTCATCGGGCAGGGCCATGGGCGCGGGTGCAAAGACAATCACCGGCTCAAATCCCAGTTCCAGGTGGTGGCGCAGCGTTGTGTCGATCTCGAAACTGTCTTCGATAAAGACCATCGCCAGTGGTCCGCGCCCAATTGCACTGCGCCCCTTGGCCAGGAACTTCTTCAAAGAATCGTACTGCATGCCGTGCGGCGGGGTCCGGGTTTGGGCTGGGTGTCGCGTCAGTGCAGGCGCATCTTGGAAAAAGATCGACCAAAGCTCAAGCGTTGCGGCGCGGGCAGCAATCGCGTAGAGCCCGTCGGGTCAAGAAATTCACCCGTCAGGATGCGCCTATGTCGGCCCCGAAGAAGCTTTTTATCAAGACCTACGGCTGCCAGATGAACGTTTACGACAGCGAGCGAATGGCCGAAGCGCTCGGGCCCTCTGGATACGAGACCGTGGGCGATCCGGCAGAGGCGGATCTCATCCTCCTGAACACCTGCCACATCCGCGAGAAGGCGGCCGAGAAGGTCTATTCCGAACTTGGCCGCCTCAAGCCCCTGAAGGATGGGAACCCGGACCTGAAGATCGGCGTCGCAGGCTGCGTTGCGCAGGCGGAAGGCGCCGAGATCATGCGCCGTCAGCCGCTCGTGGATCTTGTGGTCGGGCCCCAAAGCTATCACCGGCTGCCCACGCTCGAAGCTCAGGCGCGCAGCGGCACCAGGGCGCTCGACACCGATTTCCCCGAGGAAATGAAGTTCGACGACTTGCCTCTTCGGCCCAAGGCCCGCCGGGCACCGACTGCCTTTCTGACAGTGCAGGAAGGCTGCGACAAGTTTTGTGCCTTCTGCGTTGTCCCCTATACGCGCGGCGCCGAAGTCAGCCGTCCCGCCGGCCGCATCCTTGATGAAGCGCGTGACCTTGTGGACAGAGGGGTGCGCGAAATCACGCTTCTTGGTCAGAACGTCAATGCCTACCACGGCGAGGGGGACGGCGGCACCTGGTCGCTGGCGCGGCTCATCTGGGCGCTGAACGAGATCGCCGGGTTGGACCGCATCAGGTTCACGACGAGCCACCCAAACGACATGTCCGAGGACCTGATCGAGGCCCATGGCACCTGCGCCAAGCTGATGCCTTACCTGCATTTGCCGGTGCAGTCCGGCAGCGACCGCATTCTCAAGCGAATGAACCGCAAGCACACGGCCGAAGAGTACATTCGCCTGATCGAACGCATCCGTGCCGCCCGGCCTGATATTCTGCTGTCGGGCGATTTCATTGTCGGGTTCCCCGAAGAGACCGACGCGGATTTCGCCGATACGCTCGCCCTGGTCCGCGAGGTGGGTTACGGGCAGGCGTTCAGCTTCAAGTACTCCGCGCGGCCTGGCACACCCGCTGCCGAACGGACGGATGTCCCGGAAGACGTGGCGGGCGCACGTTTGCAGGCCCTTCAGGCGCTTCTGACCGAGCAACAGCAGGCGGTGCAGGCTGCGATGGTTGGGCGCGAGGTCAATGTACTCTTTGAGAAACCGGGTCGGCTTGAGGGGCAGATGGTCGGCAAATCCGAGTACTTGCATGCCGTCCACGTGACGGCGCCGGGTCTCTCCGCAGGTGATATCCGTGCAGTGCGTGTCACCGAGAGCGCGCCGAATTCGCTGGCCGGCGAGCTCACCTGACAGGCGTCAGGGCCGCGCCCGCGGTTTCGCCGGCGCCGGTTCTGGTGCGGTGTCACGCAGGGCTTCGGCGATGCCGCTGACGGTGTCTGAGAAGAGCTGGTCGAAGTCCGCTGTTGCCGTCGAAAGCGGATCGTCATCGTCGAATTTCACCGTCTCAACCACGCTGTCGCAGTCGAGGTCAGCCAGGGTAACGCGGCCAAGCCCCAGCCCGCTCTGCAGAACCAGAATGCAGATCGGGCGCTGGACGGCGGACGGCCCGTGCTCGAACCGGGTGAAGCCGTCGCCTGTTTCGATTTCAACCGTGGTCCAGCCCGTTTCAGCGTCGAAGGTCCCGCGCGGATGTCCGGCGGCCACCAGAGCCACGATCTCTGTGACGGGCGCGATCGGGGCGGCAGCCAGCACCAACAGGGATGCGGTAAGAAAAGACAGCGATCTCGACATGAAAGAAGGCTCGCCCAGACTGCGCCCAGCGTCGATCCAGCCAAGCGTCACACCCCATATTTCGCGACAATCCGGTGACAATTACCGAGATATGCTTGCGTGAAGCCCGAAGGCTTGGCAGCATCCCGTTAAGGAAACCGCGAATCCCGGAGCTTTGCTTGGCCGAAATTGCGCCCATCCCGCCGTCGCCCGACGACCTTGGCGAAACGCATATCGAATTTCCCGACAACCGACTTCTGATTGATCTCTGCGGTGAATTTGATCGCAACCTGACCATGATCGAAAGCGCTCTGGGCGTGCAGATCGTGCGGCGCGGCAATCAGTTGATCGTCCACGGGGAAGAGGCAGCGATTGGCAAGGCCGCCGATGTGCTGCAGGCGCTTTATGCGCGGCTTGAATCCGGACGGCAGATCGAACCGGGCGACATCGACGGCGAAATACGCATGGGATCGTCGGACGTGGGCACCGGCACGCGCGACGGCGACCAGCTGGAGATGTTTCGCGGCGGGCGGGTCGAGATCAAGACGCGCAAGAAAACGGTCGAACCTCGGACAGATGCACAGAAGGCCTATGTGCAGGCCCTCTTTGACCATGAACTGGCCTTCGGAATTGGTCCGGCGGGCACCGGGAAAACCTACATTGCCGTGGCCGTCGGTGTGTCGATGTTTATCGGCGGTCTGGTGGACCGGATCATTCTGTCACGCCCCGCGGTCGAGGCCGGCGAGCGGCTGGGTTTTTTGCCGGGGGATATGAAGGATAAGGTCGATCCGTACATGCAGCCGCTCTACGACGCGCTGAACGACTTTTTGCCCGGCAAGCAAGTGGCAAAGCTGATCGAGGACAAGCGGATCGAGATCGCGCCTCTGGCGTTTATGCGCGGGCGCACGCTGTCCAATGCGTTTGTCGTGCTGGACGAGGCGCAGAACGCGACATCTATGCAGATGAAGATGTTCCTGACCCGCCTCGGCGAAGGCAGCCGGATGGTCATCACCGGCGATCGCAGCCAGGTGGACCTGCCGCGGGGCGTCCCCTCGGGGCTCCACGATGCCGAGCGGCTTTTGAAAGGGATCTCCAACATCTCGTTCAACTACTTCACCGCCAAGGACGTTGTGCGCCATCCGCTGGTGGCGCAGATTATCGAAGCCTACGACAAGGGCGACGCCTGAGGGGGGACCCTGTGTCTGGCAAGGTGATCTTTCTGCACGGCGCGTCGAGCAGTGGGAAATCCTCCATTGCCCGGGCCTTGCAGAACGTGGTGAGCGAACCCTTCTGGCATATCTCCATCGATCATCTGCGCGACAGCGGGGTTCTGCCCTCGGCCCGGTTCCAGTCCGGCGAGTTCGACTGGCGGCGGGCGCGGCCTGCGTTTTTTGAGGGCTTTCACCGGTCTCTCGGCGCGTACACATCGGCGGGAAACAACCTGATCCTGGAGCATATTCTCGACAACGAGGGGTTTCTCGGGGATCTCGCGGAGGCTTTCAGCGATACCGATGTCTTTACCGTTGGTGTCTTCTGTCCGCCCGAGCTCCTTGCAAAGCGCGAGCTGGCGCGCGGTGACCGCCCCGCAGGAAGCGCTTTGCGGGATGCCCAGACAATTCACGAAGGTCGCGCCTATGATCTGTCGGTGGACGGGACCGACCCGCCGGAAGAGAACGCCACGCGCATCGCCGAAGCCTGGTCCGCGCGCCGTTCGCCTCTGGCCTTTTCCCGCCGCCTGAAGGCCGCGCAATGACCCTCGAGATCGTCACCGCGGACGATCGGTGGCATGATCTGCCTCTGGAAACAATCGCAAAGCGTGCCTCAGACGCGACCCTTGACCATGTCGGTCTGAACCCGGGTGGCTTCCTGATCGCGCTTCTCGCCTGCGATGACGCGCGGATCGCCGAGCTGAACGCCGACTTTCGCGGCAAGGCCAAACCCACTAATGTACTCAGCTGGCCCGTGGAAGTCCGTGACCCCGCCCTCCGCCCAAAAGGCGGACCACCCAACGACCCAGAAGAACTAGGCGATATCGCAATTGCCTATGAAACCTGCCTGTCCGAGGCAGAGGCTGGTGGCATAGATGCGCCGGATCACGTCACCCATCTGATCGTTCATGCAATTTTACATTTACTGGGATATGACCATGAAACCGATGCGCAGGCAGAGGTTATGGAACGTTTAGAAGTCGAAATACTTGCCAGAATGGGTATTGCGAACCCATATTAGTGAATTACGGCGTATTGCGCCGTTTGTGGTGGAAAGGACAGATGGGCGACGACGCGGAAGGGTCTTCTATGGCAGCGCCAAGCGCGCGTGCCGACGAGGCCAGAACAAAGCAAGATCAAGCGCAGGTTGATGCGCAGGATCAAAAAGGGTTTTTCGGCCGAATAATCAGTGTGCTGAGCCCGACTGACATCGAGACGGTTGAACAGGTCGAACCGGTTGTCCATGCCAATGGCAGCATGGCACCGAAGTCGGCTTTGGGTATGCTGAACCTCCGGCGCCTGCGGGTTGAGGATGTGGCGATCCCGAAAATCGAGATCGAAGCTGTCCCGGTCGATATCAACAAGGACGAGCTGATTGCGCTTTTCCGAAAGTCGGGGTTCAGCCGTCTGCCAGTCTTTGACGGCACGCTGGATACGCCCGTGGGCATGATCCACCTCAAGGACCTCGCTCTCGTGCACGGTTTTAACGGCGGCGGGCCGGATTTTGAAATGCGCGCCATGCTGCGACCCCTGCTCTTCGCGCCGCCCTCAATGCCCATCGGGGTTCTTTTGCAGAAGATGCAGAGCGAACGTGTGCACATGGCGCTGGTGATTGACGAATACGGCGGTGTCGACGGCCTGGTGACTATTGAGGACCTCATCGAACAGGTCGTGGGCGAGATCGAAGACGAACACGATGTGGACGAGGCCGATCTCTGGGTGCGCGAAAGCCCTGGTTGCTATCTTGTCCAGGCCAGGGCGCCGGTGGATGAATTCGAGGCGGTCGTCGGCCGAAAATTGCAGGATCCTGACGCCGAGGAAGAGATTGACACGATGGGTGGTCTGGTCTTTGTGCTCACGGGCAGGGTGCCCGCGCGGGGCGAGGTCGTCTCACACCCCGACGGGCTGGAATTTGAGGTGGTCGATGCCGATCCACGCCGTGTCAAACGTTTGCGCGTCCGGGTGCCCGACGCCGACTGGACTTAGGTCGGGGCCCGGCGCTGCGACAGGCCAGCGCGGGCACATGGCATGAGCGACGCATCCGCGCCAGCGTCAGCACTTTCCAGGATCATGGCCGCCGTTGACGTGCGCCCAAGGCTTACGTCCTTTGTGCTTGGCGCTGTGGCTGGCCTTGGCCATGCGCCCTGGGGGTTCTTCTGGCTTGCCGTGCCTGCGCTTGCCGCACTCTGTGCTCTGCATATGGCCGCACCGACCACACGCGCGCGCTGGCAGCGCATTTATGTGGCCGGCGTCGGGTATTTCGCCCTGACGCTTTTCTGGATCGTCGAGCCCTTCATGGTCGATATCGCCCGGCATGGCTGGATGGCGCCCTTTGCACTTTTCTTTCTAGCCACAGGCTTGTCCGTTCTCTGGGCGCTCGGCGTGTATCTGGCGGAGCGCGTTGCGCACCCTCGGACGCGCTTCGCAGCGGCAGCGACCTGGGTGATTGGGCTAACGCTGGCCGAGATCGTCCGCAGCCATCTTTTTACTGGCTTTCCTTGGGTTCTGATCGGCTACATCTGGTCGGAGACGCCGCTGGCTCAGTGGTTTGCAGTCTTTGGCCCTCATGGGATGACCTTTGTGACCCTCGCATTCACAGCGGGCCTTGCCCTGGTCGCGACGGGTCCGCGCCCGGCGCTTGGCCTGTCTCTGGGCGTTCTGGGGCTTGCGGCTGCGCTTTTGGGGACCTCGGCGGCAATTCCAGCCACGCCGCCCACGGCAGCTGCGCCCATTGTCCGCGTGGTTCAACCCAATGCCGCCCAGCACTTGAAGTGGGAACCGGAGTGGGCGCAGGAGTTCTTTGATCGCGCCATGGACGCCACGTCAGCCCAGACAGAGATGCAGCCCGACATCATCGTCTGGCCAGAAACATCTGTACCGAGTCTCCTGAGCCAATCGGGTTATCTCTTGGATGCGATCGGAGCGGCGGCGGGAGATGCGGAAGTCGTCCTTGGTATCCAGCGCCGTGAGGGGACGCTTGCGATGAACAGTCTGGTAACTCTGACCCCGGAGGGCGCGCTGGCGGCGATCTATGACAAGCATCACCTCGTGCCCTTCGGGGAATACATGCCGCTCAGGGATTTTGCGGCGCGGTTTAAGCTCTATGCGCTCGGCGACCGGCTGGGGACAGGGTACACACCCGGGCCCGGCCCGCGCCTGATCGCATTCGAAAACGCCGGGCCAGCCTTGCCCCTCATCTGCTACGAGGCGATCTTTCCCCATCTGGTGAACGCGGCACCGGCGCGGCCCGGCTGGCTGTTGCATATCACGAATGATGCGTGGTTCGGGGAAATCTCGGGACCCTACCAGCACCTCGCACAGACCCGCCTGCGGGCTATCGAACAGGGGCTGCCCGCTGTCCGGTCCGCCAACACTGGTGTCTCCGCGGTAATCGACGCCTACGGTCGCGTCGTCGCGGAAATCGGTCTGGGCAAAACCGGCTTTGCCGAGGCGCCCCTGCCGCCCAAGCGTCCGCCAACCCTCTATAGCCGCACCGGCGACTGGCCCGCCTACGCCATTGTGCTGATCGGCCTCATCTCTCTTCTTATCTTCCGGCGCCGCACGATTTCAGATTGACGCCGGAACGCGCCGGTCCTATGCGCGAAAGCCAACCCCTCCACAACGGCTTCCTGGCGTGGTGGGACGACACGAATGGAGCGCCTCAATGTCCCGTGCAGATTACCTTTTTACCTCGGAGTCCGTCTCCGAAGGACACCCTGACAAAGTTTGTGACCGCATTTCCGATGCCGTGCTCGATGCCTTCCTCGCCGAGGAAGAGACCGCGCGCGTTGCCTGCGAGACCTTCGCCACGACGAACCGCGTGGTCATTGGCGGAGAGGTCGGGCTGACCGATCAGGACAAGCTCGCCGACTACATGGGCCGCATCGAAGAGATCGCCCGTGCCTGCATCAAGGACATCGGTTACGAACAGGACAAATTCCACTATGCGACCTGCGAGGTCACGAACCTGCTGCATGAACAGTCTGCCCATATCAGCCAGGGGGTCGTCGGCGGCGGCAACCGCGATGAAGGCGCCGGTGACCAGGGTATCATGTTCGGCTATGCGACGACCGAAACACCCGACTTGATGCCAGCGCCGATCCACTACGCCCATGCGGTCCTGCGTCGGCTGGCAGAGGTGCGCAAGGATGGAACGGAACCGGCGCTTGGCCCGGATGCAAAATCGCAGCTGACCGTGCGGTATGAGAACGGCGCGCCGGTGGGTGTGAGCACCATTGTTCTGTCAACGCAGCACCTGGATGCGGATCTGACATCGGATGACGTGCGCGCCATTGTGGAGCCCTACGTCACCGAAACGCTGCCCGACGGCTGGATCACGGGCGACACCGAATGGTGGGTGAACCCCACCGGCAAGTTTGTAATCGGCGGACCCGACGGCGATGCCGGTCTGACGGGCCGAAAGATCATCGTGGACACCTACGGCGGCGCGGCGCCGCACGGAGGTGGCGCATTTTCGGGCAAGGACCCTACCAAGGTCGACCGCTCGGCAGCCTATGCGGCGCGTTATCTTGCCAAGAATATCGTTGCCGCCGGGCTCGCGGAGCGGTGTACGCTGCAACTCTCCTATGCCATCGGAGTCGCAAAACCGCTGTCGATTTACGTCGACACCCATGGCACCGGCAAGGTGCCCGAGGCCGAGATCGAAGCGCTGATCGCCCGCGAAATCGACCTCAGCCCGCGCGGAATCCGCACGCGGCTTGAGCTCAACAAGCCGATCTATCAGCGCACCGCAGCCTACGGACATTTCGGACGGACGCCCGAGGCGGACGGCGGTTTTTCCTGGGAGCGCACGGATCTGGTTGATCTTCTGAAGGGCGCGATCTGAAAGGCACCATGGCGGATTCGACCCACAGTTCCGGCGCGCCCTGGCGTAATTTCTACGGGCGCCGCAAGGGTAAGGGTTTGCGGGCTGTTCAGCAGAAAGACATTGACGAGCGGCTCGATGCGCTGTCGCCGGGACCCGTGGACTGGGACGCCAATCCGGGCCGCACGCCGCTCGATCTTGCCTGTCTTTTTGGCGACCGGCCGCTCTGGCTGGAGATCGGCTTCGGCGGTGGCGAGCATATGGTGCATCAGGCGGCGCTCAACCCAGATGTCGGTCTCATCGGCTGCGAGCCCTATATCAACGGCGTTGCGATGCTTTTGGGCAAGATCCGCGAGGCGGGCTTGGACAATATCCGCATTCACCCCGGCGACGCGCGGGATCTCTTCGACGTGCTCCCGGACCGCCGCGCCGGGAGGGTCTTTCTCCTCTATCCCGATCCCTGGCCAAAAAAACGCCATCATCGCCGCCGGTTCGTGACGCAAGAGCATCTGAAACCCCTGTCACGCGTCATGGCGCCCGGGGCCGAGTTGCGGATCGCTACAGACATCCCCGATTACGTCCGACAGGCACTGGAAGAGGTGCCAAAGGCGGGCTTTCGCTGGACGGCAGAGCGCGCGGCGGACTGGCAAAAACCCTGGGCGGATTGGACGCGCACCCGGTACGAGGCCAAGGCCCGACGCGAGGGCCGTGTGCCCCACTACCTGACCTTTATCCGGGCGTGACTTTTTTCGTCCAGATGCCCGGTGCCCTGATTTACCCCGGCCCCGGTCTGGGCTAGGTCCGGCAGGGATAATCTGAGCGAGGTTCCCCATGTCAGGCCACGGCACTCCAGTTCCGATGATGGCGAAAGCCGGCCCGCCTTTGCGCGGCGTGGCCGATGTGCCTGGCGATAAATCGGTCTCGCACCGGTCCCTGATCCTCGGCGCGCTCACGGTGGGCGAGACGCGGATCACGGGGCTTTTGGAAGGCGAAGACGTCCTGGCGACCGGCGCGGCCATGCGCGCCTTCGGCGCCGAGGTGACCGACCACGGGGGCGGCGAGTGGTCCGTGCACGGCGTGGGAGTCGGCGGTTTTGCCGAACCCGAAGACGTGATCGACTGCGGCAATGCGGGAACCGGTGTCCGTCTGATCATGGGGGCCATGGCAACGACGCCGATCACGGCGACCTTTACCGGCGACGCCAGTTTGCGCTCGCGGCCCATGGCGCGGATCACCGACCCGCTCAAGGGGTTCGGCACCGCCGCCTATGGGCGCGCGAAGGGGCGTCTGCCAATGACCCTGGTGGGTGCCGCGGACCCGCTGCCCGTCGACTACACGGTGCCCATGCCCTCGGCGCAGGTGAAATCCGCGGTGCTCCTTGCCGGTCTGAATGCGCCGGGGCAAACCGTCGTGCGCGAGGCCGAAGCGACACGCGACCACACCGAGCGGATGCTCGCAGGTTTCGGCGCCGAGGTAGCGGTAGAAGAAACGGCAGGAGGAAGGGAAATCACCCTGACAGGGCAGCCGGAACTGAGGCCTCAGTCCATTGCAGTGCCTCGGGATCCCAGTTCGGCCGCCTTTCCGGTCTGCGCCGCGCTCATCGTGCCCGGGTCGGACGTGCTGGTGCCCGGCATTGGGCTCAACCCCACACGCGCCGGTCTTTATCAGACCCTCCGCGACATGGGGGCCGATCTGAGCTTTGAGAACGAGCGCGTCGAAGGCGGAGAACCGGTGGCCGACCTGCGGGCGCGGTTCTCTGACGCCATGACCGGCATTGAGGTTCCGCCAGAGCGTGCGCCCTCGATGATCGACGAATATCCGATCTTGTCGGTTGTCGCCGCCAATGCCACCGGCAATACAGTGATGCGCGGCGTCAAGGAACTGCGCGTCAAGGAAAGCGACCGGATCGACGCCATGGCCCGGGGACTTGAGGCCTGCGGTGTGACCATCGAGGAAGATGAGGACACGCTGATCGTCCACGGCCTGGGGCCGGGCGGCGTGCCGGGCGGGGCGACCTGCGCGGCGCGGCTCGACCACCGGATCGCTATGTCCTTTGTGTGTTTGGGCTTTTCGGCGAAGAAACCGGTGACAATTGACGACGCGGCACCGATCGCCACGTCCTTCCCGATCTTCGAGCCGCTCATGGCGCGGCTGGGCGCGACGCTGCACAGGGTCAATCGCTGATGGCGACATGACGGAAGGCCCTTTCACAGTTGCTATCGACGGAACTGCCGCGGCGGGGAAAGGCACGCTGGCGCGCGAAATCGCGCGCAGCTTCGGCTTTGCCCATCTTGACACCGGCCTTCTTTACCGGGCGACCGGCGTGAAGGCTGCCGAAGGTCTGGGCCCGGTTGCCGCGGCACAGTCGCTCACGCCCGAAGACCTCAGCCGCCCTGACCTGCGTAGCGGCGAGGCCGGCAAAGCCGCCAGCCGTGTGGCAGCCCTCCCCGAGGTGCGCGCGGCCCTGCTGGCCTTTCAAAAGCAGTTTGCCCGGCGCCCCGGCGGCGCGGTGCTGGACGGGCGCGACATCGGCACGGTTATCTGCCCGGAAGCCGAGGTGAAGTTCTTCGTCACCGCCTCCGACCGCGTGCGCGCAGAGCGCCGGAATGCCGAATTGACTGCAGCAGGCGAGGACACGACCCTGGAAGCCGTGCTCGCGGCCTTGCAAAGCCGCGATGCCGCCGATGCCGCGCGCGACACCGCCCCCATGCGGCCCGCTGGGGACGCGGTGCTGCTCGACACCACCGAGATGTCGGTGGAGGCGGCTGTCGCGGCGGCCAAGGCGCAGATTGAGGCGGCGCTTCGCGCGCGCGGCTGATCCGCCACCGCAAAAGACGTTGCCGCGAGGTCACGGCGTTCTGCCTGTGGCGGTTGCATTTGGGAAACGGCTGGACAAAACCCACTGTCCTCCGCCACCTCGGTGGCCATGGAACGTGCCCGTCTAATTGATGTTCTTGGAATTATCGCGGCCCTAGCCGTGTATGCCTTGGGGCTTTACCGGCATCGGGTCTTCTTTCACGACGATGCCTACATATCGCTGCGCTATGCGCGCAATCTCGCGGAACATGGCGAGCTTGCCTGGAACCTCGGAGAACGAGCCGAGGGGTATACGAGCCTTCTGCATGTGCTGGTCTCCGCTGCCATGATCCGCCTTGGCGTCGATCCGGTTGCCGCGGTTCAGGTCATCGGGATCGTCTCGGCGGTTGCCATTTGCCTTATGACGTCGGTGGCCGCACGGCGCCTTGTCCCGGACGCTGAAATGGCCGTCGCACGGGCGCTGATCCTTGTCACGGTGATGGCGACGCCGACGATGGCCATCTGGTCGCTTGGCGGGCTGGAGGCCCTGATGGCTGCGGCACTGCTTCTGGCGGGGCTTCTGGCGCTTCTAGGCGCGGAGAGACCCAACTACGGCCAGGCTGCGGTGTGGTTTTCACTGGCAATCCTGACGCGCCTGGATGCATCGGTTTTCATCACGGGCGCCGGTGCCGGGTTATTTCTCGCCTCAAAGGTCACCGGGTGGCGCCGGCTGCTCGGCCCCGCCGTTGTGGTGGGCTTTCCTGCGGCGGTGTCTTTTTTGCAGATGGCGGTCCGCTACGTCTATTACGGCGAGCTTTTTCCGCTGACATTCTACGCCAAGGTGGGTGTCGATCCTGCTGTGCGCGTGAACTTTCTGACGGAGTTCTATCTTCCAAGAATACCGACGGTGGTGCCCATTGTGTGCATCGCCGTAGCCGTCATTTGCCTTGCGCTGCTCACCATGACCCGGGGGCGCATCTGGATCCTGGCCATCCCGGTCCTTTTGCACGCTGCTTACATTGTCTGGTCCGGTGGAGATCACATGTCAGGGATGCGCAGCTTTGCAGTACTGATCGCGCCTGCGGGCCTCGTCATTCTTTGCTTTGTGTCCAGATGGGGTTTGCGTTTCGCCAACGCCGTTACACTTGTGCTGGTGCCGCCATGTGTTGTGCTTGCCTTGCTGATGAAGCCTCTGAAGATGGATCAGGCGGCCTTGGTCGGGCGGATCGCGGGGGAATACATCAATGAAGCCTGGCCTGCGCGCAGTACCGTGGCGCTTCATACGGCCGGGTCGACGGCGTTTTATGCCACGAGTAATTTTTACGTCGACATGCTTGGGCTGAACACTTCCGCCATTGCCCACCGTGATCCAGTGCCCATCCTTGCGCCGTGGCAAATGATTGCCGGGCACTCCAAGGGGGACGGCGCCTATGTGCTGTCCCAGGAACCCGACTACATCATCCTCGGCGGGTCGTTTGGCACCCATCCTGACGAACCGTTTTTCCTCAATGACGTGGAACTCGCAGCCATGGACGAGTTCTGGCAATGCTACTCGGAAGTCAGGGTGCTGATGGACGTGACCGATGAGGATATGAAGCTGTCGGATCATGACGTAATCGAAAAAGACATGATCTACTTTGAGCGGCTTTGCCCGAAAACGGAAAGAGCCGCGGTCGCACGGTGAATGCCTCGGGCAGAGTCGATCACGGAAAGCTGCATTGGGTCAGAGCGGTCCCCGGTCTAGGCTGGCGCGACAGATCGGACGAAAGGACCTCTTATGATCCGTGCCCTATTGCTTAGCTTTCTCTTCGCGGCTCAGCCCTTTGCCGTTCTGGCGCAGGATGATCAGGCCGCCCCTGACGGCGAACCGCCCATGACACTGGACCGCATGTCGCGTGTAATCGCCGCGCTCGATCCAGAGGCGCAGTCGACGCCCAACGGGTTTTTCTTCCACGTGGAAGACGTGCCGGTGCTGATCATAACGGACGTTCTGGCGGACCGGATGCGGGCGATGGTGCCCATTCGCGAAGCCGCCGAGTTGTCACCGGACGAACTGATGCGGCTCATGCAGGCCAATTTCGACAGCGCGCTCGATGCCCGTTATGCGGTGGCCAATGGCCGCCTCTGGGCGGTCTTCATCCACCCGCTGTCGCCGCTGGAGCGGGACCAGCTGATTTCGGGCATCGGTCAGACGGTGAATGTCGCACTGACCTACGGAACGCTCTACTCGGGTGGCGCCATGCAGTTTGGCGGCGGAGACTCCGGCGGGCTGCAGCGGCAGCTCATCGACAGGCTTCTGGACAAGGGTCAGGACATCTGAGGCCGCTTCAGGCGACCGGGATATCCAGTCCAAAACTCTCGCGAAGCCCTGCGCGCCCCTTGGGTGTCAGCGTCACGACCTGCGCACCGCGCGCGCGCCGGATCCAGTCGCGGTCAATGAAACTGCGAAAGAGCGCGCCGCCAAGCGAACCGCCGAGGTGAAACCGATCCTCGCTCCAGTCATGGCATAGGACGATCAGCGTTCGCGGTTCGTCCGCAAGCGCCTTCAGATCGACGCCGAGGGCTGAAAACCGCGCGGCTCCGTTGGCGCTGACTGAAAGACCATTTCGCGCCGACTTCAGGTAGCCGCGTTCAAGACTGGCCTCGGCCAGCGCAACACCAAGCCTGCCCGCCAGATGATCGCCGCAAGGACGTGCGTGCAATGCGGCCTGATCGTTGCGCAACACAGGCGGGCCGTCAGGGGCAAGGCGGGCTGCCAGCGCGTTCACCCCATCCAGAAGCTCCGCTACCGAACCGTGCGACAATCTGTAGTACCTCCGACGACCCGCTCGCGTTACGCTTATGAGCCCCGCATCGAGCAGTTTCGATAAATGCTCGCTTGCAGTGCTGGGCGACACGCCCGCCACTCTCGTGAGATCGCTGGCCGAGACCACGTGGCTGTCTTTCAGGGCAAAGAGGATATTCGCGCGCGCCGGATCGCCGATCAGGGCGCCGATTTCTGCAATGGACAGGATACTGGGCATATTTCGGTCGTAGCCGAAATAATTTGTCCGCTCAAGTGGCAGAGTCGCTCTACACCAGTCGCAGAGGAGAGATGCCATGTGGTTTAGCGAGATAGATGTGAAACAGCACCATGCGGACTTGTTCCAAAAAGTTCGACCGGGCCGCGCGCCGGGAAACTGGGTCGCGCCCACGCCTGTCCTGGGGGTCCGCCTTCGGACAAGGCTGGGCGATCTGTTGCGTGGACTTGAGCGGCGAAGCAGGCGCAATTTGATGCAGGTCCCAAACCCCTTGCGTCGCCAAGGCCCCCCATGTATACGCAGCCGCGTCTAAGCGACGGGCAACAGTCGCGGCGATTAACTGGGCAGGGTCGGCAACAGCCGGCCCTCATGTTTTTCGCGGACCAGCCCAATGAAGACCAACCCAAAGACCGGCGGAGACAACCGCCCGGCCAGAGAAACGAACCTAAAAGGACTAACATAGCCACATGGCGCACAACGCATCCATGGAGGAATTCGAAGCCCTCCTGAACGAAAGCTTCGAAATCGACACGCCCGATGAGGGCTCGGTCGTCAAAGGCAAAGTCATCGCGATCGAAGCGGGGCAAGCCATCATCGACGTCGGCTACAAGATGGAAGGCCGCGTTGATCTCAAGGA
>JBCDED010000005.1:0-82861 GCA_039179985.1 Pseudomonadota bacterium
AATCTGATCGATCTGGAAGTGGCGCGGTCGAGCGACAAGAACGACCATCGCAGCGATATCAAAGCCCACTGCGCGATCCAGAACGGCAGTGTGGTGAACTTCCGGTATTCGTCCTACTGAGGTCCTGACAGAGACGCCGGCAAGCCGAAAACTGTTGGCCAAAGACCGGGTCACGTCAGGTCAGGGCCCAGCGGTCGTCGGCGCGCTCTCCGTCCTTGACTGTGATGCGGAATGCCTTCACCTCGACCGTGCCATCGGGAGGGCGCCGGTCGTTTGCCAGGCATCGGCCGAGCCCGGCCGGGCGTGAATGAACTGCCTATGACTGCGATGCGCGTGTCAGCCGGAGACCCACGCAGCTGGCATGCGCCCGACCGGAAAGGAAGCTGGGGTAAGCCTTCATACAGGCTTGCTTTTTTGCCCGGCGAGTATGATCGTTGCGGCAACCCATCCAGTTTGGCTTTCGGGCGGGTTGCGATTGAGTGAACAGGCATGTGGCGACCGGGCCCGGGGGAAATCATTTGAGCAATCTTGCCAGATTTACGCTGATGTTCGTGGTCTTCGTTGACCTCATCGGCCAGGGTCTTGTCTTTCCGATCATCAATACGCTGATCATGGACCCCACGTCGGACTTTCTGGCCCAGGATACCTCGGTCGCGCGTCGCCATTTCAACTACGGTCTGGTGATCGGAATCTTCTTCCTGTCCTGGTTTCTTGGGGTCGTTTACATTGCCAAGGTTTCCGACTCCATCGGGCGAAAAAATGCGCTGCTTGTCTGTCTCGGGGGCGCGCTGGCGGGCTATGCTATTACCATCGTCTCGCTAATGGTGGGCAGTCTGTGGCTTCTCATACTGGGTCGCGCCATCACCGGGTTCACCGCCGGCAATCAACCCATCGCACAGGCCGCCGTGATCGATGCCAGCACAGACGAGGCGGATCGCGACCGGAATATGGGGTATCTCGTGGCCGGGATCAGCTTTGGCCTGGTGGGCGGGCCGATTATCGGGGCATTGCTCTCTGACACCAAGCTTTTTGGCAATCTCGTCAGCCTCAAAACGCCCTTCTACGGGGCTTTTGTTCTGGTACTAATTGCCATCTTCCTGGTGCTCTTCTTCTTCCATGACATCCGCAAAGATCGGGCCCCTTTTGTCTTCCGGCCCCGCGATATCGTCGACAGCCTAGCGCAGGTGGCGCAGCACCCGACGGTGCTCAAGATCATGCCTGTCTATGCGCTCTTCATGATCGCAAACGTTACCTTCTACATCTTCGTCGACAACTACCTCACCAGTGCCTTCGGCTACGGGGTTATCGGTGGCAGTGTCGCCATGCTGGTGGTCGGACTCGCTCTGGCCTCAAGCAGTACCTTTCTCGTGAAACCTATGCAGGAGCGCTTCAACAAGCGGCAAATTGTTGGGTTTACCCTGGTTGTCATGTTCGTCAGCGTGCTGGTCTTTACCTGGCTCCCGACGCCGATACCGACCTATATCCCGCTCTTTTTCTTTTACTTCCTTTTCGGCGTGTCCTATCCCACGCTGCTTGGCCTTTTCTCTTCCGCCGTCAGCGAGGCCGATCAGGGATGGGTCATGGGTGTCACGACTGCCGTTTTCTGCCTTGCGGGCGGGATCATGTCGCTCGCTGGTGGCAGTCTGATGGCGCTGGACATCCGGTTGCCGTTCTACCTGGCCGCCGCCTCGGGCATCGCTGGTCTGGTGGTTCTGCTCCTGACCTGGGGTTCGCCCGCGATACGCAGGATCACTGCGCGACCGGGCGAGGAGGGCGCCTAGGGGCCACGCGCCAGAAAAAGCCTTCCGGCGAGGGCCCAGAAGACGCCGATGCAAAGCCCTGCCAGAACGTCGGTAAGGAAATGGGCATCCAGAAGCAGGCGGGAGGCGGCGACGCTTACGGGAAAAAGCCAAAAGAGCAGGGAAAGTCCGCCGCGTGACGCCGCGGGCGCCAGCCGGGGCAGCAGCACAAGGGCAAAGGCCACAACCACTGTGGTGGCCAGCGCCGTGCTGGCGCTCGGGAATGAGGACCCTGCCGATGAGAGGTCTCCGTAGCTTTCCGGCCGTGGCCTGCCAACAGAAACCCTGAGGGTGTAGATCGTCAGGATGGACCCCACGACCGCGATCAGGAATGCAAAAAGCGCGCGCCACTCTCGCAGTAAGGCCGCCAGCACCAGCGCGCCGCAGGCCAGTCCGCCCATGACCGCGGGGCCGCCCGCCAGGGACACGACATGCGCCACAGACCGCACGCCGGCGCCAATATGACCGGCGATCCGGGTTTCCAGGTGGTCATCGACCGAGGTCAGGATGCCTTTGGCAAGCACCTGCCAGGTGAGCAAGGCAACAAGAAAAGCCAGCCCGACCATGCTGGCGCGAAGCACTTTAGCTGACACCTTTGCGCGCCCTCCGCCGCTTTGTTCGCAACCGGTTCATCTTGGCGGACCCTAAGACAGGCTCCAGCCGGATGCACGGGCCGATTTTCCGCTGTTGATTTGAAGGCGCCTTTGGCCAATCTTGCGCGGGAATGGCGCAGCACATAGCTGTATTTCAGATAAGAGGTGAGGACAAAATGGCTTACGTAGTTGCATTTGACCGTGGCGGACAGCTTGAAGGCTGGTACGGGTTTTCCGGCAAGGTCGTGACCCGCAAGTCCTATGCTACTCAGATCGCGGATCTCGACGAAGCCGAAGGCGTTGCCGCGGAGTGGAACGATCATTTCGCAAAGACCTCCAGCGAAAGCCGCGCGGCCGTTATTTCCACCGACGACAGCGCGTTTGCCGAAGCAGAAGAGCACACCAAGGCAAGCTGAGGCGCGCATTGTCGCAAAGACAAGCGGTGGCGTCGACGGCGCCGCGTGCTAGGCTCGCCCTGCCAGCGCTTTTTCTGGCAGGCGGTTCGGTGTCGAGGGGAGGTCTTGGGAATGGCAAAGCGCGGTCGGGACCTTCTGACAGACCCGAAGCTCAACAAATCGACCGCTTTTTCGCTGGAAGAGCGCGAGCGCCTCGGACTGATAGGCCTTCTGCCGCCCCGGATCGAGACGCTGGACGACCAGATTACGCGCGCCTACCGGGCGTTTTTGTCGAAATCCACGCCGCTTGAGCAGCATATCCTCCTGCGCCGGTTTCAGGACGAGAACGAAACGCTGTTCTATGCTTTGCTGTCCCGGCATCTCGATGAGATGATGCCGGTCATCTACACACCCACGGTCGGCGAGGCCTGCGAGAAATTTTCCGAGATCATGCGCGGCCCCCACGGTCTCTTCGTGTCATTCCACGAACGCGACCGGATCGACGAAATGCTGGAAAATGTCGCCGAGCAGGATGTCCGAGTGATCGTGGTGACAGATGGCGAGCGAATCCTTGGCCTCGGCGACCAGGGGGCAGGGGGCATGGGCATTCCCATCGGCAAGCTGGCACTTTACTCGGCGGCTGGCGGCATTCATCCCGCCCATACGCTGCCGGTGCTTCTTGATTGCGGGACTAACAACCCAGACCGGCTGAAGGATCCGCTCTATATCGGGTGGCGCCATGAACGGGTCACGGGCGATGCATACTTCGCTTTCGTCGATCTTTTTGTGCAAGCGGTTAAAAGGCGCTGGCCAAACGTGCTGTTGCAGTTCGAGGATTTCGCCTTTCCCCACGCCAGCCCGCTTCTTGAGACCTACCGCGACCAGCTTTGTACATTCAACGATGACATTCAGGGCACGGCCGCGGTAGCCGTGGGCACGCTCCTGGCGGCGATGCGGGTGACGGGCAAGAGTTTGGGCGAAGACAACATTGTCTTCCTCGGGGCGGGCTCGGCGGGGTGCGGGATTGCCGAGCAGACCATTCGCGCGATGGTCCGGCAGGGGGTGGATCCCTCGACCGCCCGGTCGCGGATCTTTATGGTCGATCGCTTTGGCCTGATACACGACGGAATGGAGGGGCTGGCGCCCTTTCAGGCTGAACTCGCTCAACGCCGGGATGCCGTGGAAACATGGGCCGGGGACGACGGGCAGATTGATCTTCTGTCCACCGTCAGCAACGCGAAGCCCGCTGCGCTGCTCGGGGTGTCGGGCCAACCGGGGCTTTTTACTGAAGAGATCGTTCGCGCCATGGCGGCGCAAATCGAGCGGCCGGTCATCTTTCCCATGTCGAACCCGACCTCCCGAAGCGAGGCAGAACCAAGCGACATCCTGAGTTGGACCGAGGGGCGCGCACTGGTAGCCACCGGCAGCCCCTTCGCGCCCGTGGAACTCAACGGCGCCACCCATCAGATCGCGCAAAGCAACAATTCCTACATTTTCCCCGGCATGGGCCTTGGCATTCTGGCCAGCGGTGCCCGGCGGGTCACCGATGGTATGTTTATGGCCGCAGCAGAGGCGCTGGCCCAGCTGTCGCCCCTTGCCCAAAACGGCGTCTTGGGCACCTCGCTCTTGCCCGATGTGGCGCGTGTCAGGGAGGTCAGCCGCGATGTGGCGATTGCAGTCGCCAAGGCCGCCGTTGCCGAGGGCGTCGCGCCAGAGGCGGACGATGCGGCCCTTGCCGTTAAAGTCGACGCTGCGCGTTGGACCCCCGCCTATGAGACGTGAGTGGCCCGATCCCTGCGGTCGCAAAACGCCTTGAGTTTTCTTTTGCACCGGTCAGAGTGGACGGTGTGCGATTTGCCGACAGGAGACTTCCTTTGAGTATCGACATAGCTACTTACACGCCGCGCGGTGACAAGAAGAACTCCGAGTTTTTCGAACAATACCTGCCGATGATCTACGAACGCCGCAAGAAAACCGGCGTCGACGATCTGGTGGGCCCTATGCGCGCGGTCGTCTTGTCGATCGATCCGGGCACCGCTCTGGACACCCTGACCGAGCTTTACGTCATGACGCCCTACCGGTTCACGGCTGGCTATATCGGCGCGACCCATAAGTTCTACCTGCTCCACAACAAGCCCGCGTATCCGACGGTTATTCTGATCGAGCCTCTCAGCGCCGTCTTTGAGGATTTCATCAGCCGGATCAATGCGATGTATCCCCTTGCGAAACCAAAACCCCACACACGGTACGTGGGCGAGATCTTTGGCTGCGCCGATCTCAAGGCAACCGAGAAAACACTGTCGGACCGCAACATCCGCTTTGAATACCAGGGTGATACGGAAAATCCGTTCTATACGGCGCACGGCTTTCTTTTCTCGCGGCCCTCGGATTTTACCTGCAACCGCATCGGCTATACCTCGCTTGACCCCAACGATCCCGGCAGCCTCGGGCTGGGCGAACAGTTCGTGCTAACGGATGCGGAAAAGGCGCGGCTCGCCGAGGCCGAAGCCTTCGGAACGCGCGAAGGCATCGGGCCATTGATGCTGGGCTACGACCACCTGGCGACGCGCATTCTGGCGGGCGAGCGCGAAGACGCGATCTTGGAGTTCCTGACCATGGTGCCCTATTACTTTTGGGGCGCCTACAATATCTCGGACATGAATTCGTCGACGAACGTGAATCGCCACCCCAGCGTTGACGACGACAAGAAATCGCCCGCGAAGGTCTTTACCGCCAACAACACGCCGTCTTTCGTGAACTCATTCGAAGGCCTGCCCATGCCCACCGAGGACTTTGTGCGCAACTACGGGCGCCGTCTGCATCATATGGCTGTGGAAATTCAGGACGGCGACCATTCTGCGGGCGAAAAGAACGTGGATTTCGTAGTGAATGCACTGAAAGATAAGGGTATTCCCTTCCTCGCCCATGTGGTGGGTGAGTGCAAAGATGACCCGAACCTCAAGCAGATCTTCTCAAAGCATTCCGCCTATACGACCCTGATCACCGAATATATCGAGCGCTGCCACCACTACGACGGCTTCTTCACCAAGGACAATGTGGCGGCCCTGACAGCGGCGGCAGGACAGGATGAACAGTACCAGCACGGGCATGTCTTCGACTGATGCCCGCCCCATGTGAAAGGTAGAGCGTGGAGCGCCGCGTCTTTTTTCTGATTGCAGTCGTCGGCTTTGCCATAGCCGCTGGACTGATCGCTGCCGACCTGCACGGCTGGTGGGTCTTTGCGCTTGCGCTGATCTGGACGGTCGTGGGGATCTACGACCTTTTTGTCTCTAAAAACAACGTTCTGGCAAACTTCCCTGTCATCGGCCACCTGCGCTACGCGATGGAGTTCATCAGCCCGGAGATTCGCCAGTATTTCATCGAGTCCAACGAAGACGGCAAACCCTACAGCCGGATCGAACGGAACCTCGTGACAAAGCGCGCGGCCGGCAAGCCCGATACTCAACCCTTCGGCACCCAGCTTGTGGTTACCGAAGAGGGGTTCACCCGTGCCGATCACTCGCTGGCGCCAAAGACGGTGGACCCGGAGAAATCGAAGGTCATCGTCGGCGGGGATGAATGCCGGCAACCCTACGCCGCCTCCCGCATCAACATTTCGGCCATGAGCTTTGGCGCGCTCAGTCCGAACGCCGTTCATGCGCTGAACGCCGGCGCCAAGCTGGGCGACTTTGCGCACAACACGGGCGAGGGCGGGCTTAGTAAATATCACCTTGCGGGCGGGGGAGACATCATCTGGCAAATCGGCACCGGGTACTTCGGATGCCGGACGCCTGAGGGCAAATTCGATCCTGAGAAGTTCACCGAGAATGCCACTCGCGATGCGGTGAAGATGATCGAGATTAAACTGTCCCAGGGCGCGAAACCGGCCCACGGCGGAGTGCTGCCGGCAGCCAAGGTCGATGCGGAGATTGCCGAGGTGCGCGGCGTGCCGGTGGGCAAGACAGTGATCTCACCTCCAGCCCACTCGGCGTTTTTGACGCCCGAAGGGCTGCTGCAATACGTCCAGCAGCTCCGCGAACTTTCCGGCGGCAAACCCGTTGGCTTCAAGCTTTGTGTCGGTCGCAAAGTGGAGTTCGCGGGCATCTGCAAGGCCATGCTCTCGACCGGTATCTTGCCCGATTTCATCACAGTCGATGGCGCAGAAGGCGGCACAGGCGCGGCTCCCCTGGAATTCACAGATCACCTTGGCCGCCCGATCGACGAGGCGCTGTGCTTTGTTGAGGATTGCCTTGTAGGCATCGACAAACGCAACAAGATCCGCGTTATTGCAAGCGGTAAGGTGCTGTCGGGTTTCGACGTGGTCGAAAAGATCGCCCTAGGCGCCAACATGGTAAACATGGCTCGCCCGATGATGTTCGCCATAGGTTGCATCCAGGCCCTGCGCTGCAACACCAATACCTGCCCCACAGGGGTTGCAACGCAGGACAAGAACCGCGCACGCGCCGTGGATCTAGAGCGCGGCAGCCAGAATGTGGCCCAGTTCCATCAGGCGACGCTGGAGGCGTTCCACGATTTCGTTGGCGCCATGGGGTTCTCGGACCCTGATGAAGTGGGCCGCCGACAAATCTACACACGCGTGAACGGCGGCGACGTGGAAGTGACATGGGACCACGCGCGTCCGTCTCTTGAGCCCGGCGCGCTTTTGCATGGGTCGATCTCCGAGGGCTACCGGAAGATGTGGGACGCCGCTTCCGCCAAATCCTTCTGGGGCGTGTAAGGCGTCAAACCCTTTCTTCGACAAAACCCGCCAATACCGGATAGGTCAGCGACGGATCTGCACCGGGTTCCATTGGGTCGATGATCTCATGCCCGAGCCCGGCCTCTTTAGGAAACCGGTAACGCGTGACCGACTTGCCCCTGGTCTCCCAAAGATCCGCCAGATGGTCGGCCACGCGGTTGTCGATGGCCTGATCGTTGTCGTTCAGCACGGTTGTGATGACCTCTGCCGCCGGGGCGCTGTCGCGGGCCCGCAGGGCGGTGGCGTAGCCAAGACGCAGAACCTCACCCGTCCCCCGCGTAGACTGACGTTTGTAAGCGTGAGGCATGCCGGTATACCGCTCGCGCAGCACCGGGTCCTTCCAAACCGAAGTCGCGGGCAACACCAGCATGATCCGCAT
The DNA here is from genome assembly GCA_039179985.1 of Pseudomonadota bacterium. Lineage (GTDB taxonomy): Bacteria > Pseudomonadota > Alphaproteobacteria > Rhodobacterales > Rhodobacteraceae > JBCCMQ01. The sequence continues at coordinate 7,926 of JBCDED010000005.1, forward strand.
CAGAAAGAGGTTCAGCCGCAGCCCAATCCCCGGCAAACCGAGAAAGGGTGCAACCAAGATCGCGTGATCCACATCACGGCGGGTCTGGGCGAGCCAGGCAGCCACGGTGCCACCGGCGGAGATGCCCAGTACGACGACCCGGTCCCCAAGTCCCTGCGCGAGATCCACGGCCTTATCGCCGAAGACCGCAAGCTTTGCCGCCGTCAGATCGTTCAGCGCATCAGTCGACCTGTCTTTCAGCCCGTTGCATGGCATGCGCACCGACAGGACGTTGTGCCCGCGCCCGTGGAGCAGGGGCGCGAAGTCGACAAAGGCGCGCGGGCAGCTTGAAATCCCGTGGATCAGCACGACTGCAATGTCCGCTTTGGCCTCGTGGTGCAAGAGCTGAGGGTAACAAAGCGGGTTGAGACGCCCGGCAGTTTCCTCGGTTTCGGCCTGAAAGCGCGCAAGGCTCTCCCCGAAGCTTGCGCAAGGCCGGGGCACCGCGGCCAGATTTCCGGTGCGCACGGGGAAGAATGTGGCGCAGGCCAGAAACACGGTGAAGACGCCAAGCCAGAGTAGCGCGGCCAGATGCCAGGAAATGAATAGCGCGGTCACAATAAACCCGGCGCCGAGCACCCCCAGCAACAACGCAATCCCGACAACGGCCTTCTGGTGAACGCTCATAGGGGCGCGGTCTTTGCTTTGGCGATCTCGGTGACCGACTGCGCCACGCGGGAGACGGTCACGTCGAGGCGCGACTGGCCGCTGTGCCAGTCCGCAGGGTCGAGGTATCCACCGGCGCCGGAATGCACCATTCCGCCGATGCTGATCTCGTGCAGCGTTCCATCCGCAAGCGCCCGGTTCCAGACCGAGTTTGCAAGTACGGGCCAACGTCCGGGAAACACGATGCGGCCCAACCGGTAGACCGGGTCACTGTCACCATAGTAGGACACTACTTCGTCGACGTCGGTCAGTCCCGGATCCGAAGACATGATGCCTCCGAAGGTGACAATCGAAATGTGCCCGCCCGTGAGCTGGCCCAGAAACTGCGCCGCGCCTGCCGAAATCTGGGCGCCGCCGCTCGATCCCAGAAGGACAATGGGCGTGCCGGAGCCAAAAGAATACCCAGCCGCGCGCAAACGGTCGGCGGCGATATGGGCGATGCTGTTGCTGTAGAGGGGGCCGTAGCGGCTGTCGGCCGAAACCATGACCTGATAGAGATTGCGCAGATTCAGAACGATCCCAAGAAGGCCGCTGCCCTCCGCCCGCATCCGGCCAACAAGCCGCCAGAACCCTGAAAACACCCGCTGTCCGGTCAAGAGAGGCCGCCCGGACGGTGCATAGGGAAAGACATCGCGCACGATCCGGGCGTCGGGCACTGCAGCGTCTAACCGGTCCAGAAAGCGCGTCTCCGCCTCCAAGAGCGCATCTCCGGAAATCGACCCGATGCCAGAAACAAAGACCACGAAGACCGGCGCGGCATCGCGCTCTCCCTGTGGCAGGGTGTTTTCTTCTTCTTTCTCCGTACTGCCGGGGTAGTGGGCGGCTTGCAAGGTCTCAAGCGGCGCCAGAAGCAGGGTGACGACAATCGCCACCAGTATGATCGTCAGGATGCCGCCGAACAAAGAGATCATGCCGGCCCCCCCGCCGCCAGGCGCCGTGCCGCCGCCGCAAGGCCGCGGAACGGGCGCCCGATCACGGCGGAGATCACAGCATAGGTCAGCCAACCCGCCACAGCGACCAGAACTGCTACATGGGCCGGCATCCCGAAGGCCCAGTGGAGCGCGAAGAAGATCAAAAGCGTGGACCAGAGCCGCAAGAGCCGGTCGATGCCTTCGCCGAAATATGGCATCAGCACCAAAAAGCCGAGAAGATAGGGCCCATGGGCGAGTGCCACGATCCAGAAAAGCTGCGCGTCCGGAACGCGGTTTTCGAAAAAAAGCCAGTCCGCCGCCACCGCCGCGAGGGCGTGAGCCAGTGCGGCGAAGGCAAAGACCAGACCTTCGACAAAAAAGACCAGCGGATAGCGTTTTCCGTGAACCTGGTTCAGCGCCAGGATCGCCACCGTGCCAATCGCCCGCGAAATCCCGGCCACAACCAGCATCACCAGCGTCTGTCGCCGAAGCTCCTCCGTGGCACCTGCCGCCTGGAACACCTCCACCCCGAAGAACGCAGCCTTCCAGCCAAGTCCAAGAGATGAAAACAAAGTTTCGAGCATCGCCGTGTCCGGGCCGCGCAGTTCCAAGAGTATCGAGTCTCTGGGCGTGGTACCACAAGTGGCGCAGGTGGTCGTCCTTTGGCGCCCGGATTCGCCCAATTTTCCGGCGGCCAGGACGACCGAGGTTTGCTGGCGCGTGTTTCGGCCGCCTTGACATCACAATCCATAGAAGTTTTCGCCAAATGGCCTAAACTCGGGCTCCGGCAAGCGGGGCAGGGGTGAATGTCAGGGCCGGCCAAAGCGAAACTACAATCCGACGGGTGGACAGATGTCTGTAAACAAAAGCAACTTTGAAATTCTCGATGGCTTCAGCGCCGATGTTCTGGCCATCGCGGCCCACGGAAAGATCACCACGGAAGACTACGAAACCGTCCTGATCCCGAAATTCGAAGCTATCCTGAAAGGCGAGGGTAGGGTAAAGATGCTCTTCGTCTTCGGCGAGGACTTCGCAGGCTACTCCGCCGGCGCGGCTTGGGACGACACAAAGTTCGGCTTTTTGCACATGCGCGATCTGGCGGCCCTTGCTGTGGTCAGCGATGTGGAATGGCTGCGCTTCGGCGTAAAGACTTTTTCGCCGCTCATCGGCTGCCCAGTGGCGCTTTTCCATACAAGCGAGCTGGAAACCGCAAAGTCCTGGATCAACGACTGGCACCACGATGCCGCCGGAGGCCCCGAGGTTGCGGCGGATCACAAACTGCCGACGCTCGAAGACAAGGGCTGACGTCACCCCCGGACATGGGGCATGTTTGGTTCAAGGAAGGGCGTGAGGAGAGTTCTTGTGAGAGGGTTTTTAGGGGGGCTGGTACTTCTTGGGTCATGCCTGCTTGCGCCCGCAGGCGCGTCCGCCCAGTCCGGCAGCGCAGCGACGACCGGCGGCCAAAGCACAGCCTCTAGCGATATTCGCAACATCCTCGACCGGCGCTGTGTGGTCTGCCACAGCTGCTATGATGCGTCTTGTCAGCTCCGCATGGGATCGCTGGCTGGGGTGTTGCGCGGCGGCAGCAAAGAGATGGTCTATCACACCGAGCGGCTGACCGATGCACAGCCCACAAGGCTTGGCATCGACGCGCAAACGACGGCGGAGTGGCGGGCGCTCGGGTTCCATACCGTGACCGATCGCACAGATGACGCCGCGAGCCTCATCGAGAATTTTCTGGTGCTTGGCCGCCAGAATCCCATGGCGCCAAACGCTCCGATCCCCCGCGCGCTGGACCTGTCGATCACCCAGACACCTGCCTGCCCGGCACCGGATGAATTCGCGGCCTATAGCGATGCCAATCCGCTGGCGGGCATGCCGTATGGCGTCGCGCCCCTTGCCGACGACGAGTTTCTGACGCTCCTCTCCTGGTCACGGGGCGACACGCAGCTCGTTGACCCGCCGGTGGCCATCCCCGCTGACATTGCCGCAGAGATCGCCACTTGGGAGGCGTTTCTGAACGACCCCGGCCTGCGCAACCAGCTGATGAGCCGGTATATCTACGAGCATCTTTTTCTTGCGCGGCTGCACTTCGAAGGGGACGATGCCAGACGGTTCTTCCAGCTTGTGCGCTCGACCACCCCGCCGGGCGACGCAATCGACGTGATCGCGACGCGGCGGCCCTTCGATGCGCCCGCAAATGGGCCGGTCTACTACCGCATATCTCCGGTTGAAGAGACAATCGTCCATAAAGAGCATCTGGTTTACACCATCGGCCCTGAGCGCCGACAAAGGTACACCGAACTTTTTCTGAACACCGATTGGTCGCTGGCTGACTTGCCCGGATACGGCGACGGGGCAGGCGGCAATCCCTTTACGACCTTCGCGGCCATTCCGCCGCGCAGCCGCTACGAATTCCTGCTCGATGATGCGCTTTTCTTCGTGCGCAGTTTCATCCGCGGTCCGGTGTGCCATGGTCAAACGGCGGTAGACGTGATCGAGGACCGTTTTTGGGTCAGTTTTCTCGACCCCGGGTCGGACCTTTCTGTCACGGATCCGAGCTATCTGGCCGACAGTGCCGCCTTGTTGGAACTTCCCGTGGCCGAGCTTGGGTCCGGTTTCCTCGATACACTCCATGCATTCTCGCACGCTGATCAGGCAAAATACCTGGCTTTCCGCGATGCCCGGTATTCCGTCCGTCCGGGTGCGGATGAGGGCTTTGGCTACGGCGCGATCTGGGATGGTGACGGCGAGAACACCAATGCGCTGATCACCGTGTTTCGCCATTTCGACAACGCCTCGGCGCTGACCGGTTTCCACGGCGATATCCCGGAAACCGCCTGGGTCATAGATTATCCGATCTTTGAGCGTCTCTATTACAACCTGGTAGCCGGATATGATGTGTTTGGCAGCGTCGAACACCAGCTGACGACCCGGCTCTATATGGATCAGCTTCGGATGGAGAGCGAGGACACGTTCCTCGAGTTCATGCCCCGCGACCTACGTCGCGAGATGCATAGCAGCTGGTACAGGGGGCTTCTTGCCGAGATCCACACCTTTTGGCTGCGCCGTCGCGTGGATGACAGGACCCCAACGGGGGTCACTTTCGAGACATCTGCGCCCAAACAGGAATTTTTGTTGAAGCTTCTGGAGCGCGGCGACGGGCTCTGGCCGAGTGCCGATCCGATTAACCGTTGCACGGACGAAGATTGCCAGGCGGCCTTTGACGAGGTCTTGCTTGCGGACCTTCGCGCCCTGGCAAGTCAGGCTGGCGAGTGGGTAAAGTTTCTGCCGGAAATCTCTGTTCTCGAAGTAGAAAAACCTGACGGAACGAGCGAACTCTTTTCCCTTGCCCACGACAAGGCGCATGAAAACGTGGCGTTTCTTTTTCGCGAAGAGTCGCGCCGGGAGCCGGCGTCGGATCAGATGACGATCGTTCCGGGCATCATCGGAAGCTACCCGAACTTCTTTTTTCGGATCGCACAAAGCGACCTCGACGGGTTTGTGGACATGCTTCGAGATGTGCGGTCGCAGACAGACTGGATGGAGTTCGTGAAAGCCCATGGCACGCGGCGCGCCAGCCCGGACTTCTGGGCTGTAAGCGACCGGATTCACGAGATTTTTTCCCTGATCGCGCCAATCCAGTCCGGCGTGCTCGATCTTAACCGGTACGTCGATCCAAAGCCTGGCGACGACCCAACTTAGACAACACTTTGCGGGCCTTTTCGGTACTTTGAAACCGCATAAAAGTGAATTCGCCTAAATCAGCCCGAGTGTTTTCTGGGCAGGCACAACACGCCACTTGGTTGAAGAGTGTTTATTATGATAACGTTAATTCGTTGGGGGAATCCGTAATGATTCGCCAGAAGTATGGTCAACTGTTTCTGGAGTTATGTTGATGACGATTGGACTTGTAAGAAAAGCCGCTTCGGTAGCCGCTTTTCTAGGCGCCGCCCTGATGGGGTTGAGCGCTCAAGCGGCAACCATTGATGGCTCGATCGAGATCGCGGGCGCGATCGAATTCGAAACCGTCGATGATGTTGCGGGCGTGGATTTCAAAGGCGACGGCTTCGTTTTGGACGCTGTAGGTGACTTTGCCGCGCTCGTCGGTGAATTGGTCACGCTAACCGATGTCGTCTTTGCAGCTCCGGGAGAAATCTGGTCTGTTGGCGGTTTCTCGTTCGTCGCAGCAAGCTTCCGCGACATCACCGAGAACCTGCAGGGCGGTATCGACTTCACCGCATCTGGGTCGCTGTTTGACGCCGGTGACGAAACTCCGGGCGTCTTCTTCTTCTCGAGCCAGGCCGGCACAGCAACGGCGTCGTTCTCGTCAACGACGGAAACTTCGCCCATTCCGGTCCCCGGAGCAGGTCTGCTGCTCTTGACTGCGCTTGGCGGCGTCGCTGTTGCCAGACGGCGTGCGAACGCCTGAGATCGGCTATATAGCCTTGAATGCGGAAAGGCGGCCCCCCGGGCCGCTTTTTTTGTTACGTGTCTGTCGCCGGCAGCCGTGGACGACGACAGGCTCGAAACGATCAAGTATGTCGTCGGTCCTGCGGGTTCTCTCGGCGAAACTGTCCATCTGCCGGAGTGGCGGCTCTCTGAAGGCGGGCATGGTTGCGCCGTCTTGCTCTAATCCTTCTAAACCAACCACACGGTCATCGGCAAAGCCCTTCAGGCCCGCAGAGAAATTGGCCAAGGCTCTGGAGGGGCGCAGATATCCGGTTGGCAATCGGCGCGAACTGGGCTCTTACTAGCAGCGCAAGCACCAAAAAAAGCGGGGAGCGCGGCCGATGTCCGGGGTAAATTCCAACAACGAAGTCGACAAACTGAAGGGCGGCCTTGAAGTGCTGGATATCTTGCGCGAGGAGTTTTCCCAGTGGGCCGACGAGGCGCAGGAGACCTCTAAACATGAGGCACTGGACAATGTGTTGGCCCATGTTGCCTCGGTCGAAGACGAGTACAAACGTCGACTGAATGAGGCCACTGGAGGCTGACCGAAGCGCGTTTGCGACCCGGCTGGTTCCAACCTGCGCCGCAGATTTGTTCGTGCTCGCCTTTGGGCGCTTTCGGTGTAAGCTGCACCCAAATCTCTGCCTGTCGCGCACTGAGTGTGGCGGACAGGGTCTGACTTGCATGCGGGTGTTTTCAGCGGGGGCGGCATGGATTCAAGAGCGGCGTTAACCTTTGCGGGCATCGCGATTGGCGCCTTTGCCGTCGGGACTGACTTCACCGGCGTCATGCTTCTGGTCCCGAGTATTGAGGCCGATTTTGACGCCGACATCACCACAACGCAGTGGGTTTTGAACATCTATGCACTGACGTTTTCCATGTTCATGGTGGCGGGGGGGCGGCTTGGGGATATCCGCGGGCACAGGCGCATGATGATGGTGGGTTTCGTCATCTTTATCGCCTCTTCGCTGGGATGCTTTTTGGCGCCGGGGATGGGCTGGCTGATCGCTGCGCGGGCGGTGCAGGGCGTGGGGGCCGCCATGCTCTGGCCTTGTCTGATCGCCAAGGGCTCCATGGTTCAGAAGGACGATCCGGGGCTTGGTGTTGGCATCGTGCTGGCCGGGGTAACAACCGGCAATGTGGTCGGCCCTATCCTCAGCGGCCTTGTCGTGACACTCGACGACTGGCGGCTTTTCTTTTTGGTCAGCGCCATCGTCGGGACGGTGGCGATGGCAATATCCTTTTTCCTTCTGGAGCGCGAGCACCCACAGGATGTGCAGCAGAAAGTGGATTTTGGCGGCATAGCCGTGCTTTCAGGAGCGATTCTGGCGTTGCTGGTTGCGCTCGACCAGGGGACGGACTGGGGCTGGCAGTCGCCGCGTATCCTGGCGCTCTTTGTCGCTTGCCTGGCGCTGATGGCCGTTTTTCCCTTCGTGGAGCAGCGGGTTAAAGACCCGATGATTCCGCTGCCACTCTTGGGCAATCGGCAGTTCCTATTGGCGCTCTCCGCCAATGGGTTTTGCGTTCCGGCGATCTTTATCGCCTTCCTCTACTTTCCGCAGTACATGACGAAGGTCTTCGGATGGACTGTGCTGCAGGCGTCCTACGGCATGACGCCGCTAATGGTCCTTCTTGCCGTAGGGTCGCTGATCTCCGGTCGGTTCTATAAAAAGTTCGGGCCAAGGCGCCTGCTTCTGGCGGGTTTTGCGCTGCTGTGCGTCGGCAGCGTTTCGGTTCTCTTTCTCAAACCGGCCCATGGCTATCTCGGGCTTTTGCCGTCCATTTTGACAATCGGCCTCGGTGCAACGCTTTGCGTGGGACCGGCGGGGACCGCCACGGTCAGCGCGGTCAGTGCGGCGCGGGCAGGACTGGCCGGCGGGCTCAGTTTCATGGTGCATCTTGTGATCGGCGCGATCGGTGTGGCGACCGCTACCGCCGTGATGTACATCTATAGCCTCGGCCGTCTGGGCGAGGGGCTGAAGACGGCTGGGATTGATCTGTCCGAGGCGGACCGTCGTGCAATTAACGGACAGGCCCCGGACGCAGAGGTTGTCTCGGGCGTCGTGTCGAAACTTGCTTCGGGTCAGGGCGACAAACTGCGTGAGGTCCTGACCGATAGCTTTGCCGCAGGGGTCAGCGTCTCGTTCTGGGTGGCGGTCATTCCGGCGGTGATCGGCCTTTTGGCGATGCTGGCCCTCGACAGTGAAAAGCTGCAGGGCGTCGACGCGGCGCCGGCCAAAACCTGAGAGCGCGCTTGGCACATGCAACCGGCCATTGACACCGGTCCGGGGACAATGGTTGCCTCCCGCCAAGACCGCATTTGAAGGATAAATTTTATGGAAGTCGTTTTGGACCAGCTTCGGACCTATCCGATCATGGCATTGTTTCTGTGCCTCGGTCTGGGTTTCGCAGCGGGGAAATTCAAGGTTGGAAAATTCCAGCTGGGCGGGATCGCGGGCACCCTTATCGTCGCGGTTCTCGTTGCGCAGGCGGGCGGCATCAGCCTGAGCGAAGATGTGCAGAACGTGTTCTTTTCGCTCTTTATTTTCATGGTGGGCTATAACGGTGGCCCGCAGTTCTTCGCAGCGCTGAACCCCTCGGCTTTCACCAAGCTTTTCGCGGCCTTTATGATGACAGCCTGGGGTCTGGCATTTGTGATCCTCGTGTCAGACCTTGCGGGGCTCGACAAGGGGCTGGCCGCCGGCCTTGCGGCGGGTGGCCTGACGCAGTCGGCGATCATCGGCACGGCGGGCAACGCAATCGACCTACTTGGGCTTTCGGCTCAGGAGGCCGCGCAGCTCAAAACCAATATCGCCGTCGGTTACTCGGTCACGTACATTTTTGGTTCCATCGGCCCCATTCTGATGGTCAGCATCCTTCCGATCGTCATGGGCTGGGACCTGCGGGCCGAGGCCCAGAAGCTGGCCCAGAAGATGAGCGGCGGGGCTCCTGTCCTGAAAGAGGGCGAGTTCGTGCCCATGAGCCGGTTCGAAGCGCGGGCCTACAAAGTCGCCGAAGGCTCCCGCGTGGCGGACAGCACCGTCAAGGCAATCGAGAGTATATTTAACAGCGATATCCAGGTCGAAAAGGTTCTGCGCGATGGCGTGGCGCAGGATGTCACGCCCGAGGCGGTAATCAAGGCGGGAGACCTGATTGTGGTGTCGGGTCTTGTGGGGGCGATCGCCAAGTTTGAACAGCACGTGGGGTCCGAGATCGGGGAATACCCACCGGAGCTGGTCGTCGTGGAAGAGCGGCGCAACGTGGTTCTGACCAACCGCAAGCTGGCCAATATGACTATCGAGGACGTGCACGACCACTTGTCCGCCGAAGAGCGCCGCGGCGTTCATGTCAGCAGGGTCATCCGTATGGGGCATCCCATTCAGGTCCTGCCGAAGACCAAGCTCATGGTTGGTGATGTCGTCAGCATCGTCGGCCATAGGGACGACCTAGACCGCGTGACAAAAGTTGCGGGATACGTTCCCCCAAGTGAGAACCTGACCAACTTCATGGCGCTCGGGATCGGCGTGGCACTCGGTTACCTGATCGGAGAGATTTCCTTCACCATCGCGGGGACCAAGGTTGCGCTCGGGTCCGGGCTCGGGTGCCTTGTGACGGGCCTGCTGCTTGGCTACGCGCGCACGCGGCAGCCGAAGATTGGGGGGATCAATCCGGGCGCTGCGGATTTCCTTCAGAGCTTCGGCCTCGCGGTCTTTGTGGGGGTCGTCGGCCTCAACGCCGGCGCGCCGGCGTTGCAGGCGATCGAGCAATACGGGGTCACCCTTCTTTTGCTGGGCGTGGTCGTGACCATGATGCCGATGATCGTGCAGTTCCCAATCAACTACTTCATCCTGCGCATCCGCAATCCCATCGAGACCTGCGCCGTGATCGTCGGCAGCCGCTCGGCCAACCCAGGCTTTGCCACCTTGCTCGACAAGGCCGGCAACTCTACACCGACACCCGATTTCACGGTGACCTACGCGGTTGCCAACATCTTCCTGACGCTCTGGGGGCCGCTGGTCGTGGCCTTCGTGGCGACAAGCTGAGACCGGCCGGGCGCCCGCCGGAAATCAGTTTTTGGAGGCGTGGTAGGCGGCGACGTATTGCGTTGCCAAAGCGCGCACGGCTTCTCCGATCTTGGCGTAAGCGTCATCGTCGAGATTGGCGAATGAGACACGTGCGGACCAGTCAGGTGCATCGAAGCCCGAGCCATTGAGCAGGACGATGCCATGCTCCTGTGCAAGCTTGAACGAAATGTCGAGCGGGTGGACGTTGGCCCTGATCCACGCAACAACGTCTTCGCCAACATATTTGCTGAGCCAGAATTCGAAGTCGATGATGCCGTAGTACCGGTCAAAGAGCGGATTATCTTCGACTTCGATGCCGAGACCCTTAACAAGTTCGCCGAACCGGTGCTCAAGGATGCCCATACACACCTTCTGATAGGCCTTGCCGGTGTCCATAAGTTCGACGAGCGAGAAAAGAGACATCATCACCTGCTGCGGCGTCGACAGTCCGGCGGTGTGATTCAACGCTACGTCGCGGCTGTCGGCAACAATACGGTCGATGAACTTCATGGACGCCGGGTCCGGGCTGAGCGTCAGGTAGCGTTTTTCGACTACCGACTTCACGTCCGTAGGCGCCTCGGCGATCATCTGGTCGAAGAGATTGTCTTTCGCCGTGGCAATGACACCAAGGCGCCAGCCTGTGCAGCCGAAGTATTTCGAGTAGGAATAAACGCCGATGGTGTTCCGGGGCAGATGGCCCATGACAGACTGGAATCCCTTGACGAAAGTTCCGTAGACATCGTCGGTCAGGATTATCAGGTCCGGGCGGCGGGTTGTGACGAACGCCACGAGCTTCTCAAGCGCCTCCTGGCTCATGGCCACGGAGGAAGGGTTGCCGGGGTTCACGAGAAACAGCGCCTTGACCTTCGGGTCCGCAAGTTTTTCGAAATCTTGATCGGTGAACTGAAACTGATTTTTTTCTTTGACGGTGATATGCACGGTCTCAAGCGCATAGTCCTCAAGCTCAGGCATTTCGAGGTAGGGCGTGAAGATTGGCGTTCCAAGCGCGATGGTGTCCCCCGCGTTTAGGAGCCGCTGGTTCTTCAGGGCCTTAAAGATGTAGCACATAGCGGCCGTGCCGCCCTCAACGGCGTAAAGGTCAAACTCGGTGTTCGGCGTCTTGCCGTCACACATGGCCCACATCAGGTATTCGTGGACGATCTTTTCGCCGTGTTTCAGCATGCGGTCGGGCATCGGGTAGTGGTCCCCAATGATTCCGTCCGTCAACTCAAGGACAAAGGCGTCGCGGTCAAAGCCGAACTTGTCGACCGCGAAATCCACGGTTGCGCGCAGTGTTTCGGCGCCGGGTGTGGCGGAATGCTCCGTCACATGGCCCACGAGCCTGTCATAGGCGCCGGGCCCCTTCGGCATCCCGGCCAAGCCAACGGCGGGCTCGTGCCGTGTCAGTTGCGCCTCGGTCAAGGCGAACTGGCCCAGCAGGAAAAAGGCTTCGCGCGCTTTTGTCGCAATCCAGTTGGGATTGCCGCGCCCTGCGTTCAAATAAGCGTAAGCCGAGTTCTGCGCTTCGTCTTCAGCCAGCTTGATAAGCTCGTCCTTGATCTGGAAAGGACTGAGATTGGAATAGGTGCTGAGGTCAATTTTTGCGGACATGCTGTGCTCGCTCCGAGCCAAAGAAATTGAGGTTTGTTTGGTATTGGTAGCCCATTCGGTGTTTCTGTCTAGCACCGACTGCAGCGGTGCCTGACATTGCAGGAACGGATCTGCCGATTCTCTTTTTGTCCAAAACCTGCGCGACTCGCCCGAAGTGTGTGCGGGTCAAAAAGTGGTGCCTCGGTGCCTTTTCCGTGCAAATTTTCACGGCTGGCTTCCTATATTAAAGGTAGGTTAACCGGTGGTTCTAGCGCAGGAAACTAGAGACGCCCCGGTTTTCTCACGATAGACTACGGGATGGAGCCCTTGTCCGTTTTCCTGAGTGTGGAACGTTGAAAGATCCACTTTCCAAAGATGAAGCCAGCGCCGCTGGAACGGTCGGCGTGGCCGGACCCGAAAACGCCGGAGGCGGGATGGGGTGGCCTGACGCGTTTGGCAGCCTGCTTCCCGTTCTGCGCAGCCAATGGGACGTTGGTGACGAACTCTATCTCAGCCGCATGCTGGGCAACGGACGCTCGGGCGCCCTGGTTTATGCCGTTGATGTCTCGACGCAGGGGTTCACCGGCCAGGCCATTCTGAAGCTTGAGCAGGTCAAGGACTCCAAAGAGCAGGAAAAGCTGGAGGCGGCCCTACACGCCGAAGCCATTTCCGACGCACCGGACTACGCCAAGGTGCATCTGCCGCGGCTGATACACACGCTCCACCACCAGGACTCAATCGCGATCCTTTCCACAATTGCTGGCCGTGCGCTGGAGTATTCGGCGCCCTGGCATGACCTGGCCTTTGACCGACAACTGGAGGTCATCCGGCACGTCTCCACGGCGATTCTTGAGGACTGGAACGCGGACTACAAGCTGTCGTCGGGTCTGGTGACGCCTCAGGCGCTTTTACGCAGTTGGCTTTCATACCGGATTGACCCGGACAGTGGCGGTCGTATTCACAGCTTTATCGAGGATGAATGCGGGATTACGCCAAGTACTCCGTCAATTTTCTTCAACGGCCACTGGTACCCGAACCCGCTGGCCTTCTTCGACGGGCATGTCGAGACGCCCGAGCGCCTGCAACTGCGGGGCGCGCTTGGTCATTGCCACAACGACTTTCACGGCTTCAACCTGCTCGTGCCGAAACGGCGCAAGGGGGATGAGGCATCATCGGTGGACTATTTCCTCATCGATCTGGCCATGTACGAAGGCCACCAGTTCCTGCTCTACGACCACGCTTATTTCGAGTTCACGTCGCTTCTCGCAAAGCGGGGCGAAAGCTCAGCCGATGACTGGGAGGCTGCAATCGCCCCCATCAGACGCTACCAGCACGATGTGGATATCGGGCTGCGCGCGGATGACTTCGGGCTTCTGGAGATCATCGAGACAGTCCGAAAGGGGGCGGAGAACTGGATAAATGCCAATGAAGGCGACCGCGTAGCCTTCCTTGAAAACCAGCAGATTCTGGCGCGGGTGGCCGTCGGCCTGAACTTCACCCACAAGAATATGCCCGCGGCAATGCGCAAGAAGGCGTTTTTCTACGCCGCCGCCAATCTCAAGGACTACCTGAAGTTCAACGGCGTAAACTGGCCCAAGCATGGTCAGGAACTGATCATCTCGGAAGAACGGGCCGATCCGGTCGCACCGGCGATGCTGCCGGCCTCACATGGCAAAAGGGGCCGGTCGGCAGCGGGAGCTTCCGGTCAGGCAGGAACAGCACAAGCGGGCGATGCCGCTGCCGCAATAGGTGCGGATCAGTTTGCGCCTGCCAGGGCGCGCAGGTCGTCCTGGACCGGCTGGGTCGTTGCGGCGGTCGTTGCCGTTTTTGCAGCCACGATTATTGCGGTTCTGGAAGGCCCGGACTTGATGGGCTTTGACACCGGGGAGACCCCCGAGGCGCCGGTCCAATCAGACAAGGTTTCCGTCGCCGTTCTGCCTTTCGAGAACCACAACCGGTTCACGGAAGACAATTTTGCCCAGGGCCTGACCATTGAAGTGATTAATGCCCTGGCGGCGACGCGACAGTTGCATGTTCCAGGGTATAACTCGGCCGAGAAGTTCAAGGACGATCAGGACGACACAGCGCTCATTGGTGAACAGTTGGGCGTAGAGTATGTCACGCAAGGCTCCGTGACACAGTCAAACGATCAGGTGCGTATCGTGGTCAATCTCCTGGATGCGGCCAGCGGCGATCTTGTCTGGAACGGCGTTTTCGAAGAGAGCCCCGAAAACGTCTTTCAGGCGCAAGAAGCTCTGGCCAAGGCCATCGGTGCGGCGCTTTCGGTGCCGCTTGATATCAATTCGGACGATCTCGTGGCCCGGCGCACACCGGATCCCCATGCCTATGACGCTTATGTGCGCGGGATCGCGCTTTTGGAACAACGGGGTCCGTCGCTCACCCGGGCAATCGCCGCGCTGGAGCGGGCGGTGGAACTAGAGCCCGATTTTGCCGCCGCCTGGGCGGCGTTGGCCATCGCCTACAATATCCTGCCGTCGTACTTGCATGCTGTCGAAGGCACCCCGGTGCGGCCAGAGATCTACTACCGCATGTCCCGGGACGCGGCGCTGACGGCGCTCGACCTTGATCCGAACCAGTCGGATGTGCAGCATGCCGCCGGCAACATGTACCAGCGGACCCGCCAGTGGGTTCAGGCGGAGCGCGCGTATCTCAGGGCGCTGGAGCTCGATCCGTCCAACCACCGGGCGATGCAGGACTATGGCGGGCTCTTGCAGACCGTGGGCAAGCCGGAAGAAGCGCTCACCCAGTTGGATACAGCGCTCCAACTAGATCCGATCAATGATCTCTATCACCTCATGCGCGCACGGGTGTCGAACCAGATTGCGACAACAGAGGCCAGTGTTGCCGAGATTGAGCGGGTTTTCCGCGATGCGCCAGCGTTCCGCGAGATTGCCTTTCGCCCGATTCTGGCGAGGCGCACCCGGGACGGAGAACTGGGTTTGCCCGCCAGCTGATTGCAGATTGCCATTCCTGCACGCAAAGGTTTCGTACCCGCGCCCTGGAAATGATCGATAGCGCAGGCGTGAAGTCTGGCGAAGAAATATTCGAAGAATTCAGGAACGAGCTCTATCTGAGCTACATGTTTCTCTACACTTACGGTGATATCGACGTCGCCATGGACGCCTTCGAATACAACGCGCTCGCGTCACCTTACCGCCTTCAGTACTTTACGGTCCCCTGGAACATGATTGACATCGCCGAGCAAGCCGACCGCTTCGAAGAGATTGTCGTCGGAATGGGCCTCGTGGACTACTGGGAGAGCAACGGCTGGACGCGCATGTGCCGTCAGACAGATGATGGCCTGACCTGCGAGCGCTTTGACGAGGGAAACTAACGGCGGTTCTAGGCGCCGGCCTTGGCTTCCATTTCCAGGACAGTGTCGTTCAGGCGGTCGGCCAGAAAGCCAGGCGTCCGCCGGAGATAAAAGTCCGCCACCGAACGGTAGTACCAGAGTGTCCCGTCGCGCCCGCCCTTGAAAGAGGTCCAAAGATCCGGCCCGACACGGTCGATATCATCGGTAATCGAGCGCGCGTTATGCAGTTTGTCGCACAGCGAAACCAAAAGGGATTCTTCGGACTTCTCGGGGAGAGCAGCGATATAGGCTTCTTTGCGCCCGCGCCAGGGCGGCTTGGGGATCTGCGTGGCGTCCGTGCAGTCCATGACGATATCCGCCACATGATCGCCGTAGCGGGCACGAATGGTCGCTTCCATGTCGAGACCGCCTTGATCCTCCACGGCGTCATGGAGCAACGCGGCGATGGCCTGATCTTCATTGCCGCCGTTTTCGATCACAAGCGCGGCGACGGCCAGAAGGTGCGAGATATAGGGAACCTTGGTCCCCTTGCGGACCTGCCCACGATGGATCGACGCCGCAAACACCATGGCGTCATCAAAACGGTCTCCAAAATCACTCATGTCCAAGCACTTTCGCAATCTCTTCCGCGACACTAGTAGATTTGGGGTGCGTTTGGCCAACCGCTTTCGCGATTGCGCCAATAAACCAAAGTGTTGAGATGTTTTGGCACCTTTGCCGAAAGCGGGGCCTTAGGGCGTTTTCGGCGTGCTCGGCATATCGATAGAAATCACGAGCCCGGGGTCGTTGTCGGCAAGGGTGACATTGCCGCCATGGAGCCGCGCGACCGATGCCACAAGCGCGAGTCCAAGACCGTTGGACCCGTCACTGCGGCTGGGATCTAGGATCACAAAGGGCTCAAGGATCCGCTCGCGGTCGGCGGGCGAGACACCAACGCCCTGGTCAGCCACCGCGACCACCGCGCGCCCGTCCGCCTGTCGCGTGTGCACGGAAATCGCGCTGCCGTCCGGCGCATAGCGGATGGCGTTTTCCAGCAGGTTTGACACGGCCTGGTTCAGCAGTGCTCTGTGCCCCTCCACAAAGACACGGCTGCCGGAGATTCTGATCGCCGTACCCGAGGCCTCTGCGACCGGTTGATAGAATTCGGCTACGTGTTGCACGAGGTCCGCCAGATCGAGCGTCTGAAACTCCGAGCGGCCGATCCCGGCCTCGGCCTGTGCGATCTCTGTGAGGTCCGCAAAGACCCGCAGGATGTGATCGACCTCGCGCAGGGCGTCTTCCGCGACGCTGTCCCGTTCCGCGGGTGTCAGATCGCGTGCCCCCATTTTCTCCACCTGCCCCCTTAGCCGCGTAAGCGGGCTGCGCAGATCGTGGGACAGGCTGTTCGTTGTCATCCGAAGATTGGCAACCAGCGCTTCGATCCGGTCGAGCATCTCGTTGAGTGTCTGCGCCACCTGGTCAAACTCATCGCCGCCGTCACGCGCCGGGATCCGCCGCGTCAAGTCTCCAGAAACGATCTCGCGTGCGGTGTCCGATATCTCGCCCACCCGGCGAAAGACCAGCCGGGTCAGAAGCCAGCCGGTGATCAGGCTGAGCCCGACGGCGATCGCGAGCGCAAGGGCGAGGGATTGGCCGAGCACCCGGTCAAAACGCATCCGGGCCGAGGCGTCTCGGCCCACGAGCAACCGCTCTCCGCCGCGCAGCCGGATCGAGGCTGCCGAAATCGGTACCTGCCGGTCGCTGTCGGTGCGGATGAGGTCGATCTCCACCCAGCCGCCGCCCGGTGCGACGGTGGGAGGCCAGGCGCCGATGTTGCCGGCGATCCGCTTGCCGAAACGATCGGTTAGAAGATAGAGCGCATCGGGTTCCGAGGCGTTGCGGATGCGCCGCTCGATGGCGCGCGCGAGCCCCAGCATCCCAAGGTCGGAGTAGCTGTCCGCAAGCCCATTCAGTTCTGCTGTCACCGTGCTGCGGGTTTCGGCTTCGATGATGCGGTTGGCGGTCCAGTAGACCAGCCCGAGAACCAGGGCGATGGCGACAATCCCGAGAAGGGCGCTGGCCGCGACCAGCCGCGTGCGCGCGCTCCGGATGGGCAACATCTAGTCGTCCACCAGCATGTATCCGGCACCGCGGATGGTCTTGAGAAGCGGGGGGTCCGCGTCGCCGTCAACTTGCTTGCGCAGGTTGCTCACATGGACGTCGACCACGTTTGTCTGAGGATCGAAGTGGTAGTCCCAGACCCCCTCCAGAAGCATGGATCGCGTGACGACCCGGCCTTTGCGCCGCAGGAAGAATTCAAGGATCTTGAATTCAAGGGGTGTCAGCTTCAGGTCGCGCTGCCCGCGTCGGGCGGTCCGGCGCAAGAGATCCATTTCAAGGTCCTTACAGGTCAGCGTGGTGGTCTCGGCCTGTTCCTGCGGGCGCCGCAACAGAGCCTCGACCCGGGCGAGCAACTCCTGCAGTGAAAACGGTTTGACAAGATAGTCATCGGCACCCGAGCGCAACCCGCGCACCCGTTCGTCCACCGCGCTCATGGCGGTCAGGACCAGAACCGGCGTCTTGAATCCCGCCGCGCGGAGCGATCTCAGGATGGAAAGTCCGTCGAGGCCGGGCAGCATCCGGTCAAGGACAATGGCATCGAAGGTGCCTTCGGTGGCGCGGTAAAGGCCGTCGCGCCCGTCAGCGGCGGTTTCCGCCGTATACCCTTCTTCGGCAAAACCGCGCGATATGAAATCGCGCGTTTTGGCGTCGTCTTCGATGATTAGAATGCGGTGCGTCACGATTTACTCTCCGATCGGAAACCTAGCCACATCGGCGGGAGAAGAAAATGGCCCCAACAAAAGGGTGTGCCGCCGGACGTGGTGGTCACGCCGACGGCAACGGTAGAGCGGGGAACTTTGCCTCCACCGCCGCCGGAACGCCCCCTCCCTGGAAAGCGCTCCGGACGCACCGTGGACCGATTACGCGATCTTCACAGCAAGAAAGATCTGCTGGCCGGACCGGTTGACCAGCATCAACGCGGGATCGGTCTTCTCCGTTTCCAAGGCTTCACTGAGGGCCTTGGGGGTTTCGGTGGGCTGACTGCCCAAGCGGACGATAACGTCGCCAACCTGGAGGCCAGCTTCTGCGGCTGCACCGGAGTCCGACAGTGACGTTATAACGAGGCCGTTGATATCCTCATCGACGCCGATTTCCGCCCGGGCGCTGTCGGTCAGTTCCGCGACCGTGGCCCCCAGTTGCTCCATGGCCGAGCCTTCGGCGGGTTCTTGCGTGGCCAGTTCCGCGGTCTGCTGCGGTTCGAACTTGCCGACGTTGATCTCAATCGTCTCGCGATCGCCGTCGCGCAGGACAATCACGTCGACCGCGTCACCGGCACCCGCGGCGGCTACCAGTTTGGGCAAATCGCGGCTTCCGGGCACGGCGTCACCGTTGAACGACAGGATGACGTCGCCGGTTTCCAGTCTTCCCTCAGACGGGCTGCCGGGTACGACCGAAGAAACGAGCGCGCCAGCGGCGTCCTCAAGACCAAGCGCTTCCGCCAGATCGGGCGTCACGTCCTGGATCGACACGCCGAGCCAGCCGCGCTGGACCTGGCCATCGTCTTTAAGATCCTCGACGATGAGATTGACGATGTCCGAGGTTACCGCAAAGCCGACACCCACAGAACCGCCCGTTGGCGAGTAGATTGCCGAGTTCACGCCGACAACTTCGCCGTCCATGTTAAAGAGCGGCCCGCCCGAGTTGCCCCGGTTGATTGCAGCATCGGTCTGGAGGAAGTCAGCGTAGGGGCCCGCGCTGATGTTGCGGCCTTTGGCCGAGATGATGCCCTTGGTCACGGTGCCGCCAAGCCCAAAGGGATTGCCGACGGCCATGACGTCTTCACCGACGCGGATTTCACTCGAATCACCCAGGGTCACGAAGGGCAGGGCCTCTTCCGCGTCGATCCGCAAGAGCGCAAGATCGGTGGGGGCGTCCATGCCGACGATTTCGGCTTCATATTCGCGGTCGTCGCTCAGGCGGACGGTGACCGTGTCGGCGCCGTTCACAACGTGATGGTTGGTGACGATCCAACCTTCGGCGTCAAGAATGAAGCCCGAGCCCAGACCTTCGGCCGGTTGGCGGTTGCTGAACTGCTCGGGAATCCCGTTGACCTGACCAAAGCGCCGGAAGAGTTCGTCAAAAGGCGTTCCTTCAGGGAAAGAAAACCGTTCCGAAGTGTCGCCATTGCCTGCGGCGGGCGTCACGTCGCGCGACGAAAGAACCGTCACAACCGAAG
Source organism: Pseudomonadota bacterium (assembly GCA_039179985.1). Lineage (GTDB taxonomy): Bacteria > Pseudomonadota > Alphaproteobacteria > Rhodobacterales > Rhodobacteraceae > JBCCMQ01. Next base: position 27,258 of record JBCDED010000005.1, read on the forward strand.
GCGCGACCTGTTCCACAAGGTCGGCCAGCGCCTCATCTGCCAGCGCCGGTGCAGCGGCCACGGCGACGAGGCCCGACGATATCGCGGTCGCCGCCGTCAGGCTGCGCAGTCTGTTCGATAGATTTGTTCGTTTTACCATTTTGGCATGCTCCTGTCCTACCTCCACTCTTTGCGGAGGTTACGGAGAGGTAGATGCGTCAGATTAGGGCGACCTTTCGGGTTTCTTAAGTTCGCTTAATCTTTGTGTCGCGCAGAAAGGCGCCAGCTAGTCCGTGTCTTCGTCCTCATAGCCGGGCAGGGCCGCCAGATGCGTTTTCACGGCCTCCGGATCTATCTTTCCCACGGCCATGAGCGCGGAGATCTTGTTTTCCACCGTAAGCCTGCCGGAAAGGACATCATCTTTGATCTCCTCCAGTGTGGTTTCCAGTGTCTTCAATTCGTCAACCTGCTTCCGCAGGACCTGCACAAGGGAGAATTGCCAGGCGGCAATCAAACCCAGTCCCAGAATTGCCCATTCCATGTGATCGCTCTCAATAGCGTTGCGGCAAACCAAGAGTTTGGTTTTCTGTCATTTTTTGTCGGGCGCAAGACCCGGCCAAGCGGTCGCATAAGCTGCGATCAGGGCAGATTGCACTTTTCGTTGATCTCCGAGATCCGTTCGTTGATACGGCGCTGGTATTCGGGCGACAGCATCTCCAGTTTCTTGCCTTCCGTGCCGGTCAAGATCCCCAGGAGCGCCCCGGCAGGGATCAGTGCAAAAGCTTCGGAAAGTTCATGGTTCTTTGCGTAATCAGCTTCGGCGGTCAACGCGCGGATATCGCCTTCGGCGGTGGAGCAATTGATCGGCGCCGTAGCATCGGGTGACTGAGCATGCACCGAGGCAACGCTCGCAAGCGATGAAGCGGCCACCAGAGGGACCAGTTGAAGAAGTGTCTTGAAGCGTGCCATTCGGTGTCTCCCGCGTTTCGTCTGACAGGTCTTTACGCAACCCTATGGTAAAGCCCCGGCCCATGGGAAGCTCTGACCGCTCGCGTTGGGTTTGCCATGGGCGCTGTCACGTGCTTTGAAAACACAGGCCGTTTCGCTTCTTCTTGGGAAGGCGCAGCGGAGGTGCGACGAGGAGGGTTGCGTGAGGGTGACAGAGGCACAGAGGACCCGGACGGGCACACAGATTGCGGTGCTTGTGTTTTGCGCGCTCGGGTCGTTTTCGATCGTTGTCACAGGGCTGATCCTCGGCAAGTCCTTCTTTATTCCGCTGGCTATCGCGCTTTTGCTTTTCGTTCTGCTGACTGCGATCATCGAGTACGTAAAGGCCCGGAAATGGTTTGGCGTCGCGTGTCCGGGCTGGTTGGCCGCAGTTCTTGGAATCAGCAGCGTTCTCCTGGGGCTTTTTGTCGTGGTCATGATCCTCGGGCGGCAAGCAACGCAGGTGACCGCCGCAGTCCCCACGTACCAGAAGAGTTTCGCCACAATCTTCTCGCGCGTCGTCTCATTTGTCGGGGAAGACAACGCGAAAATGGTTGAAACGAAGCTGAACGGACTAGACCTCTCGGGCTTTGCCGTGGATGCGGTCGGGCAGGCGGGCAGTGTTCTGGGCGGGCTGGTTTTGGTTCTTCTCTACATCGCCTTCATGATGGCCGAGAAGGGACCGATGTCGCGCAAGCTGCCACTGGCTATCGGCGACCAGGAGCGGTTCCGAAACTTCATGCGCATCGTCGACGAAGTCGTGGAAGCCCAACAACGGTATGTGGGCGTGAAGACTTTCTGCAGCGCGCTGATGGGTATTTCTTGCTACACGGTCCTGCGCATCGTCGGGCTCGACTTTGCCGAGACCTGGGGGCTTCTGGCCTTTGCGCTCAACTTCATTCCGACGATAGGCGCAATCCTTGGTGTGCTCTTGCCCTCGCTCGTGGCGCTTGTGCAGTTTGAAGCCATCGGGCCTCTTGCGGCGGTCTTTTTCGGCTGCGGCATCGCGCAGTTTATCATTGGCGCCATTGTTGAACCTGCGCTGATGGGCCGGCGGCTGAACCTAGCTCCCTTCATGGTGATCCTTGCGCTTGTCGTCTGGGGGACGCTTTGGGGAATCTCGGGGGCCTTTCTCAGCGTGCCGATCACCGTTTGCCTTCTGATCGTCTTCGGCCACATCCCGGCGACGCGGCCAGTGGCGATTCTGATGTCCGGGGACGGTCTTGTGCCGCCACTGGAGCCTGCGTCCGCGCCGGCCGAAGACGAAGAGAGCGAAGCGCGCTAGATCCAGAACGTCAGCACCACTGGCAGGGCAAAGATCGTCGTCAGGGTCGAGACGAGGATAAACCCGGCCACGTCGGGCGCGCGTTCCGGCACGTTTTGCTCAATGAAGAGATAGGTCACCACCGAAGAGGGCATGAAGCAACAAAGGATAAAGGCGCTCCGTTCGACGCCCGTCAGGCCGACGGCCAGAGAAACGGTGTAGGCCACAATGACGGCCATCATCAGGTGGACAGCGGTCAGCAGTACCGCGCGCCCCAGCGAGCCGACCTTCAGTGTCGACAGCGTGTGGCCCAGGGTAAGCAGCATTAGCGGGATCGAGATGCCGCCTAGAATATCGAATGATTTCTCGATGGGCGCGGGCAGCTTCTGCCCTGTCGCAAGAAGGATCAGCGCAATCGCCACCGCGTAAATGATCGGCGCCGTCAGAAGGCTGCGCCAGGAAAACTTGCCCGCCGGGATCCACATTCCCACGGTAAAAATGCTCACCAGCACCACCACCACAAAGCCCATTGTGTAAGCCATACCGGCGTTGCCAAGTGCCAGCAGCGTGATGGGCAAACCGATATTGCCGACATTGTTGTGCATCATCGGTGTCAGGAATGCACGGACGGGCAGGCGCAGCGCTTTGAGCGCGGCGAACCCCAGGACACCGAAAAGCCCGATCGCCAGCGCGCTGGCGGCCATCATCGAAAGAAAGCTGTCGACCGCGATGTTGGTGGTCGAGAGATGGGACAAGACCAGCGTGGGATAGCCGATGTTTTTGACCAGACCGCCGATCATACCGTGATCGAAGGGGACTTTCCGAATGGCCAGGAAATACCCAATCCCGGCGCAGATCAGAACCGGCAGGATCACGTTAAAGATGTGCAGAACCATCGTATCCACTGGCGGTTTCTACTCCGTGGTCCGGGCTCCCACGTCCGGGGCAGATTAAGTCTCGAGCGCCCGCCGTCTCAGAAGGCTGCTGGCGCTCAGGATTGTCACTTTCAGGCGCCGAGGACCTTGGCCTTCTGCGCCTCGAACTCGGCGTCGGTCAGAACGCCTTTTTCTTTCAGCGCGGACAAGCGCTCCAGTTCGTCCGCCGCCGAAGCCGATGCCACTGACCGGATATAGTCCCGTTGGGACGCTTCCAATTTCTCCATCGCTTCCACGTTGTGCTGGTGCATCTTGTCGCCTCTGACCAGCAGGTAGGCAAGGACGCCAAGCCATGGGATCAGGATCACGAAGGCGACCCAGATTGCTTTGGCAAAGCCGTCGAGGTCTCTTGAGCGGAAGATGTCCGCCACCACCGAGATCATCACCCAGAACCAGGCGACCATCAGGAACAGCCAGAAAATCGACCAGACAACGTCAAAAAAACCGAAGGATTCTTCCATCTTAATTCGCTCCCCAAGCATCGCTGCTTTGCAAGAATTCACGCAGGCGCATCTTGGGGATTGCGGCTGGTCTTTCAAGGGTTTGGTGCGGTCCTGAATGCCTGAATTTGGTGCCGTGGCGCAAGCTGCCCGAATGCGTTCGGTTCCGGGGTCACTGTGTCGTGTGCTTAGGCGCTTCGGGGATGCGGTGCCGTCTGCCATGGCGGTGGAACAACAGCGCGAGGCAACCACTTCGGCGCCATGTTGAACGCCGCGCGGCGGTGGACTAGCAAAATTGGACCGGGCGGGCTTGCCGCTCTGGCCCGGTTCTGTGCGGAGCGTGAGGAATGAACTCGAACTCTTTTGCCAACGACGTCTATGTCAACATGAGCCTTGCATTCTTCGATCTCGAACGGATCGCCACGCTGATCCTTGTTGCTCTGCCGCTCTCGGTTCTTGCGGGCTACGGGTTCGGAACTTGGCGGCGTCGCGTGGTTACACGCAAAGGGAAAGAGGTCGACCTTTTTGTCGGCGAGACCACCGTGGGCGCGTTTCTTGCGCTTCTGAGCCTTCTACTGGCCTTCACCTTCGGAAACGCGCTGACCCATACATTCGAACGCAAGTCCGCCCTTGCGACCGAGGCCGCTGCGTTGGGGACGGCGTTTCTTTATTCTGATCTGCTGCAGGAACCCCAGAGTTCAGAGATCAAGAAGGCCATGCTGGAATACGCCCGGACGCGCATTTTGCCCGAGGCGAGTTCGCTGAGATCCGACGCGGAGGTGACGAATTATCTGGAAGAAACTCTGCAGTCACAGGCGAAGATCTGGCCCCTGGCCCTCCAGGCTTTCGAGGCCTCGACGCCTGCGCCCATTACCGCGCTTGTGGCAAAGTCAATCACCGAGGTCATGGATGCGCACACACTGCGCATGTCGTCCCTGCCCGCCCCGGTCTCTCACTTTGCCAACTGGATGACAATTATCTCCGCAGGGGTGGCGCTCTTTTTGCTGGGGAACCGGGCGGCCTTGCTGGGGCGTCCCCTGAGCTGGCGAACCTTTGTGTTCTGCATCTTCCTGGTCGCCATCATTCTCGTGATCCTCGACACGCAGCGGGCGACGGAAGGGTACATCCGCCTTGACCAGGGCGTCCTCTACACGGCGATCATTCAGATGGAACAAAGCCTCACAGTGGCAGCATCGTCGGCCAAATGACCAGTGTTGGGGATTGTCTGAGACACCACGTTCCCACGGGCAATGCGGCTCTAGGGGTTGCTTGGACGCTGATTTTCGAGACCTCGAGAACGCTGAACGCCCTGCGAGGGCGCGGTCATCTCGATGCTCTGTCTTGCTGTTGCGAATGCCCTCAACCACTCTTCAAAGGTGGGGCCGATACCTGCGATTATCTGCGCACGGACGACAAGCGCATTGACGAATTGGATGCCGTTGGCGCAGACGGGTAGGGACGGCAAGAGGGGAAAGCAGCATGAGTGATTTTCAGGACGATCCCGAAGAGAGACGCCGCGCGTTTGCCGAGAACGCGGGCGCGGCGCTTGGACAGCGGATGGGCGATATGCGACGAACCTACCTCATTCGCGGCGCGGTATTTCTAGTGCTTGGCCTGATCGCGCTTTTCTGGCCGACTGGCAGCATTTCGGTGATGCTGAGCATCTTTGGTATCTTTCTGATCCTCGATGCCGTCCTTTTCTTTTTTGCGGGCCGCCGGGCTGAGGCGGGGGCCGTCGGGCTGATCCCCAGTGTCGCAACCGGGGTTCTCGGCGTCCTTTTGCTGTTCTTCTCCACTGCCTCCATCAAGTTCGCCTTCATCCTGCTGGGGCTCTGGGCGATCGTGACGGGCATCAGCTATCTGATGGAATGGCGGCAGACACCGGAGGTCTTTCCCGACCGAGCGAGCGCCCGGAACTCCGGGATTGCGGCCTTGGTTGTAGGCATCGTGCTGGTTCTCTGGCCGGGCACAGGTCCTGTGGCGCTAGGCTGGGCACTGGCCGCCGTGGCTCTCATTGCCTCGGCTTTCATGTTCTACCTGGCGGCGGGGTTTAAAGCCATCAACGCGCGGCTCTGAGCGCCCTCACATCATGCGCCAGTAAAGGTTGCCCATCACCCAAAGAGTGCCGCCCACCATGAAGAACAATAGCACGCCCGCAAACAGCAGGGTCACGAGGCGTTCGCGGTGTTTTCGGGTGAAGCCGACGCCGAGAAAGAAGTGAAGGTGAACGCCGATCTGAACGACGGCGGCTATGGCGATCAGCCAGAGCGTCGCGTCGCGTGGCAGCCATTTCCCGAGAACCGCCGCAAAAGGTAGAACTGTCAGCACGACCGCCAATCCGAAGCCGATGAAGATCGCCTGGAGACGTTCCATCACAGAAACTCCGGCAGGTAGACCAGTGAAAAGACCCCGATCCAGACGATGTCCAGGAAGTGCCAGAAGAGGCTGAGCCGCAGGAGCCGAGACTTTTCCCGCGAGCCCGTGCCCTTGACCAGGAGCTGGGCTATCAAAGTCAGCGCCCAGATGAGCCCCGCCGTGACATGCAGACCGTGTGTGCCCACTAACGTGAAATAGGCGGAAAGATAACCGCTACGTCCGGGACCGGCGCCTTCAGCCACGAAGCCGGCAAGCTCCCACAGTTCCAGCCCCAAAAACCCGGCTCCGAGCGCCACGGTCACCAGCATCCAAAGGACCGTGGGACCCAGGCGGTCTTCTGTAACCGCGTGATGGGCCAGGCCGATCGTCAAGCTACTCGTCAGCAAGAGGGCCGTTTGCAGCGCGAGGTTGGTCATGTCGAAAAGGTCCGACCCGCTCGGCCCGCCCGCGTAGTTCGTGGCCATGACGGCAAAGGTCGCAAAAATTAGCCCGAAGAGGACCGCATCACTCATCAGATAAAGCCAGAACCCCAGCTCGGCCTCGCTGTCCATCTGCGTTTCGACGGTTTCCGAGGCGGCTCTCATGCCGTCCGTGCCCCGAGGTTCGGGTCGACCTCGTCTTCGGTATCATCGAAAAAGGACCGAACGATCAGCGTTGCCACGCCCAGGATTAGCCCGGCGAGCGCCAACCACCACATGTACCAGATCGCCCCGAACCCGACGCAGAAGCCCGCAAAACCGATGAGAGGCCCGACGACCGTGTTGCGCGGCACAAGGATCGGCGTGTCGTCAGGCTCGGTGCGCACAGGCTGGCCACTGGCCTTGGCCGCGTGGAAGGCGTCGCGCGTTGAGACCACGGGCACATTGTCAAAATTCCATGCCGGTGGCGGCGAAGGCATAGACCATTCCAACGTCCGCCCGTCCCACGGATCGCCAGTCGTGTCGGCCAGCGCCGCGCGGTCCCTGACGCTGACCCAAAGCTGCATGGCCAGCGACAGGATGCCAAAGAGGATCAGGACAGCGCCGACAAATGCGATGATCAGCAAAGGCTGCCAGTCGGGGTTGCCGTAGGTCTCCATCCGGCGCGGCATGCCCATCAGGCCTAGCGGGTAAAGCGGCATGAAGGCCAGAAGGAACCCCACAAGCCAGAGCCAGAACGCTCGCGCGCCCCATCTTCGGTCAAGCCGGAAGCCAAACGCCTTCGGAAACCAGTAGATGTACCCCGCGAGGTACCCGAAAAGCACGCCCGGGATGATCATGTTGTGGAAATGGGCAACCAGGAAAGTGGTGTTGTGCGTGGCGTAGTTGACAGGCGGAATGGCGAGCAGAACGCCGCTCGCCCCGCCGATCACAAAAAGGCACATGAAACCAATGGTAAACAGCATCGGTGGTTCGAACCGCACGCGCCCGCGGAACATGGTGAAGAGCCAGTCGAACACCTTCACGCCCGTCGGAACGGCAATGACCATGGTCGCGATGCCGAAGACGGCGTTCACATTGGCCCCGGCGCCCATGGTAAAGAAATGATGCAGCCAGACCGTGAAAGACAAAACCGCAATGCAGGCGGTTGCATAGACAAGGGAGGGGTAGCCGAAGAGGCGTTTGGAGGAAAAGGTTGCCACGACCTCGGAGAAGATGCCGAAGGCGGGCAGGATCAGGATGTACACTTCCGGATGCCCCCAGATCCAGAAGAGATTCATATAGTTCATCAGGTTCCCGCCATCTTCGTTGGTGAAGAAGTGCAGGCCGAGCGTCCGGTCGAGCGCCAGCATTGCGGTGGCAACGGTCAGGGCAGGGAAAGCAAAGATAATCAGGATGCTTGAACAAAGCGCGGTCCAGACGAACATGGGCATCAGCATCAGCCGCATGCCCGGCGCGCGCTTGCGGAAGATCGTGACAATGAAATTGATCCCCGACATGGTCGTTCCGACGCCACTGATCAGGATGGACCAGATCCAGTAGTCGACGCCTACGCCGGGCGTGAACTCTACGCCTGAGTAAGGGGGATAGCCGGTCCAGCCCGCCGTCGAAAAGCGCCCGATAACGAGCGAAATCAGCATCAGACCGGCCCCAGCCGCCGTCAGCCAGAAGCTGATGGCGTTCATCGTCGGAAAGGCCACATCGCGCGCCCCGATTTGCAAAGGCACGACAAAGTTCATAAGCCCGGCCATGAAGGGCATGGCCATGAAGAAGATCATGATCGTGCCGTGACTGCTGAAGATCTGCTCAAAGTGCTCCGGTGGCAGGTAGCCGCCGCTGTCGTATGCCATGGCCTGTTGCAGCCGCATCATGATCGCATCGACAAACCCGCGCACCAGCATCACGAGGGCGAGAACGATGTACATGATCCCGATACGCTTGTGGTCGACGGTCGTCAGCCAGCCGGTCCAGAGGGCGCGCCATTGTCGAAGCCAGGTCACAAGGATCAGGAACCCGAGCCCGCCCGCAACAGTCACCACGGCCCCGCCAAAGGCGACCCAACTGTAAAACGGCAGGGCGTCAGGGCCGAGGCGGCCGAAAAGGACGGAAAGCGCGCCTGTCATTGGTCTTGCGTGCCCCCGCTATGCGAATGCTCTGACCCTATGAAATGGGCGATGCGCGAGGCGAAAAACCCGTCGGGCACGCTGGCGTAGTAGCTGACCGGTGCGGCGATACTCGGCTTGCTGATCTCGGCAAAGGTCGCGACATCAAGGGTGGCGTCGCTTTGGCGGACCTTTTCGGTCCATCCCTCGAAGTCGGACTCTGACAGGGACAGCACCCTGAAGGTCTGATCAGAAAATCCGTCGCCGGTAAACTGCATGTTGCGCCCCTCGGTCTCACCCACATCGTTGGACAGAAGATTGAGCTTCGTCTCCATGCCCGCCATAGCGTAGATCTGGCCGCCGAGCGCAGGGATCATGAAGGAGTTCATGGCCACTTCCGAAGTGATGTGAAAGGTCACGGGGCGCCCCGCAGGGAGGGCCAGTTCATTAACCGTGCCAATACCCTCGTCAGGATAGATAAAAAGCCATTTCCAATCGAGGGCTATGGCCTGCACCCGCAACGGATCGGCGCCCGGCAATGGTTTGTACGGGTCAAGGCGGTGGGTCTGGTTCCAGACGATGGTCGCGAGAACCGCGATCATCGCAAAGGGAATACCCCAAAGTACGACTTCCAGCGCGCGTGAATGGTCCCAGTCGGGCTGGTAGTCGCCCTTTCCGCCGGACGCGCGGTAACGCCAGGCCACAACCAGAGTAAGGATGATCACCGGTATGATGATGATCATCATCAGCCAGAAGGCGCGCCACATGAGTTCCGCTTCGGCTTCGGCAATCGGTCCCGTCAAAACGTGCCTCTGTTTTCCACCTTGATCCTGCGCCGCAAGCAGCGATGGCGGACAGGCAATTGTCCCAATTTCCGGTACTTTACGACAGATTTATCCCTGCGCAACATCGCGTTTTCGGGCGCGCGCATCTACCGCGCCCTGTGCTGCGAACCCCAAGAACAGGCAGAGCAGATGGGCAGAGTCTGCAATGGCGTCAAAGGAGATCCAGACTTTGATCCCGATCGCCAGACAAATGATCACAAGGTAGAACCAGCGACGGGGTCTTTGCGCCGCCAGTGCGCCAATCAGGCCAAAGCCGCCCGCAGACATGCCCACGTCAAGCACCGACAGCGCCGTGCCGTCCATCTCTGGGTGCATGGCGACAAGCGCTGGAAGGACACCAAAAAGCACCAGAAGTGTGCCCGCAAGGTCGATGGCAAGAAACATTATGACCGCGCGCCGGGTGCCTTCCGTCCATTCATAGAGCCCGATAACCGCGGCGGCGAAGACCAGCTGCCGCAGGAACATGCCCAGATCGTGGGAAAGGAAAGTGCCCGTGAAAAGGCGGTGCACCTCACCCTCTCGGACACTCTGGTGGCTGATGCCCCAATCAGACAGCGCGCCGTCGGGCAGGACCCCGCCAAGCGTACCTGCGGCGGCATTGGCCAGCACCATGATCGCAACAAAGATCACCGTGAACGGCAGGCGGGCGAGCACATTTGGTCCCATGGGCGGGCGCTATTTGATCAAGCCACGTACGCCGCCCGACACGAGCACGTTGACCTCGTAGAGGATACGCGGCACGGCAAAGCCGCCGGGGCTGGCCAGGTAGTTCGGTTCCCAGACCGGGTTGAACTTTTGCTTGAAGTCCCGCAGCCCTTCGAAGTGGTAGAAGTGCTCGCCATGCTCGTAGACAAACCCGCCAAGCCGGTTCCAGAAGGAGGCAAGCTGGCGGTTGTCGATGCCCGAGAATGGCGCAGAGCCCAGCGAGAACCAGTGGAACCCCTGTTCGGCGCCCCAGACCATCATCTCGGCAAAAAGCGCGTCCATGGCAAAGTTGGGACCGTCGGGGATGTAGCGCATGAGATCGAGCGACAGTTCGTGCTTGTGCCCGCTCTGGAAGAGATTGGCGAAGGCGATGATCTTTCCCGTGGGGTCCCGCAGCACCGCAAAATCGAAGTTCGACACGTAGCCCTCTTCGAAGCCGCCCATGGCAAAGCTCTTCTCTTCGCCTTGTTTCGATGCGAGCCAGGTATCTGAAATGGCCCTCAACTCCGGCAGGACGGGGGCCAGGTTTTCTTTTGGTATGATCTCAAACGTGCAATTCTCGCGCAGCGCCCTGTTGCGGGCTTGCCGGAAGCTTTTCTTGGAAGATCCATCAAGGGTGAATCCGTCCAGATCCACGCGGGCGACTTCGCCGATCTTCATGATCGTCAGCCCCAGATCGAGGTAGGTGGGCAGGTAGCGCGGTGACACCGCGTAAAAAGCGCAGCGCTTTCCCTCGCGGTCCGCGCGTTCGCGCAACTCCCAGATTAACTCGCGGCCCTGTTCCATGTCGCCCACGGGTTCGCCTTTGGAGATCAGCGAAGATCCCGTATCGGCGTAGGAAATGAAGGCCTTGCCGTCATTCGAGATCAAAAAGGACTTGTCGCCGATCAGCGCCATATTGGATTCGGTGTCTTCGCTCTCGGCCACCAACTGGCGTACCACATCGGGAATAGGCTCTCCCGGTTTCGGCGTGCGGCGGTTCGACAGCACCGAATCAAAGGCGATCGCGGCCAGAAGCAACGCCACCACAAGGCTCGCCCGCAGGTACCGCGAGGCGTCACCGTGCCAGGCAAAATCCCACCAGAGTGCGTCTTTGTATTCCACGTTGCTGTAGGACAGGGCCCCGATCCAGGTGATTGCCACCAGCAGCGTGATGAGGCTGACGATCCATGTGCCATTGAGGCGGAAGACCGATTCACTTTCCACGCGGTAAAAGGCGGTTCGGAAAAGCGCCAACAGACCGATTGTCAGCAAGAGCCCAAGCGCCTCTTCCCAGTCAAGCCCCTTGATCAGCGATACGGCGAACCCCACCACCATCAGGATCATGGCGATCACCCAGGCCCTGTGAAGCTTGCGATAAAGCCCGCGCGAAATGACAATCAGCAGCAGCCCGATGATGCTTCCCGTCAGGTGCGACGCTTCGATAAAGGACAGGGGTACCACGTCGCGCAGGACCCCGAGCCGGCTGCTGTCAGAGGGCAGATTGCCGGATATCAGCAGAATTGTCCCGGCAAGAAGAGAAATGCCCGCTGCGCAGAAGGGCACAAAAGGCCGTGTGAGGTCAAAGATCAGCGAGGCTGTTTTTGTGACCGATCGCCGTTCGGTGATGGCCCAGGCGATGCCCAGGCCCGCCACTGCGACGAGGAAGGGCATAAGGGTGTAGATCGTCCGGTAAAGGAGCAGCGATGCCAGAATGTCGGATCGCCCGGCGGCCCCGAGGCCGGCAATGATCGTCGCTTCGAACACCCCCAGCCCACCCGGCGCGTGACTGAGCATTCCCAGGGCAATGGCTGCGATGTAGATGACAAAGAAATAGGGGAAACTCTGAACAAGGTCGGGCGGCATAAGGACATAAAGCGTCATGGCCGCGGCTGCATTTTCGATCACACCCGCCAGCGTCAGGCCCGCGGCAAGGCGACCGTTGGGCAGGTTGAACTCAAAGCCCGCAAGCGCAAAGCGCCGCCCGTCTCGCGCGAGCCAGATCATCAACGCCGCCAGCGAAACCAAAAGTACAACGCCGATAATTGTTTCGGTCGTGGTGTCCAGTGGCATGATCGAGGACAGCCGCTCGGGGTGCAGGGTCAGAAGAACGCCCAGAAGAAGCGTCAGACCCATCCACAGCCCAATCCAGGTGGTCGCGATCACGCCGGCCACGCGGCTGAGGTCAAGACCAAGCGAGGCATAGGCGCGGTAGCGTACGGCGGTGCCGGTCAGATAGGAAAACCCTAGAAGGTTCGACACGGCCGACCCGCTACTGCCCGCCAGCCCGGCGACCCAACTTGGAATAAGGCCGCGGGCCACACTCTTGACGGCCAGGATGTCGTAGAAGGACACCCCGATAAAGCTGATCGTGGTCCACATGACGGCGGCGGCCAGCGTGATGTTCGAACTGGCGGCCATGTCTGCCTTGATATCGCTCCAATGAGCTTCGGCGGCGAGCTTGTGCAGGACATAGATCGAAATGGCGACAATGGTCAGCGGGACGACGACCCGAAAGACCGGGCTTTCGACGGCCAGGACGATACGCTCGAAGAACGAGGTTTTCTTTGCGACGGCCATTCAGGTGGCCCGGATGGTTGACGGCACTGGATCCCCGCTTTTCCTGCGTGATCGCCTGAAACTTGGAAACACTCCCATGAGCGTTATCAAATACTGGACGAATCGACGGCAAGTCCAGAAAATGATTGAAAGTTAAAAAAGGTGCCGGAGCGGGCGCATGACGGGCAGGGGGGCCGAACGGCACTTCGCTTATTTCCAATAGGGAGTGTTGGGAAGAATGGAGAACGCCGAAAGTGGCTGGGCCGCGATCCAGAGCGGCTACTATTTCTGGGACATTATCGCACTGATTTGCGGCATGATCTGCGTTTTCGGCGGGCTTGCCATCTTTGCCTGGATTCTGGGCCTTCCGGGCCGCATCGCCGTCGCCCGGAACCATCCCGAAGCCGAGGCTGTTTACACCATGGGGTGGGCGGGGTTTCTTGCGGTCATCCCCTGGATTAATGCCTTTATCTGGGCCTTCAAGCCAAGCGATGTTGTGGACATCCGGCGGTTTCCCGACGAAGAGGCCGAGGCTATCAGGCGCGACATCGCGCGCCTGAAGAAATTCGCCTATGGCGACGAAGATCCGCCCGAGCCTAACGGGACTGAGCCGGGCGAGGATGAACCCAGCGATAGCCGGACGACCTAGAGGATGCTGGGTGTTGTTGCCATCACGCTGATCTACGTGGCGTTTATCTGGCTGGTTTTCTTCAGGTTCAAATGGATGCGCTTCACGCCGGTCTGGGGGCTGATTTCGGCGTTCTTCCTTCTCCATCTGCTCATCGTTCCTCTTGTGGGCACGCGGATGCAGTCGCCGTTTACCAGTGACGTGCGCGTGGTGCGCCATACGGTCCAGTTGATCCCGCGCCTGCCCGAGCCGACGCTAGTCACCGAAGTGCATGTCAACGACAACATGCCGGTCAAGAAGGGTGATCTGCTCTTTGTCTTTGACCAGACCATCTACAAGGCGCAGGTCACCGCGGCACAAGCGGCGCTCGTGGCAGCCAAACAGAATGTGAAGATCCTCGAAGCCGATATCGCCATCGCTAAGGACAGCGTCAAACGCGCCCAGTCCGATCTCGATTTCGCCCTGCTTCAGCAGAAACGCTTTACAACGCTCGCCGCCCAGCGGGCAGGCTCCCAAGAATCCGCCGACGAATGGACGGCACGGGTGAACTCGGCACAGGCAGAACTGGCAGAATCCGAGGAAAACCAGAAACGCGCGGAACTGACCTATGCATCGCAGATCGACGGGGTAAACACCTCGGTCATTCAAGCTCAATCGGAACTGGATCAGGCCAAATACTACCTCGACCAGACCAAAATGCGCGCGCCCCATAATGGTACGATCATCAACCTGCAGGTTCAGGAGGGCATGGTTTCGGGCAATCTGCGCATTGGCGCCATTGCCGCCCTGATTGTCGAGGAGGACCCTTATCTGATAGCGGCCTATCGTCAGGAAAACCTGCGAAACGTACGCGTGGGCCAACCGGTTGTTATCGCGATCAACACATACCCCGGAAAACATTTTACGGGGAAGGTGGCCGACATCTGGGAAGCCAGCCGCCGTGGCCAGTTCACGCCATCCGGCCGGTTGCCGGAGTTCCCGGACATCCCAATTCACACCGAGGTCCGCCTACCAGTGAAGATCACGCTGGATGACCCGACGGTCCGCCTTGGCATCGGCGTCGGTGGTGCCACGCTGATCCTCACAAGCGACAGTCCTTTTACCTGGCTCGGCCAGATCTCCCTGCGCTCCTACACATGGGCGCGGTGGGTCTATCCGCTGCCACTCTAGGCCGAGGATGACGGACAAGGTGGAACGCGCAACTTTCGGAACTCTCAGGCTTAGCGGGGCGGCGCTGGCGATGGTATCGCTGCTGGGCTGCGAACTGGCCGAGCCGCCGACCGACGCCCAGCTGGTGCAGGACGCCTTGCCCGCAACGACCACAATACCGGCACAGTGGGCCACCTCCGGCGTGCCGACAACGGCGGTACAGGGCAATTGGGTGGCGAGTTTCCGCGACCCTAACATGGTGCGTCTCGTCAATGAGGGGCTGGTCAATAACCGTGATCTCGTCGCGGCCTCCGCGCGCGTCGAGGCGGCGATCCAGACCGCTGTGATCGCCGGTGCGCCGCTTTTACCGCAGGTCGGACTTGAGGGCGGCATACAGAATTCAGAGCTGAGGGGGCCGGGAATCAACAGGACAACCTCCGGCGCGATCATTGCCGCGTCCTGGGAACTCGACATCTGGGGCAGGCTGCGTGCCAGCCAGGCCTCCTCGGCAGCCCTGGCCCAGGCCATCGCAGACGATGCCGCTTACCTGCAGCAATCTATCGCGGCCACAATTGCCCGGACGTGGATCGCCAACATCGAAGTCGGCCGACTGATCTCGGTCAGCAAGAAGGCCGCGGCGAACTACGCCGAGCTTCTGGAATTGACCAACGAGAAAGAGGCCGCGGGCCAGGTATCCGACTTTGACGTTGTCCAGGCCCGGTCGCGCCTCGCGGCGGCGCAGGCGGCCACCAGCAGCCTGCAAACCACGCAGAACGAGGCCATCGGCGATCTTGAGGTCCTTTTGGGCCGGTACCCAAGTCTGCGCCTGAAACCAGCCGCGGCCTTCCCGCGTATGCCCACCGCGCTTCCAGCCTCGGGGTTGCCCTTGTCGCTTCTCGACCGACGGCCCGACATCGCCGCTGCCCGGAACAAGGTCGTCTCGGCCTTCTTCCGCTCGGAAGAGGCCCGGCTGACCCGTCTTCCGGGGATCACGCTATCCGCTGCGGGGGGAACGCTGTTCGACCCCGATTTTGCCCTGCTGGGCGCAAACCCCGAATTCTTCCGCATTGGTCTCAATCTCCTTCAGCCGATCTTTGCGGGGGGCGCGATTGAGGCGGATATCGCCCGCATGTCCGCAAACCAGAGAGCGGCGGTGGCGGAGTATGGACAGACGGTTCTGAAAGCCTTTGACGAGGTCGAAACCGCACTCGCCAATGAGCGCGTGCTGCGCCAGGAACTCGCGAACTGGTCGGCGGCGCTGGCGGATTCGAACGAAGCGCTGGAGCTTGCCAACGACCGCTACGTGCAGGGCACCATCGACATGACCGATCTGCTCTTCCTCCAGCAGTTCCAGATCGAGCGCGAGGTCAGCGTGATCCAGACCGAAGCCGCGCTGCTCAGCAACCGGGTGCTGCTGTACATGGCCCTTGGCGAAGAGTTCTAGGGCAGGGCGCTCACTGGAGTTGCAGAATGTCGGGCACGCAGGGTTTGCGGTCTGCTGGCATGGTCCTGGCGCCATCGGTGCGCACCTGCCGGTGTGTCCCGTGCTTCAGTCCGAACTTCGGGTGCTTCAGCGTCCCGGTCACCACAAAAGGCCAGGGGCTGCGCGCCAAAGGCTCGCCAATGGGGCGGGGTTCCCCTGTCAGATCCAGCGTATCTTTGTCGAGGTTCACGTCACCGGTCAGAACAAGCTGGACCTTGGCCGTCTCCATGGCCACCTGTTTGAGGTCGATCTTGCCGGTCTCAAAAAAGAGCGGCGCCCGGATGCAGTCGATGGGGGCGACCTTGCCGTGACCGTCTGAAAAGAGCCAGGGGAAGAGGCCGAGACCCGCTAGGTCCACCAACCGGGTATTGATCGTGCCGTTTTCCAAAGACAGCAAAAGCTCGCCATCCGCGCTTTTCGCGAAGCCTTCCAGCGATTTATGGGCGCCAGAGACGTTGAAGGACGAGTTCAGGGTCCCGCTGGCGCGCGGCTTCAGGTCCAGTTCCTGCTGAAGCGTGCCCAGGTTCCAGCCGTCCGCGCGGCCTTCGAGTTTGACGATCTCGGGGTTGTTCTTGAGGTCGACGAGAGCCGTCACATCGAAGTGACCGCCATCGTAGGCAAATTTCACCGGACCAAGGCGCGCCTTTTCATTGTCGAGAATAAACTCCGTTTTCAGTTCAGTCGGCCCCGCCACGCCTTCCAGCTTTTTGAGATCCACCTGCACGTCCATATCGGCGTTGGCTTCCAGAAGCTGCGTTGTGAGCGGGTCGAGTGTGACGTCGGTAAAGGCGCCGCCTCCAGGGTCGGTGGCCCGGTTCGAGCCGCCGAGTTCCCGCACCATGGCGATGACGTGGCGAATGTCTTCGAGCCGGATCAGGCTGCTGTCGACAGTGCCTGTGAGATGCGCGGGCGATGTGCCGGTCTTTGCTTGCAGCGAAATATCAAGGTTCGACTTGGCCACGGCTACGGAACCCTGTGCGGAAAATTCTTCTGCGTTACTAGCGACTTTCGCGTCGAGTTTTATGTCGCCGGTGGAGATGGAGCTGAGGTTCAGCGCTGCCAGAAGTTTTCCGCCCGAAGGTATCTCGCCCGTAGCGGAAAGTGCGATATCTGAGAGCTTCAGGACATTCCCGATGCCACCCGTGAGGCCCAGTTGCACCAGGTCGCTTCCCTGCGCTTTTACGTCCATGTCCGACAACGCAATCGACTTGCTATCACCGGCGAGCTTGAAAGTGCCCACGATATTGCCGAGCGCGTCGTTTCGCTCAAAGCGCTCTGGCTCAAAAAGGATCAGCGTGGAGAGATCGAGCGTTGCGCCAAGCGCGATTTCCTCAAACCGCACTGCATCGCCGATGGAGCCATCGAAGACCAGGAAGTAGGCGCCCGGCGGTCCGATCCGCAGACCCACCTTGCCTAGGTTGAGCAGACCGTCTGGTGTGATCACAATATCCGACACGGTAATCGGCGGCGGACCCTTGCCATGAGTATTCAGCGTGAAGCCATTCGTCCGGACATTCATCCGGCGCAACGGTACACCGTCTGGCTGCGCGGTCAGGTGCATCTCGACACCGGTCAGCTTCAGGTCGCGCAATAGTTTCGCTGGCGCTGGCATGCCGTCCTTCGGGTAGAGGTCGATGTAAACCTCCAGCGTCGCATCGTTGAGGTCGTGAAGTTCGCCGAGTTCACCCGTCAGAACCAGGCTTTCGCCATTGTCGAGGTTAAGCCGCACGTCTACGTCGCTGAGGCTGTTCTTGCCATCCGCCGATGTGAATGTGCCGCTCAGGCTGCCTTTGCCAGAGATGGGCTTTTGCAGCTTGAGGATATCAAGAAGTTGCCCGAGTTCGTTCACTTCCGCCGCGATATCGGCCGTGAAACCCGAGGTGAAGCCGCCGGGGTCGGGGGTGCCGGTGACTTTGAGGCTCAGCTGCTCCGTTTCTGCCGAAATGTCGAAGGGCTGACCTTTGGGGAAGGTGCCATCCACCGTCACATCCGCGCCGTTGAGGTCGCCCACACCCTTAAGGAGCCACGGCGCATCTCTCCCGTCCTGCGCGACGGACATGGTGCTTAGCTTCAGGTCCAGATCCACACCGCTTATCGCGTTGCGGTAGTGGACGCCAGCATCCGTGAAATCGACGCGGTGGTCGGTCAGGATGTCGTCTATGTTCATCCCGGGCAGCGTGGTCGCGGAGGCGTTCGTCGCCGGTTGCGGGGCCTCGCTGTCATCGCCTGCGTCCGCGGCCACACGAATGTCCACCTCAGCGCCATCTATCGTCAAGCCGCTCAGGCGAACCTCTTCCTGGCGCAGGGCGCGCCAGTCGACGGTAAAGGCCACGTCGCGGAGGCCCAGGTCCCGGGTTTCGCCCGGAACGTCCTGCTTGATCCGGACATCGCGGGCCTTCAGGTGCAGCGGGGGATCCAAGGAAACATCCAAGCCCCCGAGAATGCTGATGTTTTCTCCAAGACGGTCGGACAGGTATTCGCCCACGAAGACGCCGCGGGGCTCGGCAAAGAAGCGTGAAAAGACCACAAGCCAGGCAAGAAACAGCAACAGGCCCAGGATGCACGCGAGGGTGATCACCACTTGTCTGGCTCGAATCAAGGTACCACCGTTTCCGCTGCCTGATCCCTTAGAACGCTAGCCGGTTTTCTCCGGGGCCGCCACCGCTCGCGGCTGGCGGCTGACGCCCTGGCGGACTTCTCGGGGCGCCGGCACCGGTTGGTTTTCAAGAAACCCCAAAGGGTTACGCATCGGGCCAATGCGGCGCCATAACGCGCTTGATAGCCGTGAGCCGGATGGGCATATATACATTAAAAGGCGGAAATCTCTGTCAGCCAGGTAGTTTAGAAACCCCAACAACGGGACCTTTTCATGTTCAATCCGAAACGCGCAGTCCTCATTGCCGTCGCCGCAACGCTCATACCGGGCGCCGTGCTGGCCAACACCGACGAATGCCCAAGCATGACGGACGTGCTCGACGTCGTGAAGCCCGAGGGCCAGGGCGCAGAAATCGATCAGGCGCGACTTGTGGAGGAGGTCGGCAAATCATCCGGCAGCCCGGCAGCGATTCGTGCGCTTGGCAACGAGCTAAAGAACGAACTGCCGGACAACCCGGAGTCGGTCATCGCTGACCTGATGATCACGGCCTACTGCGAATTCCTCAGCACCTCCGAGAGTGATGTGGCGCTCGACGCGTCGGTGCAGGACTATGAAAAGGTCCTTTACGACGAAGTGTTCGCCAATCCCGGCGGCACCGTCTCCGAGGAAAACAGCCGCCCCGAGGGCTGGCTCTGGGGCAATTGATCCAGCCGCCGCGCGGGTAAAAGAACACCTTTCGAACGGCACCGTCATTGGCGGTGCCGTTTGCGTTTGCACGCGTACTGCAGTCTTTTCAATCGCGATAAAACCGGCAATTCGTCACAGTTTCGACGGGAAAGTGCCCGATACTCCGGCAATATTCCCGTTGCATCACTATATGTTCTTTTGAAAATTGAGAGCGTGCCATGAAGAAAGCAATAGCTGCCATTTGCCTTGCCGGTGCCTTGACGGCATGCGCTGGTTCACCCGAAGACGCCCAGAGAACCGCAGTTGCCCAGCAAGAGACGCTGTTTCTGGTTAAGAACGGGTACGAGTTCTTTGGCCACAGTGTTGGCGAACACGGGCCTTACGCGATGTTCGTCAAACCGGAAGGCAACCGGCTCTGGGTCCAAACCTACTTCTCCGCTGGATTCAAGGTCGCGAGCTATGTCGACATCAATTGCGGCGCGGGAACCTACGTCATCACTGCCGGCGGGGAAAAGTCGGACACTCGCCGGATCCGCGACTCGCAGCCGGGCTCAAGCATTCGAGGTATGGGCAACTTGGTCTGCGCATGACCCATCTTTGATAGATCGGCCATAGCGGTGTGTCAGACAGGGCTGTGCTTTAGCCTGCCGGGCCACCCGAAGGCATCACAGCGGGCCTGAATGGCTTGCGCCGAAAGGCTCTGACCCGATTGGCACCGACAATTTTCCGTGCCGAAACGCATGGGCACGGTGGTTCTAACCGCCAGCAGCGCGCTGCCAAAGCTATGCGTGCATTCTCTTTCTTGCTGCGCAAACGGGCAGACCGGGCTCGGGTTGCCCAAAACCACAGCACGTGCCATTTGATCGCGCATTGGGCGCAGCCACCGGTTTGCCTTGTCTTGCGAATGTCCGACCCTTGCCAAGCAGGGTGCTTAGGGTTCCGCCTCAAACGAAGGGTCTGGTCCGAGAAGCGCCGCCGCCGCGGCAAATTCCGCGCGGTACACGGCGGGACAAAATCCCGGGAGATTTCCTGCGCAGGACCCCTCCGCGCCTCGTCTCATGTTCCGTCCGCGGTGCGGTCCTTTCAACAGGACGGCGGAACCGAATACGGGGAAGACGACATGCTGAAGAATTTGCTGCTGGCGACCACTCTTGCCGCAACCACCGCTCTGCCACTGGCAGCCCAAGAGAAAACCGAGTTCAAGCTGGCGTGGTCGATTTACGTGGGCTGGATGCCTTGGGGCTATCTTGAAGACAGCGGCATCATGGACAAATGGGCCGACAAGTACGGCATCGATGTCGAGATCGTTCAGATCAACGATTACATCGAGTCGATCAACCAATACACTGCGGGCGCCTTCGATGGTGTCTCCGCCACCAATATGGACACTTTGTCGATCCCGGCCGGTGGTGGCGTGGACACCACTGCGCTGATCGTCGGGGACTACTCCAACGGCAACGACGCCGTCATCATTAAAGGAGAGGGCGATCTGACCTCGCTGGCCGGCAAGCCGGTGAATCTGGTGGAACTTTCGGTTTCGCACTACCTGCTCGCGCGCGGTCTCGACAGCGTTGGCCTGTCGGAAGCTGACCTTGGTGGTGTCATCAACACCTCGGACGCCGACATGATCGCGGCTTTCGCGACAAACGATGTGGAAGCCGTCGTAACCTGGAACCCACTGGTCTCTTCCATCCTCGAAGACCCCGGCGCAACCAAGATCTACGACAGCTCGGACATACCCGGCGAGATCATCGACATCATGTTCGTCAACACCGACGTGCTGGAAGCCAACCCGGATTTCGGTAAGGCTGTCGCGGGCGCTTGGTACGAGCTGATGGCATTGATGGCGGCCGGGGACGAAGGAGTGCTGACCTCCATGGCCGAGGCATCGGGCACGGATCTTGCGGGCTACAAAGCGCAACTTGCCTCGACCGAGATGTTCTACGACCCCGCCGAAGCGGTCGCCTTCACCTCGGACCCGGCGCTGAAAACGACCATGGTCGAAGTGGCGGAGTTCCTTTTTGACAAAGGCATTCTTGGCGAGGGCGCGCCGAGCGCGGACTTCGTGGGCGTCGCCTATCCCGATGGGTCCACCACGGGTGATGCAAACAACGTCAAAATGCGCTTCGACACGACCTACATGCAAATGGCTGCCGACGGCGCCCTTTGAACGGACCGGTCTCGTGCGTTAGCACGGGACCTGACCCATGCGGCTTATCAACCGATCTCCCGGGCCGGTTCTGCGGCTCTTTCTGGTGCTATTGCCCTTTGTGGTGGTGCTGATCGCCTATGTGATGGCGTCTGAGGCGCGTCTGGCGGTCAACCCGTCCGATAAGCTCTTGCCGTCCTTGGGGACCATCGCCGAAACCGCAGGGCGGATTGTCTCCGAAGGCGACCGGCGTACGGGACGCGTCCTTTTCTGGTACGATACCGCGATCAGCCTGCAGAGGCTGGCCATCGGTGTCGGGCTCGCGGCGCTGACCGGCCTGACGTTTGGTCTGTTGATTGGCCTTATCCCCCATGTGCGGGCGACGTTGGGCGGCTTCGTCGCCGTTGTGTCCATGGTGCCGCCGCTCGCCATCCTGCCCATCCTCTTCATCATCTTTGGTCTCGGGGAAGTGTCGAAGATCATGCTGATCTTCATAGGCATCACGCCGTTTTTGATCCGGGATCTTGCGCAACGCACGGTCGAGATCCCTCACGAACAGATCGTGAAGGCCCAGACCCTTGGCGCGTCAACCGGTGTGATCGCACTGCGCGTGGCGCTGCCGCAGATCCTGCCCCGTCTCGTACAGGCGGTGCGCCTTTCGCTTGGGCCGGCCTGGCTTTTTCTGATTGCCGCCGAGGCCATCGCGTCTGACCTCGGGCTTGGCTACCGCATCTTCCTCGTGCGCCGATACCTCGCGATGGATGTGATCCTGACTTACGTCGTCTGGATCACGATCCTGGCCTTTCTGATAGACCTTGCCTTGCGCTGGATTTCCCGGCGCGCCTTCCCGTGGTCGGGAGACGGGCTATGAGTTTCGTCACCGTCCGGGACATCTTCCAAAGCTACGGCAACCGCCCGATCCTCGAACGTGTGAACCTCGATGTGGAGGAAGGGGAGTTCGTCTCAATCGTGGGTGCGTCGGGTTGTGGCAAATCCACCTTCCTGCGGCTGCTTCTGGCCGAGGAACTGCCGACCCGCGGCGAGATTCGCATCGACGGTGCGGAACCAGCGCGGGAACCGGGGCCGGAGCGCGGGGTCGTTTTTCAGCGCTATTCGGTCTTTCCTCATATGACGGCGCTGGAAAACATCGTCGCCGCCGAGAGCTTTCCAACAACCTGGGGCCGCTTTGGCGGGGCGAACCGCCGCGCCGCGCGGGAGCGGGCAAAGGCTACGCTCGACCGGATTGGACTCGGCCATGTCGCGGACAACTACCCGGCGGCCCTGTCCGGCGGGATGCAGCAACGTCTTGCGATCGGGCAGGCGCTGACTGCAAAACCGCGCATCCTGCTGCTCGATGAACCTTTCGGTGCGCTCGACCCCGGAACGCGCCTCTCCATACATGCCTTTCTGGGTGAGTTGCGCGCCGAGGCTCCCATGACCGTCTTTATGGTCAGCCATGATCTTGAAGAGGCGTTCAAACTGGGCGACCGTGTACTGGTGTTCGACAAGCCCCGTTGGGATCCCACGGATCCGGAAGCCTACGGTGCGACGATTACCTATGATTTCGATGCCCGCGACGGCGGGATCCCGTTCCAGAGGATCAAGGAGGAGACCCATGTTCTTCGGCCCACCTGAGCGCAGCCGCTCGCATCACCCTGCCGATCAGATCCGCGCCCAGACCCAAGCCGGGTCGCGCTGGCATCACCCGGACCTCACAAAGCTGCAGGGCTGGAAGTCCATGAAAGCCGAGGCGGATCTGCCCGAGGGTCGCTGGGACGAAGAACGTCGCTGGGCCCTCAAAATGGGCCTGACCGGCGCCGACAGCATCGAGGACAAGTCGATCCCCACCTTCGCGCGGGGCGAACTGCCCCACTACGCCGGGATCAATACATTTCTCAAAGCGCCCTACGCCGAGGATGTTGCGGAGGTCCAACACTACGATGCCACGGTGCTCGGCATCCCCTTTGACGGCGGCACCACCTACCGTCCAGGTACACGTTTCGGGCCGCAGGGGGTGCGCAAGATCTCCGCGCTTTATACGCCCTACAACTACGAGATCGGCGTCGATCTGCGCGAACAGATGACGCTCTGCGACGCCGGCGACGTCTTCACCATCCCGGCCAATATCGAAAAGAGCTTCGATCAGATCAGCCGGGCCGTGAGCCATGTTTTTTCGTCCGGCTCGCTGCCGATCATGATTGGCGGCGATCATTCCATCGGCTTTCCCTGCGTGCGCGGCATTGCCAATTGCACATCGAAAAAGATCGGCATCGTCCATTTCGACCGGCACGCGGATATCCAGGAGAAAGACCTGGACGAGCGGATGCACACAACGCCCTGGTTCCACGCCACGAACATGCCGAACGTGCCCGCCAGGAACCTCGTACAGGTGGGAATTGGCGGCTGGCAGGTCCCGCGCGAGGGCGTGAAGGTGGCCCGCGAGCGCGAGACCAACATTATCACCATGGGCGACATGGAGAAGATGGGCGTGGACAAAACGGCCGAGATGGCACTGGAGATGGCCTGGGACGGGGTCGACATGGTCTATATGTCCTTCGACATCGACAGCATCGATTGCGGCTTCGTCCCGGGGACAGGATGGCCGGAGCCCGGAGGCTTCCTGCCGCGCGAGGCTTTGGCGCTGGCCTCCAAGGTTGCTGCCGAAGGGATCTGCGGGATGGAATTGGTCGAAGTTTCGCCGCCCTATGACACCTCCGACATCACCGCGCTCATGGGCACCCGGATCATTGTCGATGTGCTGGGATCCATGGTCTCGGCGGGCACGCTCGGAAAGCACAAGGCCCATGTCGACAAGCCTGTGAGTATTCCAGCAGGCGAATTCGACGGCAAACGGTGGTCCAATGCCACATGATCACGGCCCTCCGCACACCCATGGCCACAACCATGCCCAGGGTGAGCATCTGCACAGCCACATGCACGAAGAGGATCCGGCCGGCGATCTGCAGGTTCTGGCCGACGAATTCATCGAGGCTTTCACAACCGCGCGGGACAAATCCGCCTTTCTGGAACTTGCGGGCGTGCCTCGGGAGATCCCGGATGAGGCCGGAGGTCCGGCTCTGAAACTGGTGGACGTGAAGTTGACAACCGAATGGCAGGTGGGCACCGCGTCGCCATCCTTTGGCTCAGCGGAGCTTAGTTATCTGCCTTATCCCGGTCCGATGATCACCGAGCGGGCGAACCTGTCTTTCATTTATGTCTCGGCGCGCCGGATGCAGCCCGTAGACCTGCGCGACCATCTTTCGGCGCGGATGGGATAGAGCCGCAGGCCGCTGCTGGGACTACTGAAAAGGCACAGTATGCAAGACGTTCCGACCTTCCGTGACGCGACGGGTGCCGACAGGGAGTCGCTTGGTGCAATCCTCCTTAAGGCGCACCGGCACTACTGGGGCGAGGGCAAGGGCGACAGGGCCATGGCCGAAGCGACGGCGACAGCACTTCTGGATGGCAGCTCGGGCTGTCAGGCCATTCTCGCCCTTGTTGCGGAGGCACCCCGCGGCTTTGCTACCATCAGCGTCCTGCATCCGGGGCTTTCTGCAAGCGGTACGCTGTTTCTGAAAGACCTTTTTGTATCCGATGAGGCCCGCGGCACGGGGCTTGGCCGCGCCCTGATGCGCCATATCGCCCGCCGGGCTGTTGCGCTTGGGTGCCAGCGGTTCGACTGGACGGCAGAGACAGACAATCCCGCAGCGATTGAGTTCTACGACGCTCTTGGGGCCCGCCGGGTGGAAGAGAAAGTTTACTTCCGGTTCAGCGGTGAAGATCTCACCGCTTTTGCGGCTGCAGCCCCTGACCTGCCCAAACCGACAAGCTGACCAGAAAGCCTCATTGTCGTAGGATGGTCGCATTTACACGTTCGGGGGAATGTGTGGGGTGACCCGAAATAGATTTGAGCCGCCCGGTCGCAACGATCGGCGCGCCCATCGTTGGCAGCTGTTTGGATACAGCGTGCACCATTGGGCGCTGCCTATTGCCGTCTGCGTGGGATTTTGTGCGCTTGTTCTTGCCTGGAGCTATGACGTTTAACGGTGTGCAAACCGCCCACCGCCCTCGGCAACATCGGCTGCACCGAGAATAACCGCCAGAAGAGCGGCCCGTAGCGCATTGGATTTGCCGGAAATTACCGGATTCTCCGACTGTGCTGTACGCTCCGGAAGTCGATCTTGATCCGGCAAGAGGCTGCCTTTGGTCGACGGGCTGCCCACGGGGACCAGCGGTCCTGTCGTGCGGGTTTGCGCCTCCGCCGCCAGTTCCGCTGAACACAGGGATCCGCTGCAGTGCGTCTCCGATTGAGCCGTGGCCATACTGGCCGTCACCATGCAAAAGACACACGCATAACCAAGCTTGGTCATGTGAACCTCCTGCTGCCCCGCACGCTTAGGTGCGGGCGGAAATGGGGCGGAAGTGTGACGTCGGCCTTATCCGCGCTGACTGTGGGGGAAGCGCGGACAATGGGCAGATTTGCCGAGCGACCGTTCCCATTGACCCCGCGCGCAGAGGACCCTGCAGGCGACTCAGGCGCCCGTCAGCATCGCTGCTCGTCAAGACCACGTGCCTGAAGCAGGATGGTAGGCTCCTAGTGTTCGAGCGGGGTTGGACCGAACACCGACCAGCCCGTGGCGCGAACCAGTTCTTCGAAAGCCATGGTCGCGAGCTGCGAATTGCCTTTCTGATCAAGCCCCGGGCACCAGGCTGCGACCGCGGCGACGCCCGGCACGATGCCAAGAATACCGCCGCCGACGCCGCTCTTGGCGGGCAGGCCCACACGGAAGGCAAACTCGCCCGAGGCGTCGTAGGACCCGCAGCTCATCATCAGCGCCATCACGCGCCGCGCCCGCTGGACCGACAGCACGTCCTGGCCGCTCGGAGGGGCGGCGCCGCCTGCGGCCAGAAACCGGCCCGACATCGCAAGTTGCCGGCAGGACATGGCAATGGAACACTGGCGGAAATAGACCGACATAACATCTTCCACAGGCGCCTTCAGGTTACCGTCCGCCGCCATGAAATAGGCGAGCGCCCGGTTGCGGGAGCCGGTTCTGAGCTCAGACTGCGCCACATCCGCATCGACCGCGATACTGTCATCTTCGGCCAGCAGCTGGCAAAGGGAGAGGATTGCGTCCACGGTCTTGTCAGGAGTTTCTCCGTCCAGGAGCACATCTGCCACCACGATGGCGCCGGGGTTGATGAAGGGATTGCGGGGGATACCGCGTTCGTATTCGAGTTGGATGATCGAATTGAACGGATCACCCGAGGGCTCACGGCCGACGCGATGCCAAAGCGTGGCGCCAACGCGCTGCAGGGCGAGCGTGAGGGAAAAGACCTTGGAAACGCTCTGAATCGAAAAACACACATCCCCGTCCCCGGCCACAACGCACGGACCGTCGATGGGGGCAATCGCCATGCCAAATGAATTCAGGTCCACAGTCGCAAGCTCGGGGATGTAGGTGGCGACATTTCCCCGGTCAGCGATGCCTGACATACGGTCCGCGATGGCGTCCACCACTTCTTGCAGGGCGCGTTCATCCATTCGCATTGCTCCTAGCTGGCGGTTTCTCTGTCCAGACAGTGTGATCCACGCCCTGGGTCAGTTCCGGGAAGTGGTCGGCAACAAAGCGCGGCTCTCGCCCGTCCCGGCGCTGAGAAAAATAGTCCTTTGTCAGCGTATAGACGGTGCTGGAGAGCAAGACGATTGCAATCAGGTTGATCGTCGCCATCAGCCCCATGGCGGCGTCCGCAAAATTGAAAACCGTTGCGACCGCCTGCAGCGATCCCCAGACGACCATGCCAAGGCAGGCGGCGCGCAAAAGCATGATCGGAAGACGCTGTTCAAACCCAAGAAATGTCATAGCGTTTTCGGCGTAGGAGTAGTTTCCGAGGATCGAGGTGAAGGCAAAAAAGAAGATTGCGACGGCAACGAAATAGCGGCCGATGTCGCCGAGATGGACGGCCAATGCTTCCTGCGTCAGCTGCATGCCTGTCGCGCCTTCGGGGCTGAGCGTGCCCGAGAGAAGAATCAAAAGCGCGGTGGCGGTCGAGACAATGATCGTGTCCACAAAGCAGCCAAAGGCCTGCACCAGTCCCTGGCTTGAGGGGTGGTGCGGGTCAGGCGTTGCCACAGCGGCAATGTTCGGGGCCGAGCCCATGCCGGCCTCATTGGAGAAAAGCCCGCGCTTGATCCCATTCAGCGCGGCGGCCATGACCCCGCCGGCCACGCCGCCCACGGCTTCCTCAAGCCCGAGCGCCCCGGCCACGATCGCCCAGAGCATGCCGGGCACTTCTGTGATGTTGAGGGCGACGATGATGACGGCGAGCAGCAGATAGAGTCCGGCCATCGCCGGCACCACGATTTCGGCGACTTTGGCAATCGACCGGATGCCACCGAAGATGACGATACCTGCCATAAAGGCCACCACCAATCCGACCGCTGCCTTCGGGACGTGGAACGCGCCTTCGAAGGCTTCGGCAATCGAATTTGCCTGCACGGCCACGAAAATGAGGCCGAAACTGAGGATCAGGCAGTTGTAAAAAACGACGCCGGCCCAGCGAGCGTTCAGTCCCTGTTCCATGTAGAAGGCCGGGCCGCCCCGAAAATTGCCGTTTTTGGAGGTGACCTTGTAAAGCTGCGCGAGCGTGCTTTCGGAATAGGCCGTCGCCATCCCCACGAGCGCCACGATCCACATCCAGAAAATCGCACCGGGACCGCCAAGTGTGAGGGCGACCGCGACACCCGCCAGATTGCCCGTGCCGACGCGGGAGGCGAGGCTGACGGTCAGCGCCTGAAAGGGAGAAATGCCGCGCCGGTCGGTGGAGCCGCTTGAGGTTAGGACGCGCAGCATCTCGCCAAAATGGACGAATTGGATCGCTCCTAGGCGCACTGTGAAAAATAGGCCGGCACCCAGCAGACCGTAAATCAGGACAGAGTTCCAAAGGATGGCATTGAGGCCATCAACAAGAGAATTCATTGAACCAGAACACCAAGGACAAAGAGATTCAAAGAGTTAACACAGGTGCGTTGGTTCACCAACACTGCATTACAGGGGCGCTGTCGGGCTGGAGAAGGCCGCCGCAACAAAGCTCACAAGACGCAATCGGGCCGAGGGCGTGCCGTCACCTTGCGGTGCCAGTAAGTAAAGATGGCGGTCCGGATCCCCGATCCGGATCGCAAGTTCTGCCAGCGCGTTCTGGCGTCCCAGCATGCTCACCACCGAGTGGGGCAGAACCGTAAGCGCGTCGGAGTTCGACAGAACGTTCACCACCGACGCCAGCGATCCTCCCGAGAAGCTGACTTTGAAGTCGCGCACGCCGATGCCGTGCAGAACTGCCCTCAGGTCCTGGTAGAGCGGGCTTTCGGGCGGTGGTGCGATCCAGGAATGCTGGGCGATGTCGGACACGCTGACCGAAGGCTTTCGCGCCAGGGGATGGCCCTGCCTGCACGCGATTACGTTGCGACCGGGGAGGATCCGAACGGCGTCGATGCCTTCAGGGACCTCGGCAGCCCGGATCGGAACAATCCCGATGTCGAGCGTGCCGCTCTGTAGCTGGCTCAGGACCTCGCCGGGATAGCCGTATCTCTGGTCAATGCGGATGTCCGGGTGGTCCAACTGGAACGAAGCAAGTACCGGCGCAACCACGCCGTCCATGAAAATCGGTGTGCCACCGAGCCGGACCGCTCCCGTGTAGCCGCCGCGGTGCCGGGCCACGAGGTCCGAGGCCGTGCTCCTGGCTTCGAGAATCTTGCGGCCCTCCTGAGCGAGTTGCAGACAGAACTCCGTGGGTTGCAGCGGCCGCCTGTGTGGCTGGAAGAGTGCAACGCCAAGCCGGGCTTCGAGGGTGGCAAGGGACCGCGAAAGGCTGGGTTGCGATTTTCCGAGTGCTTCGGCGCCCTCGGTCAGACCGCCGTTATCGACGATCGCCGCCAGCATCTCGAGATGGCTTGGATCCAACTTCATAACAGACTGTTATGTTTTCGCGTCGAGATTCGATCAAGTGTAAATTTCTGGCCGGTATGATCTTTGGAAATTCACGGGGAGGAGACGTGAAAATGGGCGATACCGAAGCAGCCGTGAAAGCGCAGAAGGTCGTGTTCGGCGCCGGGGTCCGGCACAAGCTCGGTGATGAGCTGAACGCGCTGAACTGCAGGCGTGCGCTCGTTTTGTCGACCCCGCAGCAATCCGACGTCGCCATGGATCTGGCCGCGGGCCTGAACGGCCATGTCGCTGGCATCTTCTCGCGGGCGGCCATGCACACGCCCGTGGACGTGACCGAGGATGCCCTGGCCCATGCCCGCGACGTAGGCGCGGACTGCTTTGTCGCCATCGGCGGCGGATCGACCACCGGTCTTGGCAAGGCACTGGCACTGCGGACCGAACTGCCGCAAATCGTCGTCCCCACAACCTACGCAGGCAGCGAGGCGACCCCCATCCTCGGGCAGACCGAGGATGGCGTGAAGACGACGCTGACTGATCGGCGCGTGATGCCCGATGTCATCCTATACGACCCTGAACTCACCATATCGCTGCCCGTGGCTATGACGATCACAAGCGGGCTGAACGCTATGGCCCACGCGGCAGAGGCGCTTTATGCGCAGGACCGCTCGGAAGCATCCACGGCCCTCGCGGTTGAGGGTCTGGAGGCCTTTCAGCGCGCCTTGCCGAAGGTGTTGGAGGACCCTTCGGATGTCAGCGCGCGCGAGGACACGCTGCGCGGCGCCTATGCCTGCGGGGCTGTTCTGGGCCGCGTTGGCATGGCGCTGCATCACAAGCTCTGCCACACGCTTGGCGGCTCATTCGATCTTCCCCATGCTCAGACGCATGCGATCATTCTACCCCATGCCATCCACTATAACGAGGCCGCGGTCCCCGAGCTTCTTAAGCCGGTGGCGGATATCCTCGGCGGGCAGGCGGCCGGGCAGGCGCTGTGGGATTTCGCCAGCGATCTCGGCGCGCCACTGGCTCTGAAGGATCTTGGCCTTGAGGAAGCCGACCTCGATCGCGCGACAGAGATTGCGCTCAAAAAACCTTACTGGAACCCGCGCGACATCACCGCAGATGGCATCCGCGCGCTTTTGCAGGACGCCTGGGCCGGCCAAAGGCCCGCTTCCTGATCCCCTAGCTCCCTTTACACGAAGCCAGACCGAGGCATCCCGATGAACCTGAACCTTCCCAAAGCCTACTTCACCGAAGCCGACTCTGCCGAGGTGGTGACCAGCCAGAACGCCAATGCCAAGGATGCGCGCCTGCGCGAGGTCATGGACGCCATCACCCGCCACCTGCATGCCGCGGTCAAAGAGATCGAGCCGACCCAGGAAGAGTGGATGCAGGCGATCATGTTTCTCACGCAGACGGGCCACAAATGCGACGACTGGCGGCAGGAGTTCATCCTTCTCTCCGACGTCCTCGGCGTGTCCATGCTGGTCGATGCCATCAACTCCCGCCGGCCGGTAGGGGCGTCCGAGAACACCGTGCTCGGCCCTTTCCACGTGGGCGATGTGCCGGAATACGAGATGGGCACCAACATCTGCCTCGACGGCAAAGGCGAGGACATGGTGGCGCGCGGCCGCGTCACGGATGTGGAGGGCAATCCGCTGGAAGGCGTGAAAATCGACGTCTGGCAGGCCAATGACGAAGGCTTCTACGATGTGCAGCAAAAGGGCATTCAGCCCGATTTCAACCTGCGTGGCGTCTTCCGTACCGGACCCGACGGGACCTATTGGTTCAAGGCGGTGCGGCCCAAGCACTATTCGATCCCAACCGACGGTCCGGTTGGCCAGCTTCTGGACGATCTCGGGCGCCATCCGTACCGGCCCGCGCATCTTCACTACATCATCTCGAAGGACGGCTACGACGAGGTCACGACCCACATCTTCGACCCCGATGACGAGTACATCGACAACGATGCCGTCTTTGGTGTGAAGGAAAGCCTGATCGCGGAATTCGTGAAGGTCGAGGACCCCGCAAAACTCGCGGAAATGAAGTTCGACGGTCCCCACTACTGGGATGTGGACTTTGATTTTGTGCTCGCCCCGAAAAAGTGACCCCGGCTTCGGCCGCTAATTCTCAGGACCCAACAAGGATGACCATGCTCGACAATACCGAAGCGCTCGACCAGCAGGCGCGCGAGACCGCCGCGGCCTTCCAGGCCCGCGCGCTGACTGCGGACGAAACCACCCTGGAGCTTCTTTTTCACGAGGCCCGCACCCACTACGGCTGGCAGGATCTGGACGTGACCGAAGAAACGCTTCGCGCGCTCTTCGAGATCGCAAAGATGGGCCCCACCTCGATGAACCAGCAGCCCATGCGCGTGGTCTTCATTCGCTCGGGTGAGGCCAAGGACCGGCTAGAGCCCTGCCTTTTTGAAGCCAACCGCCCGAAGATGCGCACCGCACCTGTGACGGCGATTATCGCCTATGACCTCAACTTCTGGGAAGAACTGCCCAAGGTCTTTCCACCCAACCCGAATGCGCAGGAAATCTTCAAGAACAACGCCACCGCCGCGCAGGTCAACGCCTTTCGAAACGGAACGTTGCAGGGGGCCTACTTCATGCTGGCCGCACGGGCCGTGGGGCTCGACGTGGGTGCGATGTCCGGATTTGATAATGCCAAGGTGGATGAAGAATTCTTCCATGGCACGTCGTTGAAGTCGAATTTCCTGGTGAACCTCGGCTACGCCGACACCTCCAAGCTCTTCCGGCGCTTGCCGCGGCTTAGCTTCGACGATGTATGCGAAACACTCTGACAGGGAGGGAACATGTCAGGCCCTAACATCACCAAAGACGATATTCTGGAGGCCTCCAAGGGGATGCTTCAGAAGCAACTCTATGTGGTCTTCACCTCGCCGACGAACGGCATGGGACCGGTCATGGAGAACATCGAGGAGCACCTGAAGTTCCAGGTCGACCTCGAACAGCGTGGCATCATGCTGGGCGCCGGTCCGTTCTGGGCCGACGACGAGCATACCTGGAACGGTGAGGGCATGGTGATCATCCGCGCCGACAGCCTGGCCCACGCCAAGGAAATTGCCGACACTGACCCGATGCATAGCTCGGGCGCCCGGAGCTTCACGGTACGCCCGTGGCTGCTCAACGAAGGCCGCGTCACCGTGCAGGTGAATTTCTCAACCGGCCAGCACGCGATCAGCTGATCGCAGACTTCACTTTGGGAGGAACACAAATGAAACGGACACTTACGGCCCTTTCTTTCAGCATTCTGGCTACAGCAGCCCATGCGGAAACCTACAACCTGACTATGGCATCGAGCCACCCCACGGTGCTGCCCTGGGTCGGCCAACTGTCGACGCTGGTCGTCGCGGAAACCAACAACAGGCTGGAGGCTATGGGATCCGAGGATCGTGTCGAGTGGACCGAGGCCTACGGCGGCTCGCTTTACGGCTTCAAGGATACGCTGGAGGCCGTCGGCGACGGCCTGACCGACGCCGGCTGGGTGGGGACGCTTTGGGAAGGCTCGAAAATGCCGCTCCAGAACGTCACCTACTTCACACCTTTCGTCTCCGACGATCTGGTGACAACGCTCAAGATCATGAACGAGTTGCACCGGGAACTGCCGGTTCTGCAAGAAGCCTGGGAAGATCAGAACGTTGTCTTCCTCGGCGCAAGCGGGGTGGAGACCTACCACCTCCTGACGAACTTCCCCGTAAACTCGCTTGCTGACCTCGAAGGGCGCAAGATCCTGGCCCCCGGTCCCTCGGCCAACTGGATCAAGCACCTTGGTGCGGTCCCGGTCAACGGCGCGCTGCCGACCTATTACAATCAGGTCCAGACGGGCGTCGCTGACGGGATGGTCGTGATCATCACCGGCGCTTTCCCCAACAAACACTATGAGGTGGCACCCTACGTGACGCTGGTGGGCATTGGCGCCCATATGACCGGCGGCCTTGGTATCAACAAGGACGTTTGGGACGATCTCTCTGACGACGTGAAAGCGGTGCTGACCGAACTCGGCGAAGAATACACCGTGGCCCATGCCGAAGAGGTCATGGCACGCTACGAAAACTTTTTGACCCAACTGCCAGAGGTGGGCGCCACGGTCACCGAACTGCCCGCAGGCGACGTTGAAGCCTGGGCCGCCGGTCTTCCGAACCTCGCCGGCGAGTGGGCCGATGCCAATTCCGACAGCGACGCGGCCGCGGTTCTCAACGCCTACATGGAGAAGGTGAAGGCCGCTGGCATCACCCCCCGTGTGGACTGGTCCGCAAAGTAACCGGAAAGTCGACCAGTGACGTTCACTTCACCAGCGTTCCGGCACGGAACAGACAAGACGGTCAGCGCGATCAAGGCGCTGACCGGGGTTGTCAGCGGCGCGGCCTCGATCTGGATCTTCTGCCTGATGATCCTGATTTGCGCCGATATTATCGGGCGCTCGGTCTTTAACAGTCCGGTTCAGGGCGTGGCAGAGATCGTGGCGAACTCCATCGTCGCGATCGTCTTTCTGCAGACGGCCCACACACTGATGAGCGGGCGCATGACCCGCACGGACATTCTGGCGGGGTGGCTGGAGGAAGAACGTCCCTTCGCGGCGTCGCTCATGCGCATCGCCTTCCATCTCGCCGGGTTTGCCGTCTTTGCCCTGATTGCAGTCGGCACCTGGCCCAAGCTCGTGGACGCCTGGGTCGAGAACGAATTCTTCGGCGCCCAGGGTGTCTTTACGGCGCCGGTCTGGCCAATCAAGGCTTGCCTTTTCGGCGGCTCGATCCTGACTTGCGTCGCCTTCGCCGCGCAGGCGCTCCTCGACATCAAGACCGCCGCGAACGCAGACCGGGTGGCCCCGCTCAAGGTGCGCCACAGCGTTACGACCAAGCCCAAGGGCTGGGGCTACCTTCTGGTCTTCGCGGCCATACTTGTCGCGGGCTACGCGCTCTTTTTTCTCGATATCGACCGCGTCGGTATCGGCATCGCGGCGATTTTCTTTATGCTCCTTCTGATCTTTTCAGGCGCGCATATTGCCGTTGTTCTGATCCTTCTGAGCTTCCTGGGCATCTGGCTGATCCGGGACAACCCGACCGTCGCCATGCGCTCGCTTGCGCTGGCCGCAGACGGGGCGATCAACCGCTATCTCTTTGGCGTCGTGCCGCTTTTCGTGCTTATGGGCCTGATCGTGGATGCCGCTGATATCGGGCGTGATGCCTACCGTGTTGCGGCATGGCTCTTGCAAAAGATCAAGGGCGGGCTTGGAATTGCCACGGTCGCGGCAAACGCGGTGTTCGCCTCGATTACCGGTATCTCCATTGCTTCGGCGGCGGTCTTTTCGCGTGTCGCAGTGCCGCAGATGGTGGCCAACGGCTATAACAACCGGTTCGCTCTTGGCGTGGTTGCGGGTTCGTCGGTTCTGGGCATGCTGATCCCGCCCAGCCTGCTTCTGATCATCTACGGGGTTCTGGCCGAGCAATCGGTAGGCGCACTTTTCCTCGCCGCCATTGTTCCTGGCGGCATCCTCGCGTTCGTCTTCGGCCTTGGCATCTACCTGATGGCTGTCTTTAGGCCGCGGCTGGTAATGCAGACCGACCGGCCAACGGTAATTGAGGGCGAGACCTGGGGTACGGCCGTCAGGAAATTGACGCCCATCGTGGCGCTGGTGATCATCGTTCTGGGCGGCATCTATTCCGGCTTCTTCACGCCGACCGAGGCGGGCGCGGCGGGCGCGGCGGCGGCCATTATCGTCGCGCTTCTGAAAGGCAGCCTGACCTGGTCTAAATTCTGGCGCGTTCTGGTCGATACCGGTCTTGTCTCGGTCTCGATCCTGATGTTGATCATCGCGGCGTCCATGTATTCGCGGATGCTGACATTGTCGACCATTCCCCAGCAGACGACGCTGCTTTTTGCCGAGATGGGCCTCGGTCTCATGGGCTTTATGCTGATCTACCTCGTGCTCGTTGTCATCATGGGGATGATCCTCGACAGCACCTCAATCATGCTGATCCTCTTACCCCTGTGTCTGCCCATCGTGACCGAGCTTGGCGGCAACCTGATCTGGTTCGGTATCGTGACGGTGATCGCAGTGGAAATAGGGCTCCTGACGCCACCCTTCGGCTTAACGGTCTATGTGGTCAAAGCTACGATTGCAGACAGGAACACGACCCTGGGCGACATCTTCGCCGGCACGTTCCCCTTTGTCATCATGATGACCATCGTGACCTTGCTCTTGACCTTTGTTCCGGCCCTGAGCCTTGTCTTCGAGTAGGAGAAACCGTTTGCATTTCATCGTCCACGCCCGCGACAAACCGGATGGCTTCGACCGCCGAATGGAAGCCCTGGCCGCCCACCGATCCTACATGGAGGCGGCGCCCGCGGGGCATGGCGTGCGCGTGCTGATCTCGGGGCCCATGACCGATGACGCGGGCGACAGGCTGATCGGATCCTTCTTCCTGCTCGACGCGCCCGACCGGGCAGCCGTCGACGCGCTTTTGGCGGAAGATCCCATGGCCCTGGCGGATGTCTGGGCGGACCGGCAGGTCACCGCCTTTTTTATGCGCATCAACACCCTGGGTCAGGTGGGGCAATGACAAACCTATATCTGGTGGCCGCCGTCCTGATCGGTGCCGCGTTCGCGTGCCAGCCCGGGATCAACGCCGCCGCCGCCAAGGTTCTTGGCTCGCCCTTTCCGGCGACTGTGCTGTCGGTGGGGATCACGCTTCTGGCAAGCGCCGTGGTGATGGTCGCTACGAAGACGACACCGCCACTTAGCAGCGTCGCGGCGTTGCCGTGGTGGGTGGTGATTGGCGGCCTGATCGGCGTCGTCGTAATTGGGGCCGGTGTGGTCATGGTGCCCATCACGGGTATTGCGCTCTTTTTTGTCTGCATGATTGCCGGGCAGCTCCTGGGTTCGGTCTTTCTCGATCACGTGGGCGCCTTCGGGCTCGCGGTGCGCGAGGTCTCTCCGGTCCGGCTGGGCGGCGTGGCGCTGGCCTTTGTGGGGGTGCTACTCGTCAGCTTCGGCTGACGCCGGTTCAAGCGATATATCGGCAATGATCCCCAGGTGATTTGAGCCAAGTTCCGAGCCGAAGGTTCGGACGCTGACGATGGCCGGGCCACCCCGCAGCAGCACCTGATCAATGGGCAGCCGGAGCCCTCGGGCGTGTGCGGGCCAAGTGGCCGGTTGCCAGCGGAGCGCCTGGAAGCCTGTGTCCTGCAAGATTTTGCGCATCGGCTGGCTCCAGGGCGGCATGTTGAAGTCGCCGACCGCAATGACCGGACCGTCGAACCAGTTGTACTGCGCTGTCAGGCGGGCCCGTTCCACGTCGGCCACTACGGACATCCACGGCTTGGCCAGATGGACGGCACTCACGAACACGAGGCGACCGTCGGGAGTGCCCAACTCGATCACCGCGTATCGGCCCTCCCAGACCGGGTTCAGGCTGAGGCGCCAGAAACGCTCGGACTTCTGTCGTGTTGCCACCAGGAGACCGCAGTTGCCACCCGGGCAGGGTGAGACGAAGCTGAACACTTCGGAAAGCGCGCCCGCCAAAAAAGAGGCTTCGGCCAGAACGACGATGTCTGCTTTGCTGGCGAGAAGGGCGTCGAGGAGGGTGCCTGGATCCGTGGTATTGTCTTCGCGGAGATTAAACCACAACACACGCAGATCGGCGCGGGCGTCAGGGTCACCCGGACTTGTGACGGCGAGATAAGCGGCGGTCAGCCATAGGCCGAGGATCATGGCAATGAGAGCGGCCAGCCCACCGGCCAGCCGTGCCCTTAAGAACCAGCCGAGGCCCCCTAGGACGAAGCCTAACAAGAGCAGATGCGGAGCGTATGCATCGAGGACCCTTGCAAGGGGGCTGAAGAGGGTCTGGCCAGGAGAAAAGGCGACAAACCCGCCAAGAGCCGTTGCCAGCACCGATAGGGCGATAGAAGCACCCGCAAGGCCCGCTTTGACATGCACCGCACTGCTCCCAGTTCCGCCCGAGGGTCAATTGAAAACGCATGCGCCGCAAATGCAAGCCATCGGCCCGTGCGCCGGACCCGCGCCGGGCCTAGCGGGCCCGGACCAGGCCGCGCGCGGCCTCAAGCACCTCGCCAGAGACCGATTGCAAAAGGGTGCGCTCGGTTATCGCCACCAGTGCCACTGCGACGGTGAGGGCGAGAAGCCCCGCGATCCAAAGCGATGGCACGAGCGCAGTGGCGACCAGCCCGGCGGCGGCAACGGCCGCGGCGGTGGAGAAGACCGGGGTCAGCGTCGGCGGTCCGCCTCTAAGCCGCAGGGCGATGGACCCCGTCAGCCCCATGAAAACGCTGGCGCTCACATAGGCAAGACCAGCGCCAATACCTCCATAGCCGGGCACGAGGAGAACAAGCGCGACAATGAAAATGGCCAAGCCAAGGCCCCGGAGCACCACCGAGATCCGCAGATTGTCGGTCATCGACATATGCATGAACTGCACACCCAGACTTGCGGTGATGAGATGCCCGGCAATGAGGATCAGAAGTGGCCCGTATCCACCTGTGAAGTCGCCGAAAAGACCCAGGGCGAACCTGCCAAAAAGATAAAACGCCAGGGCCAGCCCGAGCGTCATAGAAAACGACAGCACACGCGTCACGTGGTATTCGCGGGCGATGGCTTCATCGTCTCCGGAGGCGAGGTGGCGGCGGACCCGGGGCGCGTAGGTGTGCATGAAGGACAGCTGCCCGACGTTCGAGATCGCCGCCACCCGTGAGGCGACGGCGTATTGGGCCGTTTCAAGGCTGGTCGAAAGGAACCCCATGGCAATGATATCGAACTGGTTTAGACCCATTTGCGAGACGCGCAGAACCAGAAACTGGAGCCCCGCCAAAAGATCACCCGCAGCAAATTCGTCAGGTGGGCCCTCGCTGCGCCCGCGCGACAGCAGCGACAAGACAAGGAAGGGCAGGAACGCGGCAATGATCGCCGCGGTGGCAACGGACCAAGCGCCAAATCCTGCCAGAAAGATCAGACCGAAAAGCAGACACCGCGTCCCGTCGTTCAGCCCCTGCATCATTTGTGAGGCACCGACCTTGTGGTTGGCCTGATGCCAGGTGATCAGAACGAGGCTGACAGCTGTGGCTGGCACAACGGGAGTAAGCCAGAAGATCCACTTTGCGTTAGCGGCCTGATCGTCACCCGTCCGGCTGGTAATCAGCACGACTGCGACGAGGCCAACGCAGGACAGGACCGCGGCGATCCCAAGCACGCGCTGCATCATCCGGCGGCCAACAAAGAGGTTCTTTTTGGGGGGCAGGGCGGCAAGGCGAAGGATCATGGCGCGTTCGATGCCAAGGCCGCAGATATATCCTGTCATCACAACGACAGAGAGCGCCACGGCGTAGCCAGCAAAGTCTTCGGTGGTCAGGATCCGCGCAAGCAGCCAGAGCGACAGCACGCCCGACAGGATACTTGTCGCGCGTGAAAAAAGTACACTGCTGGCGCCGATGGCATAGGCGCGTTTTGGGTTTTCCACGTCCCTTCGATCCTGCGTCGCGAGCGGTACGCCCTTTGGCCTTTGAGAACGCTCTGGCCTTACAGACCTTCCATGTCCGCCAGCCAGCTTTCGGGAAGCCTGCCGGAAAACGCGTTGAAGAAAAACTCGTAATCCTCTCGCTAGGCGCGAACTGTTTCCTTTCCGTCGACAGTCGCCCGGGCGGTCCGTCGAACTTTCATTCGCCGTGCAAGGCCGAAATGCGGGGCCGTCGTTTCTGTGCTGTCTGCCAGCTTGCAAATTCAGCGCCAACGCGCAACGAGTCGCAGATGTGGCGATGTTGAAGGGCCGGTTTTTTGATGGGCGAGCCGTCGTTTTTTGTCGGTGTGGGGGCACAGCGGTCCGGCACAACATGGGTCGGCCACTACCTGCGTCGTTTGCCCGACGTCCGCTTTTCACCGATCAAAGAAATCAATTACTTCGATTCAAAATATGTCGAAGCCCGGCGCGGCGCGGTGCACTACCGCTTCAACACGAAACTGGCCGTACTGGGTCTGGGCAATTACACACGCAAGCATCCAAGATCGGGGGCCGCGCTGTCCTACCATTATCTCGGGATCCGCCGGCTGCGCGACGCAAGTTACCGCGCCTACTTTGACGAACTTGCGCGCTCGGGGCAGACGGCGGGAGAGATTTCGCCAAGTTACGCCATGCTGGATGAGGCGGCGATTGACGCTATGGACAGGCTTCTCGGGGGGCCAAAGTACTTTTTCATTATGCGAAACCCCGTCGACCGTCTCGTGTCGCAGTACAGTTTTCTGTCCAGTCGCCCCGAGCTTGCCCTGCCCACCGGAGGCGAAGATCTGGCCGAACGACTGCTCAACTTGTCGCAGATCAGCCAGCATACGGATTATGCGAAATCTCTTGCCCGCTATTTGAGTGTTGTGCCCGAAACCCGCTTCCGGGTTATGTTTACAGAGGCACTTTTTGGCGAAGAAACATCTCAGTTGGAATGCGACGGTCTGTGCGATTTCCTGGGTGTCGGGCGTGCAACCGTTGATCGCCAGACCAATGTGAACCGCGCCCCGGCTGTCAGCATCGACAAAGAAATCAGGCGGAAACTCGTGGGCTCTCTTTCCGAACAGTACCGCTTTGTCGGCGCCCGCTATGGCGACGCTTTGCCCGCGTCCTGGCAGTCGGACGTTGCTTTGCTGAATTGAGCGTCACGCTGCGCGGGTCAGGTTGCGCTCGTTTGCGCGCAAGTTCTTCCACCGGTCGAATTCCATTTCGCCAAGGGTGCCCCTGCGGTTGCAGTCACCAAGAGCATATCCGATGCCCTCGCCGAGGGCGCTGATGGTCAGCAGGAAAAAGCACATGGGCAGGCTGCGCAGGGCGTGGCCCTTTGCTTCGGGGTTTGCCATCAGGTCGCGCGATACCCGCACAAAGCGCACGCAGGCGATGGCAGGAAAGGCCACGGTATAAAGCAACCTCTGCGCCCAACCCCAAGTCGCTGACCGGCTTGCGGCAAACATCCAGCCCTCGAAGAAATGCAGCTTTAGCGTTGCGCCAAGCCGGGAGAAATTCAGATGCTCGACGGCAATGCCGGGATCGAGATACAGGGTCTCGCCATTCTCGCGCAGGTCCTTGTGCAGGACCCATTCCGCCTCCAGCACGTCGCTCAGCGCATTACCGTAACGCGCCAGAACAGCGCGTTTGTAGGATGAATTGTGGCCGGGCAGGGTATCGACCTCCTGCGCCCGTACCGAGTGCATCCACGGCCCATATTCCACGGCAAGGTTGGCCCAGCTTGCCGGTGTCGCCGGGTTGGCGTTGCGAACCACGGGCCCCACGGCGGCATATCCAGACGAATGGGCGGCGATAAACCGCTCTGCCCAGTCGTCGCCGATGGGGAAGGCATGGTCTTCGCAGAAGATAATGATCGGCCCTTCGACCTTCGCAATCGCGGCTGCCCGCGCGCGCGCCGAGGTGGAAAAGTCCGCTTCCACTGCGTGGATTGCGTAGAGGTTTCCGGCAGGAATTGCGTTTAAAGCCGCCACGTGATGGGGTCGCGCGGCAAGCACCACCTCCAACTCGCCCGCGATCGTCTGGCGCCGGAGACAGGTCAAAAGTCTTTCGATGCTTTCGACACCGGCGGAGGCAACAAGCACAACGCTCGCAGCAGGCAGTGACTGCTTAACTTGGTCAGATTTCATAATCGCAGCACATCTATACACTCAACGGCAACAACCTACCTTGGTTACGTGTTTTCGCCAAGCGTCATGGCCGTTGCGGAGAGATTTATCCACTTGAAATGCCCTGAATTTCCGCAAGGATGCGCCCATGAGCGAGGCTGCGATCATCATTCCAAGCTACAATCGACCGGACAAGCTGGCGAAGTGCCTTGAAGCCGTGACCACGCAGGATGCGGGTGACTATGAGGTCGTCGTTGTCGACGATGGCTCGCCCACGCCTTTGTCCGAGGTCTGCGTGACCTTTGGCGAACGGGTGCGGTGCATCCGGCAAGACAATGCCGGCCCGGCGGCGGCGCGGAACACAGGCGCATGCAGCACTTCGGCGCCGTTTGTCGCCTTTACCGATGACGATTGTCGCCCGCGCAAGAACTGGCTATCGGCCCTGCAGGCGGCGCAGGCGGGCGACGACGGGCGATTGGTGGGGGGCCTTGTGATCAACGCATTGCCCGACGACGCCTATGCCTCGGCCAGCCAGTCGCTATGTGACTATCTTTACGAATACTTCGGCGCGGCGGAAGGCAATATGCCGTTTTTTACATCCAATAACATAGGGATGAGCCGTGAAGGCTTTGAACGACTGGGCGGTTTTGACGAAACTTTCACCCGTGCGGCAGCCGAAGATCGCGATTTTGGCCTGCGTTGGCGCGACACCGGTGGTACCCTTGTCTATGCGCCGGAGGCTTTGGTCGATCACTATCACTCCATGACCTTTGCCAAGTACTGGCGGCAGCACACGAACTATGGCGCAGGCGCCTTCCGGCTGCACGAGGTGCTGGAAGACCGACAGGCCGAAACGCCCAAACGCGAGCCATTTGCCTTCTATGCCGGGCTTATGGCCTGGCCGCTCAGAACGCGCGGCCTTTTCGGGCTCCGTCAGTCTGTACTGATGGCGATCAGCCAGTTCGCCATGGTCAACGGGTATGCGTCGGCTGCGCGGGCGGCGCGGAAGTAGCGCGTCCATCAGGACCTTCGGGCGCGCGCCTGACATGGGCATAGACGTAGCCCAGCAAGGCCGCGACATAATGTGCCGCATGGTACGGCACGGCACCCGCGGCCAGCGATATTCCCCCGATCCGGTATAGTTCGGCCAGTAGGGCCCAATTGATCACAAGAAAGAAAAGAACCGCAAAAAGAATGACCCACGCTGAGGCGGCGACAAACGGGGTCAAAAACAGGCCGAGTATGGCAAGGATGACACAGGCCGCCGAAAGGCGGTGGCCAGCGCTGCCGTTCAACACGTGGCCTGGCATCCGGTCTGCGAGGATCAGCCGCGTCCAGGGTACCGCGCGCCCCCAGAGATCGGTCTTGAACATGGACGCCAGCGTCCAGTCTTTCAGATGCGTGCCCTGGGCGGCGGGATCGAGCCTGATTTTGCCGCCGTCCGCGCG
The DNA here is from genome assembly GCA_039179985.1 of Pseudomonadota bacterium. Taxonomy (GTDB): domain Bacteria; phylum Pseudomonadota; class Alphaproteobacteria; order Rhodobacterales; family Rhodobacteraceae; genus JBCCMQ01. The sequence goes on from JBCDED010000005.1 coordinate 69,580, forward strand.
CATCCTGAGACCGAACTCCAAGTCCTCGATATTTTCCCACATCGGGTCGAAGCCGCCGAGTTTTTGAAACGGCACGCGCCGCACCGCGCCAAGACCTGTCCAGAAGGTATGCGCATCCGTGTCCGCGCGCTGATGTGTGAAGTAATGCAATAGGTTACGGTACCTGCTGACGATTGACGGCGCTTCCGGCACGGTGTCGTAGGACCCGAAGACAGCGGTGATTTCGGGGTCCCGGAAGGCCTCAATCAGGCGCTGTGGCGCGTCCTTGTGCGGCACGACATCGGCATCAACAAAAAGGATGATGTCCGCCGTGGATTCAGCGACGCCAGCGTTCCGGGCGCGGGCGGGGCGCAAGGCTGGATCGTTCCGGATCACCCGCGTGCCGAGCCGCCGGGCGATGTCGCCCGTGCCATCGCGCGAACCGTCGTCGACCACGATGATGTCTCCAGGCGGTACGCCGGCATCCAGCAGAGCTGCCAGGCACCGCTCCAGTGTGTCGGATGCCTGATGGGCAGGCACCACCACCTCGAAGCTCGGTAAGTTCGCGCTCAAAACATCACTTCCCTATCCATTTGTCCCTTCAACCGGCTATAAACGAAAACGGGATACGTGGTGAGCCGTTTAAGCGTGAGGTAGTGAGGATGACCCAACTTCGGGTCTTGGTGACAGGTGGGGCAGGGTTTCTGGGAAGCCACCTATGCGACCGTCTCCTTGAGGCGGAGCACCAAGTGTTTTGCGTCGACAACTACTCGTCAGGGCGCAAGGACAACATCGCCCATCTCATCGGCGCAACCGGTTTCGAGGTCGCCGAACACGACGTTACCTTGCCACTCGACTTGGAGGTTGACCAGATCTTCAACCTCGCCTGTCCGGCGTCGCCACCGTTCTACCAATCCGATCCGGTCCAGACCACGAAAACCAGCGTTCTCGGGGCAATCAACCTGCTCGATCTCGCACGGCGCTGCGGGGCGCGGATCCTGCAGGCCTCGACATCCGAGGTCTACGGCGACCCGCTGGTCCATCCGCAGTCTGAAAGCTACCGTGGCAACGTGAACGCCACCGGGCCGCGGGCCTGCTACGACGAAGGCAAGCGCTGCGCAGAAGCGCTCTTTTTTGACTATCACCGCCACTACGGCGTCGACATCAAGGTCATGCGCATCTTCAACACTTATGGTCCCCGGATGCTCTTCGATGACGGTCGGGTTGTTTCGAACTTCATCCACCAGTCGCTGACCGGCAGGCCGATCACGGTCTATGGCGACGGGCGGCAAACCCGCTCGTTCTGCTATGTGGACGACCAGATCGACGGGATGCTGGCCCTTATGGGCACCGCGGCAGGGGTGACGGGCCCCGTCAACGTGGGAAATCCCCACGAAATCACGATCCTGGAACTCGCCGAAGAGATCAGCGCGCTTACAGAGCAGCGGCCCGACTACCGCTATGACACCATCCCGAAAGACGATCCGGCGCGCCGGTGTCCCGATATCTCCGCCATGACCGACCTCACGGGCTGGCAACCGCGCGTGCCACTCAAGACGGGCCTAGCCCGCACGGTCGAAGACTTCCGCGCACGGCTTTCCGCCGCCACAGACACGCCCCCCCTTTCTCTGAACGCAGGATAAACACGATGCCGCAACTTGTCTCTACGACTCCAAAAAGTGTTGCCGTTATCGGCGGCGGCCCGGCCGGGCTGACTTGCGCCTACACTCTTCAGAAGCGCGCGCCTGGAACAAGCGTCACCGTGTTCGAGGCGGACGATCTGGTCGGCGGCATTTCCCGGACCGTCGAGAATGACGGCTTCCGCGTGGATATCGGCGGACACCGGTTTTTCACCAAGGTGCCTGAGGTGGAAGCCATGTGGAACGAGGTGCTTGGGTCGGACTTCATCCGTGTTCCGCGCCTCAGCCGCATCTATTACCGCGAAAAATTCTTCGATTACCCGCTGAAGCTCTTCAATGCGCTCTCTAACATCGGCGTTTATGAATCCATGCGGATCATTCTAAGCTACGCCAAGTGGCGCACGATGCCCTACAAGGAAGAAAACTCGTTTGAGGAATGGGTGATCAACCGCTTTGGCGGCAGACTCTACATGCACTTTTTCCGCAGCTACACCGAAAAGGTCTGGGGCATCTCGCCAAAGAACATCCGCGCCGACTGGGCCGCGCAGCGGATCAAGAACCTGTCGCTGCCCAAAGCGGTCTGGAACGCGATCTCGGGGGCCAATGACACGGTCAGCCTGATCGAGGAATTCAGCTATCCCCGCCTTGGCCCCGGCATGATGTGGGAAAAGACCGCCGAGCTGATCGAGGACCGCGGCGGTGCCGTGAAACTCCGGTCCTACGTTGACCGGGTGGAACGCGACGGCAACCGTATTGTTGCGGTCGACGTGAAGGACGACACCGGGACGCACCGTATCGAGGCGGATGAATTTATCAACACCATGGATCTGCGCACGCTTCTGCGCTCCATGGACCCGCCACCGCCCCAGCACGTGCAGGAGGCCGCGGAGAAGCTGGCTTACCGCGACTTTCTGATCGTCGCCATGGTGCTGAACACGGCCGAGCCTTTCCCCGACAACTGGATCTATGTCCACACCAGCAACGTTAAGGTCGGGCGCATCCAGAATTTCCGCGCCTGGTCGCGCGAGATGGTGCCGAACGAGAACCAGTGCCTCGTGGGCATGGAGTACTTCTGCAACGAAGGCGAAGAGCTTTGGGAGATGGCCGACGACGACCTGGGGAAACTGGCGGGCGAGGAGATTGAGAAACTCGGCCTTGCCAAGGCCAGTGACCGTGACTGGTCTTTTGTCATCCGCCAGCCAAAGGCTTATCCGGTCTATGACACCGAATACAAAGACGCCGTCGACGTGATCGCAGAGTGGATCAATTCGCTGGAGAACTTCCAGACCATCGGGCGCAATGGTTTGCACCGGTACAATAACCAGGACCATTCCATGCTGACCGGTATGCTGGCTGCCGGGAATATTCTGGGCGAGGACCACGATCTTTGGACCGTGAACGTCGATCGTGCCTACCACGAAGAGTTCCAGCGCGACGATGATGCCTCGGACGAGGCCGAGCGGAAGGTGGCCTGAGGCGGCCCAGAGACAACTTGCCGGTGGGACCATGACCGAGGAACGGACCCTTCAAGCACCGCTTTTTGCCTGGAAAGGGCTATTTTTGTCGGCGCTCGTGGCCCTGGTTCTATGCTGGCCCATGTGGCTGACGGGATCGGTCTATGTCTCAGAGGATACCGGCAGCTACATCCGGGCGGGGCAGGAGATCTGGGATATCCTTTTGAGCCTCCTGCCCGCAGGAACGCCGGAGGCAAATGGGACGGCCGGCACGGGCGCCGACGCGCCAATCGCGGACCGCCTGCAGGCCGACGATGAGCCCCGGTTCGGCCGGTCCATTGCCTATTCGGCTTTCGTTTACCCTGTCATCAGCTTTTTCGGGCCACTTGGCCTGGCGATGGCGCAGGGAATGCTCGTTGTCTTTGCCTGCCTCGCGCTCCTGGACCGGGCGGCGCTCAGGTCGCGGGTCGTGCTTTTGGTGGGGCTCTTGGCTCTGGTTGTGTTGTCCTCGCTGCCCTGGCGGTCTGTTTACCTGATGCCGGACATCCTTGGTGCAGTCATCGTGGTCTTTGCTCTGGCGCTCACGGGGCCGTTCGATAGGTTGTCGACTTGGCAAAAGATTACGCTGACGCTTCTGGCCGCCTTTGCCACGGCCACGCATTACGGCAACGTGCCGCTTGCGGCGGGTCTTCTCCTTTTCGTCCTTGCCGGCCGGCTCGTTCTGGCGCGGCTGACGGGCGCGGCGATCGTTGGGAGCCTTGTGGTCGTGATGGTTGCGCCGGTTACAAACCTTGCAGCGAGCGCGGTTATCCTCGAAAAGCCGACTGCCACGCCCCTGCGTCTACCCATTCTTCTTGCGCGCTCGCTCAGGGATGGGCCCGCGGCCGCCTATCTTGCGGAGGCCTGCCCGGAAGAAAACTGGACCATGTGCGCCGCCTTCGGCGATGACGTGCCCACCTCGATCAGTGCGTTCCTCTGGGACGAAGACGGCATCCGCTCGCTCTCTGCGGAAACGGTCGACCGCATTCGCGACGAGGAATACGCGCTTTTGTGGCAAGTCTTTCTGACCTATCCGCTGGAGCAAAGCTGGTCTCTGGGCCGAAATACTGCACTGCAGATGGTGCGGGTAGGGCAGGGGCAGATGCAAGCCTACGACAATATGGCGGCCTACGGTGCCGATGGGCCGCGCGCGCCCGCAGATGTCCTGCGGTCCTTTGATCCCATTGTCGAGTGGTTCACGCTTCTGAGCGCCGCGGCGCTGATAAGCCTTTTGGCCTTTGCGCGCCCCTCGGCGCAGCAAGTGAGCCTGGTCGCCGTTCTGACGCTGGCGCTTCTGGCGAATGCGGCCATTTTCGGCGGGCTCTCGGCACCCGTCGACCGCTACCAGGCGCGTTTGTCGTGGCTTATTCCCGCGCTTCTGATCCTGATCGTGGCACAACTTACTGCCCGCAGCCGGGCGGGCCGGGCGCCGGAGTTGGAGAATATCGGTGTTTCTTGACGCGCGCAGCCTCCACTCCGATTTGCCGGAGATGCCCGATATCTGCATCGTCGGGGCGGGGATCGCGGGGCTAGTTCTGGCGCGGGCGCTGGCGGAGAGCGGGCTGTCGGTCTGGTTGCTCGAAAGCGGCGGCAAGAAGGTGGAGCGGAGGCCGCAGTCCCTTAATGAGGGGCGATCGAACCTGGGGGACTATCCCTTCGTCAGCTCCCGCGTGCGCGCCTTCGGCGGCACATCAACGCGCTGGACAGGCGCCTGTGTCGAGCTCGACCCCGGCGATTTCGATGCGCGTGACTGGGTCCCGCACAGCGGCTGGCCCTTTGGGAAAGAAGAACTGGACGACCACTACGCCGCCGCACGCGCGGACTTCGGCATCTCTCCGGTGCCGCACTATGATGCACATCTGGCCCGCTCGCCTTTGAACGGAAGCGACCTGGAAGCCAGAACCGTCGCCTATAGTGCACCCCTTGATATTGGCCGCCGGTACAAAAAACTGGTAGCGGAGTCGCGGACTGTTCACTGCGTTCTGAACGCGACAGTGACCGAGCTTTTCCTGAGCGCCTGCGGCACGCGCGTCGCCCGCGTCGCCTGCGCAACGCCCGACGGCGACAGCTTCGAGGTAACCGCCCGGGCCGTGGTCCTGGCGTCGGGCGGGATCGAAAACGCGCGGCTCTTGCTTGCGTCGAACGCGACGCATATTCGCGGGCTTGGCAACATCCACGACACCCTGGGCCGCTATCATATGGAGCACCCGATCAAGGTCGTGGGCGTTCTGCCCATTGGGGACCGGGCAGGTGACCTGCGCGATTTCACCAACCGCAGGGTCGTGAACGGCACCGAAGTGCAGGGCACGTTCGGTCTGTCCCGCGCAACACGCCGGCGCGAAAGCCTTTTTGACATGCATCTCAGGGCCTATCGCTACAGCGCCCTTGAGGATGACCCCGCGATCATTCGGGGCAAGCGTGCCACGGCGCCGGAGGCCTCCGGCGCCAGACGCCAACGGGACATCGCCCGCGATATGCTGGCTGCCCTGCGTCCGCAGTCCGCGGCTTACCTGGGCTGGCATCTGCGCAACAAGCTCTGCGAACGCGCGTCTTTCGACCATGTCCGCTTCATGGCCTTTGTCGAGCAGGAGCCGGACCCGGAGAACCGGATCATGCTCGCCAACGATCGCGACCGCTTTGATAAGCCGCTGCCGCATCTGTCTATCCGCGAAAGCGAAACGATGCAGCGCAGCGTCCGACTTACCATGTCTTTGATGGAGAAAGCGCTCTTGGCGGCCGGGTTCGGGCGCCTGCGTCACGGCGACGACGCGCTGGCGCATCTGACGGCCTATGATGCCTACGGACTTCACCAAATGGGCTCTACCCGAATGTCCGATAATCCGCGGCACGGGGTCGTGGACCGGAATTGCCGGATCCACGGGCTGTCCAATGCCTTTGTCGCCGGAAGCTCGGTTTTTCCGACGGGCGGTGCATCAAACCCGACCTGGACAATTGCTGCACTCGCGCGCCGCCTTGCGCGGCATCTTGAAAAGGAGGTACCCGCGCTTTGACGCCGACCGTTTCCCCGGCCCCTGGCCACCCGAAAAGAGATCCCGTGAAGGAGACAGACCTATGAGTTCAGAGCCCAAACTCTCGATGATGCTCGTCACGAAAGACAGCTACGAGACCAGCCGCCGGACGATTGGCTGCCTTCTGGAACAGACCGTCCTGGGCGACATAGAACTGGTCATTGTTTGCCCGTCCCGCGAAGGACTGGACCCCGAGATGGACGAGATTGAGCAATTCGGCTGTTACCAGATCGTAGAAACCGGCGCGGCCTATTCCAGCGGCCAGATGGTCGCCGCAGGGATCGTTGCGGCCCGCGCGCCAGGCGTCATGTATCTTGAAGAGCATAACTTCCCGCCGCCCCGTGTTGCGGAAGTGGCCATTCGCGAACTTGTGGACAACGGGCGGCCGGCGATCGGTTTTCCGATGGTGCCCGCAAACCCGGGACTGGTGGCCTGGTCGCATCTCTTCGGACAGTTCGCCACGGCGGTTGCGCCCGTGAAGGCGGGACCGGTCGACCGGATCGGTGGCCACCATGCCGCATACCGCAAGGACGCCCTGGCCCCATACCAGAACAATCTGACCCATGTGATGGATAACGAAGCGGTTATGCACGAGGATTTTCGCCGACGCGGTGTCCCGATGTATATGACTGAAGACGTGGTGATCCCCCATACCCAGGTGTCAGACTTCCGCGAATACTGCCGGCACGAATACCTGGCGCAGCGCATTTTCGGTGCGGCACGCGCCAAGGTGCTCGACTGGTCACTGGCGCGGCGGCTGATTTATGCGGCGGGCTTTCCTTTAATCCCGTTCGTCCGAATGGGGCGCAGCGTCTGGCATATCCGGCGGACGGGCCGCACGCGGGAGCTTCTGCCTCAGATCTTGCCGGTGATGCTCGCGGCCAATACCTGCGGCGCTTTTGGCGAAGCCCTCGGATATATCTTCGGCGACACCGAAGCAATGAACGCAGACCGTATGGAGCTGGAACTGGACCGCTACGCCTTCGTCCGCGAAGAAGACCGCCGCAAGGCACGTGAGGCCGGTTTGACGACCTAGGCCCGGTTCACCGGGGCGGCGTTGCGGGCGCACGAGAAGCATGTCTTCCCTGAAAGGGACTTGGACGTATTTCCAGAAGCTGCCTTTGGATCAATGCCAGCCGCGGGGTCTTCGGACTCAGAAAGAAGATCTCCGACCTGATTGCGTGGGCGGCTAGCTCACCGAAAGGCTAGCCAATCAGAAAGTCGACCTCGGACGCATCGGTTACGCCAGTGAGCTTGATCTCGTCGCGGCCGAGTTCGATGTAAAGACTGCCTTTCTTGACGTAGGACCTTTCCTCGATATCAAAGCCCGCACCCACGCCTTCAATGAGCAGCGTATCCTGATTGACGTTGAAATCGACGATACGGTCCGAGCCGGTGCCCTTTCGGAGAACAAAGGTGTCGCGGCCGCCGCCGCCCATCAGAACGTCGCGGTCGCCGCCACCATAAAGCCGGTCGGAATGGGTGCCGCCCTCCAGCCGGTCTTTGCCAGCGCCGCCAGACAGATTGTCAGCGCCGCCATCGCCCCTAAGAATGTCATCGCCGTTCTTGCCTTTGAGCGTGTCGCCGCCTTCGCCGCCTTCCAACTGGTCGTCGTCCCGACCGCCGGACAGCATATCCGCGCCCCAGTCGCCATTCAGCTTGTCTCGGCCGCGTCCTCCCTCCAGCACGTCGTTGCCGGCGCCGCCGTCTAGCCGGTCGTTGTCGCGCCCTCCGGACAACCTGTCCGCCCCCAGGTCACCCATCAATCGGTCTCTTCCGTCTCCACCATCCAGCACATCGGCGCCACCGCCGCCGTTGAAAACGTCTTTTCCGTCGCCGCCAATCATGGTCTCGTTCGACGCGGTTCCCGTGTGCTTGTCGTTCGCGTCCGTACCCTTGAAGTAGCTGCCGATCAGTTTGGGAGCAGCGTCCGCATAGTGTTCGATCGATGATCGGCTCAAACCGTGGGTTTCGCTTGGCCCGTCTTTCTGGATATGGATCTGGTCAATCCCGGCCATGTGCGAGCGGCCGGTAAGGCCAAGTTCGAACACGCCGTCGTTGGCGTCTATGTCATCCTGCGTGACCGAGAAGGTCGCGTCGATGTGGCCAGAGTGCAAATCCAGTCGCTTGCCGAACTGGAATTCCTCACGATCGCCGTGAAAGTACAACTTTGCCCACTCCTCGCCGGGCATCTCCACGTAGAAGTCATTGTTCTTGTCGCCTTCTTCGCCTGTTTCCGGACGGATCGTCCGCAGGGTCAGGTGATAGGTGCCTGGCTCGTCGATCTCGAAGTAATACGTGAGCGGCGCGGTGCGTTCCTCACCCGCGCTCGATGGGGAGTACTCGTTTGGGCCTTTCCAAATCAGAACGCCCTTGCCCGACGCGCCGGGCACCTTTGTGGAAAGATGCCAGTGTTTGTTGGCGGCGCTGTGGGTGTAGTCCAGCGTGCCGTTCTCGGCTTCCATCACTACCAGCCCGTCTTCCATCTTAGCGACGACAGGCTGGCTGCGTTCTTGGAACTTGTCGGTCTTGCGGGCCCAGGACGGCAAAAGAGACATCGTAAACTCCACTCTTGAAATCTGAGGCGTAGAATGGGGCCAAATGTGGCAATATGTGGGCTTACGTGCGCATTTAAACGGCGCCGTTGCCGGTTTTGGTTGAATTCTTGTAAGCAGCACAACCGTTTCTGATCGGGAAACCGGCACCCAATGAGCAAGAAAGGCCCATTCGTGGTGATCACTCTCATCCCCGAAAAACCGTAAATCAGAAAGAAATCGCGGAAAACCCGGAAGACATTCGCGGGGACCGTTCACACATCGTTGCAAAATTGGCGAGGAAGCTCATGTCCGGCGACTCAGGTGTGTTCAGCGCTGGCATGGCGCGGGTTTTGGCCGACCAGGCCGTGTTGTCTTACGAGGCACTGGTGCTTCTGTCGGCCATGCCCGACAAGACTTCGCCGAACGTCCGCGCCGTTCTCGAAGCCGACTATACGGCCATCTGCGGCTTTGCCTGGCGTATCGCCAATGCAATCCGCACCCATGGGGGCGTAATGCCGAAGGACCTTGGCGAAATTGTCGACATGTCCTCCATCAAACGCCTTGAGACGTCTGATGACACCCGACTCCTCCTCCGCAACTATCTCAACAGCCACAGGGTTGTGGCCGAAGGCCTGCGGTTCATGGCAACGCTCATGGGCACGCGTTACCCGGGTGACAGCGAGGAACTGTTTTTCGCCCTCCAGAGCTACCATGATGGCGCGATCAAACGGATTGGGGCATTGCTTGACGAGGATGGGACCTAGGCATTGGAGCCACGGGTGGACAGTTCCGGGAAGGGACGCACTTTGAGGATGTGCTCTTCAAAGAAGTCCGAGAAATGCGCGACAAGAGGAGGCAACCGGTCGTAGGGTGGGTAGTAGAGGGTCAGCCAGATATCGGGAACATTCCAGGCCTCAAGGATCGTTACAAGTTCGCCCCGCCGAAGACCGCTTTCGACAATGAACCGGGGCAGAACCGCGATGCCATCCGAACCCAGCATTCCTGCCAGTAGATCGCCGTTGTTCGCGCCGAGGCGACTGCCGGCCCTGATACGGCGCGTCCGGCCGCCACTGGTCAGATCCCAGCTTTCGCTGGTGCCGCCGGCGTCAAACGCATAACACGCCGCCTCGTCTATTTCTTCTGGCGACCGCGCCCCTGCCCAGGGCGAGCCCGCGCCGGTGACCACGACCCGCTCCACATGGCAGATCTTCCGCCAGATGGTCGACTTGTCGCTCGGTGGTTCGGAAATGCGAATGGCCAAGTCGTAGGTACCTTCCATGATATCGACGAAGGTATCGGTAAGTGTCGTCGAAACGCTGACGTCCTCATGGGCGCCGATGTAGTCGCTCAGGATCCGTGGCAGGACACGGCTGCCGAAAGACATGGGCGCGGTCAGGCGTAGCCGTCCGCTGGGTCTGTCCGAGGTGCACTGAACTTCCTGTTTGGCGGCATCGAAGCTCACAACCAGGGGCGCCACGCGGGCGGCATAGGCGGCCCCGGCGGAGGTCAGCGACACCTGGCGCGTCGTGCGCACCAGAAGCTGCACGCCCAGATCCGCCTCCAGCGCTGCCACCGCCCGGGTCACCGACGCCGGCGTGATGCCAAGAACCCGGCCGGCGGCGGCAAAGCCACCGAGTTCCGTGACCGCCAGAAAGGCGCGAATGGCGCGCAAATCATCCATGGGCGGATTATTACGTGAACTGCAATAATGAACTCAAGTTGCCTGACGTTCTCTTTCGCGGTTGGCGGCGCATATTCCCCGTAACGGCTCAGAGCCGTGAGGAAAAAAGCCGCAAGGACCGTCAGTTTTTCAGAACGCATCGTGTGGAAACTTTGAAGCAAGCGAACCCAACACCGCTTACCTGCGATCCAAGCAAAGACTGACAGATCAAGGAGGACGACATGCATTGGCATCCCTATGCCATTTCTTTGTGTATCGGGCTCGCAGTGGGCATCGCCTACGGACTTTTGTCCGTCCGCTCGCCCGCGCCGCCGATCATCGCTCTTCTGGGGCTGCTCGGCATGCTTGCCGGCGAAGCCGCCGTGCAGTGGCTGCGCGGCCATTCCGATGCCGTGGCCCAAGCGCTGCACCTTAAGTCCTTTGCTGTGTCCGAGGCCGAAAAGCCCACCGACACGGTCAAGAGAGAAACCGTTTGACCTTCAGACCCAAGACCCAAGGAGAGTTCTAAAATGTCCAAACACGAAATGATCACGCCTGACAACGCGGCCCTCGTCCTGATTGACTTCCAGCCTGCCATGTTCCAGGGCGTCGAAAGCCACGACCGTCTGTCGGTGATGCACAACGTCCAGACGCTCGCCAAAGGGGCCAAGCTTTTCGGCCTGCCCACGGTGATCTCCACCGTCGCCAAGGACAGTTTTTCCGGCCCCTTCATGCCCGAAGTGACCGATTTGTTCCCGGACCACGAGATTGTTGACCGCACCTCGATCAACTCCTGGCTAGACGCGAATTTCCGTGCCGCCGTTGAGGCGACCGGGCGCAAGAAAATCGTCCTGGCCGGTCTCTGGACCGAGGCTTGCGTGATGTTCCCGACCCTCGACCTGCTGCGCGAAGGGTACGAGGTCTACATCCCCGCCGACGCCTGTGGCGACGTGACGCCCGAGGCCCATGAACGTGCCATGGACCGTCTGGTACAGGCCGGTGCCGTACCGATGACTTCGCTGCAGTATGTCTTTGAACTTCAGCAGGACTGGGCACGCGGCGAGACCTACGATGGCGTCATGGAGATACTGAAGGCGCATACGCCTTACGGTATCCAGGTCCGTTTCTCGAAGTGGGCTCTTGGCGAGCACGCTTCCGAAGCAGGCGTTGCCGCCTAAGCCACTCGGGCCGAAAGGCCAAAGACCAGGGCAGAGTTTTCCGCCGGTGATCTCCTCCCCGCCGGCGGGCTCTTTCCTTGCGTCTTAGACGGCGGGGTGCCTCGCGATGGGCGCTCCGCTTTGGAACCCAATTCAGATCTTAGGAGACCCTGATGTCGCGCCCCCTCAAGGACGCCCAAATTTCTCGCCGCTCGCTTCTGGCCGCTTCGGCCTCGGCGGTCGCACTGGGCGCAGTGCCTGGTCTGGCCCAGTCGACCGCGACTGGAAATGCCGCCGATCTCGTGTTGGTCAACGCACGGATCACCACCATGGATCCTGCGCGCCCCGAAGCGACGGCCCTTGCCGCCAAGGACGGCGTCTTTGTTGTCGTGGGCGACGCCACCGATGTGAATCCGCTGATCGGTCCCTTTACCCAGGTGATCGACGGAAAAGGAAAACGTGTGATCCCCGGCCTCATCGACAGCCACACGCACTCGATCCGTGGTGGCGTGAACTATAACCTCGAAGTTCGCTGGGACACCGCAGACAGCCTCGAAGAGGCACTTCATCTTCTGCGTGAACAGGCCGATCGCACGCCCGATGGCCAGTTTATCCGCGTCGCGGGCGGGTTCTCGGAATTCCAGTTTAAGGAAAAACGCCTGCCAAACGTCGCGGAACTCGACAGCGTCGCACCGAACCATCCGGTGCTGATCCACTATCTTTACCGCGAGACGCTCCTCAACACCCGCGGGATCGAGTATTTCGGCTACGACCAGCCGGATCACCCGACCTATCCCGGCGGAACAGTGGAAAAGGACGCGGACGGAAATGCAACCGGCCGGCTTCTGGCCACGCCATCGGGCCTTTTGATGTACCGCACGCTGAGCGCGGCGCCGAAGCTATCACTTACGGATCAGATCAATTCGTCCATGCAATACATGGATGAACTGAACGGCCTTGGTATCACCTCGGTGTCGGACGCTGGTGGGGGCGGCATGGAATTTCCCGACGCCGACCCCTACCAGGTTGTTGCGTGGATGCACGACCGCGGGCTTCTGACCACACGCATCGGCTACCACTCGTTCCCGCAATTCAAGGGGCAGGAGCTTGCCAACTACCAGGAGTGGACCAAAAAGTTCACAGCCGGTGAGGGCGACGACATGCTGAAGTTCGTCGGCGCGGGCGAAAACCTTGCCTGGGCGACCTACGACTATGAGATCTTCAAGGAAGAGCGCCCGGAAATCGACCCGGACGCCGAAGAGATCCAGGAAGATGTCATGACCGTCCTGGGCGAGGCGGGCTGGCCGTTCCGCCAGCACGTCACCTATGACGAAACCGGCGACCGGTTGCTGCCTGTCTATGAGAAGGTAGCGCAAGGCGCCGGGCTGACGCCGGGCTGGTTTATCGACCACGTAGAGACCTTCTCGGAACGCAACCTGGAACGAATTGCGAAGCTTGGTGGCGGCATCGCGTTGCAGAACCGCCTGCAATTCCAGGCCGAGGATTTTGCCGCGCTCTACGGGATGGAAGCACTCGGTAAAACACCGAACTTCCGCGCGATCCTCGATCTCGGCGTCCCGGTGGGCGGCGGAACCGATGCCACGCGGGTGACTTCCTACAATCCCTGGTTCTCGATCCAGTGGATGTCGACAGGGCTCTCGCGCGGCGGTATGCGCATGTACGGCGACGACAACCTTCTGACCCGGGAAGAGGCTCTGCGCCTCTGGACCACGGGGTCGTCCTGGTTCACCGGGGACGCCGGCCGTAAGGGGGCGATCACGCCCGGC
>JBCDED010000006.1:0-74126 GCA_039179985.1 Pseudomonadota bacterium
AAAGCTTGAAGCCCACAGGCTTGCTGCCCGACCGCTCGCGCAGCACACTGAGGAATTCGCAGAATTCAAGAGGTGTTGCAAAGGCGCTATGGGACGCGGGCGAGATGCAGTCGACGCCCATGGGAACCCCGCGCGCTTCGGCAATCTCGGTCGTGATCTTTGATGCCGGCAACATACCGCCATGACCGGGTTTGGCCCCCTGACTGAGCTTCACTTCGATCATCTTGACCTGCTCAAGCGACGCCTGTTCGGCAAAACTGTCAGCCTCGAAATTCCCGTCTGCATCGCGGCAGCCGAAATAGCCTGATCCGATTTCATAGATCAGATCCCCGCCGCCTTCCTTGTGGTAGCGGCTGATACCGCCCTCGCCGGTGTCATGGGCGAACCCGCCCGCCTTTGCCCCCTTGTTCAGAGCAAGAATGGCATTGGCCGACAACGACCCAAAGGACATGGCCGAGATGTTATAGAGTGACGCGCTGTAGGGCTTTTTGCACTGCGGGCCACCGATCGTGATCCGAAAGTCGGTGGCATCCACGTGCTTTGGCACAATGGAATGGGTCAGCCAGGCGTAGCCGCTGTCGTAAACCCGCTCGCGCGTTCCGAATGGGCGCTTGTCTTCCACACCTTTTGCGCGCTGATAGATGATCGAGCGGACGTCGCGCGAAAAGGGCTCCTCGTCCTGGTCGCCCTCCAGAAGATACTGGCGGATCTCCGGGCGGATGCCCTCGAAGATAAAGCGCATATGCCCGACGATAGGGTAGTTCCGCAGGATTGAGTGGTGCGATTGCATGACATCATACACGCCCACCAGCGACAGACAGCCAAAGATAGCGACGCCAATCCAGGCCCATGGGGTAAGCGTCAGAAGCCAGAGTGAAATGGCCGCCAGCAGCACGATGCCCGCGAAGACGCCGTATCGCTGATATCGTTCAACCTGCTCCAAATCACTCTCCTCTGGCCGTCCTGCGCGAGGTTAAAGCTTTACGTCTGAACAAAAAAGCAAGCGAGAGACCCTACACAGAGATTTCACAAACGCTCACCTGTCGGGGTCGGATTTCTTCGGCGACCAGAGGGGCACGCCGGTGCGCAGGGCCGCCCGACCTATCATATGGGCACCGATGGGTGCCGTCAGCAGGATGAAGACAATGACCGCCGCGGCCTTGATTGTCACGGTGAGTTGCCAGAAATGCAGAATCACGCCCGCCATGATCAGGCCACAAGCAAGTGTCCCGACCTTGGTCGAGGCATGCATCCGGATCAGAACATCAGGCAGCCGCAGCACACCCAGCGAGGCGATCAGCGCAAAAAGCGCGCCAAGGATAACAAGGACTCCCGCGATATAGTCAGCCATCGGCGGGGTCCTCCCGAGCCTCTTCGGCCCGGCTCTTGCGTTTGCGTTCCAGCCGGCGTTCGGCAAAGCGGGCAAGCGCGACGGTTGCGAGGAACCCGACGAGCGCCAGGACCAGCGCCACATCCATGAAGGCCTGATCATCCGACCACATCGCTGCCATACCGCAAACCGCTACCAGCGCCACAGTCATCATATCCAGGGCCACAACTCGGTCCGGCAGGCTAGGACCACGGCCGAGCCGGACAAAGATCAGCGCCACAGACAAGCCGATGAACGCAAATCCGATCTCGATGGAGAGACTGAGAAACTCCGGTCCGGTCATCAGGTTTCCACGGCCTCCCGAACCCATCGTTCCATGCCCGACTTAAGGCTCTTTACCACCGCGTCCGGGTCGTCGGCGAACATCGCATGCACCAAAAGGGTTCTGCGATCGTCTGACACATCGACGCTCAGCGTGCCGGGCGTCAGCGACACCAAATTGGTCACCAGTAGAAGCCCGGTCTCTGTCTCTACGTCCAGCGGCACCTCGATGATTCCAGGCCGGGCCAGATGCTGCGGCGTCAGCACGTCCCAGACCACGGCAATCGACGAAACGATTAACTCGTAGTGGAACATCACGACCAGCCTGACCCAGTAGAAGGTCCGCAGAAAGTAACTGTTGCTGCCGCCCGTTAGCGGCTGGATGACCCAGAGGATCAGAAAACCGATGGCAAAGCCGGCGGCAAAGGTGGGCAGCGTGTAACTGTCCATCAGCGCAGTCCAGAGGACGGCCAGCAAGAGGTTTGTCACAAAGATATTCATTCGGTCACCGGCCCCAACACAGCTTCTATATAGGCCGTGCTGTCGAGAAGTTGCGCTGCGGAGATCTCGGCGAACTGTACGAAGGGTTCGGGGAAGAAGCCGATCACGATCGTAAAGGTCGCCAGGAACCCGATCGGCATCAGCAGCGTGGCGCGCGTCCAGGGATCAAGGGCGCTCAGCTTTGGCTCGATCCCCTCGGGATGCGCCTTCCAGAAGGCCTCGGCCCAGATCTTGGTCATGGAGAAAATCGTCAAGAGCCCCACCGCAAGCGCAATACCAGCGATCAACCAGCCCTGCACCTCAAGCGAGGCCCTGACCAAAATGAACTTCGCCCAGAACCCCGAGAGCGGGGGGAATCCGGCCAGCGAGAAGGCCGGAATGAAGAAAAGAACGGCGAGCAGCGGAGCAGACTTATAGAGCCCACCGATGCGGTAAAGGTCCGTCGAGCCCGTCAGACGCTGCGCCACGCCCGCGATCAGGAAGAGGTTCGCTTTCACGACGATGTGGTGGACTAGGTAGAAGACCGCACCGACCAGCGCCAGGGGCGTGAAGAGCGCCAGCCCAAGGATCATGTATCCGATCTGGCTGACGATATGGAACGACAGGATCTTCCGAAAATCCCCCTGGGCCGCCGCGCCGAGAACGCCCGTCACCATGGTGAAGGCGGCCACCCAGAGAAGGATCTGATGGGTATAGCCGATATCCCCATCGAAGATCAGCGTGAACGTGCGGATCAGCGCATATACCCCGACCTTTGTCAGAAGCCCTGCGAAGACGGCCGAAACGCTGAAGGCCGGCGTGTGATACGAGGCGGGCAGCCAGAAGAAAAGAGGGAAGACCGCCGCCTTCACCCCAAAGGCCACCATGAACATCATGGCCACGACGGTCAGCAGCCCCTGGTTCTCCAAACCGTCCACCGTCACGGCGAGGTCCGCCATGTTCAGCGTTCCCGTCATCCCATAAAGCAAGCCGATGCCCGACAAGAACACGATGGTCGAGACAAGGTTGAGCGTCACGTATTTGATGCCACCGTCGATCTGCGCGCGCGAGCCGCCAAGGATCAGAAGCCCGAAAGAGGCAATCAGCATCACCTCGAACCAGACGTAAAGGTTGAAAAGGTCCCCGGTCAGGAACGATCCGGTAACGCCCGCAATCAGCACGTTGAACAGCCCGTGGTATCCAAGGTCTTCCTTGCGCTCGTCGATATCGCCCAGAGCGTAAACCGACACAGCCAGCGCTGTGATCGCCGTGATCACCACCATAACGGCCGAGAGGTAGTCGGCCACCAGCGTAATGCCGAAGGGCGCATACCAGCCGCCCATCTGCCCGGCGATCACACCATGCTCCAGCACGGCGACCATCAGCACAATGGCTGCCACCAGTTGCGCGCAACTGCCCGCGACGCTGATCCAGCGCCCTGCGGGCCCCGACCGCAAAAGGTAGGCCAGAACTGCCGTGGCGAAGGGCAGCACCAACGGAAGGGCAAGCGTCCAACTCATTTCCTGGCGTCGTCCCTCGGTTCAGCGACGCGCATCTCGCCTGAGTCGAGCGTGCCAAGAGAGGTATAGGCCCGAAACACCAGGACCAGCGCAAACGCGAACAGCCCGAACCCGATCACGATGGCCGTCAGGACCAGCGCCTGTGGCAGGGCATTGGCCACCTGCCCGACGGGCGCATCCGCGCCTTTCGGCACCAGGGGCGGCGCGCCAGCTGTCATGCGACCCGATGCAAAGATAATCAGGTTGGCCGCGTTGGAGATCAGCACGAGCCCGAAGATGAAGCGCAGGACATTCCGGGCCATCATCAGGTAGACGGCGCCGGCCACAAGGCATCCGGCCACGACGGCGATCAGGGCCTCCATCTCAGATCTCCTCTTCCATAGCGAAGACGAGAGTCAGGATAGACCCAAAAACAACCAGATAGACTCCGATGTCGAAGACCAGAACCGTGGAAAGCGGCAGGCCCTTGTCGTCCTTGTCTGCAGGATCAGCTCCAAGAAAAAGCCATTGCCCGGTAAAAAGCGCATCGCCAAAGACCGCCGAAAAGAGCCCGGCGACAAGCGCCAGACCCAGGCCAAACATGGCGATGGTCTGAGGGGTGGCGCGCAGCGCGTTGCGCGCCGCCTCGGTCCCGAAGGCGATTGCGTAAAGGACAAAACCGGTGGACCCGATCAGGCCGCCGATAAACCCTCCGCCCGGTTCATTGTGGCCGCGCCAGAGCATGTAGACCGAAAACAACAACAAAAGTCCGACAAGGTACCGCGTGCCGGCCTGCAGGATGACCGATTTCATTGCTTATCCCCCTTCGGCGCCGTGGTGCGGAGGAGCGCATATGAGGCAAGCCCCGCGACCACGACCACGGCGATTTCGCCGAATGTGTCGAGGGCACGGAAGTCTACGAGGATGACGTTCACGATGTTGCGCCCAAAGGCTTCGGGCCAGCTCGCCGCTTCGAAATACGCGGTCAGGCGCAGGTCCATGGGTGTCGCCAGAACGGCAAGCGCCACCAGCGTTGTCACCAGCCCGACCGCCACGGCGAGAACCGCATCTGGGGGCCGGTGATCTGGCTGGTCCAGCGGATCGAGATAGGGCAGCCGCAGCATGGCCACGCCCACAAGCACAACGACCAATGTTTCGACCAGCAATTGTGTGATGGCTACATCCGGCGCGGAATAAGCGATAAAGACCAAAGCTACGCCGATCCCAACCACTCCAAGCGAGGCCACCGCCGCGATACGGGAATTCGTCACAACCACGATGGCCGTGCCCGCGAGGATCAGCAGGCAGATCGCCCAATCGGTCCAGGCGGCACCATAGAACGCTGTCGAAAGTGGCCCAAGACCACGCGCCAGCATGGTGCCGGCGAGCGCTGCAAAAATCGTGGCAAATGTGACGGCCATATACTGGCGCAGGACGCCGGACTGCAGAAGCCGCGTCTGCCAGGCCGCCAGAGCACGAAGACCAGCCAGAATATCGTCCCACCAGTCATCGAGGCTGGGCGTAGCTGCGTCGATCCGGGCAAGCATCGCGCGCATGGGCTTGTGGAACGCATAGAACACGAGGCCAACGGCGAAGGTCGCGATCGACATGAAAAGCGGCAGGTTGACCCCCGCCCAGAGCTGAAGCTGTTTGGCTTCGTTCGGGTCGCCCAGAAACCCGCCCACGGTCGGGTTGACGAGGGACGCCTGCAACAGGCCGGGGTTGATCCCAAAAAGTGCGCCTAGCGCGGCCAGGATCACCGGTCCGGCCAGCATCTGCCAGGGCGCCTCGTGGGGCGTCCGCGGGAAAGGCCCTTTCGGCTTCAGCCAGAAGGGTCCGAGGGCCACAACGCCAGCTACCGCCAGCATCAGCGCGTTCGCCAGAAGAACTGCCCCTGCGACAACCGTAGGCTCCGACGCAACGCCAAGGGCGCCGGCGTATTTCAGTTCTTTGCCGATAAAGCCCAAAAACGGCGGGAACCCGGCCATAGAAAACGCTGCCACCGCCGCGGCAATTGCTGTCACCGGCATAACGCGGCCCAGTCCGCCCAGCACGTCGGCCTCGCGCGTGCCGGTGGCATGATCGACGCAGCCCACGACGAGGAACAGCGCCGCTTTGTAGAGCGAATGGACGATCAGGAAGGTCACGAACGCCGTGATCGCGTAGTCAAAATCCTGTCCCAGGAACAGTGTCAGCGTCCCGAGCGCCATCAGAGTCGTGTAGGCCAGCGCCTGCTTCAGGTCCGTTTGCCGCAGCGCCATGAAGCTGGCAAAAACGGCCGTGATCGCGCCCGCGGTCGTCAGCGTCCAGAGCCACACATCGGTGCCCGCAAGGCTCGGGTGCAGCCGCGCCATCAGATAGACGCCCGCTTTTACCATCGTCGCGGAGTGCAGAAACGCACTAACCGGCGTCGGCGCGGCCATGGCGTTGGGCAACCAGAAATGGAAGGGCACCTGAGCCGATTTCGTGAAGGCGCCCAACAGGACAAGCACAAGGATCGGAATATAGAGCGGGTGCTCGTGGATCACCTCACCCTGCGCGACGATCTCTGAAATCGAATAGGTCCCGGCAGCCTGACCCAGAAGGATCAGCCCGGCCAGCAGCGCCAGCGCGCCTGCCCCGGTGACCAGCATGGCCTGCAGCGCCGACCGTCGTCCTTTCTCCGATTCATGGTTGAAACCGATCAGAAGGTACGAGGTGATCGTCGTCAGTTCCCAGAAGACAAAGAGGCCGATCAGATTGTCCGCAAGAACGAGCCCCAGCATCGCCAGCATGAAGGACGTCAGGTAGAGCGCAAAACGCGCATACTGAGGGTGTCCGGCGAGATATGTGTTCGAATAGAGAAGAACCAGCGCGCCGATACCGCTGATCAGAAGACCGAAGGTCAGGCCAAGACCGTCCACCCGGAAATCCAGTCCGATGCCCAGGGAAGGCACCCATGAAATGGTCAGGTCAAGCGTGTCACCGCGCGATATCGGACCGACAAAGGACAAAAACCAAACAAAGAGCACGGCAGCGATCGCCACGGGTATCCACCCGACCGGGCCATTGCCGCGCGCGCCATGCTCTGATGTGTCCGCCATGGGATCCTTTTTCGAATTTTATGGGCCACGGCGGTTCGGTCAAAGCTTCGGCGACGTGTCAAGGGCTTAGATGGCAGGATGTCGCCGCCAGTCAAGACTGTTCGCACCTATTACCGCGCCGCAGCGGCGCCAAAAAAAGCGCCTACCACCTTTGGCCCACAGACAGGTACAATAGCTGCGCGCCGTCCTCGGCGAAAGAAACGTCTATGGCGTAGTCCACGGGAAACTTCCGCGACAGCCGGATCCGCGCGCCCAGTCCTCCGGCAAGCTGGTAGCTGCCGCCAAGGGCATCGCTGAAATCCTCGGCCACGGACCCGGCGCCGCCAAAAACCACGTAGCCCAGACGTTTGGACAACCGGCCACGGTACTCCGCCTGCACCGAGAAGAGCGCGTTGTCGAGGAACTCGGTCGCGGGAAACCCCCGAAACCCGTCAGTGGGCCCAATGGCACAGGAATCAAAAAACGGCGCGTCATCGGATGCCGCGCAGCCCACCACGCGGCCCGCGATCACTCCGTCGCCGAAGATGCTGCGATATCCTGCCGCCGAGATCACGTGCTTTTCATAGACGCGGTCGTCGAGGTCCCGCATGGTGCCGCGAAAACTCGAAGCCGATACGAGCGTCCCGGTGGAGGGGTAGAAATTGTCATCGCGCCGGTCCCAGTCAAAAAGCAGACCGAGTTTGAAAATTTCAAGACTGGCGTCGGGCTGCAACTCGGGCGGTAAAAAGTTGAGAAACCGGAAATTTGGCGCGACGGTCGTGTCGAGATACTGAAATCCGATGCCTGCCGAGATCTGCGGCGTGAAGCCGTACTTCAGATCCGCCCGCAAAGCCTGACCGCTTTGTTCGATGGGAAAAGGCACACTGTTGATGAAAAAATCATACAAGACTTCGGCATCCGCCGCGAATATCGTCGCTTGCCACCGGTTGTTTGAAAAGCTCAGATTGGCGCCGCCGCCCACGCCGCGGCTGTCGTTCTTGGTCCGAAATCCGCCGAGCCCGATACTCGACTTCGAACTGCCCTCGTCGGCCTGAAACAGATAGGCCCCGCCGAGCGCCAGGCCGGTGTCGAGTTCCGGGCTTTCAAACGGGATCGGTGCGACGATGAACGACCCGCGCGCAAAGCCGATATTCGTCTCTGCGGGCAACTCCAGCGTCGCCGCAGCGTCGCGTTCCAAGAGTTGCTCGGCCTGACCTGCTACCTGCGACGGGACCACCCCTGCCAAAAGGGTGCCCGCGGCCACCAGGCTGCGCAAAGTCGTTTTGGTCCAAGAAAGGCGTGTCACCGAAATGACCCCCGATAAGCTTTGTGCAGTCTAGGAAGTCGCGATCAGGCGGTCGAGTGAGCGCCGCCAAAATCACAGGGTTCGGGCGACAAAACTGCGCACTGTGCCCGGCGTGCC
Organism: Pseudomonadota bacterium; assembly: GCA_039179985.1. Lineage (GTDB taxonomy): Bacteria > Pseudomonadota > Alphaproteobacteria > Rhodobacterales > Rhodobacteraceae > JBCCMQ01. Next base: position 8,116 of record JBCDED010000006.1, read on the forward strand.
ATTGCGTTAGGTCGTGCGGTGGTGAATGGAGAACCCATGCTGGTCAGTCTGGACAACGTGATCAAGGCCTACCCGGGCGACGCCGGCGATGTCCGCGTGCTGGCCGGCGTATCCCTGACACTTGACCACGGACAGACACTGGCCTTGACGGGCGAAAGCGGTAGCGGGAAAAGCACACTCCTCCACCTCGTCGGTGGTCTCGATGCGGCGGACGCCGGGCGGATCGTCGTGAACGGCGTGGATCTGCTAGGCGCAGGCGACGCCGCACGCGCCGAGCTGCGCCGCCTGACAATAGGGATTATCTTTCAGCAGTTTAACCTGATCCCGTCGCTGACCACCGCCGACAACCTTGCTTTCCAGGCCCGTCTCGCCGGGCGCCATGACAAGGCCTGGCTTGACGAGGTCGCGACCCGCCTCGGGCTTTCGGAGCACCTTGGAAAATACCCCGAGGAACTCTCCGGCGGGCAGCAGCAACGCGTGGCCGTGGGCCGGGCGCTGGCCAGTCGCCCTTCTTTGCTATTGGCGGATGAACCCACGGGCAACCTCGACGAAGCAACCGGCGACGCGGTCCTTGATCTGATGATGGGGCTTGTCCGGGACACTGGCTCTGCCCTTCTGATGGTGACCCATTCCGAGCGTCTGGCCACCCTCTGCGATGGTCGCAGGCACCTCTCCGCAGGGCAACTGACATGATGGCCGCCGGCTGGAGCGCCCTCTGGTCCCACTGGCGGCGGCATCCCTTGCAGCTGTTCACGCTGATCGCCGGGCTGGCCATGGCGACAGCGCTCTGGTCCGGGGTTCAGGCGATCAACGGCGAAGCGCGCACGAGCTACGCCGAGGCCGAAGATGCCGTAGCCCGCGCCGCTCTACCCCGCCTCGTGAACCCTGAGGGGCCAATTCCGATTGCGTATTACGTCGCGCTGCGCCGTGCGGGATGGGATGTGACCCCCCTGCTCGAAGGACCGTTGCGCATCGACGGATCCACCTTTCAGGTGCGCGGAATAGAGACGCTAACGGCCGTCGCGCCGCCGACCGTTACGGACGGCGGCAACACCGATACGGATATCGGACCCGTGGATATCCTGACCGGTGACGGCATCGTTTTTGCCGCGCGCTCGGCGCAAGCGCAGCTTGAGGACGCCGGCGGCCTGCCGCGCATTGTGGCGGCCGAAGGCCTTGGCCCACGACAACTGATCACCGACATCCGAACGGCCACACGCCTTTTGGGCTCGGACGGCGCGCCGACCTCTTTGCTGATCCTTCCGGATCAACGACCTGGCCTGACACCGCTCGCGGACCTCGTGCCGGGGCTCGAAGAGCGCGACCCGGTCGAGACCGAAGACCTGGGCAGGCTGACGGACAGCTTTCACCTCAACCTCACGGCCTTTGGCCTTCTCAGCTTCGCCGTCGGACTTTTCATCGTTCACGGGGCCATCGGGCTTGCGTTCGAGCAGCGTCGGGCGATGTTCCGAACGCTGCGCGCCCTTGGGCTGCCCCTGCGCCAATTGGTGCTGCTGCTTATCCTTGAGTTGGGGGCAATCACGATTCTGGGCGCTCTGATCGGTCTGGCGCTTGGCTATCTGATCGCAGCGCTGCTTCTACCAGATGTGGCCGCCACCCTACGCGGCCTTTACGGCGCACCAGTCGAAGGTGGGCTGGTCTTTCGCCCGCTTTGGGCCGCGGCCGGATTGGCCATGGCAGCCTTCGGCGCGGGCGTCGCGGCGGCTGAGGGCATCTGGCGGGTCGCGCGTATGCCGATCCTCACGGGCGCAATGCCACGGGCCTGGGCGCTGGCCTCAACGCGCACCTTGCGGCGGCAAGGCGTTCTCGCGGTGCTCCTGTCGGTGCTTGCGCTTGTGCTCGCCACGATGGGATCGGGGCTTGTTGCGGGTTTTGTAATGCTCGGTGCGCTTTTGGTGGCCGCAGCCCTGCTTCTGCCGATCATCCTGCTTGCTGTTCTTCGCACCGCCGAACGCGCGAGCAAGGGGGTTGTCGCCGGCTGGTTCTGGGCCGACACGCGCCAGCAGGTACCCGGTCTTTCCCTTGCTCTCATGGCGCTGCTGCTCGCGCTCGCGGCCAATATCGGCGTCGGAACCATGGTGGCGAGTTTCCGGACGACCTTCATCGGCTGGCTCGACCAGCGTCTGGCCTCCGAGCTCTACGTGACCGCCCGGACCGAAGACGAGGCCGCCCGCCTGCGCGAATGGCTCGCCCCCCGCAGCGAGGCGGTTCTGCCGATCTGGAGCGTGGATGCTACGCTTGGCGGTCGGCAGGGCGAGGTTTACGGCATTCGTGATCACGCGACCTACCGCGATCACTGGCCCCTTCTAGGCGCCGCACCGGACGTCTGGGACCGGGTCGCGGCGGGAGAAGGCGCGCTGATCAACGAACAGATGGCACGGCGGCTTGGCATCGGGATTGGCGATCCTGCGGATCTGGCCGAGGACTGGGCGCTGCCCGTGGCCGGCGTTTACTCCGACTACGGCAATCCCCAACCTCAGGCCATCGTCGGTGTCGAGGCGCTCGCCGCGCGCTATCCTGATATCAGCAAACTCCGTCACGGCATCCGTGTCGCACCGGATAGGGTCAATACCCTGCGTGCCGCGCTGACGGACGACTTCGGCCTGCCGGACGACCTGATCATCGATCAGGCGGCCATAAAATCCCTGTCGGTCTCCATCTTCGAGCGGACCTTCGCCGTCACGGGTGCGCTGAACGTGCTGACGCTGGGGATTGCCGCGCTGGCCATTCTGACAAGCCTTCTGACACTGGCAGGTCTGCGCCTGCCGCAGTTGGCACCGGTCTGGGCGATCGGGCTGACCCGGACCAAGCTTGGGCGGCTGGAAGTCGTCCGCACCCTGCTTCTGGCCGTGCTGACCGCTATCGTCGCCTTGCCCGTGGGGCTGCTTCTGGCCTTCGTCCTGCTCGCAATCATCAATGTCGAGGCCTTCGGCTGGCGCATCGGGATGGCGTACTTCCCTCTGGACTGGCTGCGCCTTTTCCTTTTGGCGGCACTCGCGGCGGGGTTGGCCGCGCTCCTGCCGGCCCGGCGCCTTGCCCGCACCCCACCCGCGATCCTGCTCAAGGTCTTTGCCAATGAACGCTAGGGTCCTCTGTCTGCTTTGCAGTTTTCTGGGCGCCACTGGGGCCCAGGCCCAAGGGTTCGCCGGTCTCGGGTCCGACGCCGAGGGCTTTGCCGTGCCGCAACCGAACCCGACGTTCCGGTTCCCCGAAGATCACGGCCCGCATCCCGCCTACCGGATCGAATGGTGGTACATCACCGCCAACCTGCAGGCCGAGGACGGCACGGACTACGGCGTGCAATGGACGCTTTTTCGCAGCGCGCTCGCGCCCCACGAGGCCGAGGGTTGGGCCAGCCCACAACTCTGGATGGGCCACGCCGGGCTGACAACGCCAGACGCCCACTACCACGCCGAACGGCTTGCCCGGGGCGGCATCGGTCAGGCGGGTGCGACTGCCGAGCCCTTTGAGGCCTGGATCGACGACTGGTCGCTGACCGCCACCGGCACCTCCGGCGACGCCTACAATGCTCTCGATATGACCGCTAGCGGCACGGGGTTTGCTTACGATCTCAGCCTGCGCGCCGAGGGCCCGCTGGTCTTTCACGGGGCAGAAGGGTTCTCTGTGAAATCTGCTGAAGGACAAGCGAGCTACTACTACTCGCAGCCGTTTTACGAGGTCTCGGGGACGCTCGACATCGGCGACCGCGCCGTGGAGGTCACTGGCAACGCCTGGCTTGACCGGGAATGGTCGTCTCAACCGCTGTCGGAAAACCAGTCCGGCTGGGACTGGGTGTCGCTGCACTTTCGTGACGGGACCAAGCTAATGGGCTTTCAGCTGCGACAAACGGATGGGTCCAGCTACACCTCCGCGACGCTAATCTCCGAGGATGGCCAGACCACTGCGTTCGCAGACGGCGCGCTGTCTATGGCGCCGCTTCGGACGACGGAGGTCGCGGGGCGCGAAGTGCCCACGCGCTGGAGGGTGCGCCTGCCGGAAAAGGGCATCGAAGTCGAGATCGAGGCGCTGTACCCTGAGGCCTGGATGGAGACCTCCTTTCCCTACTGGGAAGGACCGGTCAGGATGTCCGGCACACACCCCGGCCGCGGATATCTGGAGATGACGGGCTATGAGTGACACGGCACCGTCGCTGATTGGTTTTCTCGACCTCGCCTGGCGGATCATCGAAGCGGGTGTCGCGGACCCGAAGGCGCCTGCCAGACAGGTTGTGTTTGCGACCTGCGGTCGCGGGGGCGCCCCGGGGGCGCGGATCCTCATACTACGTGCCGCGGACCGCGCGGCAGGCACAGTGGAAGTCCACACCGACCTTGCTTCTGCCAAGGTTACGGAACTGGAAAGAGATCCGCGCGCCGCGCTTCTCTTCTGGGACGCAGGTGCGCAGGTGCAGATACGACTGACCGCCGCTTGCACGGTCCTGAGGGGCCCGGCAGTGGCCGACAGATGGACCCGTGTGCCGGAACGCTCGCGCAGGGGCTACGGTGTCGAACCGCCACCTGGAACACCCATAGCAGACCCATACGCGGTGACCCGGCCAGGCGCGCAAGCCCGCTTTGCCGCCATTGAGGCGCGGGTCGAAGCGCTTGAGGCGCTGCAACTGGGGCAGGACGGCCATGTGCGGGCCGCATATAAGCGATCGGATGACTGGCGCGGACATTGGCTGGCGCCCTGACTTCCCAATCCGCGAGCAGCGCCCTAAAAGGCTGGCTATGCCCTTCGAACTGCCCCAGGACTATCCGCGCACGGCGGTCCCTTTCGATACGATCATCGATGTCCGGAGCCCCGCGGAATTCGCGGAAGACCGGGTACCCGGAGCCATCAACCTGCCGGTTCTGAGCGACGAGGAACGCGCAAAGGTCGGCACGATCTACGTGCAGGAGAGCCCCTTCAAAGCACGCAAGATTGGGTCGGCCATCGTGGCACGCAACGCCGCCCATCATATCGAGACTGCCCTCGCTGACCATGACGGGTCCTGGCGGCCGCTGGTCTACTGCTGGCGCGGCGGCCAGCGCTCGGGCTCCTTTGCTAGCATCCTCGACCAGATCGGATGGCGAAGCGACACGCTGAAGGGTGGGTATCAAAGCTACAGGCGCCGGGTCGTCGAACGGCTTTACCACGGCACGCCCCTGCCCGCTGTCGTGCTGATCGACGGGCTGACCGGCACCGCCAAAACCGAGCTTCTGGCGCGGCTTCGGGACCGGGGCGCGCAGGTACTGGACCTCGAAGGCATCGCCGCGCACCGCGGTTCGCTTTTTGGCGGAACCGACACAAAGCAGCCCAGCCAGAAATGGTTCGAAAGCCTTCTTCTGGGCGCCATGGGACAGCTTTCGCCCGACAAACCGGTTTTTGTCGAAGCAGAGTCGAGCAAGATCGGGGACCGCCTGCTGCCCCCAGTAATCTGGCAGGCGATGATCGCGGCACCTCGGATCGAGGTCGCGGCGCCTCTTGCAGCTCGCGCGGGCTTTACGCTGTCGCGGTACGGGGCTTTCGCCGAAGACAGCGGAAATCTCCTGAACATGCTCGACCGATTTCGACCCTATCACGGTAGCGAAGCCGTGCATCGCTGGCAGGGAATGGTCCGGAACGGGGATCATCTGGCGCTGGTTTCAGATCTTCTCGAAACCCACTACGATCCACGTTACCGCAAGTCCCGGGCGCGCAACCATGTCGGACACGCCGCCCGTATTGCACTGACTGATCTGTCGGAACCTGACCTTGACCGGGCCGCCGAGCGCCTGGCGGAGCTTGGCGAAACACTCAGACCAGATTGATCGCGGGCGGTCCGGGGCGCAGCGCGCCGATCGAGCAGGCCGTAAACCCGGCCTCTTGCAGTTGCCGCCACACCGCCTGCGCCCCGGCCGGGTCCACCGCCGCCAGCAGGCCGCCAGCGGTCTGGGGGTCAAAGCAGAGAGCGGCCAGAGGCGTTTCCGGCACTTCCGCCGGGGTATAGCGCCGGTTCGCGGCGTAGAGCGAGCTGCGCACACCCTTGCTGGCAAGCTCGAGCGCGCCGGACAGGACGGGCACCGCCTCAAGGTCGATGTCCGCGGCGACACCGGACGCGCTGAGCAGATTCCAAAGATGTCCGAAAAGACCAAAACCCGTCACATCGGTCATGGCATGGGCGACCGCGAGTATCTTCGAGGCTGCCCCTTGCGGCTGCGCCATCGCCTCAAGCGCCGCAATCACATCTCCGCCCGGGGCCTTAAGCGCCATATCCGCCGCCAGAATGGTGCCTGAACCAATGGGCTTGGTCAGGATCAGGACATCCCCTGGCCGGGCGCCTGCCAGGCCGATGGGGTCATCAACGGGCGTACCGATAACAGTGAAGCCGATGGTCAGTTCTGCGCCGAGGGTCGTATGCCCGCCGACGATCCGCGCGCCCACGGGCGCGAACTCCGCCCGGGCCGCGGCCATGATCTCGTTCAGCGTCGCCTCTTGAAGCGCCTCGTCCATATCGGGCAGGATGATATTGGCCAGCGCGCTTTCGGGTACGGCCCCCATGGCCCAGATGTCGCCCATGGCGTGCACTGCGGCGATACGGGCGACGGTATAGGGATCCTCGACGAAACCGCGCAAGTGATCGGTACTGATCACCCGGTTCTCGGTGCCCACGCGCAGGACCGCCGCGTCATCACCAAGGGCCGGCTCGTCCCCGTTTCCAAGACCCGCACCAAGGGCACGGGGTGCCACCTTGGCACCGCAACCCGCGCAAAGGGGCGGAGCGGCGGTATCCTTGGCGCTGACCAAATCGCCCTTTGTCTCGGCTGTCATGGGTCTAAGATCGGTCAGCTTTTCCATGAAGCCGCGGTCGATCCGGTCTTTCAGACGCCAGAGCGCCGGGCCGCTGAAGGCCATTCCGGCCTTGTCTGCAAGTGCCTTCTTTTCGCCCAGGGAAATCAGCTTGAGGTAGTCGCTCTGCGGGCGGTAGTCGCGTCTTTGCTGGCCGAGCAGATCGGCGCGGATGTTATGGAAGAGAACCGGCGCTTGCCGGACGGCGTAGACACCAGCCTTGGGGCGCGGGTGCGCGAGCATATGGGCGCAGTCCCCCACAGCAAAGACGCGCGGATCCCTGGGGCTGCGCAGTTGCGCATCCACATCGATGAAGCCATCCGTGAGGTGCAGCCCCGTCTTCGCGAGCCATGGATAGGGCTGCGCGCCGGCGGCACCGATCACGAAATCCGCCGCAACGGTTTTGCCATCTTCGAGAACTACGCCTTCGGCAGTGACACCGGTAACAGCTTTGCCAAGCCGGGCGGCCACGCCCTGGGCGTAAAGCTCCGATCGCAACCGCGTGCGGGCTCCGCTGCTTGGACCGTCGGCAATATCTGCGGCCTCGATGACGCTCACCTCGGGCTCGGATCTCTGGCTGCGCAGGGCGTGAGCCATGGCCATCGCCAGTTCGACCCCGGCAACCCCGCCACCGATAATGGCGACGCGGGGGGCCACGCGACCGTCCGCCACAGCCGCCCGAAAGGCGCTCCAGCGATCGGCGAAAATGCCGAGCGGTTTTGCCGGAGTCGCGAATTCATCGAACCCGGGCAGGCTGGGCATGGTCGAAGTTATGCCCACATCAAAGGAGATATGGTCGAACCGGATGGGCGGCCGCCCATTCACATGAACCCGCGCGGCCGCGAGATCGAGGCCACATGCCCGCCCACGGACAAGCCGCGCACCCGCGAACCGGGCCAGACGCACGAGATCGATGTCGAGATCTTCACGATCGTAGTGTCCCGCCACGAAACCCGGTAGCATACCCGAGTATGCGGCAACTGCGCCCGGGTCGACAATCGTAAGTCGCACACCCGCCACCGGGGACATCCCCCACTTTCGAAGGAAAAGCGCATGGGTATGACCGCCGCCCACAAGAACGACATCCTTCACGAGGCGCACGAGGGTTTTCATGGGCCGCAGGTCTCCTAACTTTCCCCTCGGACCGAGTACGGGGAAACGGTGAAAAAGGCGAGTGAAGGAAATACACGGTGGCGTGTGGCGCAGGCCTTTCTGGCCGCCTTGGCCATTGCCATCAGCCTTTGGACGCTTTTTTCGGCGCGGAGTGTTCTGAGTTTTACCGAGTATCAGGTCGGCACGACGCCGGTCACCGTTGTCCAGTCCATGGGCGAAAGCGGCCCACCGGTCATCATCGCCCATGGTTTCGCCGGATCGCGACAGTTCATGGACAGCTTCAGCCTGAGCCTCGCGCGCGCGGGGCTGACCGTGGTGACCTTCGATTTTCAGGGCCACGGGCGCAACCCGGTGCCCATGTCAGGCGACGTGACCCAAAGCAACGGGACGACAGCCCGGCTTGTGGCCGAGACCCGCGCGGTGGCGGACTGGGCCGAGGCACGCTACGGCGGTCCCCTAAGCTTTGTGGGGCATTCCATGGCTTCGGACGTCATCATCCGCACGGCAGAAACCGTGGAGGCCGCCGCCATTATCCCCTTGGCCATGTATTCCGAAGCGATCACGCCAACGGCGCCGGAGCGGCTCTTGATCATCAATGGAGAATGGGAGCCACACCTCAGACGGGCCGCTCTGGACGCGCTGCACCAGATCGACCCTGCCGCTGGGGAAGGCGATACAGTCACCGCCGGGCCCGTGATCCGGCGGGCGATCGTGGCGCCCTGGGTGGGTCATGTGGGCGTCTTGCACCATCCTCTGAGCCTGACGGAGGCGCGCGACTGGATCGCAGCGGCGCTGGAGCGTCCGCTTACCAGACCCGTTGTTAGCACCGGGCTGCCGGTCCTGATCCTGCTCGGTGGCGTCCTGCTATTGGCGCGCCCGCTTTCGTTCTTGATCCCCGCAACAGCTCCTGAGCCCTTCCGCATAGACCGGGCACGCTTTGCCCTGGCCACCGCCCTGCCCGCGCTGGCGACGCCTCTACTCGTGAGCCTCGTACCCGCAGGCCTAGGGCCCGTGCTGGCTGCCGTGCCGCTGGCCGCGTTCTTCACGATCTACGGGACGGTACAACTGATCGTGCTTGGAACCCTGGGGCTGCGCCTGCCTGCGCCGCCGGTCCTGCCGACCCTTGCGCTGATCCTCTACGGTGTTTTCGGGTTCGCCCTGGCTATGGATATGTTCGCCGCCAGCTTCTGGCCGGTCCACGGCAGGGTATGGCTTGTCCTCATGTTCCTGCCCGGCGCGCTTCTTTTCATGTCCGCGGATGCGGCCGTCACCGAGGCTGGCCGCGACGGCCTGGGGCGGCGGGTTCTGGCGCGTCTTGCCATCATCGCGGCCTTTGCTGGGATGGTCGCGATGGATGTGGAGCAGCTTTTTGTCCTGTCGATGATGCTGCCGGTGCTGGTGCTCTTTTTTGCGGTCTTCGGACTTATGGGACGGTGGGTGGCGCGCCGGTCCGGCGCCGCGGGAGCGGGTGTGGGGCTTGGCGTGTTACTCGCCTGGTCTTTCGGCTCGGCGCTGCCCATCTTCGACCAGAACACCACGGGCAGTTTTCGCGACCTCGCCGCCGTCGCTCAGCCCACCGGCAACGCCATTCCCTGAACCTTGCGCAGAAGGTCGATGAACTCTGCGACCTGATGGGCGCAGGTTATTCGGCCTTTCTCTGCCGTGGCGAGGCTCGCATCGCCCACAACCCCGTCCGGGTTCACATCCGTTGCAATCCAGCCGTAGGAAACGGGCCCCGTGGGCGGCACCGGTGTCGTCCGCGCCGAGGAAGCGAAGCTCTTTGCCAACGCCATATCCACCGTGTGCGGCTCAAAGGCCAGCATCAACGAAGTTTCCACATCGCCGCCGTGGATGCCGTAGGACAGTTCGTGGTCTGCATAGAGCCCCTCGGGATGGCCAAAACTGCCCCATTGGCATTTCACCGCAAGCATCTGAGCCTGGACACGCAGTTCCCGCGAAAGAATGCTCACAAGGTCAAGGTTCCCGCCGTGGGAATTGACGATAACGATCTTGCGGATTCCGGCCCGCGCCACCGACAGGCCAATGTCGACCCAGGCACGCAGCGCGTTTTCTGCTGTCAGCGTCAGCGTTCCGCCCGCAAAGAGATGCTCATTCGACTTGCCCACTGCCTGGATGGGCAGAATGCGGATGTCGAGGTCATCCGGACAGGTCCGCCTGAGTTCCGCCAGCATGCCGGCCGCAATCATCGTGTCGGTGCCTACAGGCAGATGCGGCCCGTGCTGCTCTATCGCAGCGGTTGGCAGGATCGCGATCGTCTTCATCGGATCGAGACCTTCAAACTCGGCGGTGCGGTACTCCGCCCAATCGAGGCGCCGCGTCATGCGGGAGCCGCCCCGCCGATGCCGAACCGCGCCTTCGGGCGTCTGAGAAACCTGTCCATCTTGCGGGCAACTCGTTGCAGATGGCGGGCCCGTGTCGCCGGCGTGGACGTGTCCATTAAATAGTGCATCACAAAAGCCTTGCGGCAGCGGCGGTGGCAGAGCAACCCGACACCGCGCAAGAGCGTCCGCTTGCCGGGCGCGCCAACAAGCTGCGTCAGCCACCAACTAGCCCCACCAGTCGTAAAGACGCCGAGACGCGTAATGTGCGTGAGCCCGGGGCGGATATTGGAGTTTTCGGCGTCCGGCAGGAAAAACGCCACATCCGGCAAGAGCACCCGGTCGAGCCAGCCTTTCAGCATGGCGGGCAGCCCGTACCACCAGGTCGGATAGACAAAGATCAGCGTATCGCACCAGCATACGTCCTCGGCTTCGGCCTTCACGGGCTGGCGGTTCGCCGGGACATCTGCATAGCCTTCGTGATCAGCGGCGGTCAGCGCAGGCTGAAACCCCTCGGCGTAGAGATCCGCAACGCGCACCTCTGCACCGGCTTTCGTCAGGCGGTCGACGACCACATCGCGCACTGCCTCTGTAAAGCTGCCGTGCCTTGGGTGACAGTAAACTACCAGCGCCCGCATGCCTAAAACTCCCCCATCTCAAGATCCACTTTTTTCAAGAACGCCGCGCGTTCGGCATCGGTCCGTCTGTTCATACCATAAAGCGCGAGATACTTCAGTTTGTCGGGTTGGCAGACGTAACGCACGGCCCGGCAAAAGGACCGCCGCGGCGGATCGCCCGCAAAGATCGCCCGCCTGCGCCCTCCGCCATAGGTCGTGACGGCGGCCAGTTTTTTGACGTTGGTCAAGGTCGGCGTCAGACGAACCGCATCCATCTCGAAGGACACACCTGGCAGGAACACACGGTCCAGAAACCCCTTCAAAATAGCCGGGTAGCCGAAGTTCCAGACCGGAAAGACCATCACCAGCGCGTCCGCGGCCTTCAGCCTGTCCACATAAGTCGCAACAGGCACCCGGTTGGAGACAGTGTCGTGATAGGCCCGCCGCTCGTACGCGGTCATCACCGGGTCAAACCCCTCGGCATTCAGATCGCAGTCGTCCACGTCCCACCCCCGCGAGGTGAGCTTTTTGACGACCGTCCGGTGCAGGGCCGACGAGAAACTCTCTTCGCAAGGATGGGCATAAAGGACGAAAGCTTTGGTCACCTGGCCGCGCCGCCTCGTGTCATTCCGCGGCCTGCATCTTGGGGTAGGCGTACATCTGGGCGAAATCGAAATCCGGGTCGTCCCAGGCGATCATCTTACCCGGGTTCAAAAGCCCCTTCGGATCTGCTTCGCGCTTGAACTTCAACTGCCGGTCATCCACCGTCTGACGACCGCCCTCTTCCAGCGTGTAGCGGTGCGGGTTGAACACCATGCAACCGTTTTCCTCGTGCAGGCGGACAATCTCGTCCAGCCGATCCTCAGTGGTGAATTTCACGAGGCTGAGGCCGGCAAAAACAATCCTGCCGCCTTCGCGCATTACCTCGATGTGGTGCAAAACCTCCGGCGACAAGAGCTCGCGCATCTTGGCCACTTTCTCCACATGATCCGGAGCGCCGAACCGGATCTGCAGATAGGTGATCGACGGATCGACCTTCAGCGCTCGCAGTGTGGTGTGGTTCCAGCCGTATTCGAACACCGGTCCCGGCGTGCGGGGCCAGTCGTTGTCATCGGACCGATAGATCAGCCTGGCGCCATTTGCCGCCTCCAAGAGCACCTTGAATCCGTCCATGGAATGGGGCGCCACCATGCAACCCACCAGGTTGGTCTCGGTCTCCACATGGGGGGCAACGCGCTGAAAGTACGATTTCGCGATCGGCGCCTCAAAGATCGTCACCAGCTTCTTCAGAACTCCGTCAGCGTTGCCAAGGGCCTCGCCAAAGGCCAGGGCATCCATGAAGTCGTCGAAGGTCACGAACATCTCGACCCAGTCATAGGCGGGCGCGAGCGGCATTTCGATTTCGGTGATGATCCCGTTGGTTCCGTAGGCGTGGCTGACGCGTGCGAGGTCCTTACCAGTGAATTCCAGGACGCGCGGCTCTTCTTCCATTGTCACCACGCGCAGGCGCAGGATGTTGCCGGGATCACGAAGCGCGCCCCAGGTCACCGACCCGACGCCGCCGGACCCACCGGCGATGAAGCCACCGATGGTGGCCGTAGCCCAGGTGGAACTGAACATACGAATTTCCTGACCGGAATGTTCCTGGCAGGCCGCATCCAAGTCTTTCAGAAGGCACCCCGGCTCCACAACCACGCGGCCCGTATGGATCTCCTTCACCGCCGCCATGTGGCGCAGGTGCATGACACAGCCCCCCTCAAGCGGCATGGCCTGCCCGTAGTTCCCGGTCCCCGCGCCGCGCGTCGTCACCGGAACAGTGTGTTTGTAACAGGTCTTTAGAACCTCGATGACCTCAGCCTCGGTCTTTGGGGACACGACGAAATCCGCGACCACATGATCAAGACGGTCCTTCAGCACCGGCGAGTACCAGAAAAAATCGCGGCTCTTCGCCTTTATGCCGGCCGGGTTGGTCTCCACGTCGAGGTGCGACAGAGCCTCCATGGCGGCGGCGACATTGGGTTTCATTGGGCCTCCATCAAATCATCAAGCTCGGCATAATCCGGCAGCGTTCTGTCAATTGCCCTACCCCGCCTGAGGACGATCCGGTCGGACTGCGGACGCGCCAGAAGCTCGGTCCACGTCCTGGCGCGGAACATCACCAAATCGGCAGGCGCTCCGGGCTGAAGCGACGGCGCCTCAAATCCGCAGGCAGTCGCAGGGTGGGTTGTGAAGGCTTTTGGCCAGTCTTCGGCGGCGTGGTCAAGGTGACCAATACGCGTGGCCTCGCGCATCACCTCCAACATGTCGAGGTCGCCATAGGCATAGAAGGGATCGCGGGTGTTGTCCGAGGCAAAGGATACCTTGACGCCCCGTGCGTGCATTTCATGGACAAGTGTAATCCCCCGGCCGCGCGGCGTGCCGCGCGTGCGCCGGTCTTGAAGGTATAGGTTGCACAAAGGCAGGCTGACCACCTGAATACCCTGTCGGGCCAGAAGGTCGATTGTTCCGAGCGCTTCGCTTTCCTCTTGCGTCGACAGCGAACAGCAGTGCCCGACGACAATCGGCATCTCGACGCCCATCTCAAGCGCCACCTCCGCGATCATGCGCAGCGTTGCCGAGGTCGGGTCCATGGTCTCGTCCACATGGAAGTCGCAGCTGAGCCCGCGCGCGTCGGCCATGCGGAAGAACGTGCGGAGCCGCTCGCGCAGATCCGGCACGGGATAAGTTACCATGCCAAGGGCGCCCCCCATCTTGGCGACCATATCCGCGGTCCGGGCAAAGGGTCCGCCACCGTCAACCTCCATGCCTTCACAGCCGATGAGGTTCACGGCTTGCAGCGTGATCCGTCCCGCCCAGTCTTGCCGCATCTCGGCAAATACGGGCCAGCTAATGTCATCCTGGGGCGGGATGCTGTCGAGATGCGTGCGGACGGCGCCCGTGCCATAGGCATAGGCACACCGCAGGGCGAAATCCATGCGGCGGCGGACATCTTCGGCGGACCAGCGCGCCTCGCGGTCGCCCTGGGTCGCGGAGAGCGCGCCAAAGAACGTGCCGTCCGGGTTCGGAGAGCGCGGCCAGATATGTCCCTTGTCGAGATGCGTATGCATGTCGACGAAAGCCGGAAAGACTATGGCGCGCGCCATATCCAAGGTCTCGCCACCACCGCCCTCTACGATCCGGTCGTTCTCGATGGTCAGGCTGATCGTCGCAAGATCACCCGACCGGCCGGCCAGGCAAGCCGGAACGGTCAGGTTTTCAAGCGTGACGCGCTGGCCCTGCGGCAGGGTGCGAAAGTCCATCAGCCCTCCCGCTTCAGGGCACTCTCATGCCATTTGTGCAGCATCAGATGGCTGAACAGGCTCATGGCGGCAAAGATGACGATGCCCATGGCAGAGATCAGGATCAACGCCGCGTAGAGCACACCGAAATTGAAGCGATAGCTGGCTTCAAGCAGTGTCGAGGCCAGCCCAAGGCCCGTTCCTGCGCGGCCGATCACGAACTCTGCAACGACGGCGCCAATGAGGGCGAGGCCGCCGGCAATCTTCAGACCGCCCAAAAAGAACGGCAGCGCAGAAGGGGCCGCCAGATAGCGAAGCCGCTGCCAGCGTGTGGCCCCGTAGATGGTAAAGAGATCGCTGAGGTTATGGTCTGCAGATTTCAGGCCGATGGTCGTATTGGACAGGATCGGAAAGAAGGCCACGATCCACGCACAGATGAGCGCGGCGACAAAAGCATTGTCGATGTAGATCTGCAAAAGCGGCGCAATGGCCACGACCGGGGTCACCTGCAGGATCACCGCGTAGGGAAAGAACGACATCTCGGCCCATTTCGACTGGGTGAAGGCCACGGCCAGAGCCACGCCCCCAATTATCGCGAAAAAGAGCGCGAGGAACGTCAGACGCGCTGTGGTCAATAGCGCAGGCCAAAGCTGATCCCAGTTTTCCACCATGGCCTGGGCGACGAGCAGAGGACCGGGCAGGATGTAGTGGGGCACGTCCCACAGCGTCACATAAAAATGCCAGGCGAGGATCGTGAGAACCATGACCAGCGACGGCAGCGTCCACTTCGCGATCTTCTGAATGCGGGCCTTGCGGGCGCGTTCGAGTTCTTCCTCATCGACGGCGACAGCCGGCACGGTAGTCTGGTCTGTCACGCTCATGCGGCCTCTCCGATGGCTTCGTGCAGGGCTTCTGAGGCTTCCCGGCAGTAGCCGGCATACTCAGGCGATGTACGAAATGATTCCGCGCGCGGATATCCCGCATCGACGGTCAGCTCGCGCAACACACGCCCCGGACGGGCCGCCATGACCACGATCCGGTCGCTGAGGAACACGGACTCGAAGACCGAATGCGTCACAAAGATCACCGTACAGCCGATCTTCGCCTTCAGCGCCAGTAGGTCGTTGTTGAGTTTAAAACGTGTGATCTCGTCCAGGGCTGCAAAGGGTTCGTCCATCAAAATCAGGCGCGGTTTCGTCACCATGGCGCGGGCGATAGAGACCCGCATCTTCATGCCGCCCGACAGTTCACGGGGGTACGCCTCAAGGAACTTTTCGAGACCCACCAGCCGCAGCGCCTCGAGCACCTCGTCCTTGACCGAACTGTAGCTGATACCGCGCAGTTTGAAGGGCAGCCAGACGTTCTGCGAGACCGTCGCCCAAGGCATAAGCGTGGGTTCCTGAAAGACGAAACCCAGATCCCCCTTGTCGTGTCCACCCGTCCAGCGGATCGCGCCCGAGGTCGGATGCATCAGGTCCGAGATCAGCCGCAAAGCGGTTGATTTACCGCAGCCCGACGGTCCGAGAAGAGAGATGAAATCGCCCTCGTTGACCGACAGGTTCATGTCCTTCAGGGCGACAACATCGCGTCCGAACGTCTTTTCGACATGGGACATCTGCAAAAGCAGCGGGCGGTCTTCCAGGCTCGTGTCCTTCATTGCATCCTCGCAGGCGGGCAGGCCGGTCATCCGGCCCGCCCGAATGGGTCGCTACTTCAGGTCCATTCCCAGACCCTGGCCCACGAAGGATGTGTTGTAGGCCGACTGCCAGTCGAGCCCGTCTTCGATCACACCGGCCTCGACCATTTTGGCATAGAAATCGCCGACCTTGTCGTCGGTGATAACTCCAATCCCCATTTCCAGCGCGTCACCGGAATCGACGATGCCGTTTTCCTTCATTTTCTCAATCGCATAGGCGATCTTGTCCGAGGTCATCTCGGGGTTGGCTTCCTGAATCAGAGCGTTGGCCGCCGAGGGATCACCGTAGAGATAGTTGTACCAGCCCTTGATCGAGCCTTCGACAAAACAGGTCACCGCATCAGGGTTCTCGGCGATGGTATCGGCCATTGTTTCGATCGTTGTGGCGTAGGTCGAATACCCGGCGTCCGCAATCAGGAAAACATTCGGCGTAAAGCCGCCTTCCTTTTCAACGAGGAACGGTTCGGAAGACAGATAGCCCTGCATGCCCGTACGCTTGTCCGCAAGGAAGGGTGCCGGGTTGAAGGTGTAGGGCTTGCGCTGATCTTCGGTAAAGCCATGGGCAGCGATCATCCACTGGTAATAGGACTGAAAGCCGTTGTCACCGATGAGGAGCGTCAGGTCCTTCAGGTCGTCCCAGCTTTCCGCTTCGCCCGGGTGTGCGACGATCACCTGCGGGTGCTTTTGGAAGATGGCCGCGACGCTGACCACCGGAATGCCTTCTTTCACGGCATTGAACGCCTGCAGAAGATCGCCACCCATGTGAAAGTCGATCCGGCCCGCCAGCATCAGGGCGCGGTTGTTCACCTGCGGCCCGCCCGGCAGGATAGTCACGTCAAGGCCGCACTCAGCATAGGTGCCGTCAGCCACCGACTGATAGAAGCCGCCATGCTCGGCCTGTGCGACCCAGTTTGTGCCGAAGCTGACGGGCGTCAGATGTCCGTCGGCAGCCGCCGCCGTAGCCGTCACGGCCAAGGTTGCAGCGGAAAGATATGATGTGAACGACATGGTGACTCCCTTTCGTATGATTCTCGCCCGTGAGCCTAGTGTCGCGGAGAGTGGGGACCAGTGACCGGCACGTCCCGCAAATCAGCCCCCTCGCGACCGCCCAATCCTAGTGCAGCGATTTGGCGAATGCACGAAAAATGGGCACGCTTTTCCTTCTTGGAATTTCCACGGGCGCGGCGTCTTCTTGCTGTGATCTCGACCCGACCGAGCCCTACCGAGAAGGACCTGACGTGCGCCCGATCATCCCACCCAGCCTGCACCCGCCGTTCGGGAACTATGCCCATGGGGTTGAGGTACCCGCCGGGGCGCGGATCCTAATTTCTTCCGGCCAGCTTGCCATTACCGCAGATGGCCAGATTCCCGACGGCGCCGAGGCTCAGGCGGATCTGATTTTTTCCAATCTCGACGCCATTCTTGCGGAGGGCGGCATGGCGCGGGCGGACGTCCTTCGCCTGGCGGCTTTTGTGACCGACCGCGCGCAATTCGCACCCTATATGGCCGCCCGCGACCGCTGGCTGGACGGGACCGGTGTCGTACCTGCCTCGACCCTTGTCATCGTGTCCGGCTTTACCCGGCCCGAGTTCCTGGTGGAAATCGAGCTTTGGGCCGCGAAGTAGCGCCACAAGCGGCGCTTGAGGCCTGGGGTGGCGGCAAAGTACTGACCCGCCTCAAGGGTGGCGCGCGCTCGACGGCTTTTATGGTGGACACGGCAGGCGGTTTCGCGGTGCTTCGGCGCCACTCGGAAAGCGAAGCCTCGCTCAGATGGCTGCGCAGGGCCCTTCGTCTGACAGAGCGCGCCGGGCTGACCGTCCCGCATCCAATCGCAGCTGAGGGCGGCTGGCTCGGTATCGGCGGTTGGCGGCTGGAACGCTGGATCGACGGGAAACCGGCGGCAGGTGCGGATCTGAAGCGCTTGTCCGCCCGGATCGCGGCGGTTCACCGCAGCGGCCAAAGTCTTCCAGACCGGCCGGGAGCGCCGCCCCTTGCCGACTGGGCTACGGATGGCGCACCGGTTCTGGAACTTTGCCGCAGAGCAACGGCAAAACGACCCTTCACGCTGATCCACGGCGACTTGCACGTGGGCAATCTCTTGCGTCTCCCGGGCGGCGGATATGCCCTTCTAGATTGGGATGAAGCCCGTCGCGACAGCCCAGCCTTCGATATGGCGGCACTTGTACGACCCTCCGGCTCAGGCGCGCAGAAAACCCTGCACCTTGCCTACGAGACGGCAAGCGGTTGGCGCACGGAACCGGCCTATGCCCGCGGTATGGCCCGGCGCCTGATGGCCCGGGCCAACCGCCCATGCAGCTGATTTACTCGGGCAGCGTGTCGAGCATGTCGCGGAACTTGCCGACAATTTCGTCGATGTGCGCGCGTTCCGAGATGAACATCGGCGCCACGATGCCGTTGTCGCCGGTAAATTTAATATGGCAGCCCTTCCAGAATAGCTCGGTCTGCGCCTTGACGCCGCGCCGCCCCGGCTTCCCGTCGTGAAACAACTCGACACCCGCCATCATCCCGATTGACCGGATGTCCTTGACCAGCGGATGGTCGCCAAGGCTGTGGATCGCGTCGGAGAAATACGGCGCCATCTCGGTCGCCCGGTCAAAGAGACCCTCGTCGCGGTAAATCGCGAGGCTCGCGAGCCCCGCCGCGCATGCAGCCGGGTGGCCCGAATAGGTGTAGCCGTGGAAAAGCTCGATCCCGCCCATGGCCGCGCTATCGGTCACGGTCTCGTAGATATCGTCACGCACGGCCACGGCACCCATGGGGATTGACCCGTTGGTCAGGGCCTTGGCCATGGTGATCAGGTCAGGCGTGACACCAAAGGCATCTGCCGAGAAAACGCCGCCGACGCGACCGAACCCGCAAATCACATCGTCAAAGACCAGCAGGATATCGTTGGCATTGCAGATCTCGCGCAGCCGTTCGAGATAACCCACCGGCGGCGGCAGGGTGCCGGTGGATCCGGCAACGGGTTCGACAAAGACCGCGGCGATGGTCTCGGCCCCGAAATTGTCGATGGCGCGCTGCAGATCCTCGGCCTTGTCGGCCCCGCCTTTGCGGCGACCCGGGACCTTGAGTTCCGCGTCATCCCAAGTATGGCGCAAGTGGACGACATTGGGCATCACAACGGGGAAGGCACGGCGGTTGTTCACCAGCCCCGACAGGCTGACGCCTCCGATGTTGACACCGTGGTAGGCCCGTTCCCGGCTGATGAAGCGATGGCGGTTTTCACCCTTGGCCGTGTGATAGGCCATGATTATCTTCAGCGCCGTGTCGATGGCCTCGGAGCCCGAATTGACAAAGAATATGTGGTTGATGTTCTCGGGTGTCAGGCGCGCGACCTCTTCAGCCAGCGCAAAACTCAGTGGATGGGCCGTGCCAAAGGGCGATACGAAGGTCAGGTCTTTCAATGCCTCATGCACCGCTTCGATGATCTTCGGATGGCAGTGGCCAGCGGGAGAGCAGAAAAGCCCTGACGATCCGTCGATCACCGTAGCGCCCTTGTGATCGGTCATGTAGACGCCGCGGCCCTCGGTAATCAGGCGCGGCTCGGCCTTGAAGCCACGATTGTCCGTAAAGGGAATCCAGAACTCTTCCAGCGAGTTGTTTTTCACGTCGAGCGCCATGGCCTAACCCTTTCTCCGCTTGCATGACAGACACGGCAGGCTAGGCGCAGCTGCCGTCTTTCTTTATATCCAGCCTGGATAGCCCTTTATATCCAGAGACCCGCGCGATGGCGATAGCCGCCGAGACATTCTTCCTCGATCCGAACTTTCCCGGCAGCTTGCAGCAGCAGATTCAATCCATGGTGGCGCAGGGGATTCTCTCGGGTCGCTTTCGTCCGGGAGAGAAGCTGCCGTCTTCGCGCGGGCTGGCAAGACACCTCGGCATCAGCCGCATCACTGTGACGCTGGCCTATACGGAGCTTCTGGCCGATGACTACATCTCGTCGCGGGGGCGGTCGGGCTATTACATCTCGGAGAGCGCCCCGCAGCCGCCCCGATTTCAGACCCCCGAAACGCAGGACAAGGTCGACTGGTCCCGCGCGCTAGGCCAACGGTTTGCCGGTGGCGGTGGCGTGGACCGGCCCGCGGACTGGCGCAGCTATCGCTACCCGTTCATCTACGGGCAAACCGACGAGACTCTCTTTGACCGGCAGAACTGGCGGTTGTGCGCCCTGCAGGCACTTGGTGCCCGCGACTTCGACAGCCTGACGTCGGACCAATACGACGGCGACGACCCGCAGCTGGTGGATTTCATCGCCCGCCACATCCTGCCCCGGCGCGGCATCAATGCAGGCCCCGAAGAGATCTTGGTCACCATGGGCGCGCAGAACGCGCTCTGGATCGCGGCGCAGGTGCTCCTCACGCAGCGGCGCACGGCAGCCGTGGAGGATCCGAGCTACCCCAGCCTCCACGACATTCTGCGCCAAACCCGATGCCATCTGCACAGGGTCCCGGTCGATGAAGACGGCTTTCCGCCGGATCTTCTGCCTGGGGGGACGGATGTGGTGTTCACGACGCCGAGCCATCAGTGCCCGACCGCGGCGACAATGCCACTCGACCGGCGCCGTGCGCTTCTGGACCGTGCGGCGCGCGAAGACATTCTGATTGTCGAGGACGATTATGAGTTCGAAATGTCGTTCCTCGGAGCACCCCTGCCCGCGCTGAAGTCGCTCGACCGCGAGGGCCGTGTGATCTATGTCGGATCATTCTCGAAATCGCTCTTCCCGGGCCTCAGGCTCGGCTATCTTGTGGGCGCCCCTGCCTTCATCCGCGAAGCGCGCGCCCTGCGCATGGCAGTCATCCGCCACCCGCCCGGACACATCCAGCGCACCGCCGCCTATTTCCTGTCGCTCGGCCATTACGACGCACTGGTGCGCCGCACATCGCGAGCGCTCCACGACCGACGCCGCGCCATTGATCGCGCCATTGCAGAGCACGGTCTGACCGTGGCCGGACGCGGGGCCTTTGGCGGATCGAGCCTCTGGATGCGTGCGCCGGAGGGTATGGACACCCACCTGGTTGCGGCCGATCTGCGCGCCTCGGGCGTCCTGATAGAACCAGGCGACCCCTTTTTCATGCGCCAGGAAGCGCCTCGCGGGTTCTACCGGCTTGCCTATTCCTCCATTACAACGCCGCGCATCGGACCCGGCATCGGACTGATCGCCGCGGGCTTTGAGCCCCGAGACGCAGCGCACACCATCGTCTCGCCCTAGGCCGCGTCGCACAACTGGCCTGATGGCACCTCCGATCTGGCCCTATCGCCCCGCCCCAGGGGAAAGGTAGTGTCGCCCATCCAGTTTCGGGCGGAGACACAGTAGGGGAGACCGGCCAGATGAAGATGACCACCGAAGAAGCCTTCGTCAAAACGCTTCAGCGCCACGGCATCGATAACGTATTCGGCATCATCGGATCGGCGTTCATGCCGATCTCGGACCTGTTCCCGAAAGCCGGAATCACCTTCTGGGACTGTGCCCATGAAGGGTCGGGCGGTATGATGGCCGATGGCTTCACCCGTGCCACGGGCCGCATGTCGATGATGATCGCCCAGAACGGTCCCGGCATCACCAACTTCGTGACCGCCGTGAAAACCGCGTACTGGAACCACACGCCGCTTTTGCTCGTGACGCCCCAGGCCGCCAACAAAACCATCGGTCAGGGCGGCTTCCAGGAAGTCGAGCAAATGAAGCTCTTTGAAGACATGGTCGCCTACCAGGAAGAGGTGCGCGATCCCTCGCGCATCCCTGAGGTGCTTGCCCGGGTGATCGCCAAAGCCAAACGCGCCAGCGCACCCGCGCAGATCAACCTGCCGCGCGATATGTGGACCCAGGTGATCGATGTCGAGATCCCCCTGGCGCTGGAGCTTGGGCGTCCGGCAGCGCCCGAGGGCGCGCTCGACAAGGCTGCAGCGCTTCTCAGTCGGGCCGAGTTCCCCGTGATCCTGAACGGCGCGGGCGTGGTTCTGGCAGACGCCATTCCGGCTACGGTCAAACTGGCCGAAGCGCTGTCAGCACCGGTCTGCTGCGGGTACCAACACAATGACGCCTTCCCTGGAAACCATCCGCTACACGCAGGCCCCTTGGGCTACAACGGCTCCAAGGCCGGGATGGAGCTGATCGCCAAGGCCGACGTGGTTCTGGCCCTCGGCACGCGCCTTAACCCCTTCTCGACGCTGCCGGGCTACGGGATCGACTACTGGCCCAAGGACGCGACCATCATTCAGGTCGACATCAACCCCGACCGCATCGGCCTGACGAAACCTGTTACTGTGGGTATCGTCGGCGATGCACGCCAGGTCGCGACGGAACTAGCCGCGCGGCTCGATACCGCCAAGGCCGAGGCGCAGGCCGCCGAGCGGACGGAAACGATCGCAAAAACGAAGTCCGCATGGGCGCAGGAATTGACCAGCCTCGACCACGAAGAGGACGATCCGGGCACCTCCTGGAACGAGCGCGCCCGCGCCGCCAAGCCCGACTGGATGAGCCCCCGCATGGCCTGGCGGGCGATCCAGCAGGCGCTGCCGCGCGAAGCGATCATCAGTTCCGACATTGGAAACAACTGCGCGATCGGCAACGCGTACCCGTCGTTCGATGAAGGGCGGAAGTACCTGGCGCCCGGGCTCTTCGGTCCCTGCGGCTACGGCCTGCCTTCGATCGTTGGCGCCAAGATCGGCTGCCCCGATGTGCCCGTGGTCGGCTTTGCCGGGGACGGGGCTTTCGGGATCGCCGTGACCGAGCTGACCGCCATCGGTCGCCCGGAGTGGCCCGCCATTACCATGGTCGTTTTCCGCAACTACCAATGGGGTGCTGAAAAGCGGAACTCGACCCTTTGGTACGAAGACAACTTTGTCGGCACTGAACTGGGCGACACAGTTTCTTACGCGGGTATCGCCAATGCCTGCGGGCTGCAGGGCATCGTCGCGCGCACCATGGACGAGCTGACTGCCGCCCTCGACAAGGCCGTCACCGACCAGATGCAGCACGGAAAGACCACGCTGATCGAAGCGTTGATCAACCAGGAACTGGGCGAACCCTTCCGCCGCGATGCCATGAAAAAGCCGGTGGAGGTTGCCGGGATCGACGCCGCGGATATGGCTGCCGAGTAAGCCCCGCTCAGGCCATCGCCGCGGTCACCGCGACCGCGGCGGCGATATCATCTACCGTCGCGCCGCGGCTGAGATCGCAGACCGGCGCGGCGAAGCCCTGCAGGAACGGCCCAATGGCCTGCGCGCCCGCGAGCTCCTGCGCAAGTTTGTAGGCGATGTTGCCTGCATCGAGAGAAGGAAAGACCAGAACGTTGGCGTCGCCCGCTTTCACGCCCTTCTTTGCGGCAACGCCCCGATTGAGCGCCGCGTCTCCCTGCAAGGGGCCAATCACGGGTGCGCCGCGGGCCGTGGCCAGATCCGCGGCCTTCCGCACCAGATCCACCGACGCTCCGCCGCCGCTCGATCCCGTGGAATACGACAGCATCGCCACATCGGCTCGCCCCAGAAGCGCCGCGGCCGACTGCGCCGAGGCCAAGGCGATATCGGCCAACGCTTCTGCGTCCGGTGCGACGGTGGCCGCGCAATCGGCCCATATCATCTCGCGGCTATCAGGAAAGCGCATCAGAAAAAACGAGGAGGCGGTGCTGATACCGGGTGCCAGTCCGATGGCAAGCGAGGCCGCTTCGATCACCCGGCGCGTGGGCGCAACCGCACCCGCGACCATCACGTCCGCCTCGCCCGCGGCGACCATGGCTGCCGCGCGCACCAAGGGCTTTTCCACCAGACGCTTGGCAATGGCGTCCTTGCCGGGGCGCACCCTGCGTACCGCCGCAACATGGGCCTCGGACGGCTCGACCAGATCCACGGGTACGCCGAGGCCGTCCCGGGCAATGCGCTCTGCTGCCTCGGCAATGCGCGCATCTTCGCGTTCCGGGAGAACCACACGCAACTGCATTTCCTTCGCCCGCTCAATTGCACGTTCAAGTACCGACATCGACACCTCCGATTTCACGACAGGAGCCCCAGAATGACCGACACCGTCAAGATCAACCGCGGTCTCAAGGGCGTCTATTTTGAGCGATCCGGCGTCTCCGATATCGACGGCAAGGCCGGCAAGCTGACTTATCGCGGGTATTCGATCGACGATCTCGCTACGGCGTCTACCTTTGAAGAGGTGGCGTACCTTCTGATCTACGGCGAGTTGCCCACGTCGGCAGAGCTTTCCGCCTTCGATGCCCGCCTGAAAGCCAACAGAATCCTGCCGGAAGCCGCTTATGACGTGATCCGCGCCACTGCAGGCGGGCATCCCATGGACGTGCTCCGGACCACCGTTTCGGCCCTTGCCGCACTCGACCCGGCCAACAAGGACACTTCCGAAGACGGGATGATCGCGAACGGGCTGAAGCTGACCGCGCAGGTACCCATGATCGTCGCGACGCATGAGGCCATCCGCAATGGGCGCGACCCGGTGGTGCCCGATGAAAGTCTCGGGCATGCGGCGAACTGGCTTTGGATGCTGAAAGGCGAACGCCCGAGCGACGACGCCGCCAGGCTTGCCGATATCGATTTCATCCTCCACGCTGAACACGGCTCAAATGCCTCGGCTTTCGCCGCCCGCGTGACAATCGGGACCGAGGCGGACCTGCACGGCGCCATGGTGACCGCGCTCTCAACGCTTGCCGGTCCCGCGCATGGCGGGGCGGCGGAAGACGTGATGAAAATGGTCAAAGACATCGGCGCGCCCGAGAACGCCGCGGCCTACGTCAAGGCCAAGCGGTCGAACCGGGAGGCTGTGATGGGCTTTGGCCACCGGGTCTACCGCGCCGAGGACCCGCGCGCGCGCCACATGGCCGCCGGCGTCGCCGCGCTGAGCCAGGAAATGGGCCAGCCCGAGTGGTACGCGATCCTGCAAGCGGTGGTCGAGGCGATGAAGCCCTATTCCAGACACGGGCTGAACGTGAACGTCGACTTCTATTCCGGGGTCATCTACCAGCTTCACGGCATCCCAATGGATCTCTACGTGCCCATCTTCGCAATTGGCCGCGTCCCGGGCTGGGTGATCCAATGCGTGGAGCAGAAGCGGTCGAACATCCTGATCCGGCCTCTGACGCTCTATAGTGGACCAGCGGAGCGCGCCTATGTGCCCATCGATGCGCGCTGACGCTCTAGGGCGCCGGGCGCCGGGCGAGCCGGCGTGCAATGAGATAGAGCACGCAGCCCAGGGCCGCGAGCACCACGAGAATGGCCAGCATCAGATTGTAGCCGCCCACGCCCCAGACAAGCGCGCCGAGATAGGGCGCCGTGGCAGACCCTACGAGATAGGGCAAAGCCAGCGCCCCCGACTTTGCGCCGAAATTCCGACCGCCGAGAACATCCCGAGCGATGATCGGCCGGATGATACTGACCGTTCCGTAGGCGCCCCCAAAGAAGACGACAAAACCTACGAGCGCCGTGGGGCTGGAGCCGCCGATGAGCAAGAGGAACACAGAAAGCCCCAGCAGAAGGAAGGCGGCAATCGCCACGCCGTGGGTCGAAATGGCGCGCTCGGACGCCATCATGGCAAGACGTCCGGCAACCTGCATCGGTCCAATGAAAGAGGCGACGAGCACTGCCATGTCATTGCTCAGGCCTTTCTCGTCGAGATAGGGCAGAAGGTGGTGCAGTGTGGCGCCGTGGACCACCGCGCCAAGGGCAAATCCAAACGCAAGAAACCAAAACTCCGGGCGTCTGAGAAAGGCGTGGCGGTTGGCGGTTTCGGGCGCCGCGTCTTTGGGTTCGTCGGCGGTCCCCTCCCGGTCAAGCGCTCGTGTGCCGAACCAGAGCAGCGGCGCGACAACGAATACGGCCACCGCTCCCGTGGTAGCGACGGCGAGGCGCCAGCCATAAGCCTCGGCAAGGCCGTTGACGATGGGAAAGCTGAGCGTGCTGGCAAAACCGGCGGCGAGCGTGATGAGGATGATCGCAGGCTTGGCATTCGCCCCGCGCGCCCGGGTCACAAGGGCAAAGCAGGGCTCATAAAGGCAGCCCGCGAAGGTCAGACCGATCAGGGCCCAGAGCGTGTAGAACTGCCAAAGCTCGGTTGCTGTCGCCAGCGCGATGACTGCGAGCCCGCCAAGAGCCGCCGAGCCACCCATCATCGCAGCGCCATGACCCCGGTCGATCAAACGCCCGGCCAAGGGCGCAGCAAGGGCCGAGACCAGGACTGCCAGAGTGATCGCCGCCGTCAGTTCGGCCTTCGACCAGCCCGTTTCCTGTTCCCAACGCAACAGGAGCGCCGGGAAGACGTAATAGAGCGTCGCCCAGGCAAGGGTCTGCCCGGCGGCCAGAAGGATGATGGGATAGGTGCGGGGCATGTCGTTGCGGCGTATAGGACGTGCCGCCTCTCTATCCACGCACCTTCGGGCGCGAAAGAAAAAAACCGGGCCGCGCACGCACTTCTATGTGCATATTGGCCCGGCGGGCCCGCAGTCGGGAATATTTGCCCCCAATCGCGGCGCCTTCCGGAAAATCCGTCTCGCATCTTGCGCGGAATCCGGTCAGATTGTCGCCGCTGCGCGAACCACCGGGAACCCGCATGACAGATCAGCCAACCGTCGACACGTCGCCGGACGTCTCCGAAGAGATCCGCCAGACCACATGCTACATGTGCGCCTGCCGCTGCGGGATCAACGTACATCTGAAGACGGGCGAAAGCGGCAAGAAAGAGGTCGCTTACATCGAGGGCAACCGCGACCACCCGGTCAATCGCGGCGTTCTCTGTGCCAAGGGCTCTGCGGGCATCATGCAGGTCACGGCCCCCTCTCGGCTGCGTGCGCCGCTGAAACGGGTCGGACCGCGCGGGTCCGGCGAGTTCGAGGAGATTTCCTGGGAAGAAGCCTTGCAAATCGCCACCGATTGGATGGCCCCCATCCGCAGCAAAGACCCCTCCAAACTAGCCTTTTTCACGGGCCGAGATCAGTCGCAATCGCTGACGTCCTACTGGGCGCAGGGCTTCGGCACGCCGAACTATGCCGCGCACGGTGGCTTCTGCTCGGTCAACATGGCGGCAGCCGGTATTTACACGATGGGAGGCGCATTCTGGGAGTTCGGGCAACCCGATTGGGAGCGCACGAAGCTCTTCATGCTCTTTGGAGTTGCCGAGGATCACGACTCGAACCCCATCAAGATGGGTCTTGGAAAGCTCAAGGCGCGCGGGGCCAAGGTGATCGGTGTGAACCCGGTACGGTCGGGCTACAATGCCATCGCAGACGAATGGGTGGGCATCACGCCGGGGACCGACGGGCTTTTCATCCTGTCGCTCGTCCATTGCCTTTTGAAAGCCGGGCGGATCGATCTTCGCTATCTTGCGGACTTCACCAATGCGCCGGTTCTTGTGAACGAAGACCCGGCCTCGCCCTCGCGCGGGCTTTTCCTGCGGGACGATGACGGAGCGCCCTTGGTGATCGACCGCCGCACCGGCAAACCCGCTTCTGCCTTTGCCAACGACATAGTGCCGGACCTCTCGGCCGGCTACCGCCATGCGGGCATTACCCACCGGCCCGTATTCCAGTTGATCGCAGAGCGCTATCTGTCAAACGACTACGCGCCGGAAGCCGTTGCTGAGCGCTGTGGTCTGACGCCAGAGCGCATCCGCAAGATCGCGGGCGAACTTGCACGCGTGGCCTTCGAGGACACCATCGAGATCGACCAGCCCTGGACTGACTGGCGCGGCCGCCGCCACGAGAAGATGACGGGCCGCCCGGTTAGCTTTCACGCCATGCGTGGCATCTCGGCCCACGCCAACGGGTTTCAGACAGCGCGGGCGTTACATATTCTTCAGATCCTGCTTGGCTCGGTCGAGGTGCCCGGCGGGTTCCGCTTCAAGCCGCCCTACCCCAAACCCTCCTGGGCGCACCCGACGCCCCACAGCAAGGTCACGCCTCAAACGCCTCTCGATGGTCCGCATCTGGGCTTTCCTCAGGGACCCGAGCACCTGGCGCTGAAGGACGACGGGACGCCCGCGCGCATCGACAAGGCGTTCTCATGGGAAAACCCGCTGTCGGCCCACGGCCTGATGCATATGGTGATCTCCAACGCCCACGCGGGCGATCCCTATGAGATCGACACGCTGTTTCTCTATATGGCGAACATGGCGTGGAACTCGTCGATGAATACCGCCTCGGTCATGGAGATGCTGACCGACAAAGCCGACAGCGGCGAGTACAAAATACCGCGGATCATCTATTCCGATGCCTATGCCTCCGAGATGGTGGCCTATGCAGACCTGATCCTGCCCGACGCCACCTACCTTGAGCGCCACGACTGCATCAGCCTGCTCGACCGCCCGATCTGCGAGGCAGACGCCGCCGCTGACGCGATCCGCTGGCCCGTGATCGAACCCGACCGCGATGTGCGCGGGTTCCAGTCCGTTCTGATCGACCTTGGGGCGAGGCTGGGGCTGCCGGGATTTGTGAACGACGACGGCAGCGCAAAGTTCAAGGATTATGCCGATTACATTGTGAACCACATGCGCCGCCCCGGCGTCGGACCACTCGCGGGCTGGCGTGACGCCGATGAGACCGGCAAGGGCCGCGGCGCCCCCAACGCAGCGCAGCTTGAGCGCTATATCGAGAACGGCGGCTTCTGGATCGATCACGTGCCCGAGGAGGCGTCATTCTACAAACCCTGGAACGCGGCCTACCAGGACTGGGCGGTCGCTAAAGGGTTCTACGACGCGCCCGCCCCCTATCTTTTCCAGCTTTATGTGGAGCCGCTGCAAAAGATGCGCCTCGCCGCAGAAGGCATTGGCGAGCGGCAACCGCCCGACACCCTGCGCGACCGGCTGCGGCACACCATGGACCCCTTGCCCATCTGGTACCCGGCGGATGCAGACGCGGATGGAGAGGCCTATCCGCTACACGCGCTTACCCAGCGCCCAATGGCCATGTACCACAGCTGGGGAAGCCAGAACGCCTGGCTGCGGCAAATCCATGGGCGCAATCCGCTTTACGTGCCCAAGGCAGTCTGGGACGAACACGGGTTTCAGGACGGCGACTGGGCGAAAGTCACAAGCCCCCACGGATCGATCACCGTGCCCGTCGCGTTGCAGGCTGCGCTGAATGCAAAGACTGTCTGGACTTGGAACGCCATTGGCAAACGCAAGGGAACCTGGGCGCTCGACAAAGATGTGCCGGAGGCGACCAAGGGATTCCTCTTGAACCACATCGTTCACGAGCTTCTGCCGCCCAAGGGTGACGGGCTGCGCTGGTCGAACTCCGACCCAATCACCGGGCAGGCCGCCTGGTTTGACTTGCGCGTTCGGATCGAAAAGGTTCCCGCGCCGTACGAGGTTGACCCGAGCTTCCCAGCCATATCCTCTCCGGTTCCGCCGTCCCCCCATGACGTGCACCAGAAGGTCGGCTCGTGACAGCCACTGTCTATATCGCCGTCAGCATCGACGGATATATCGCGGACGCGGAAGGTGGTCTTGACTGGCTGGCCGAAGGCGCGGGCCCGGATGACGGCGATTTGGGTTTTGCCGAATTCATGGACAGCATTGATGCGCTGGTGATGGGCCGCCGGACCTTCGATGTGGTCTGCGGCTTTGGCCATTGGCCCTATACCAAGCCCGTATTTGTCCTGACAAACACGCTGGAAGTGCTGAGCGAGGACATGCAGGGCAAGGCCGAACTGATTTCCGGCGAGCCCCAGGACGTCATCGGTCAGCTCGCCACGCGCGGGTACCACAGTCTTTACATCGACGGCGGCCGAACCGTGCAGGCCTTCCTGGCGCAGGACCTGATCGACCGGCTGATCATCACCCGCATCCCCGTGCTTCTTGGTGCGGGCGCGCCGCTTTTTGGCGATCTCGACCGTCCCTTGCGTTTCGAGCTTCTCGATACCCGGATGCTGGCCGGGCGCATGGTGCAATCGACGTACGAACGGATGCGCCAATGAGTTTCGTCATAGGACACGGGGGCGTCGGGCTCAATGTGGCGACGGCGGGCGATCCGGGAGCGCCGGCGATCCTGCTGCTCCATGGCTGGGCGCAGCACTCGCTGAGCTGGCGGCGGCAGTTACAGGCGCTGTCGGATGAGTTTTTTGTCCTAGCGCCGGACCTGCGCGGCCACGGCGAAAGCGGCAAGCCGGAAGAAAAATCCGCCTACGACACCTCGGAACCCTGGGCGGGCGACGTGGCCGCCGTTATCCATGGGTTTTCTCTGAACGCCCCGGTCCTGGTGGGCTGGTCCATGGGGGGCTGGGTGGCGCAGGACTATATCCGCCACCACGGCGATAGCGCCATCTCCGGCCTTGCGCTGGTGGGCACCGGCGTGACCACGGGATCCGAGATGCCGGAGGCCGCTCGGAAAGAGCGTGCAGGGCGCGCGGACGTTCTGGCCCTGGGCATGTATTCCGCCGATCAGCCCACGAACCTCGCGGCGACGCTGGCCTTCACTAAGGCCTGCTCCGAGGCACCGCTTTCGCCCGAGGATTTTGCTCTGAACGTCGGTTACGCAATGCTTTGCCCCGCCTACGCCCGCCATCCCGCGCGGACCCGGTCGGAAGACTACCGGGAAACGACCGCCGCTGTCCGCGTTCGGGCAGCCCTGATAGTGGGCAAAAAGGACCCCATGGCCGTCACCAGCCTGCGGCGCGAGGCGCATGAGACCCTGCCGGACGCGCAGGTCATCACCTATGAAGGCGTCGGTCACAGCCCGTTTCTGGAGGTGCCGGACCTCTTTAACCGCGACCTCGCTGAATTTGCGCGCGCTTGCCATGCGAACGCGACAACCGGAGTCTCCGTATGACCTCGCCACGCCTTTCAACCATCCAGAGCCGCTCATGACATCGCTGCCCTCCCATACGGAAAAAAAGCTCGGGTTGGTCATCGACCTAGACACTTGTGTCGGATGCCATGCATGCGTGACCGCCTGCAAAGGCTGGAACACAGAAAACTACGGCGCCCCACTGTCCGATGTGGACGCTTACGGGGCCGAACCCGTGGGCAGTTTTCTCAATCGCATCCATTCCTATGAAATCGCGCCGGAGACCGGACCGGCACAGACCGTGCACTTCCCAAAGTCCTGCCTACATTGCGATGACGCACCCTGTGTGACCGTCTGCCCGACCGGCGCCAGCTACAAACGGGTGGAAGATGGCATCGTTTTGGTGAACGAAGACGCTTGCATCGGCTGCGGACTCTGTGCCTGGGCCTGCCCCTACGGCGCGCGGGAAATGGATCCGTCCGAGAAGGTCATGAAGAAGTGCACGCTCTGCGTGGACCGCATCTACAATGTGAACCTGCCGGAAGAAGACCGCGTGCCGGCCTGCGTCAGGACGTGCCCTGCCGGTGCCCGGCACTTCGGCGATCTGTCGGATCCTGAAAGCGAGGTCTCGCAACTGGTCGCGGCGCGCGGTGGCATGGATCTGATGCCTGAGCAGGGAACCGCGCCGGTCAACAAATACCTGCCGCCCCGGCCCAAGGATGATCTGGCAACGGAAGAGGCGTTCGACGTCCTCTCCCCCTACCTCGCCCCAGTCGCCGAGGACCCCAAAGGCTGGCTTGGCTGGCTCGACAAACAACTGGACAGGTTGGGATAGGGTCGATGCATCCAGCACCGTCCATCATAGCCTTCACGACGCTCTCTGGCCTCGGGTTCGGCCTGATGTTCTGGCTCGGGCTTGGACAGCCGGATGTCACTGGCTGGGTCGCGTTCGTCTTCTACGCGATTGCCTACGCCCTGGCTTGCGGCGGGCTTCTTGCCTCCACCTTCCATCTTGGTCACCCCGAGCGTGCGCTGAAGGCCTTCACCCAGTGGCGGTCAAGCTGGCTGTCGCGCGAGGCCTGGGTCGCGGTGATTGCCCTTGGGCTGAACGGACTGCACGCCATCGGCACCGTCTTTTTTGGCACCCATTGGGCGTTGATCGGCTGGCTCGGCGCCGCTGCGGCCATGATCACGGTTTTTGCCACGTCGATGATCTACGCCCAGCTGAAAACAGTGCCGCGCTGGAACCATTGGCACACCCCGATCCTTTTTCTGCTGATGTCTCTCTCGGGTGGCGCGCTTCTTGCCGGGCAGATGACGGCGGCGCTCTATGGCCTCTCGCTGACCGGCGCTTTCCAGATTATCGTCTGGATGATTGGCGATAGGAGGTTCGCCGAGCGCGGCCATACCCTTGGGACCGCAACGGGACTTGGGGATCGCGGAGATCTTCGCCTCTTCGAGCCGCCCCATACCGGCACCAATTATCTGCTGTCGGAAATGGTCTATGTCGTGGGCCGCAAGCACGTTGAGAAACTGCGGATCATCGCGATCATTCTGATGACGGCGTTGCCAATTTTGCTGCTGCTGCTGCCCTTCAGCCACGGGCTCGCCGCCATCGCGGTGCTGTCGCATATCATGGGCGCACTGACAGCGCGCTGGCTGTTTTTTGCCGAGGCCGAACATGTGGTAGGGCTCTACTACGATGCCCGCTGAACCGATCAAGCCCGGCTTCGATCGGCGCTGGCGTGATGTGCCGGACTACATTCTCGGGATCACCAAGGACATCTGGGAAGACCGCAGAATCCACGCGCTCCATGACTACTATGGTCCAGACCTGATCGTCCGGTCATCCGCATCTGTTGTCAAAGGCAACACCGGGATCATCGCCGCGACCGAGGCAACACTGGCCGAGTTTCCCGACCGCGAACTTCTGGGCGAAGACGTGATCTGGTGCGACACCGGGCCAGACAGTTTTCTCAGTTCCCACAGGCTGATCTGCAAGGCAACACATAGCGGTGCCGGCATGTACGGGGCGCCCTCGGGTCGGCGACTGGAATACCGCATTCTCGCCGATTGCTATTGCCGCGAGAACGGGGTGGCGGACGAGTGGCTCGTGCGCGACCAGGGCGCCATCGTGCGCCAGATGGGTCAGGAGCCCAAGGACTGGACGCGCGACCTGATCGCCCGCGAGGGCGGCCCGGAGGCCTGCGTCAAACCTCTGACCCCGGCAACTGACCTGCCCGGGCCGTATACCGGCATGGGCAATGCCGAAGACCACGGCGCACGGTTGGCGGATATCCTGACACGCGTGATGTCCGGCGACCTTTCAGCCATTCCGGACACCTATGACCGCGCGGCAGAGGTCTTTTACCCCGGCCATGTGTCGGGTCACGGGCACGGCGATGCCGACAGGTTCTGGCTGACGCTGCGCTCTGCCTTTCCTTCGGCCGCTTTCACGGTCCAACACCAGATCGGCATGACCGGAAATAGCCTGCCCCCGCGCGCTGCTGTGCGGTGGTCGCTCCATGGCGGCCACGACGGGTATGGCGCCTTTGGCGCGCCCACGGGTGCGGAGGTTTTTGTCATGGGGATCACGCAGGCCGAATTCGGGCCTTGGGGCCTGCGCCGGGATTGGACACTGATCGACGAGACCGCGATCTGGAAACAGATCCTTCTGGCAACGGGCGATCTTTGACCGCTCAGACCCCGCGGGTCGATCCACGCTCCATAAGGCGGACCGGCAACTCTACGCTGTCCATGGTGTCGGCGCCATTGACCATGACCTGCATCAGCGCACCGACCGTCGCTGCCACCATCGCATCGGCGTCTTGACGCAGCGTCGTCAGGTCGTAGCTGGGCCAGGCGGCCTCTGGCACGTCGTCAAAGCCGATGACAGCCACATCCTCGGGCACGCGCAGGCCCAGTTCGAACCGCAGTACATCCATCGTCAGGAAAGCCATCACATCGTTGGCGGAGAAGACGGCATCTGGCCGGTCCGGTTTTCCGAACATGGCGCGCGCCGCCTCCCTCGTGCGGGCCCGGTCGAAGCCACCCACTGCCCGCTCGGCAAGTGCTACGCCGCCGGCCTGCAACCCCTCCAGAAACCCGGCCTCGCGGTCGCGCTGCGTGGACGCCTCGCCAGAACCGGCAAGATGGGCGATGCGTGTGTGCCCGGTGCGCAGAAAGAGCTCTGCCGCAAGCCTGCCCCCTTCGCGGTTGTTCGAGGTCACGCTCGTCCCGCGGCCGGTTTCCTGCCGGCGGTTGAAAAGAACCACGGGCACACCCAGCCCCTCGCAGCGTTCGACCATATCCGACGATAGCGGCACCGAGGCCAGCACGAGGGCATCTACCTGATAATCGAGGATCTCCTGCGTCACCCGATCAAGATCGTCGTCTATCTCCGAGGCCATGAAAACGAGCACATGGTAGCCCCTCGCCTGAAGGGCGTTCGACAGCTTCTCCAGCACCGACGGATAAAAATGGTTGTCCAGATACGCCACCACCAGGCCGACGATCCGGCTTTTTCCGGTCAAGAGCGACCGGGCCAGGACGTTGGGCCGGTACCCCAGTTCCGAAGCGGCTTGGCGGACCTTCTGTGCGGTTTTCTCCGATACGCTCGCGCCCGGCGTAAACACCCGGCTAACAGCCGAACGGCTGACGCCGGCGCGCTCGGCCACCTCAAGCGATGTGACTTTGCCGGGCATCAGCCCTTCACGGCACCCGCGGTCAGACCGCTGACGATCTGGCGCTGGAACACCATGACAAGCAGGAAGAGCGGCGCCGTGATTGACACGGCGGCGGCCACCGCTTCCACCTGATCGGTGGTCGTGGTCTCGCGGTTGAAGTAACCCGCGATGGCCGGAACCATGGTCTGGTTCTGGGCGTCGAGCAGCAGCGAGGTGACCAGAAAGTCGTTGTAGGCCAGAAGGAAGCTGAAGAGCCCTGTGGTGATTACGCCGGGCCACATAACGGGCATGATCACCCAGCGGAAGGCCTGAAAATGCGTGCAGCCATCCACGCGCGCGGCTTCATCAAGATCGGTCGGTATGTTCTGGAAGAACGACCGCAACATCCAGATGGTGAAGGGCTGGTTGATCGACACCAGCACCGCGATCACCGCAATGGGCTGACCGTATAGCGTGGGCGCTGCATCGCCAAGGATGGGTCGCAGGATTTCGGCAGAATTAATGAAGACCGGCAGGTAGCCCGCGACCAGCACGGAATGCGGCAGCGCGCGGAAAATGAGCGCCGCGATGAGAAGCCAGAAAGCAAGGTTCGAACCAGAGCGCGCCAGGCCGTAGCCCGCAAGCGTACCCACGGTCAGCGAGATAGTGACCACGCCCGTCGTTACGATCATCGAGTTGATGAAGTTGCGGTAGAACTCGTTTTCGCCCCAGACGGCGTAGTAATGTTCGGTGGTCAGGCCGATAATCGGCTGCCCGATCGGACCAAGGATACCGTTGATGACGCCCATCACCGGCGGCAGGATGGCAAAGAAGACTACAATGAAGGCAAGACCAAAGAGCGCTGCCCCGACGATCCAGCCGATAGCCAGCCAACCCGGTGGCGAAAACCGCGAGACAAGACTCGGCAACTGCCGCATGGCAAGCCGCGCCGCGTACCACAGGACCGCGATGCCCACGACGATGTCAGGCACGCTCAGCCCTTTGCCGCGCGCCCTTGTCTCCGGCCCGAAGATCACATCGAGCGGGTTCGACGCGAAGGCATCGACGGGCGATTTGAAGCTCATCACCGCAATCCAGAAGATCGGGAAGGCCGCGATCACGCACCAGAAAATCAGGAACGCGAGGGAGACGAGCCGAAGGCTCAAGGGCTGTTGCAGGGCCTTGGGGGTACTCATGGCTCAGCTTCCCTTGTGATCCCGCCACGTCCGGCGCAGCGGTAGGATGAGAAGGATGACGATGCCGATCATGGTCAGCATGGCGCTGGCCGAAGCTCGGCTGATCGAGCGATTGCCGCTGTCGTCGGGGACAAGGAAGTCATAGGTCAGCCACTGGAGGCTGATCACATGCGCCTGACTGCGGAAACCGACGATCTCTTCGAAGACGCGATAGGCATCCATCAGGTGGATGAGCGAAATAAAGATGATTAGGGGCATCAGATGCGGGATGACTACGTAGCGAAGGCGGTCAAACCGCGAGGCGCCGTCGATGATGGCGGATTCTAGTGTGTCCTGGTTCACCGTCTGAAGGCCGGCGTAGAAAATTACGAAGGCAAAGGGCGCAACGTGCCAGACGCGGTAGAAATACATCAAAAGCTCGATGGTCCAGGCCTGCGCGAACATCGCGATATCGCGGTTCAGCCAGCTTTCCAGGATTGAGGTCAGGATGCCGTCGCCCACAAAAAGCCAGTAGATCGACAGCGAGCCGATGACGGGTGTGATGATGAAGGGCAGGAGCGATATGAAGATTACCTGCCCCTTCACCGCGGCCGACAGGTTGTTAACAACCAGGGCAATCGCAAGCCCCACCCCTATGACAAGCGGCAGGGTGATCAGTGTGAACATCAGGGTGAACCGCAGGGCCTTCCAGAAATCGATTGCCCAGATATCACCCCAGTTCCCGCTGGAGATGGCCGCGCGCACTTGGTCAAGTTGCAGGACGTTCCGGTAGCTTTGCAGCCCGACCCAGTCCGTGCGGGTCATGGCCTCGCCGTTTTCGTCAAGGACGGGAACGGTCTTGACCTCTGTCACGCAGGTCTGTGTCAGGAAGCCCGGCGTGCAGGTCTCTACCTCCTGGCTCTCTACGATGGGTTGTGTGATCTGAAAACTTTGCAGAAAAACGCTCACAAGCGGGGCTGCAATAAAGAGGAGCATCAGAAAGACCGACGGCCCGACAAAGGCGGCGAAGATGCGGAACTTCATGGCGGTCGTCCTGTCTGAGGGTCCCGGGGGCGAAGCGGCGGGTCCGCCGCCTCGCTCGTGTCTGGCTTACTGAAGCACGCCGGCTTCTTTGGCCGCCGTCGTGTAGGCGTCTTCGACAGCCGCCAGCGTCGCTTCGGCATCACGCTCGCCGGTAAAGAAGGCGGGCAGTTCGTTGCCGAGGGCCGTGTGCATCAGACCCATCTGGCTGGTCGACGGGTAAGAGATCGGCGCCGGGCTGGCCATGGCTGTGGCAATGGCGCCCTCGGCCAGACGGTTGGGCTGGTAGCCAGAAATCAGCCAGATCGCGTCATCGTTTGCAGCCTGCACCATCTCTGTGTCGAGCCCTTCCATTGCAACGCGGAAAGCGGCATCGGCTTCTTCGTCCGAGATGTTCTTGGCGATCACGATGCCGTCCCACCAAAGCGTGGTCGCAGGCGCGCCGCCGTCCATGGCAAGCGGAGCGGCAGAGGCGTAGACTTGGCCGACCACCTGGCTTTCATTGTCGTCATCCATAGCACCGCCACGGCTGGCCCAGAGGTTCGCCATGGCGATTTTTCCCTGCTGGAACTGCTGCTGCACGTAGGTGGAGTCGCTGACGAGGTACTCGGGGTCCATGTACTCGGTTAGCGCTTTCATGGTCTCCAGCGCCTTAACGCCGGCCTCTGAATTCACGGCGGGCGTGGAGTCGTCGTTGTAGAATGTTCCGCCGAAACCGAGGAACATGTTGTTGAAGTCTTGGGCGATGTTCCAGCCCGACTTCAGCGTAGCGCCAAGTGGGTAGTCCACGACGCCCGCGTCCTTGATCGCTGCAGCCGCGGCCAGCACGTCGTCATAGGTCGCAGGTGCCGCAAGGCCGAGGTCATCGAAGATGTCCTTGCGGTACATCATGTGCTGGGTGTTCACCATCATGGCGATGGCCATGATCTGACCGTCGATGCGGATCAGCTGATTGGGGCTGAGGTTCTGGCCATATTTCTCAACCAGATCGTCAAGCGGACGAATAGTGCCTTC
The DNA here is from genome assembly GCA_039179985.1 of Pseudomonadota bacterium. Classification (GTDB taxonomy): domain Bacteria; phylum Pseudomonadota; class Alphaproteobacteria; order Rhodobacterales; family Rhodobacteraceae; genus JBCCMQ01. The sequence continues at coordinate 45,629 of JBCDED010000006.1, forward strand.
GTTCAGCAGCGGCGTAATGGTGCCGTTGGACACGCCGCCGATCTGATAGAGCGACGGGTTCGCGGCGAAAGCCGCCGGCTGCTTGGTGCGGAACTCCTGGTCGAGTTCGGCTTCGAAGTTGCCGCATTCGGCCATGGCGTCGGTGGCCGATTTCCATGCCTCAAAGCCCGCCGACAGCGACTTGACCGGCACCGCGTTTTCAAAGCTGCAGGCCAGGGCTGCGGTCGTACCCATGAGGCTGACGGCACTGGCCATAAGGATTTTCTTCATAAGCATTCTTGATGGTCTCCCTGTTTTTGTTGGGGATGCGCCTTGCAATCACACATCCGTCTTCCGTCCGCCCTGCGTCCAGGCCGGAGCATTCCCTAAGGTGTCAGCCGCCGATCCGTTCTCCGGTGTCCGTGTCGAAGAGGTGGCACACGCTAGCCGGCACCGAGAGCGATACCTGATCGCCGATGGCTGCGCGGTACTCTTTGTGGGCTTTCACCGCCGCAAAGGCGCCGCCTGCACGTACGGTGATCATGGTGGCGTCCCCCAAAAGCTCCATTGTATAAACTGGCGCATTGATCTCGGCCGCCGCGTCCGACACGCCCGCATCCTCGGCCCGGAAGCCAAGCGTTACCGGACCGTCCGGGCCGTCGAGGCCGCTGATCGTTACGTTGTCGCCGGTGAATGTTCCGCCCGAAATCGTACCTTCCAATAGGTTCATGGCCGGGTTGCCGATGAAGCTGGCCACGAAGGTGTTGGCCGGGCGGTCGTAGATCTCAACAGGCGTGCCCACCTGCTGCACGATGCCTTGCTTCATGATCACCACACGGTCGGCCAGTGTCATGGCTTCGATCTGGTCGTGGGTCACGTAGATTGTCGTAACCTTCAGTTCGTGGCTGAGGTTTTTGATCTGGGCGCGCGTCGAGACCCGCAGTTTCGCGTCTAGGTTCGAAAGCGGCTCGTCCATCAGGAACACATTCGGCTCGCGCACGATCGCGCGGGCAAGGGCCACCCGCTGACGCTGACCGCCCGATAGCTCGGCGGGCTTGCGGTGCAGGAACGGTTCCAGTTCCACCATGCGCGCAGCGCGCATCACACGGTCGTCGTGTTCTCCGTCCGGCACCTTGCGGACCTTCAGCGGGAAGCGAATGTTGTCGTAGACGTTCATATTCGGATAGAGGCCGTAGGACTGAAACACCATGGCGATGTCGCGGTCTTTTGGGTCGAGGTCATTCACCACACGGTCGCCGATGACGATCTCGCCGTCGGTGGCCTCTTCCAACCCGGCGATCATCCGCATCGTCGTTGTTTTTCCGCAACCCGAGGGACCCAGAAGCACCAGGAACTCCTGATCGGCAATCGTGAGATTGAAGTTGTCCACGCCGACAAAGCTTCCCCAACGTTTGGACACGTTGCGCAGTTGGATTTCCGCCATGCGGCTTCCCCATTGGTTGCCGTGCGATTTTTTGCACACGTTTGCAAAAAAGCTAGACGCGAGGTTGCGGATTTGCCAAGCGTTTTTTTTAACGGCCCTGGAGAAAGCGAAGATGAGCCCGCTAAATGACTGATATTCGAGCAGAAGCCAGAGCGACTCTGACCAGCCTGTTAGCGGAAAACAAAACCGATGCGCCCCTCGCGCTGGCCGAAGACGTCGTCTGGGACGTCTCACATCCGACAAATCGACTCGCTGGCGCGAACGCAGTCGAAGAGAGATTCTTTGGCGCGCTCAGGCCTGCGTTCGCTCACCTCAAACGCCGCGATCTTCTCTTCATCGGCGGCCGTAATACGCGCCCCGCAGGCGGAAACTGGGTTGCGACGGTGACCCACTACACGGGCGTTTTCCGGGCGCCGCTCTTCGGTCTTTCACCGACCTTGAAACTGGCCTTCCTGCGCGCCGGGGAGTTCTACCGCATCGAAGACGGGATGATCGTTGAAGCAAAAATCATTCTCGACCTGCCCGACCTGATGTTGCAGTCGGGCCGCCTGCCCCTGCCCCATCTCCTGGGCACGGAACTCGCCTTTCCCGCACCGGCAACACAGGACGGGCTCTGCCCGGTCGGGGGGGACGGCACCGCCTCACTGGACATCGTCGAAACCATGCTTTCGGATCTCCACGCTTACGATCCCGAAACCGCTGCCTCGGTCAACCAGACCGGGCCGGACGGATACTGGACCGATGACTTTCTCTGGTACGGCCCGGCAGGCATCGGATCTACCGTTGGATGGGATGGCTTTGTGTCAGACCACCGCGCGGCCTTCCTGCGGGCTTTTCCGGACCGGAAGGGCGGTAATCACTACTGCCGGTTTGGCGATGGCGACTACGCAGCGGTCTCCGGCTGGCCGTCCATGACCATGACGCACAAGGGCAACTACCTGGGCATACCTGCCACGGATAGGAACCTGACCCTGAGAGTGATGGATTTCTACCGCTGCGACTTTGACACAGACCGCGGGAGGATCGCGGAGAACTGGGTGCTTTTGGACTACGTGGATCTCTTCAACCAGATGGGCGTGAACCTGATCGCCCGGTCCGAAGCCATGCGGAGCTAAGCGCGGTGCAGCGGCGCTCTACTTGTTGAGTTTGGACAGCTGCTCCTGCAACTCCGACAACTGCTTGCGAATGGAATCAAGCTCATCCGTGGACGTGTCTTCTTCCGGCTCCTGCGCAGGCGCCGACCACCCGCTGCCCATGCCTCCGGTCATCGCCTTGACGAAAGCCTCTTGCTGCGCGCGCATTGCGTCGAAGCCGGGCATGGCCGCCATTGGATTGGCCTTGGTGAAGTTCTCCATCATCTTCGACTGCCCGTCGCGCAGCATCTCGAAGGAGGCCGCCAGGAAATGCGGCACGATGCTTTGCGCTTGGCTGGAGTAGCTGCGGACCAGATCCGTCAGCACGTCGATTGGCAGAACGCTTTCGCCCCGGCTTTCGTGTTCGGCAATGATCTGAAGAAGATATTGACGCGTCAGGTCGTCACCGCTCTTGAGATCGACGATCTGCACGTTCCGGCCTTCCCGGATGAACCCGGCAATATCCTCGAGCGTCACGTAGTCGCTCGTTTCGGTGTTGTAGAGGCGACGGCTTGCGTAGCGCTTGATCAGAAGCGGGTCGGTGGCATCGGACAAGGCACGTCTCCTTTTGCACTGCGGCGGAGGTTAGGCCACTGGCGTGCAAAAGAAAAGGGCGGGCCTGGACCCGCCCAATTTATCGCGCGGAAAGGGAGGATTTCAGCGCGACATTCGTTGGGAGCTTACTTGGCTGCAGCCGCTTTCTTGGCAGCAGCAGTCACGTCAGCGGTTGCTTTCTTGACGGCAGCCGTCGCGTCTTCGCTCAGGTCTTTGCCAGCAGCCAGCATCAGCTCAACCGTTTCCATCTGGACTTTTTTCGCGATCTCGGCGAAAGCGGCCATCTTTTCAGCGGCAGTTTCAGCCTGAGCCGAAGCAAAGTCTGTCACGGCTTTGGTGTAGTCAGCCGGTTCGTCCTTGGCTTTCGCCATAACGCCGATCTTGGCGATCGTTGTCTTCGTCCAGTCCGAGGAAATCTCGGTCGACTTTTCAGCGGCTTCGAGTGCCACAGCCGACATTTTCTCGCCCAGGGCAGCCTGGGTTTTGAAGGCGTCCTGGAACGCGCTCATGTCGACGGGGAAAGAACCGAGGAAATCGTTCATTACTTTGGTGTAGTCTTGTGCCTTGGCCATTGCTCTAATCCTTTTTTGCTGACGGTCAGTCCTTGCGGTGGCATGCTGTCAGCCCAATCCGCTTCTCTGCGTCCACAATAATATGAACGCTGCAATGCAGCATTTCAAGTTCTTTTTGCTGCACCGCAGCAAAAACTTCGCTTATGCTCTGAATTCAGTGATTTGCAGACCGGACAACGTAGGTGCCAGGTGCCGCCGCGATGACCTTGCCGCCTGGTCCGCCGGGCCTCCGTGCGGCCACCTGTTTTCCCGAACGGCCCTTCAGCCAGGCCTCCCAATGTGGCCACCATGACCCGACGTGCCGTTCGGCCGACGCCTGCCAGCTCAGCGGATCTTCGAGTTTGGCGTCGCTCGTGTAGTGGCCGTATTTCTTTTTCGACGGCGGGTTCACAATGCCGGCGATATGCCCCGATTCCGACAGGATGAACGTCTTCGACCGGCTGCCAAACTGTCTGACGCCGTTAAAGCTTGCCCGCCAGTCAGCAATGTGGTCCGTCTCGCACGCCACCGCGCAGACCGGCACTTTCACGTCCGAGATCTTAACGGTCGCGCCATCAACCACGAACCCGCCACGCGCGAAACGATTCTCCTGACACAGTCCACGCAGATATTCGATCGACATGCACGCCGGCAGATTGGTGCTGTCGCCATTCCAGTAAAGAAGGTCGAACGCCGGCGGCGCCTTGCCCAGCATGTAACTGCGAATGGCGGGCGCATAGATCAGATCGTTCGACCGGAGGTAAGAGAACGTGCGGCTCATGAAGAACGAGTCCAGCAGGCCGTTTTCTTTCACCTCTTCCTCAATCCCGTCGACAAAGTCGTCGGTTAGGAAGACGCCCATCTCGCCCTGATCGTCGAAATCGGTCAGGGCGGTGAAGAAGGTGGCGGACTTTACGGATTTGTCCCCACGTTTTTCGAGCAGAGCCAACGTCAGGGCGAGGGTGGTCCCCGCAATGCAATACCCAATTGCATTCACCTGCTTCTCGCCGGTGATCTTCTTCACCGCATCGAAAACTTCCAGGTATCCAGCCGTGACATAATCGTCGAGCCCGACATCACGGTAGCTGGCGTCCGGGTTGACCCAGCTGACCACGAAGAGCGTATAGCCCTGATCCACAATCCATTTGATCAGCGAGTTTTCCGGTTTGAGATCAAGAATATAGAATTTGTTGATCCACGGCGGGAAGATGACCAGCGGCGTCGCATGTACCTTTTCGGTCGTGGGTGTGTACTGAATCAACTCCAGCATCTTGTTGCGAAAAACCACCGAGCCCGGCGTCGTCGCAAGGTTCTCGCCAACGGTAAAAGCCTCTTTATCGGCCAAGGAAACCAGAACCTCGCCGTCGTTCGCTTCGATATCGTGGACCAGGTTCTCCAGCCCGTCGACTAGCGACTGACCGTCCGTCTCAACCGCCCGCGCCAGTGCTTCGGGGTTTGTGCCCAGGAAATTGGTGGGCGAGAACAGATCCACGATCTGACGCGTAAAATACTCGACCCTCTGCTTATCGGTGCCCTCCAGACCGTCGAGGTCGTGGACTGCGCTGGTGATTGCCTCGGACGACAGCAGGTACTGTTGCTTGATGTAGTTGAAGTACGGGTGCTCGTCCCAGAGAGGGTTTGAAAACCGCCTGTCGCTCGGCCCGGTGTCGCTGGGCGGCGCCAGTTTGCCGTCGCGCAAGGCCTGCTGCGCCTCGACGTAGTGGGTCAGCGACTTGCCCCAGTAGCTGACCTGATGTTCGAGAATTTTGGCCGGGTTTGCCATCATCTCGGCCATATAGGCGGCTGCTGCTTTCATATAGACGTCCTGCCCAGGACCTTGCAGACTGCCGCGCACCGTTCGCTTATGCGAGAGGGCGGCGACCAACCTCTGCGACAACCGCTCGATTTTCGAGATATTGGCCTGCATTTTCTCCAGATCTTGGGAGGAATGTTCTTCTTCGGTTGTCATGGCCGGTTCGTTAGCCTATCGTTTTGCAGGTGCAGCATTTGACCGTGCTGCGTGATGGTCCGTCGGTTCGGGAGGTAATTCGGCGGTCGTGCCGGGAATCTACCCATGTCAAGGAGTACCATCAGATGCGGTACATGGCGACATACGACCTCCTCGAAACTATTCGTGTGACCAACCAATGGCTGGGGGCCACAGCCTCGGCAATCGGGGCCTATCCGGTAACGGGGCTCGTTCCAAATCCGACATTCCAACTAATCTCCGCCTGGGGCAGTGTAACCGAGCGCAGCTTTGCGCGGATGATCGCCAAACCTGACTGGGGCATTCACACCGTCGTCGGGGACGATGGCCGCGATCATCTGGTCGCCATTGAAACACATGTGGAACGCCCGTTCGGCGACCTGATCGGCTTTACCGTTCAGGGCCGCGAGCCGAAGCCGCGCAAGATTATGCTCGTCGCGCCCATGTCCGGCCACTACGCGACGCTTTTGCGATCCACCGTCGCCAGCCTTCTGCCCGATGCGGATGTCTACGTGACGGACTGGCACAATGCGCGGGACATTCCGGTGTCGAAGGGTAAGTTCGACATTGAAGACTACACACTCTACATCTCTGACTTCATTGAATTCCTTGGCTCCGATGTGCATGTCATTGCGGTCTGCCAGCCCGCACCGCTGACGCTTGCTGCGACCGCCTATCTGGCCGATGTCAAGCCCGATGCGCAGCCGCGAACGTTGACGCTTATCGGCGGTCCTATCGACCCGGATGCAGCGGCCACGGACGTAACCGACTTCGGCCGGCGCGTCACCATGGGGCAACTGGAAGAAATGGTCATCCAGCGCGTAGGCTTCAAATATGCCGGCGCGGGACGCATGGTCTATCCTGGCCTGCTCCAGCTCGCGTCATTCATTTCCATGAATGCCGAAACGCACACCAAGGCCTTCTACGATCAGATCCTCAAGGCTGCCAAGGGGGAGGCGGCTGACCACGACCGGCACAACCGCTTTTACGACGAGTACCTCGCCGTGATGGACATGACAGCGGAGTTCTACCTTTCCACCGTCGAGCGCATCTTCAAGAAACGCGAGATTGCGCGCAACGAATTCACTGTTGCGGGCCACGTGGTCGATTTCGGCAAGATCACCGATGTGGCGGTAAAGACCGTCGAAGGGGCAAATGACGATATCAGCGCACCGGGCCAGTGCGTCGCCGCGCTGGACCTGCTGACCGGTCTGCCGGACGAACGCAAGGCCAGCCACCTGGAGCCTGGCGCTGGCCACTACGGGATCTTCGCAGGGAAATCCTGGCGCAACAACATCCGCCCGCTCGTGTTGAATTTCATCGATCAGAACAGCCCGACGCCCAGAAAACAGGCCGCGAACGACAACGCCGCTGCCTGACGCGAGGTCCTTTCTTCTTTGAGCACGACCGTTTCGTGTCCTTGAGCGCCCAGGACCGCAGGATGCCCCCTGGGCGCCCAAAAATTGCCACTCTTTTCCGTCAGCTAACAGATCTTGAAAGCCGAACGGTTCCTGCGGGAGCCAGGCAAAAGTGATTCACGCTGACCGGGAGCCGGATCATTGGACGGAAGTAAGGGCCAGATTTCTCAGGAGAGCGCGTTCGACGACGACGTCGAGCCGGTCCGTTCGCGGGCAAAAATGCCCGCCAAGGGACAGTTGTCGCCTCAGGATATTCAGCTAGCCCGCAAGACCGTCGAAAACCTGGTCGTTGCAGCCGATGCTGCCCGCGACGAGGATTTCTGGGAAGACGAGGACGCCCATGAGACGGACGAGGACATCGTGACGCCCATGGCCGCCCCCCCTGAACCCGTGCCCCCCGAGCCTGACCTGCGCCCCGAGATTGCAGCTCTTCTGCAGTCCGAGCAGGCGGATGGCGCCAGATCATCGACGGCGCCACGCCCTCCACGGCAAAAATTCCGGTCTCTCACTCCGCACTCGCCCATCGTTTTCGGCGCGGTCACCGTTGCGGTCGGGTTCACCTCTCTGGCTCTGGTCCTGATGCCGCTGGTCGGCGGTAACAAAGAAACGAACGCCGCTGCGCAGCCGCAAGTCGCGCTGGCCGCCCAACCGACCCCCGCGGCAGTCGCAGCACAGACTCCGGCCCCAGCCCAGACCTCGGCCCAGACTTCGCCGCCGCCCGCGCCCGTGCTTGCAGCGGCTCCGGTCGCGACGGCCGAAACGGCACCGACGCTTGCGCCAGCCGAGGAAACACAAACCGTCGCCACGAAAGTGGTCGAAACGCCCGCACCAGGCATAGAAGCCCCCGAGATACCGCAGGCCGCGCAGCAGATCGCCAGCCTTTCCCCAACCTTCCCGAGCCTTGCAGCGCCGACCCTGCCGCAGGCTCTGCCTGAAACGGCTGAAGCACCGGCACCCGCTACCACGGAAACTGCCCCTGTCCGGGTTGCAATGCTGCGTCCGATGCCGCGTCCGGAGGACAGACAACCGGCCGTAGATGAAAGCGCAGGGCTGGCGGCGCTCGCTCCGATCGAGACCGCTATTCCGCCACAGGACACCGCCGCCGTGCCCGAAGGCATCCCGAGCCTGACTGGACCGGAAGCCGCCCCGAAACCGTTCCTGACTACGGAAGGCCTGTCTCTTTTCGTACACGCGCCCGTGGGGCTGCGCCAAGGTGACCTTGAGACGACCGAGACCTTCCTGAACACACTCGGGCTCGACTCGGTCTACGTTGGGCGTACGTCCCATACGATCCGCCAGTCAAACGTGCGCTTCTACCATGCACGGGACCGCGATGCCGCCACCGCGCTCGCCGATGCGATCAACGCCGATCTTCGCGACTTCAGCGCCGCACGCCCTGCCCCTCCGACGGGCACGATCGAGGTCTGGCTTTCCGGTCGCGGTGCGCCACGCATCACAACCGAGGGCGCGAAATCTGAGAACGGTGTGTCTTTGAGCCTGCGTCGCTTGCGGGCAAGCCTCGAGGCCTTCGCCCGGGGATCGAGCGAAGGCGCCAAGTAACGGGTACTCAGGTGGCGGGCGCCCAGGTGGCGCCGGCAGGGTCTTCTGTCGCCCGGACCCGGTAGAGCGCAGCTTCCCCTGTCATTGAAGGTGCAACCGCCCGTGCAAGCCCTGGCGGAACCGCCATGGTATCGCCCGGCGCCAGGACCGTTGTGCCGCCATCCCAGGACACGCGCCAATGGCCGCGCATCCCCATCAGGACCTCGTGCTGGTCGGTGGTGTAGGCAGTTCCATCGACAGAAGACGGCACCAGGAAATCCACTTCGAACCCGGGCTTGTCTTTCAGCATACCGTTCTGGCCGATGACCTTGGCTGGCGCCCTGTCTGCCAGGGCAACCATGTCCCAGTAACGCGCCACGTAATTGGGAATGACATCTGCCGTCGTCGGCTCCGGGAAATCCTTGAGCTCGTCATCACTTAGAAGCGGCATGGGCGCAACATCCTCGGGCAAGGCATGCCCTTTCTTGGTGTCGTAGAGGCTGCCGTTCTCACCCAGCAAAAGCCCGTGTTCGCGAGCGTCTTCGATCACCTGCGGCGCCCAGATCACACCGCCACCGGCATCGTCCCCGCCCAGGATCGCCATGATCATCCCGTAGTCAGTGCCGATGTTCTCAAAGCCCCGGAAAATGCCCGTCGGGATGTTGAAGATATCGCCTTCCTCAAGCACGACTTCGCCCGCCGAGCCCCAGCGGCCCCAGAAGAACCGCCAACGCCCCTTGAGCACGAAGAACACTTCGGCCGTGCGATGGGAATGGAGGCTGTTGCGACACTTGGGTGGCTGGCCCGCTGCGCCAATGTTGAAGCCTGGCGTCTCGGTGATATGGACGTGCTGATCGGCCGCCTCTGAGACCCCGCCACCAATGATGGTGAAGTTTTCTTTCTGGTCCGAGCCCGGTGTGTGGGCGTCGATGAAGGCGGTCCGGCAGGGGATAAGATCGCCGTAGCGGACGATCCGGGCTTCCATTTCCATTGGCGTCATCTTCGGTCTCCTTCTCCGCCGGACATGCGGCGGCAGTCATCCTATTCGCTTGAGATCAGCTGCGGCACGAGATCGGCCATGGCGATGTGGAAAAACACCATGGCGCTGGCGAAATCATCCCCCACGGCTTGCAGCACGACTTCGGTGTTCTCGACCTGCCAGATTGCGACGATTTCGGCGCTTTCGGGCAGCTTAGGGTCTTCGGGGGCGCGGCGGCGCGTCTCTTTCAGGCCCGGGGCGCCGGCAAAATCAAAGCGTTCCACCTTGCACAGGCTGAACGGCCCTTCGAGGCAGGCAGCCTCGAGCGCGGCAAGGCCGCCGGGAGTAAAGTCTCGCCGCAGGGCAGCTTCGCGGGGAACCGGCAGGGTGAAAATTTCAAGCCCCGGAACGCCCGGACATCCGGCGCAGTCGATAAGCAGCCCGTCTTCGTAGTGTTCGACTTCATAAATCTCGTCAGAAAACACCGAAAATCCCAGATCAACCTCGGTCAGATCGGTCGTCGTCAGAACCGGTTTGGCGCTGGCAATGCCCCCAATGAGGCAGACCGCGCAAAAGGATATGAAAGCGCGCTGGCCCATCCTAGCCCTGCGCCAGGGCGATCTGGGTCCAGATCGCGGCCTCGTCGATCAGCGTCCATTCTCGCCGCAACCCCCAAGGACCGAATTCGGCATGGCTGATCCCCATGACATAGACCACCGCGCCTGTGGGCGGGCCAAAAGCGCCCCAGCCTTCGTGGCGACCCCAGAGCGACCAACGGATCGCGGCGCGCGGCGGCATCTCTCTATCATCCCGGCCAATTCGGTGGTGCACCGTGAAGGCGGCGTTCGGAAAGGCGGAACGCAGCGGCAACCAGAACCTGTCGGCATCCCCGTGCCCATGCCCTGTCACGCCGCCCGCGTATTCCAGATGGGCAGCCCGATCATACTCGGCGGGCACCACCGAGAATTCCGCTGACATCATCCGTCCAAGAATGCTCTCGAACTTTTCACCCCAGGCATTGTCGTTGCCCCGGCCAACATAAGGCCCGTCCACATCGGTCTCGGGCGTCAGCGGCACACCTGCGGAACCGGCAGCCACCCGCGCCTCGGCCCAGGTTTTCGGATCGAGTCCCATCTGTCGCAAGGCCGCGCCGTTGTCGCGCACAAGCCATTCGTCGGTGATCTGGTTGTCCTTGGCATAGCAATCGGCGATGGCACGGTAGACCAGCCGCTTGCCCGTAGCCACGCCGAACATCCCGTCTCCCGTGTGGGTCGCCGTCGACAGGATGCGGTGTGACGACAGCATCCCATCCTCGGGTGTACCTGACCAGATCACGTCTTCGCCCAGAAGCGTGCGATCGGGGAATTCCACCAGCGTCGCCATGGTGGCATTGGTGGAGGCGGCTTCGCCATGGCTGACGCCGCCGGGCATGCGCACCACGACATCCTGGCCATAGTAGTTGCGCAGGCTTGCGCCGATCCCGCGATCTTCCCAGACCTCCTTGGTGATACCAAGAATGTAGTCGGGAAAATCCCGCCAGCGGTTGTTAAAGCCTCTCATGTCCATCCCCCCGGCACCCGAGCGGAGCCGCGCACGATCAGCGACCCGTCGATTTCCACTTTTTCCGCGGCCATTGACGGCTCGTCGATCCGGTTCATCAATAGTTCCACCGTCCGTTCCACCATGCGGGCTGAAGGCTGGCGAACGGTGGTCAGGTCGTAGCTTGGCCAAGCGGCCACAGCTACGTCGTCGTATCCCACGACCGAGACATCTTCCGGCACACGCAGCCCTAGGTCATGGCGCAGCGCGTCGATCACGCCAAAGGCCATATGGTCGTTCCCAACGAAGAATGCATCTGCGCCGTGCGTACGCACGATGGTACTGGCCGCCTCCGCCGCGGCATCCCGCTGGTACATCCCGTCGACCACCGCTACAGGGTCCACGCCCTGAGCGCGAAGGCCGCCCAAAAAGCCCTCGGCCCTATCCGCGCCCGTCGATGACCCGGACCAGCCGGAAATATGTGCCAGCCTGTGGTGGCCGCCCGCCAGCAGGAACTCAGCCACTTGCTGGCCCCCTGCCCTGTTGGCGCTTGTGACTTGCGACAGGGCAGGGGGCCTGACCCCGGTTAAACAGCACGACCGGGATGCCTGCCTCTGAACAGCGGCGCGTGAGGTCATCGGATAGACCAACGCTGGCGGTGATGATCCCGTCAACCTGATAGTCGAGCAGTTCGTCAATAACATCGCTTACCCCGTCACCCCGGCCCGAGGCCATAAAGACAAGGATGTGATAGCCCCGTTCCTGCAATGCGGTTGACAGGCGTTCCAGCGCATCGGGATAGAACTGGTTTTCGAGATAGGCGACGACCAGACCGATGATCCGGCTGCGCCCTGAAACAAGCGAGCGTGCAAGGACGTTGGGCCGGTAGCCCAGCTTCTGCGCTGCATCCCGTACCTTGCGCGCAGTCTCTTTCGACGCCGAGGCGCCCGGCGTGAACACACGGCTGACCGCCGACTGGCTGACGCCCGCCATCGCCGCGACATCCTGGCTGGTGACCGGCCGGTCGCTCATCCGGCGGTCCACCCGCCGTCAACAAGGATAGACGTGCCCGTCACAAGCGATGACGCATCAGAGGCCAGGTAGACGACCGCGCCCATGATATCCTCGATCTCGCCTACGCGGCCCAGTTTGATCTTTCCCTCAATCCAGGCCACGCGTTCAGGATCCTGAAAAGTGCTTTCAGTGAGCGGCGTACGGATAAAGGTGGGGCAGATCGTGTTCACCCGGATCTTCTCGGGCCCCCATTCAATGGCCTGCGCTTTGGTCATGCCCTCGACCGCATGTTTGGTGCCGCAATAAACCGACCGGTCGATGCCGCCCACGTGGCCCATCTGACTGGAAATCTGGATGATCGACCCGCCCCGCCCGCGCATCCCGCGCGCCGCTTCCTGCGCCAGAAAATAGGCGGCGCGGATGTTGACGGCGATGACCGCGTCGAAATCTGCTTCGGTTGTGTTAATGGCCGATCCGTGTTTCGCGATCCCGGCGGAGTTGCAGAGAATGTCAAAAGGACCTTTGTCTTCGAATGCCTCCCCAACCGCTTTGCGGTCGGTCACGTCGAGAGGCAGCGCCTCGGCGCTCATGCCTTCAGCGGCCATGGCGTCGACGGAGGCTTGCAGAGCCCCCACCCCGCGTGCGGCGACCACCACATGCGCCCCAGCTTCCGCAAGCGCAACGGCGCAGCCCAACCCGATCCCGCGAGACCCCCCCGTAACAAGCGCACGGCGGCCATCGAGACGGAAGGAAGGTGTTTTGGGGAGGGTCATCTGAGTCGTCCCGGCTTGCATACGTTTGCAAGAACACTAACCCCAGCGGATCGCGCTGTCGAGACAACAGCTCAAATACACCGGATGCCCCTACAGCACCAGCCCCCGAAACTTTGGAAAGTCCGCGTATCTCTTTTGGCGCGCGCCCAGGGGTTCATCCGGTTCGGCACCCGATTTCAAGAGCGTTCCGCGCGGCGCAATATAGCTGTCGATTCGGCGAAGCGGCGTCTGGCGCCAGACCAGGTTGAACGCACATAGCTTTGGAAAAAACCAGATCTCCGAATGTGGCAGATGGTCATGCATCCACCAGGCGAGGTCGCGCCAGTCTCGGCCCGCGTCGTATTGATCAGCAAACCAGGGGATCACAACAGAAGCGCCGGCCACCCGGTCTTCGCGATCCCAGATGTGGCATTCCAGCGGGTTGTCATTGCGGGCGCAGTTCAGGCGGTTCTCGTTGCCAAACCGGTTCACCTCCGGCGACCGGTAGCCCGAGCGGACAGCGACCCGGCCAAAGGTCTCTTCCAGCGGGTCGAGCAACTCCGTGCACAGGTGCTTCCCGGTCTCAATGGCAAGATCGGGGTTTTCGGGCACATTGGGGATACGGTGAATGTTGGCGATTTCCGAATAGAGAAACTCACGCATGTAGAAGTACTTCGACAGGCGCACACGACCGAGCGTCTCAAGGCTCCACATTGTCCTGGGGCATCTCATTCGGCCACCGACCCGTTTTCCGCAGCGCACTCCAGCGGCGCTAGCGTGACCTTAGTCCATAATTGGCGTCGCAGTCTTTCAGCGCCTGCATAAACATCTCGCCGTCCATGGCCGCCACATCGCGGTAGGCGTTCTGCATGGCGATCAGGGCGGACCGGCCATCTTCGCCCGCAAGCCGACGCATTTCGCCCGCCAAGACATCCTCTCGGCCTTCGTAGTAGTTGCGACGGTCCGCCAGTAGTCCGCCAACAAGCCCGGCGTGAAGCGACGCAATATCGTAGAGGGTCAGACAGAGGGCCGCTGATGCAAGCATACGGTCAATCGCCCCAGTGCGGGGGCAGCTCCCGCATGCGCGCCAGTACGTCCACGCCAAGCTGCGCGTAGACATGCAGCATGTCCACGAGAACCCAGTTCTCGCGGATCAGGTCTCCTTCCACCCGCCAGAAATCAAGGCTGCGCATGGTCAGCTTCGTGTCAGTTGGCGGTAGGCCCAGCCAGCCGCTTCCCGACAAGGTCATCTCCATCCCGGGCCAGGCCGTGAACCCCACATAGTCGCCTTCGCCAAAAAAGTGACCCTCGTCCACCAGCCCTCGCCGGTCAGGCATCGCCGCCAGAAAGGGTGCCTGATGGTGGGCACGAAACCCCTTGATGCCGCGGGCGGTCCCGATGCTCGAGGGACCATACCACGACGCGCGCGGATGCCAGTAGCGATCAAGCTGCATTGCGGCCACGCCTTCGGTACTCCGGCTGAGCCCGGTCAGCATGTCGCCAACGGTTTTTAGTGCTGCGGACCCATCGCCCGAGACCGACAGTCCGTCCTGTGCGTTGGGCCCCGGAACATGCCATTCCCGCCCGAGGCTTGGCACCATTGGCCAGGCACCGGCCTGCATCATCAGTTCCGGGATATCCCAGAGCGCCTGCATCTCGACGGCACGGTCACCGTCCACGCGAAAGAATTCGTGAAACCGCATGTGTGCCGTGCGGCCCGTGGGCGGAATGCCAAGCCAGGGCGCTTCGAATGTGCCGATATAGGCGCCGCAGAGGCCGACCCACATCTGACCGCGCCCGTCCGGCCCGGCCATCCGGATCGTCTCGCGCCGCTCAAGGTCCGGCATGGCAGCATAAAGCGGCCCAAGCGCGTCTTTAAAGAAAGCCTCCGGGCCATCCAGGGTCTCAAAGGGATGCGCAAGTTTGATCGGCGCATCCCGAGAAAAAACCGCGTTCAGTGCCGCGCGGGCCTCTTTCGGCGTGGAGTCCCAGAGCTTTTTCAGCGGGTCCAGAACCGCTTTGGCGGCGGCGGGGGGCCCGTTCACTCGGCAGCGTCCCGGTACGGGGCCGCCTCGCCGTAGGGCACGTTGATCCCGCCATAGCGCCGGACGCGAACATTGCACTGCTCGGCGTGGCCGACAAAACCTTCGAGCATGCAAAGGCGCGAGCCGTACTCGCCGACGAGCGTCGCCGCCTCGTCGCTGACGACCTTCTGGTAGGAATGGGTCTTGATGAACTTACCGACCCAGAGCCCGCCTGTGTATCGCCCCGCCTTTTTCGTTGGCAGCGTGTGGTTGGTGCCGATCACCTTGTCGCCATTGGCAACGTTGGTACGCGGGCCAAGGAAAAGCGCGCCGTAGTTGGTCATACGCTCAAGGAACCAGTCATCGCGATCGGTCATGACCTGTACGTGTTCCGACGCGATATCTTCACTGACCGCGAGCATTTCGTCGTGGTCGGCGCAGACGATGACCTCGCCGTAATCTTCCCATGATACACGGGCGGTTTCCGCCGTCGGCAGGATCTCAAGCAAGCGCTCGATCTCGGCCATGGAGTCATCGGCCAGTTTGCGCGAATTGGTGATCAGCACTGCGGGAGAGTTGTAGCCGTGCTCGGCCTGTCCCAGAAGATCGGTCGCGCACATCTCACCATCGACGGTCTCGTCGGCGATCACGCAGGTCTCGGTCGGGCCTGCGAAAAGATCGATCCCCACGCGCCCGAAAAGCTGGCGCTTGGCTTCGGCGACAAAGGCGTTGCCGGGTCCAACGAGCATATCCACGGGCTTGATCGTTTCGGTGCCGAGCGCCATTGCGCCCACAGCCTGCACGCCGCCCAGAACGAGGATTTCATCTGCCCCGCCCATCTGCATGGCGGCCACGATCGCCGGATGCGGTTTGCCGTCCACGGGTGGCGCAGAGGCCACGATGCGCTTTACGCCCGCCACCTTGGCCGTAAGCACCGACATATGCGCCGAGGCTACCATCGGAAACTTGCCGCCCGGCACGTAACAGCCGACAGAGTTCACGGGGATGTTCTTGTGGCCCAGGATCACACCGGGCAGCGTTTCGACCTCCACATCGGTCATCGACGCCCTCTGCGCTTCGGCGAACCGGCGAATCTGGTCCTGTGCAAAACGGATGTCGTCCATTTCGCGGGTGCTCACCTGCTGCATGGCCGCTTCGATTTCCGAGGGCGTCAGGCGGAAGGCCTGTGGTTCGTAGTTGTCGAACTTCGCGCTCAATTCTTTGACCGCTGCGTCGCCACGTGTCTCGATGTCGCCGAGGATGCCCTCGACGATACCGCGGACCTTCGCGTCATCCTCGGCTCTGTCGGCCGCCGGTTTCCCGCGCTTGAGATATTCTGCCATGTTAAATCCTTCCTATCCGCCACAGGGGACTCGGGCCCCGGGGTTCGGCGCGAGCATAGGGAAAGGTGTGGGCGGCTCAAGCAATTTTTGCATACGCATGCAAAACAATCATTCCAGCCTGCCCATACCTTGCTGAATGGCCCATGCGACGATGTCGGCGGTCACGCTATCGGTCATCGCCGGGCTCATAATATCGCCCGCGATCACATGGCTCTCGGGGTCGCTGCCCGGCATCATATCCACCGACAGGATTTGCCCACCTGCGCCCCAGCGGGCCGCGAACGCCCGCGTCGCCTGTGGATCCACAACGGCATCGTCATCGGAAAAAAGGAAGAGCGCCGGTATGTCCGGCGTCCCAATGTCCAGACGGTCGACGTATCTGACCAGCGCCGCCATGGGCAGGATCGACACAGTCGGGTAACGCGTCGTCCAGTAGTCCGTCTGTTCTGGCCGCCGCACTTCCCAGGCCCGTTCCACCCCGACAACAAGCGGCACCCAGGTGCGCGCGAAGGGCCAGGTCAGAAGGAAGGCCAGCGGATCGTTCACCCGGAAGTTCGGGGACACGAAAACGATGCCCGCCAC
Organism: Pseudomonadota bacterium; assembly: GCA_039179985.1. GTDB lineage: Bacteria > Pseudomonadota > Alphaproteobacteria > Rhodobacterales > Rhodobacteraceae > JBCCMQ01. The sequence continues at coordinate 62,468 of JBCDED010000006.1, forward strand.
GTCGCGGGACAGGACCGGATCGATGGGGATCAACGCCGAGAGCGTCCCGCCCGTGGACATGGCGATAACCAGTACCCGGTCGCCAGCACGGCGCGCCACCTCCAGCCCTTCGGCCAGATCCTGCACCCAATCGTTCACTGTCGCCTCGCCCATAGCGTCCCCAGGCCGACCATGCCCGGCAAGCCGCGTGAAGACTAGGTTCGCGCCAAGGGCGGCCGCCACCTGATCGGGGACCGGGCGCATCTCTTGAGAGGTGGCCGAAAAGCCGTGGATATAAAGGACCGACGACGGCGTTCTTTCGCCTGGCGCGCCATACCAGAGAACCCGCTTGCGGGCAGAGTCCTTTACGTCGCCCAAAGTATCTTCGACACCCGTCAAGTAGGCATCGAGGTCGTCGCCAATGGCCGACGGATCGAACCGCACCTCGGTGTCCACAGGCTCACGCATGCCAAATCCCCAGATGCCGATCACAAGCGCGCCCAGGATCAGGCAGATCCGGACCAGCGCCCACATGGCTCAACGGCCCAGGGGCCGGGACATATCCCCGACTGTGCGTTCGATCAGGTCGAGGCACTCAGGCGTCGAGAAGCGATGATCGGCCCCCTTTACGATGGTCAGACGCAAATCCTCACAGTTTGCGTGCGCCATCAGGCCCAGCTGCACCCGCATCTCCACATCGACGTCGGCATCGCCGTAAAGCAGACGCACCGGAAAGGGCAACGGCAGCGGTTCGCGCAGAACGAGCGTGTTCCGCCCTTCCTCGATCAGTCTGCGGGTGATCACGTAGGGCTCGCCGTACTCGGACGGAAGGCTGAGTTTGCCCTCGGTCAGCAGCGTCTCACGCTCGGCTTCGGAAAAGCCGGCCCACATGCTGTCTTCGGTAAAATCAGGCGCCGCGGCGATCCCGACGAGCGCGGCCACCCTATCCGGATTCGCCCTTGCAAAAAGCAGAGAAATCCAGCCGCCCATGGACGACCCCACCAGGATCTGCGGGCCCTCGGTCAAGGCAATGATCGCCGCGGCGGCATCTTCGAACCAATCGCCGATGGAGCCGTCTTCGAAGCCTTCTGAAGACTCGCCGTGCCCGGAATAATCGAACCGCAGGAACTGCCGTCCATTCGCCTTAGCCCAGGCTTCGAGGTGCAGGGCCTTGGTACCGCCCATGTCCGATTTGAAACCGCCAAGAAACACGATACCCGGACCCGCACCGACCGTCCGGTGATAGGCTATTTGCCGTCCGGTTGATGTGGAGAGCATATCGGGAGCGGTCATGTGGCAGGCGTCCTAGGCAGTGATCGGTTTCGGTCTTGTCGCCTAAGAGCACGCCATTGGGAAGGTGGTTTTGCGTCGCCAGCAACGGCGCTAACTTTGGCCCTGCGCTGCATCGGCCCGGCCCATAAAGACCGGCACCAGACCCGACAGGATCAAAAGACGCGCAACATGGCAGGCGGCGACAAAGCCCGGGTTGGCGCCTAGGGCAAGGCCCATGGCGATCATCGTCTCAAGCCCGCCGGGCGCAAACGCCACCAGCACATGCTCGGGCGCCATGTCGAGCGCCCAGGCCACCGGCACAGCACCAAGCGCAGCGAAGAAAACGGCCACCGCTGTCGTGGCGACCCCGGCAAGGGCCGCGCTGCGCAGCGCGGTGACCGAAACGCCCGAAAACCGCGTTCCGATCAGCGCGCCGAGGACCAGAAAGGACGCCAGCGCAATCGGTTCGGGCAAGACCTGCGGAACGATCCCTGTGGCGTGGCAGATGCCCGACAGGATCAACCCGCCCATCAAAAGAGGCGCGGGCATCCGCAATCGCTGGAGGATCAGTCCGAACCCAAGAGAGGCCAGCCAAAGGCCGACGATGATCAGCGCGCCCATGTTCTCGCCCGGCGGCAGGATACGGGCTGAGGCATCCACTCCGAAAGCCGCTGCGATTGCGGGCACGCAGAGGGTCAGCGCCAAAAGCCGGACGGACTGGGCAATCGAAATGCGCGCAACGTCGAGGTTCAGACTGGCGGCCATGGAGATCACGAAACTCAGGTGCCCCGGCGCGCTCGCCAGCGTCGCGCTCCGGGCGTCGTAGCCAAAACCGCGCGCCAGAACCAGACTGCTAACGACCATGATCGCGACGAGAAGAACGGCGAGCACGGCGAAGGCCAGCGGCCAGCGGAGGAACGCGCCCATGGCCTCGGGCGTTATCCCGGCGCCGATCCCAATGCCAAGGAAAATGAACGCCGCATCCCGGATGCGGTCATCGACGGCAAAGCGTCGTCCCGAAAGACCGGCAAGGCTCACGGCCAGGGCCGGACCCACCAGAATGTAGACCGGCACGTTCAGGACATAGGCAACTGCGGCCCCCGCCGCTGCCAGAAGCAGCGTGTAGATGGATACCCAGAGGTCTTGCCCGTTAACTTTGTCCAGCATGGCACCCGCCTATCACTGGGCACACTGGCGCACCAGTGCGGCGCAACGGCAATTCGTCCTTGACGTCTGCGCGCCACCAAGCCAAACCGACACCACAACATACCCGCAACCGGGCGTTCTGTAGGCGCCAAACCGACGAGGAGACATGGCCCATGGCCCCGATTTCCCTGACATTCCCCGATGGCAATTCCCGCGACTACGAGGCGGGCGTGACTGCCGCCGATGTGGCCGCGGATATCTCTAGCTCTCTCGCAAAGAAAGCGATCTCGGCAACGGTAAATGGCTCCCACTGGGATCTTGCCTGGCCCATCGAAGAGAACGCTGAAATTGCGATCCACACCATGAAGGATGAAGGCCCAGCGCTGGAACTGATCCGCCACGACCTTGCCCATATCATGGCGCGAGCAGTGCAGGAGCTTTGGCCCGACGTCAAAGTCACCATCGGCCCGGTAATCGAGAACGGCTGGTATTACGACTTCGATCGGGTTGAACCCTTTACGCCGGAAGATCTGGGGGCCATCGAAGCGAAGATGAAAGAGATCATCAACGCCCGCGACCCCGTGCGCACCGAGGTCTGGCCGCGCGAAAGGGCAATCGCCCATTACAAAGAGACCGGCGAGCCCTACAAGGTGGAACTCATCGAAGCCATTCCCGAGGGCGAAGACGTGCGGATGTATTGGCACGGTGACTGGCAGGATCTCTGCCGCGGCCCGCACTTGCAGCACACTGGTCAGGTTCCTGCAGACGCATTCAAGCTGATGAGCGTGGCAGGCGCTTATTGGCGGGGTGACAGTTCACGCCCGATGCTGCAGCGGGTCTATGGCGTCGCCTTCCAGAACCGTCAGGGCCTGAAAGACCACCTGACGTTCCTGGAAGAGGCCGAAAAACGCGACCACCGCCGCCTTGGCCGGGAGATGGAACTTTTTCACTTCCAGGAAGAAGCACCGGGCATGGTCTTCTGGCATCCCAACGGCTGGTCGATCTACCGCGAGTTGGAAGACTACATGCGCCGCCGTCTGACCGCCGCTGGGTACAAGGAAATCAAGACTCCTCAGGTTGTTGACCGCAAGCTATGGGAGGCTTCCGGCCACTGGGACAAGTACCGGGAAAACATGTACATCACGGAAATCGATGAAGAGCACGCCAACGAAAAGCGCGTAAATGCCCTCAAGCCGATGAACTGTCCGTGCCATGTGCAGGTGTTCAACCAAGGCCTCAAGAGCTACCGCGATCTTCCCTTGCGGCTGGCCGAGTTCGGCTCCTGTCACCGTTACGAGGCCCACGGCGCGCTTCACGGCCTGATGCGCGTACGGGGCTTCACCCAGGACGACGCGCATATCTTCTGCACCGAGGACCAGATTGAAGAAGAATGCGCACGGTTTATCGAACTCCTCAGCACGATTTACAGGGACACAGGGTTCCCGGATTTTGACATCAAGTTTTCGACCCGACCCGACGTCAGGATCGGATCGGACGAGGTGTGGGACAAGGCCGAGACTGCGCTTGAGAATGCAATCCTGAGCGTGCGCAACGACTTTGAACTCGACGAAGGCGAAGGCGCTTTCTACGGTCCGAAGCTCGACTTCAAGCTCACTGACGCCATCGGACGCGAGTGGCAGTGCGGGACCTTCCAGGCCGACTTCCTGCTGCCCGAGCGGCTGGATGCGTCCTACATCGGCGCCGACGGCGAAAAGCACCGGCCGGTCATGCTGCACCGCGCGATCCTTGGGTCCTTCGAGCGGTTCCTGGGTATCCTGATCGAAAATTACGCGGGCAAACTGCCGTTCTGGCTGGCGCCGCGTCAGGTGGTCGTCGCGTCGATCGTGTCCGACGCCGACGAGACGGTGCTTGCCATTACCCGGCGCCTGCAGGACCTCGGCTTGCGTGCCGAGGCGGATGTCCGCAACGAGAAGATCAACTACAAGGTCCGCGAGCATTCTGTGGGAAAAGTGCCGGTCATTCTTGCTGTCGGGATGCGGGAAGTGGAAGACGGCACCGTCAGCGTCCGCCGTCTCGGCGAGAAGCAAACGCAGACTGTGTCGGTCGACGAAATAGCCCGCACACTGCTTGACGAGGCGCTTCCGCCCGACATCGCATCTGAAACACTGGCTGCCGCAGAGTGAAACAAAAGCCGCCCGGTTGGCAAAAAACCACGTGGTTTTTGCCTTTTGGCGATAACACTCTCTCACGCCGCTGTGAAACACGCGAGTGTTATTGGTGGTATGGTCCGCGTAGCGACTAGGTCGTGGACAGCCGTCGTGGGAGGCGGCGATGCTTCAATTTGACAGGATTCGAAAGGGAACCTCTACATGTCGACGACCGTCAAAACTCTCGCCGTGGCCAGCGCCGTCGCTGCCGCTGTTTCCGGCTACACCGTGACAACCGCCGAAGCTCAGGCCAAAGAAAAATGCTACGGCATCTCGCTCGCAGGCAAGAACGACTGCGCTGCCGGTGCAGGTACCACGTGCGCTGGCACCTCCACAGTCGACTATCAAGGCAACGCCTGGACCCTCGTAGAAGCCGGTACTTGCGCCGACATCGATCTGCCGCAGATGGCAGACGGCACCGAGCGCAAGGGTTCCCTGGAGCCGATCGACCGCGACCTGCCGGCATAGGCCACGGGCGTCATGCGATTTGCCCCGGGCGCCACAGCTTAGCGCCCGGGCAGCACGGTTTGTGGAGACCGAAGTGATGGACACCCAGGAGCCCCGCGTGGACACCCTACCGCCGTCGACAGGCGTCGGGTATAAACCGCAGCATTTCCAAGACATTCTGGACGCGCCCGGGGCGGTGGACTGGCTGGAGATCCACGCCGAAAACTACATGGGCGAAGGCGGACGTCCGATCGCGCAACTGCGCGCCCTTGCCGAACGCTTCCCGATATCCGTACACGGCGTCGGACTGTCTATAGGTGGCGAAGGACCGCTGGACGCAGACCATCTGGCAAGGCTCAAGCGCCTGTGTGATTGGGTGGAGCCCGCGAGCTTTTCCGAACACCTGGCCTGGTCCACCCATGACAACCACTTCCTCAACGACTTGCTGCCACTGCCCTACACCGAAGCGACACTGGCGCGCGTTTCAACACATATCGATCAGGTGCAAACGACTGTCGGACGGCAGATGCTTCTGGAAAACCCATCCACCTACCTCGCCTTCGATGAAAGCGAGATGGCCGAAGTGGAGTTCTTGTCCGAGATCGTACGCCGCACGGGATGTGGCCTGTTGCTGGACGTGAATAACGTCTTTGTCTCAGCCACGAACCAGCAGACCGATCCAATCAGTTATCTCGATGCCTTCCCAATAGACCACGTGGGCGAACTGCACCTTGGCGGCCACGATGCCGACGAGGACGACCACGGCGCACCCCTGCTCATCGACAGCCACGGCCAGCCCATAGCGGATCCGGTCTGGACACTCTACGCCCATGTCATCGACCGCGGCGGCGCGCGCCCAACACTGATCGAATGGGACAACGACGTGCCCGACTGGGCGACGCTGGAGAAAGAAGCCGCCCGAGCGAAGGCCATGTTGGGCGCACCTGGCCGGGACCTCGCCGCGCAATGACCCGCCAGAGCGCGTTCAGCCTGGCGATCCTCGACCCCGGGATGCCCGGACCCGAGGGACTGAGCGACCCGCAGGGCCGTCCGGCCGGACGCCGGTTCGACGTCTACCGCAACAATGTCACCGTCGCCCTGAGAGAAGCCCTGGATACCGGATTTCCGGTGCTTCGAAAGTTACTGGGTGCCGAATACTTTGGCGCGCTGGCGACCGAATATCTGCGGAAGCACCCGCCAAGTTCGCCGCTGATGATGGTCTACGGGGAAGAGATGCCGGAGTTTCTGGCGGATTTTCCACCGGTGTCTCACCTGCCCTATCTGCCAGACGTGGCCCGGCTGGAGATTGCCCTGCGCCAATCCTACCACGCCGAAGATGCACCGGCCTTTGCGGCGAGCGCCTTTGCCTCGCTTCCACCGGCCGAACTGGAACTGGTGCGCCTGCACCTGGCCCCCTCCACCCGGCTTTTGCGGTCGCCATGGCCGCTCTACGGGCTTTGGGCCTACAACACGATCGACGGTGCACCGAAGCCGCAGATGCGCCACGAGGATGTGCTTGTCACCCGGCCCGCGTTCGACCCGACCCCGCAATTGCTGCCGCCCGGGGCAGCTGTTTTCATAGAGGTCCTCAGCACCGGCAAAACGCTCGAGACAGCTGCCGATGCCGCGGCCAATGCAACTGACGGTTTCGATCTGACCACGGCGCTTGGCACACTTCTGTCAAGCGGCGCACTCACGCGCTTCACTACGAAAGAACTCTGAAATGAATGCTCTGATCTCCCTGCATAACTGGATCTTCGACCTTTTGAACCGGCAGGCCAGTTGGCTGATGCCTACGCTCGCACGGGTGATCTTTGCAGGTGTTCTGCTGATGTACTTCTGGTCGTCTGCCGCCACGAAGCTCGGGCCCGGCCTCCTGGGCTTCCTCTTCCCGTCGGACGGAGCGTATATCCAGATCTTTCCCAAGGCGGTCGAGGCCGCCGGCTATGACACATCCCAGCTGGGCATCTTTCACTGGCTTGTCGCCGTGCTGGCGACCTGGGGCGAGTTCATCCTGCCGCTCATGATCGTCCTTGGCTTCATGACGCGCATCGCGGCCATCGGCATGATTATCTTTGTCGCGGTTCAGACCTATGTGGATATCAACGGCCACGGAATTGCCGCGGCCGATATAGGCCACTGGTTCGACCGCAGCTCATCCTCGCTTATCGCCGACCAGCGGTCGCTTTGGGTGCTGCTTTTTGCGCTGCTTGTCGTCATGGGCGCCGGACCGTTCTCGCTCGACCGCCTCTTTGGCCGGAGCACGGACGAGGCCTAGAGCCCGAGCGCCGACCGCGTTTCGGCAGTCCACCCCAGAAGAAGTGTCCCGTCATCGGTCTCGATCACGGGGCGCTTCATCAAGGTCGGGTGGTCCAGCAAAAGGGCGATTGGATCTCCCGACCGTTGCGCATCGTCAAGGCCACGCCAGGTCGTCGACTTCCGGTTTATCAGCGCCTCTCCAAAACGGGCCTGAAACCGCGCCAGGTCTTCTCGCGTAACGCCATCTGCGCGCACATCGATCGTCTCGAAACGCTGACCCGCGTCGTTCAGCGCGCGCTGAGCCTTTCGGCAAGTGTCACAAGATTTTAGCGCCCAGACCCGCATCGCGGTTCCCCCGTTCTTGTCAGATATTGTTCACTTGCTTTTTGACGGTGATGCGCTCTTTTTTCAATTGTGACCCTGTCCTTACGGCCTCCGGTGAGCGGTGGTGCGGACAGAAATTTCAGGTCGCGGTGCCGGCCCCAGACCCGGCGCGAGAAGAAGGAGGACGGTATGCCCACTGGCACCGTAAAATGGTTTAATACGACAAAGGGCTACGGTTTTATTGCCCCGGATGAGGGAGGTAAGGACGTTTTTGTGCATATCTCCGCAGTCGAGCGCGCCGGATTGACCGGTCTGGCTGACAACCAGAAGGTCAGCTATGAGCTGTCCCAGGGACGCGACGGACGGACGATGGCGGGAGATCTGAAGCCCCTGTAACCGCCCGGCACCGCCGGGGCCGTCATCTCGCCAGCCTTTGCCGAAAGAAACAAGAACATTGCGCCCGAAGCCCCCGCCCGGGCGCGATGAAAAAAGCGCACAATCAAACGACAAAGCGCCGTTTACCGGTGTAGCGTCTTGGCGGCTTTAGGGAACAACGGATGCTTGGAGCGGGCGGCGGGAATCGAACCCGCGTCATCAGCTTGGAAGGCTGAGGTCTTACCACTACACAACACCCGCACAGCTCCGGTGTAACTATTGTAAGCGCAATTTCAGGTCAAGCACCAACCCGCGCAGCACCGTGTAGGGTTGCTTGCTCTCGTCGGTGAAGATGCTCCGACACGTGCAATTCTGTGCGCTGGCGCGGATCATGTTGCTTGCGCCAACACTACTATGACGGGTGGTATTCAAATCGGAACGTCAACTGGATCTGCGGAACGCACTGCCAGTTCTTGGGCAGGAATTCGCGATCGGGCCGATGAGATCGTCCCAGAATATGCACGGCAGCAGTCAGAACGTGAACTGGCTGCGGCCAGCTGACCCGTCGAAGCGCTCGTTTTGGCCATTCTTCCAGGGCGAGCCTCGAAAGATGCGGTTTGGCCTGATGCCAAAGCGTCCATCGGCTCTTTTGGAGATCATGCAGCCTCGGCAGAGCCCGGCTTTTCACGCACCATCTTGTATTATGAAACACAAGACACACTACACTGAGGACGAATTTGCCGATATTTTGAGAACATTTAGTGAACATCCCGGCCATCTCAATGAACCGGCTCAATTGCGCACGGAGCTGGAAGACCTGCTACTTGGCTGCTACCGAAACGCCGATGAAGCGCATCTTAAAGAGTACTGGAAGCAGTTTGAATCGGGCGATCTTACCACAAAACAAAAGTGCTTCTACTTGCAAAAACTCTCCAGACTGAAGCATCCGATGAAGTCGACGTTGCTTCGAAGAAACGAGATCTATGGGCTAGTCTCTGGAACCCTAGGAAACCGCTGGAAAACAGAATGGCAGCGTGCGGGCCGCGCTCAAAGCCCGTCACTAAGATCCCTGAATTGGACAGAGATGAGCGAACACGAACGCATGGAGTTCCGGCAAATCCTGAGCACCCTGGCGGAGTACTATCGAAAGAAGATCCCAAGAGGCCGCCCACCCAACAAACGCCTAAAGTCCATTCTTCGCGAGATCGCGGAGATCTGGATGTCTCATTCCGGCTGGCAGGAAGAAGTTGTCAGTCTGACCCATAGTACCACCGGCCCGTTCATCGAATTTGCCTGTGACTGCTTGTACGTAATCCCAGAGTTTGAGCAGATCTCACCGGAAACCTTGAGTAAACACTGGAAGGATGTCCGCAAGGCGGAGCAGGATTGAAAATGACCCCGCTCAGCACTTTGCGTTCATCGACCCTTGGCTTGCCGTGGGGCTTCGAAAAATAGGGTTTCAAAGGCGCCATCGGCTCGTCGCTCAACCAGAAAAGACCAGACATGTCACCGCTCAGTTTTCTGGCGGTGAATCACGACGCTCGCCTGAGACCAATGGGGCCAGACCCTAAGGGCAATCAGAAGGCACTTACGCCGCCTGAGGTGAAGCTCGGGATATCATAGAACACGTCCGGCAAGTCTTCCCGGCTGAGGACCTGCGCGCCACAGTCGATCATTCTTTTCGGCCTGTGACAAAACCTGCCTCATCGCTTGCCAGATAGCTGACGAGCGATGCAATCTCCTTCGGCTGTCCATAGCGGCCCAGGGGTACACGTTTCTTCAATCGCCGCGCATACCAGGACCGATCAGGGTTCATATCGGTGTCAATTGGACCGGGAACAATTGCGTTCACGGTAATGCTTTTGGGTCCAAGATCGCGGGACCATCCCTGTACGAGACCGTTCACAGCTGCCTTGCTAGCCCCGTATAGCGCGAGCCCTGGTGCAAAGTAGTCGTTCGCAATCGTCGCCGTGATCGCAATAATCCTGCCGCCTCGGATCATGACGTTGGACGCTGCGCGCATGACCTCGAAATTTGTACCGACATTGATGTCGAACACGGCCGGATAGTCGTCATCTGTCAAGTCGCCGATTGGCTTTGAGATGCTGATGCCCGCATTCGACACCAAAATGTCGAGGCTGCCCTGATCCGCGACAACGGTCGCAACAGCTCAGGCGCTTGCACCGATCTTGCGCGCATCGGCTTCAATTGCGCGGGCCTGTCCTCCTTTGGCCGCTATTTCAACGACGACCTTGTTGGCCTCAGCGGGCGAGCCAACATAGGTCAGTGTTACATGCGCACCTTCAGAAGCGTGGCGCCGTGCAATCGCTGCACCAATTCCGCGACCGCCGCCTGTGATCAAAACGTTCTTGTCCTGATGCGGACGATCCATTTGGGGTTGGTCCTTGAAAATATAATTCAAATTGCCGGTGCCCTGAGATGATCAGGGCACCGGAATAGCTTATTCCGACTGGTTAAAGGCGTACCGCGCGATCTTCCACTCGTCATCGACCTTCTCGAAGACCCAAAGCTCACGATTAATCTCAGGCACTGTTTCGTTTGACGCTTTAATCAGGCGCGTTCCCGTCGAGCTTGTCACCGCATATGCGGTGTCACCGGACACGACGATGTCTTCAGGATCGATGTCGAACACCAGGTCCAGTGTCAGCGCGCTGAATGCGAATGCATAGAAGGCGGCGATCGCCTCTGCGCCTTCATAGGCGTCAAACCTGTCGGGAAGAAGGACAGCGTCTTCTGTGTAAAGGCTGCCCATGCCATCCGAATTGCTGCTGTTCCCAAACGCCTCATAGGCCCTGAGAAGATCGGTTATCTTTTCAACCTCTGCGTGGCCACCCGCTAGGGCTGCCCCGCTTGTCCAAACGGTGGCAGTGAGTGCGAGTGCTGCGGAAGTTCGTAGGGTAGTAAGTCGCATTTTGGTCTCTCCGTCGTTGGTTTCAGGTTTGCTTAGAATTTGCCGTTGTCATGAGCCATCTCGTCTGGGATCGCTTCGATCGTGTCCCAGTGTTCGACGATCATGCCGTCTTCGACGCGCCACAGGTCGAAGAACGCGGTTGGGACGTCGCCCATCGCGCCTTCGGTCATCGAGAAGACGAAGTTGCCTTGGGCGAGCACCAAATGAACTTCGGAGAAGCTAAAGCCTTGGCCCTGCTCCGCTAGAAAGGCAAATGCTGCACCCAGTTGGTCCAGGCCGTCGCCAACGAGTGGGTTGTGCTGGAGATATGCGCCGGGTTCAGAGATGATGTAGTTGCCCGCGTTCTGCACGTTACCGTCCAGAAAGACGTCTTGCAGGAAGCCTTCGACAACGGCGCGATTGTCTTCGGTCAGGTCTAGGTCCACAACCTCTGTTGGCCCGTCAAACATCGTACGACCCGATGCGGTTTCAGCAGGAACGGGTTGGAGGTTGTCCCAGTGTTCGGCCAAAAGGCCATCTTCGATCCGGAACACATCAAATGAAGCGAGTTGGGCTGCTCCGAAAATATCAGCATTCTCAAAAGTGTTGTGGGTCACGACGTAGTCGCCATCGACGATGACGCGATGCGTCGTGACGCCTACACCGTTATCTTTCACCACCGGGATGAGATTGATCAGACCATCGGCCCCGCTGGGGATGATCGGATTGTGCTGGATGTAGTCTGGTGCCAAGACAGCGCGCGCTGCCTCGGGGTCAT
>JBCDED010000007.1:0-72389 GCA_039179985.1 Pseudomonadota bacterium
CTGAAAGGCTTTACCGATGGTAGCCTACTTATTGCTTCCGATCTTTTCTACCCACCTGCTCAATGCAATCAATAGCCCGGTTCATTCTGGTCAATAGCGCCGACCAAACGGACCGCCGCCCCCAAAACGGCGCCCAAGCCCGTCGCCAAGGCTGCTGAGAAATCCACCGCGGCGGAGACCCCAAAGCCCGCCCCCAAGCGCCGCGCGCCCCGCAAGAAAACGGTTTCGCTCGCACCGGCGCCTGAGGCGAAAGCCGCTGACAAGAAAGAGACCTGAGCGACACAGCTGGGCAGCGTTCGCCCGAGGTGGGCGCTGCCCGGCGGTGCCCACCGGGCGGCACACCGAGATCCCGCAACCACAGCATCGACCCCGCCTCGCTCGGCCAACCCCAAGACAACTAGGACCCCGCCATGCCCGCCCAAATCTCCCGCGCCGCCTATGCAGACATGTACGGCCCCACCACGGGCGACAGGGTCCGGCTGGCCGATACCGACCTCATCATTGAGGTGGAAAAAGACCTCACAACCTACGGGGAAGAGGTGAAATTCGGCGGTGGAAAGGTGATCCGCGACGGTATGGGCCAGTCCCAGGTCACCCGCGCGGACGGCGCTGTCGACACGGTGATCACCAACGCGCTGATCGTGGACTATACCGGCATCTACAAGGCCGACGTGGGCCTCAAAGACGGACAGATCGCCGCCATCGGCAAGGCCGGCAACCCCGACACGCAGAACGGCGTCGACATCATCATCGGTCCCGGCACCGAGGCCATCGCCGGCGAGGGCAAGATCCTGACCGCGGGCGGTTTTGACGCCCACATCCATTTCATTTGCCCCCAGCAGATTGACGATGCGCTGCACTCTGGTCTCACGACCATGCTCGGCGGCGGCACGGGCCCTGCCCACGGCACGCTGGCGACGACCTGCACGCCCGGGCCCTGGCACATCGGGCGGATGCTCCAGGCGCTCGACGCTTTCCCGATGAACTTCGGCCTTTCGTGCAAGGGCAATGCCTCGACCCCCGCAGCGCTGGAAGAGATGGTCAAGGGCGGCGCTTGCGCGATGAAACTGCACGAAGACTGGGGCACCACGCCCGGCGCCATCGACTGCTGCCTTTCGGTCGCCGATGCCTATGACGTGCAGGTGATGATCCATACCGATACGCTGAACGAAAGCGGTTTTGTCGAGAACACCGTGAAGGCCATGAAGGGCCGAACGATCCACGCCTTCCACACCGAAGGTGCGGGCGGCGGACATGCCCCCGACATCATCAAGGTGGTGGAAGAGCAGCACGTCATTCCGTCGTCCACCAACCCCACGCGACCCTATACGGTGAACACGCTGGAAGAGCATCTCGACATGCTCATGGTCTGCCATCACCTCGACAAGGCGATTCCCGAAGACGTGGCCTTTGCCGAAAGCCGCATCCGCAAGGAAACCATCGCCGCCGAAGACATCCTGCACGACATGGGCGCCTTCTCGATCATCGCGTCCGACAGTCAGGCCATGGGCCGGGTGGGCGAGGTGATCATCCGTACCTGGCAGACGGCCCATAAGATGAAGGTCCAGCGCGGGCGGCTGCCCGAAGAAACCGGTGACAACGACAATTTTCGCGTCCGCCGCTACGTGGCGAAATACACCATCAACCCGGCGATCACCCACGGCATTTCGGCCCATATCGGGTCCGTCGAGGTGGGCAAGCGCGCGGATCTGGCGCTCTGGAACCCGGCCTTTTTTGGCGTGAAGCCCGAAATGGTGCTTCTGGGTGGGACGATTGCCGTCGCGCAGATGGGCGACCCCAACGCCTCAATCCCGACACCGCAGCCCGTCTATACCCGGCCCATGTTCGGCGCCTTCGGACGGTCGGTTGAGCAAAGTGCAGTCACCTTCGTCAGCGCCGCTGCGGTGGATGCGGACCTGGCCGGGTCACTCGGGCTCGCCAAGTCCCTGGCGGCGGTGGAAAACACCCGCGGCATCGGCAAGTCGGATATGCAGCTCAACGCCGCAACCCCGGCCATGGAAATAAATCCCGAGACCTACGAAGTCCGGGCCGATGGCGAGCTTCTGACCTGCGAACCCGCGGCGGAGCTTCCCATGGCGCAACGCTATTTCATGTTCTGAACTGCAATGCCCGCCCGATCCACAACCGTACTGCCGCGCGCCAAGACTGCCGCCGGATGGCTGGCAGGCTGGGCAGATCCTGCAGGGCCGGAACAGGGGCGTCCCAGGGCGCTTCGGCCAGGAACACAAACTCGTCGGCGCTGGTCGGCACGTCCAGAGACCGGGCGGCGGCGCGGCGCGAGCGGAACAAAGGTGCCGCGGGCCGCGACGGTCGCCAGACCGGCGCCTGTGGCCCGCTGTCCATATTCGCCGGACAGCGTGGTTCTGTCTTCAAAGCAGTGTGCAACCGCCTGTCTCCCAACTGATCACGCGCCGGACACTGGACCATCTTGGTTAAGGGCGTCCCAACAGGCGCAAAGAACCAGCCATGCACGGCCTGCAAGTCCGGTATACAATTGTATGCATTGCGGCCTGCGCTCCGGTGCCCCAAATATTGACCCGAGACGCAAACCCCGCCACCCCGATCAGGAGGGACCACATGGCAACCTCGGTTCAATCACATTTCCCCGCGCCGGCAGATCTGCTGGCCGCCCCGTTCCGCGCCCTCGGCAATGCCGTTTCGCTGGTCGTGCGGGCCAACCGGATGTCCCGCGAAGCAGAATTCATGCTTTCGCTTTCCGATGCGGAACTGGCCAAACGCGGCCTGACCCGGGACGATATCCCGCAGGTCCTGCTGGGCGACCGTCACTACTTGTGAGAAATCCCGCGGGCAGGGGGGTCGCATGACTCTCCAGCGCGTCAAAACCGTCGACCGCTCCGGCACGCGGGGCGATGACAGGCTGCTCCTCGACTACGAGGGTCGGTTTCTGCGCCGCAAACGCGTGACCAGCGCCGCTGGCCGCGCGTTCATTGTCGATCTACCCGAAACAATCAGCCTAGAAACCGGGGACTGTTTCGTCCTTGAGGATGGTACGCGCGTTATCGTCGAGGCCGCGCCCGAGGCTCTTTTGCGCGTGCGGGCCGAAAATCTGCCGCGCATCGCCTGGCATGTAGGCAACCGCCATACTCCTTGCCAGATCACGGGCGACCACATCCTGATCCGTGAGGACCATGTGCTTGCCAAAATGCTGACGGGACTGGGAGCAAAGGTTGAACCGGTCACCGCACCCTTTGAACCCGAAGGCGGCGCCTATGGCCATGGCCGGACGCTGCCCCACGACAACGGGCACGACCACGGGAGCGGCCATGACCACCACCACTGATCTTCTACACCTCACCCAGTGGCTTTCGCCGGCCTTTCCCGTAAGCGGATTTGCCTATAGCCACGGTCTGGAGACTGCAATTTCCGCCGGGCAGGTGTCCTGCGGGCAAACGCTTACGGCCTGGCTCGAAGCGATCCTGAGGTTCGGCTCAGGCCACACCGACGCGGTCCTTTTGTCGCTGTCCCATCGCACTTGCCTGCCGGACGTGGACCTCGCCGATCTGGCGGCGGCGCTGGCCACCAGTTCCGAACGCTGGGACGAAACTCGCCTGCAGGGCGCGGCCTTCGCCCAGACGGTGAGCGCACTGCGCACCGAGCCCGTCGCGCCCGCCGCCTTGCCGGTTGTGGTCGGTATCGCCGCGCGCGATCTCGGGTTGCCGACCCATACCGTCGTGGCGCTCTATCTTCAGGGATTTGCCGCCAATCTGGTGCAGGTCGGCGTGCGCTTTGTGCCGCTTGGTCAGACCGAAGGACAGATGGTGCTCTCTGCGCTCCTGCCGATTATCGCCGAGATCGCCGAGACCTCCGCCACAGCCGGAACCGGTGATCTTGGCAACGCGGCCTTTGGCTCTGACCTGGCCGCCATGGCTCATGAAACCCAGGACGTGAGGATTTTCCGCTCATGATCAGCGAAAACGGCCCTTTGCGCGTCGGAATTGGCGGCCCCGTGGGCGCCGGCAAGACGACGCTGACCGAGAAACTCTGCCGCGCCATGGCCGCGGAGTATTCGGTCGCCGTGATCACAAACGACATCTACACGCGCGAAGACGCCGATTTTCTCACCCGCGCCCAGGCGCTGCCCGAGGCGCGGATCCGGGGGGTCGAGACCGGTGGCTGCCCGCACACGGCGATCCGCGAGGATGCCTCGGTCAACCTCGCGGCGGTGGCGGACCTGCGCGAAAGTATCCCCGACCTCGACGTGATCTTCATTGAAAGCGGCGGCGACAATCTTGCGGCCACCTTCAGCCCGGAACTGGCGGACCTGACGCTTTACGTGATCGACACGGCGGCGGGGCAGGACATTCCGCGCAAGAAAGGGCCAGGGGTGACCCGGTCGGACCTTCTGATCGTGAACAAGACCGACCTGGCGCCCCATGTGGGCGTCGATACCGGTCTTCTGGCGCGCGATGCCGCCGATGCGCGCGGCGCGCGTCCCTTCGTCATGGCGGCGCTGAAGTCAGGGCAAGGCGTGCCGGAAATTGTGGAATTTCTCAAAGCCGACGGCGGGCTCTGATCACTCGGCGCTGATAAGCTGCGGCCATGTAAAGGTGATCCCGCGCTCCACCAGCTGCGCCTGCGCGCGTCGCAGGCCCTCGCGGAACCGCCGCTGATTGAGCCGCTGCACCGCGTTCCGGCAAAGAAGTGCGGCCAGGTATGGCCGGTCGTCGCCTTCCAGTTCCGCCAGAAGCCGCCGCAGGTAGGCGGCGTTGGTGCGGCGCTCCCGGTAGAGCGTGAAGAAACTGCGCGCATCCAGAGTCCCGTCGCCCGCCGCCTCCAGCACTTTTTGCAGAATGCCCATCCGCTCAAACTCAAGAGCGATCCGGTCGCCCAAATGGCGGCAGCGCAGGTGGGTCACGGTTTCGCGGTCATAAAGCGCTGCGTGGATCGCATCGAGCCGCTCCTGCGGGTCGAAAATCACATAGGCTTTCGCCGCTGCTTCAACCATTTCCGGCCCGTAGCCGTAGCGCGTGGTGAAATCGAGCCGACGCCGGTCGGCATACCTGGGGTCCCAGACAGTGCGGTCGGGCTCCAGCGTTGCCACAGGCTGGATGGCGATAACCGTGGAACCGGGCGAGGCCACCGAAAACGCCGCCGCGCCGTAGGCGCCCATCTCGGCGCCATAGAAGATCACGCGGTCGAAATCCTCGAAGAAACCGTCGTCGATGAGGCGGTCGAAATAGCCGTAGAGCGCCCTGTCACGGTACCAGGTTTCGCCCTCGGCCATGATGCAAAGGTGCGACCAGTCCCGTGTCCGGGCGAGATGAAAACCGACGGGATGGCCAAGTTCATCGGACAGTCGAACGGTATCGAGTTCTTCGAAGGACACAATCAGGACCGATGGATCGCGGTCGATGAAGATGGCCGAGTGCTGCTTGCCCACGGGTTCGAAATAGCCGTCGTATTCAGCGATGTCCTCTGCGCGCGTCAGCCAGTCGGCACGGCTGAGGCCGCCAAGGGGCGTGCGTAAGTGCTCCTCCCGGTCAGCCATGGTGTCTGGCCTCAGGCAGTGCAGATACGCAAAGAATGGCACCCGGCGGTGCCGTGTTTACACGGATATACTCAGTCATTGTTACAGCCCCACTGACGACGATCTAGGCATGGGGACGGAGACAAGGCAAGTCCCCGGCACCATTTCCTGCAACAAGGCTTCCGCGCCGGAACTATTCCGTCAGGTGCTTGGTATTGGGCGGCCTTTGTGGATAATCGTCATGCCCGCGCGACCGTGGTGCTGAGAACGCCCATACCCACCAGTGCGCCGCCGCCGCAGCGGTTGATCCAGCGCAGAACGCCGGGTCGGTGTATGCCCTGCCGCATCCTGTCCGCCAGAAGCGCATAGGCGAAGGCATTGATCGCCGCGAGCCCCACGAAGGTCGCAACAAGGATCACCGACTGCCACAAAAGCGGTGCACCGGGCGACATGAACTGCGGCACGAAAGCGATGAAAAAGGCGATGGATTTCGGATTCAAAGCCGTGACGAGTGCCGAATGCCAGAAAATCCCCGTTGCATCCTTGTCATCGGTCGCGTCGCCGAGCCCCAAACTGGCCTTCGGCGCGTTTCGGATCAGAGCAATCCCGAGATAGATCAGATAGACAGCGCCCACCCATTTCAGAACCGTAAAGGCGGTGGCCGACGCCATCACGAGCGCGCCAAGCCCGGCGAGCGAGGCGCTCATCGCCACCAGATCCCCAAGGGCGACGCCCGAGGCCGTGGCCAGCGCCACCTTGCGCCCGCGGCTCAGCGCATAGGCCAGCACCAGAAGAACGGTCGGGCCGGGAATCAGCAGAAGTGCGGTCGATGCGGCGACAAACGCCAGCCAGGTGCCTATATCCATGGGGACGCTCCGGTCTTTGGTCTTCCGCTTTGTAAGTGGCGCCGGTCCGGGGCACAATCCCGCGGACCTTGAGTTAGGAGCGCCCGATGGCGGCAGAGTTCGAACAGATCCCCGAAACCGCGCTCGACTGGCACCGGAGCGCGGGTGGCGCGGCGCTGGCCACCGTGGTCGAGACCTGGGGCTCGGCGCCGCGGCCCGTGGGCAGTCAGCTTGCCATCGGGGCGGATGGTCGGATCGCCGGATCGGTGTCCGGTGGCTGCGTGGAGGGCGCGGTTGTCTTCGAGGCGCAGGAGTCGCTGGCGGACGGACAGCCACGGCTTCTTGACTACGGTGTCAGCGATGACGAGGCCTTTGCCGTCGGCCTGGCCTGCGGCGGGCGTATCCGGGTTCTGGTCGAGCCTGTCGGCGCGGCTCTGTCCGATGGGATGCTGGCCGACATCGTCGCGGCGCGGGCCGGGCGCATGGCGCTCGCCTATGCCGTCAACACCAGTACGTGGGAGCGGCGGCTGGCCGGTCCCGATGATCCGGCGCTCGGCGCGGTCATCGCGGCGCGGGCGGCGGCGGACAAATCGGGTTTTGAGGACGACTGGTTTATCGGCCTTCACAATCCGCCCCTGCGGATGATCGTGGTGGGCGCGGTCCATATCGCGCAGCCGCTCGTGGAAATGGCGGATCTTGCTGGCTATGACGTGACGCTGGTGGACCCGCGGGAGGCCTTTGGAAGTGCCGCGCGTTTCCCGGGCCGCACAATCAGCCATGACTGGCCGGACGAGGCGCTGGCAGCCATCGGGCTAGATGCGCGCACGGCTGTTGTGACCCTGACCCATGATCCCAAACTCGACGATCCGGCAATCGAGACTGCGCTGGCCTCGGATGTCTTTTACCTTGGCTCGCTCGGTTCCACCCGAACCCATGCCAAGCGCGTGGACCGGCTGATCGCGAAGGGGATCGCAGAGGCCGATATTGCCCGTATCCACGCGCCCGTGGGGCTCGGCATCAGGGCGCGCAGCCCGGCAGAGATCGCCGTGTCGATCATGGCGCAGATTACCGGCGTCCTGCGGCAGGGCGTCTGAAAGAGCGGGCGTACGCTGTCCCGGTGGGGACAGTTCAACCGTTCAACCTTTCGGAAATGTTAACGAATTTATGCCACGCGCGCGCGTCCGAGGCCTTACGCCGGACGCTGGGCCACGAGGTCAATCAGGGCCGAGGGGCCCGAATGCCCGGGGCCTTCGCTCAGTTCGGCCCGGTAATCGACCAGGCGCAAGAGGCGCCAGTCGCCGAAGGCGTCTTCGAGAAGCGCGCGGGTGTACATGTTCTCAGAGTGGGGCGGTCCGCCGGTGCCAAGCGCCACCTGGTCGGGCGTGTAGCCATGCAGAAAAAGCAAGCCACCGGGACGAACCGCTTGCCGGAGCCCTGCGAAAATCCGGGTCCGCTGGTCGGGGGCGGCAAACTGAATGAAGATGGCCGCCACCACGTCGTAAGCTTCGCTCCAGTCCCAGTCAAAGATGTCGCCGAGCCGGAAATCAACCTCTGCGCCGGCCTCTTTGGCAAGCGTTTTCGCCTTGGCCTGGCCCACGGGCGATTGGTCGAAAGCCACGACATCCAGTCCCCGCCCCGCCAGCCAGACCGAATTCCGCCCCTCGCCATCGGCGACAGCCAGGGCGCGGCCCTGCGCTGGCAGAAGGCCGGCATGATCGGTCAGAAACCGCGCAGGCCGGGTACCAAAAAGATAGCCGTCGGCGATGTAGCGCTGGTCCCAAAAGCTGCTGGAGGTATCCACCTGTCGCTCTCTCTCAACAAAAAGGCCCGCTGGATCAGCGGGCCGATCTTGCATCATCACCCGAGGCGGATCACTTGGCCGGGCCGATCATCATGACCATCTGGCGGCCTTCCATCTTGGGCATGTTTTCGATCTTGCCGATCTCTTTGACGTCTTCGGCCACGCGTTCGAGAAGATCGCGTCCGAGGTCCTGGTGCGCCATTTCGCGGCCGCGGAAGCGGAGAGTGACCTTCACCTTGTCGCCGTGCTCAAGGAACTTGAACACGTTGCGCATCTTGACGTCGTAGTCATGGGTGTCCGTGTTCGGGCGGAATTTCACCTCTTTGACGTCGATCGTCTTTTGCTTCTTGCGCGCTTCGCTTTCGCGTTTCTGCTGTTCGTATTTGAACTTGCCGAAATCCATGATCTTGCAGACGGGCGGCGTGGCGTTCGGCGAGATTTCCACGAGGTCGAGGCCAGCTGCTTCTGCCAGAGCCATGCCGCGCTCTGGTGTGACGACGCCGACGTTTTCGCCTTCAGCGCCGATCAGGCGGATTTCCGGGGCCCGGATGCGTCCGTTTACGCGGGGGCCGGTGTCCCGCTGGGGCGGGGCATTGTGGGGTCTGCGGGCTATGTTAGGTCTCCTAAAGCCATGAAAAACAAGTTGCGAGAAGGTAATGCCCCTCTGCGCGGCATTCAACCGTCATTTGCGCCTGTCTCGTCATCGCCAGCGTCTTGTGTTCCGTCGGCAGCGTCTGCGCCGCCCTCCGTTTCGCTGGCGTCATCGGATTCGGTGGCCTCACTGGCTTCGGTCGCCTCAGTTTCGGTCTGTTCGGTGTCCGTAGCCTCGGTCTCTGCCTCGCCGGTCGCTTCCGGTGGCGGATCCGACGGTGGCAGAAAGCCCAGAAGTTCGGCGGTGGGCCGGTCGATGATTCCGCTCTGCTCAAGATCATTGTCGTATTGCAGCCAGAGCACCGCGGTTTCGGTGCCGGTCCCGTAAACACCGTCGACGCCGCCCACGTCATAGCCTGCCCCCACGAGGCGGTTCTGCACGTCGCGCACATCCTGCCCGCTTGTCATGGGCGACGTCAGTCCCATTCCAAGGACCGATGAGCCCGGTTCGGCGGCTTCAAAACCCTCTTCGTTGGGGTCCTGCGAGACAATCTCGTAGACTTCATTGCCCTCGTAGTAGGTCGAGCGGTAGAGCACGCCGTCGCAGATGTAGAGCGTCTCGTCCCCGTCTCGGACTTCCTCGCAGCCGTCGTCGTCTGGCAGGGATGCGGAATACACGAGCGTCGCGCCCACAAGCCCGGCTGTGAAGTACCATCCCCAGGACGGCGAGTAATAGTAGGGTCCGTAGATGTAGTGGGGAGGCCTGTAGTAGGGCGGCGGGTAGTAGGGCGGTCGCCAGCCCGGCGGGCGCGAATTGGGCGGATTCCAACCCGAGGGTTTGTCGGGACGATCGGGCCTGTCCGGTCTGTCGGGCCTGTCCGGTCTGTCGGGACGATCTGGCCTGTCGGGGCGGTCGGGCCTGTCTGTTGGCGGCCGGGTGCCGGGCGGGCGCGAACCCGGTGGGCGCTCGGTCGGTGGCCGGGCGGTGGGAGGCTCGGGGCGCGGTCTGTCGGGCGTTGGCCGGGTTGTCGGCGGCGTGCCGGGCAACGCACTGGTGGGGGGACGCCCGGGCAAGGTGGTGGTCGGTGGCCGCGTGCCGGGCCGCGAGGCCGATGGCGGGCGCGCGGGCAGGGTTGTCGCAGGAGGCCGCGTGCTGGGGCGCGAGGTGGCCGGGGGCCGTGTGCTGGGCAGGCTGGCCGAAGGCGGACGGGCAGGGCGCGTGCTGGGCCGGGTCGACGGGACGCTGGGTCGCGTGCTGGGCCGCGGCGTGCTTGGACGGGCGCGGGCACCGCTCGGCGGGCGCGGGGCGCGGGCGTGATAGCCGCCAGCGCGGCCGCCCCGCTTGGCATGGGCGAAATCGGGCCCGAACGAAAGCGTCACGATCTTCTCTGGCGCAGTCCCGATGGCCAGCGCTGTGATCAGCACGAAGATCCAGACCTGCCGCAGCTTATTCATCACCGCCTCCTGCGCCCGGCGGGATCTGGCTGAGTAGCCCCGGTTCGACCTCCACCTTTGGCCAGGTCATGCGCGCCGTCTCTTCGCCGGGGACGAAACGGAACATCCCTTCGGTCACGACGGGCGCGAAATCCCAGTTGTGGAAATAGGCGCGGTACTGAGGCCAGCCCTGGGTGTAAGGATCGGTGCCGACCATCGAGAGAAGCAGGGGCTCGTCGGGATCGGCCGCGATCCAGAGCTGCCAGTCGTAGTCGGCCTGCGCGAAGGCCAGGTGGTAGGCGGGAATACCTGCGATGCGGGTTTCGCCCAGATAAGCCGCTGCTTCTATCCCTTCGAGGAACTCACCGGGCGCGTACTTTGTGAAGACTTCCCAAAGCGGCAGCGCCAGCCCGTATTCGGCCTGCGCCCGGTCCACCAAGTCTTCGAATGTGCCGATCAGCGGCGTGCTGACATAGGCGTCATCGTCGAGTGAGTAGATCTCGAAATGC
This sequence comes from Pseudomonadota bacterium, assembly GCA_039179985.1. GTDB lineage: Bacteria > Pseudomonadota > Alphaproteobacteria > Rhodobacterales > Rhodobacteraceae > JBCCMQ01. The sequence continues at coordinate 10,690 of JBCDED010000007.1, forward strand.
CCGCCGTCAAAGAAGAGTTCGCGCCGTTTCACCCCATCGTCGGTGTAGGAATAAAACCCCTCGCCCCGGGCCAGAAGGTTGTAGCCCGAGCGCGTGTAGGTGATCTTTTCGCGACCGTCGATCACATAGTCCCAAGAGACATACCAGTCGGCGGCCAGCCGGTCCTGCGTGGAGAGGAACTCGGCAGCTTCGCGGACGATGCGAACGGCTTCGGGATCGATGGCGGGATCGTCTGCCTGCGCGGCGGCGAGACCGGGCAGAAGGCAGGCGGCCAGGACACAGGACCTTATGGAAACGAACATGAAAACCCAGGACAGCAGAGGCGTTGGCAAAAACGCTAGCCGCCGCGTTGCCGGGCAGGCAAGCTAAATCTGTCCCATGTCGTGCGCGTCAGGCCGCCTTCCACTTGATCGAACAGCCCATCGATGGGATCTGGTCGTGCGGGCCGTTGCCGGTTGCGGCGATCTGGGTCATGGCTTCATAGAGGTCGCGGCGCAGGTCGACCGGCCCGGCTCTGCTGCGCGAGGCGTCGAGACGCCCGCGGTACTGGAGGCCAAGATTCGCGTCAAAGCCGAAGAAATCGGGCGTGCAGGCGGCGCCGTAAGCGCGGGCGACGGATTGGTCTTCGTCGTGGAGATAGGGGAAGCGGAAACCTTCGGCGCGGGCAAGATCGCCCATCTTTTCGAAACTGTCGGCAGGGTAGGCCACCGCGTCGTTCGAGCAGACAGCCGCCACGCCGACACCGGCCTCCATCAGCGCGTGCGCGTCGCGCACGATCCTGTCCTTCACCGCCAGAACGTAAGGACAGTGATTGCAAATAAACATGATCAGCGTCCCACTGGGGCCGCGGACATCCGCCAGGCTGTAGGTGGCGCCGTCGGTGGCGGGCAGGCGGAATTCGGGCGCCTGCCAGCCGAAATCACATACCGGGGGCGTTGCGGCCATCGGGGGTCTCCTTCATGGGGGGCTGGACTTGCCTCGGAAGACTACCCCACGAAGGCCTTTTCGACCACGTAGTGTTTGGGATCGGAGTTTGCGCCTTCCTCCAGCCCGAAGCCTTCGAGGATCTCTTTCAGGTCCGTGTTCAGTCCGATCGATCCGCAGACCATGGCGCGGTCGGTGTCGGGGTTGATCCCTTCGATGCCGAGGTCTTTGAAGAGCGTGCCGTCCTTCAGGAGCGTCGTGACGCGGCCCATGCGCGGGCTTTCTTCGCGCGTGGTCGTGGGGTAGTAGCGCAGCTTTGCAAGGTTCTCTTCGCCAATAAGCTCGCCCAGCAACGCGTCGGACCGAATGCTTTCGATCAGTTCGCGCCCGTAGGTCAGTTCCGCCACCTCGCGGCAGGTGTGGGTGATGATGACCTCGTCGTAGTTTTCATAGGTCTCGGGGTCGCGCAAGAGCGAGGCGAAAGGCGCAAAGCCCGTGCCCGTGGCAAAGAACCAGAGCCGTTTGCCGGGCAAGAGCGCGTCATGGACCAGCGTACCAACGGGCTTTGGTCGCAGGATCACCTGGTCGCCAGGCTGGATGTGCTGCAGTTTCGAGGTCAGCGGGCCGTCCTGCACTTTGATCGAATAGAACTCCAGCTCCTCGTCCCAACTAGGCGAGGCGATGGAATAGGCGCGCAAAAGCGGTTTCTGCTTGCCTGTCTTGGGGTCCGGATCGCCCATGAGGCCGATCATCACGAACTCGCCCGAACGGAAGCGCAGGGATTGCGGGCGCGTGGTGCGGAATGAAAACAGCCGGTCGGTGTAGTGACGCACGGCGGTCACGGTTTGCGCGTCGGGCAGCGCGGGTTGCGCCTTGGGTGCGTTTTCGGTCACGGAAGTCATGTCATTCATCTGTCCAGCAAGGCTGACACCTTGCCCTCTGTCTAGCGGTCGTTCTGGGGTTCGGAAAGGGTGGCTTCAGCCGCGCAGGCGCGACTGATAGTCATGGGCCAGCCAGTCTGCGCGGTCGCGCCACTGGTCTTCGGGCTGGCGGGCGGCGAGGGCGGCGTCGATTTCCACCTCATCAAAGCCCGAGCGCCGCGCCATGGCGTATTGGTCCGCCAGCACATGCCCTTTGGCGCGGAGACGTCCCTGAAAGCCCATCAGGCGCAGGCGGCGACCAATGGTAAAACCGCGGCCATCGGCGAAGCTGGGGAAATCGACGCGGATCAGGTCGATCTCGGCCAACCGCCGGTTCAGCGTCTCGGGATCGGCATCGGAGGGTACGTCGACCGCAAGTGCCGGGCTGGCGTTGGCGGGCACAGCATCGAGCGGAACAAAGCCCGCTGTCCAGTCTTCATCGGCAAAGCCGGTATCGCTTACGATCACGCTCATGCGGCGTCTCCTTCTGGTCGGGGGCCACGGGCGGGCAGGGGGCCAGGGACTATTTTGCCGTTCACAAAGTGAATCCCGCATTCCTCTTTTTCGCTGCCGCGCCAGCGGCCTGCGCGGTCATCTTCACCTTTGCCGACCGGCGTCGTGCAGGGCGCACAGCCGATCGAGCGGTAGCCGCGTGACACCAGCGGATGGCGTGGCAGGCGGTTGTTAATCATGTAGTCCTGCACATCGTCGCGGGTCCAATGCGCCAGCGGATTGATCTTGATCCGTGCGTCACCTTCGGCCTCGAAGAACTCAAGCTCGGTCCGCCGGCCGCCCTGAAAGCGCTTGCGCCCGGTGATCCAGGCGTCAAAGCCTTCAAGCGCGATTTCCAAGGGCCGCGTCTTGCGCAAAGTGCAGCAGGCGTCGGGATCGGACAGATGCAGGATGCCGTCCACATCTTCAGCAAAGATCTCTTCGCGCGAGGGCTTGATGATGCGGACGTCGGTCAGCTTCAGCCGCTCGGCCACCTCGGCCTGGTAGCTCAGGGTCTCGGGAAACAGCATCTCGGTATCTATAAAGAGAACAGGAGTGGTGCGGTCGATGACCGAGACCAGATGCAAGAGCGCCACGGACTCGGCGCCAAAGGAACTGACCAGCGCCGCGCGCCCCACGGCCGGGTCGGACAGTGCGTCCTCGAGCACCCGCGCGGCCGAATGGTGGCGGTAGCGGGCATTGAGCCCGGCTGCGCGCTCGGTGGCCCGGCTGAAAGGAGCCTCAAGCGGCATGGGCCTTGGCCTCCGGGTAAAGCGCGGCTTTGAAGGGCTCGGCGCCAAGACGGCGGTAGGCATCAAGGAATGTCTCGTCCGGGTCTTCGCGCAGATCGAGGTAGGCATAGATCAGCCGTTCGATTGCGGGCACGATTTCTTCGGCCGAAAAGCCCGGGCCGGCCCGTTCGCCGATGGCGGCGGTTTCGGTACCGTCGCCGCCCAGCGTGACCTGATAGTTTTCGACGCCCGCGCGGTCGAGCCCGAGGATGCCGATATGGCCCACGTGGTGGTGACCACAGGCGTTGATGCAGCCCGAGATCTTGATCTTCAGCGCGCCGATATCGTGTTCCAGCTTTAGCTCGTCAAAGCGGGTGGCGATTTCCTGGGCAATCGGGATCGACCGGGCCGTGGCCAGTGCGCAGTAATCCATGCCCGGGCAGGCGATGATGTCGGAGATCAGCCCGATGTTCGCGGTACCGAGCCCGGCGGCCAGCAGTTCGGCATGGATCTGCGGCAGGTCCGACCGGTGCACATGGGGCAGGATAACGTTCTGTTCGTGGCTGATCCGCAGTTCGTCATGGCCAAAGCGTTCGGCCAGGTCCGCCATCACGCGCATCTGCGACGAAGAGGCATCACCGGGCGTGGCGCCATGGGCCTTGAGGCTGATTGACACGATCCCGTACTGCGGGTTGCGGTGCTGGGTGACATTGGTGTCGACCCAGGACCGGAAGACCGGGTCCTTGTCGTAGGCCAGGCCATAGTCAGCCAGGGGCGCGTCGCGAAAGGCAGGCGGGGCGAAGGCGTTTTCGATTTCGCCGAGTAGCTGCTGATCGCGGCCCGTGAACGCGGCGCGCAGTTTGCCGAAGCGTTCCTCGACCATATCGCGGATCGTGTCGATGCCGTTTTCGTGGACGGTGATCTTGATGCGTGCCTTGTACTTGTTGTCCCGGCGGCCCAGCAGGTTGTAGACGCTGACTATGGCTTCGATGTAGGGCAAAAGGTCGGCGGCGGGCAGGAACTCCCGCACCGTTTTGCCGATCATCGGGGTGCGGCCGAGGCCACCACCCACGATCACCTCGAACCCAGGCTCCCCTGCTGCGTTACGCACCATGCGCAGGCCGATGTCATGGGCCTTGGTGACGGCGCGGTCGTTGGGGCTTCCGGTGATGGCGATCTTGAACTTGCGGGGCAGGAACTGGAATTCCGGGTGATCCGTCGACCACTGGCGCAGAAGCTCGGCAACGGGACGCGGATCGGCGATTTCGTCGGCGGCGGCGCCTGCGAAATGGTCGGCGGTGACGTTGCGGATGGTGTTGCCGCTGGTCTGGATGGCGTGCATTTCCACCTCGGCCAGGGCGTCGAGCATGTCCGGCACATCGCGCAGCTTGGGCCAGTTGTACTGGATGTTCTGGCGCGTGGTAAAATGGCCATAGCCCTTGTCCCAGCGGTCGGCGATATCAGCCAGCTTGCGCATCTTGGCGGCATCCAGCGTACCGTAGGGGATCGCCACGCGCAGCATATAGGCGTGAAGCTGCAGGTAGAGCCCGTTCATCAGGCGCAGGGGCTTGAATTCGTCCTCGGTCAGCGAGCCGTCGATGCGTCGCTCGACCTGGGCACGGAATTGGCGGTTGCGCTCGGCGATGAATGCGCTGTCGAAATCGTTGTACTTATACATGGGATCCCTCCGCCTGCTTGCCGTGGGCATAGTTCGATGGACCGCGGCGGCGAAACGCCTCGCGGAAGTGGGTTGGCTCTGGCCCGGCGGCGCCTTCCGCGGCGTCGGCAAGATAGGCCCCCACCGCGACATCTGCCTGCGCCTGCGCCTTGGAAAGCCAGACGCTCGCGGTCTCGGCGTCCATGAGAAGCTGGGCTTCGGACAGGCTGCGCGTCCACTGGGCATTCCGGTCAAGCCAGATAACATCGCCTTCCAGAAGGTGATTGGCGGTGACGACCTTGGGGGTGAATTTGCGGCTCATAGCGTGGCCTCTTGGGGAAGGATCGTTTCGGCGGCCTCAAGCGCGGCGCGCGGGGCGAGGCCAAGGAAGGTGAGCGCCGGGCCGGTCATTTCAGCCTCGGCCAGCGCATCCGGCAATTCCGCCAGCGTCGTCGACAGGATGCGCTGGGTCGGGCGGCTGGCGTTCTCGATCACCGTGAAAGGCGTGGCCGGGTCGGCGCCGTGCATCATCAGGCGGCCCTGGATGAAGCGGGCGGTTTTCTTGCCCATGTAGATCGCCGCGACCTCGCCCGGGGCGGCAAGCGCGCGCCAGTCGTGCTCGGCGTAGCCCTGCGTGTCATGCCCTGTTATCAGGCGCACGGACGAGTTTCGACCGCGTCTCGTCAGGCTCTGGCCGATGGTGGCGACGGCAGCGCTGGCGGCGGTGATGCCCGGCACGATGCGCCAGGGAATGCCCGCTGCGTCGAGCGCGTCGATCTCTTCATCGAGCCGGCCGAACACTGTCGGGTCGCCCGATTTCAAACGCACGACCTGCGCACCGGTCTCTGCGTGTTCGACCATCAGCGCGTTAATCTCTTGCTGCGTGCGCGAGGGGCCGAAGCCCTCCTTGCCCGCATCGACCAGCAGGGCCTCGCGGCGGGCAAGTTCAAGGATTTCGGGCGCGACCAGACGGTCAAAGATCACGACGTCGGCCTCGTGCAGCGCATTGCGGGCCTTCAGCGTCAGAAGCTCCGGGTCGCCGGGGCCGGCCCCCACGAGGGCGACGGCGCCCTGACGCGCTTCCTTGGCAAGGTGGTCGGCCAGGAGGTCTTCCAGCGCCTCGGGAACGGCCTCCTGACCGCCTGTTTCCATAGCGCGGGGACCGGCGCCAAAATAGAAGGCCGTCCAGAAATCCCGGCGCTTCCGGCCAAAGGGCAGCGCCTCCACCCGGGCGCGGAAGGCCTTGCCGATGCGGGCGAGGGGGCCGAGGGCCGTGGGCAGACGTTCTTCGAGATCGCGTTTGATGGCGCGGGCCAGCACCGGGGCGGCGCCTTCGGTGCCGATGGCGACGGTCACCGGATCGCGGTCGACGATGGCCGGCGTGATGAACTGGCTTTCGCCCAGGTTATCGACCCAGTTCGTGAGTGCTCCGTCGGCCTGCGCCAGCCTTGTCACGCGGGCGTCTTCGGCCTCGTCGTCATTGGCTGCGTAAAAGAGCGCGCTGCACAACGCATCGCCCGGTTCCAGCGCGCGGTCGGTCAGGGTGATCTTTCCCTCCGCGGCGAGCTTGCGCACATCCGCGTCCGGGTTCGCCGCAAAAACACTGATCCGAGCCTCGGTTTTCATCAGAAGCCGCAGCTTGGCAAGCGCCGCCTCTCCACCACCCGAGACGGTAATCCGGCGGCCTTCGACGGCGAGGAAGATCGGAAAGTGTTTCATGTCGGTCCCTTCTTCCTGAAAGATATAGGACATTTTCCTGTTCATTCGCCATACGGCACGGTAACTAAGGACGTGCGTTTTTCATATGTCCCGCAGGGGGACGAAAGTTTCAAAAATACCGGAGGGACGGAATGGATGTCCGAATTGACGAGGTAGACCGGAAAATCCTTGGGGAGTTACAGGCGGATTCCTCACAATCCCTTGATGAAATTGCAAAAAAGATCGGCTCGTCAAAGACGCCGGTTTGGAACCGCATCCGCAAGCTGCGCGAGGCCGGAGTGATCCGGCAGAACACGGTTCTGCTGGATGCCGAAGCACTGGGGCTGGAGGCCTGTTTTTTCGTCCTGATCCGCACCTCGGAACACGAAGCGGACTGGCAGGCGAAATTCCTCAAGGCGTTGAAATCAAGGCCCGAAGTCCTGGAGGCACACCGGCTTGCGGGCGAGATCGACTATATCCTGAAGGTCCGTGTGGCCAACGCCCGGGCCTATGATGAGTTCTATCAGGCTCTGATTTCTGAAGTGCGTATCTTTAACGTGACCGCGCTGCTGTCGATGGAAGAGATCAAGTCAACGACGGTTCTGCCGCTCTAGATCGGCGGCCCAACGAATTCCTGCCCGTGTGCGGCGGCGATCTCGGCCATGCCGTCGGGTGTCAGCGTTCCGCCCTCTTGGGCGGCAAAGAAGGCGCGGAACATTTCTTCTACGGTCAGGGCGGGCGAGAAGATGTAGCGCAGACGTCCGGGCGTCTGACCCATGTTGCGGAAGGCGTGGACGGTGCCGCGTGGGATGAACGCCACGTCGCCCGGCGCCATGCTGTGGCGTGTGCCGCCGATTTCGACGTCGAACGCGCCGTCGAGGAAGAAAAACGTCTCGTCCTGATCATGGTGGATGTGGCGACCCGGCCCGATGCCCGGGGCGACGATGTCTTCAAATGCCGCCTGCGCGCCGCCGGTGTCCTGCCCGCTAAGCAGGATCTTCAATGTGATCGCTTCGGGAAAATCGAGCGTTTCGGCGCTGGCGTAAGGCGTGTGCGTGATCGGCATGCGCTGGACCTCCGTGGATCGAGATTACTCCCGAAGAGATTGCGCGAGAAGCGGATTTCTGTGCCTGAGCGCGCAGCGCGGTCTCTCAGGCTGCGGTGACCATCAGGGCCTCAAGCCCATGGAAATGGTATAGATTGGCGTAGCGGGGTGGCTCGGTCAGGCGCAGGTTCGGTAAGCGCGCGAAAAGCACACGAAGGCCGATCTGCAACTCCAGCCGCGCCAGGGGCGCGCCCACGCAGAAATGCCGCCCGGCGCCGAAGGCCGAGTTTGGGACAACGGTTCGCCCGGGGTCGAACCGGTCTGCGCCCGCCCAGACGCTGTCGTCCCGGCCCGCCGAGGCCAGCAGGCAGGCCACCTGATCGCCCCGGCGAAAGCGGTGGCCAAAAAGTTCCAGATCCTCGTAGATCCAACGGGTGAACATATGCAGTGGCGGATCCCAGCGGAGGATTTCCTCGACCGTGCCCGCGACGGTCCCGGCGCGTGTGGTTGCCAGTGCATCCACATCTTCGCTCAGGAGCGCCCGGAGTCCGTTACCGAGAGTGTGCACCGTTGCCTCGTGCCCCGCGTTGAGAAGCAGGATGCAGGTTGTGATTAGCTCGTCGGTCGAGAGCTTCTCGCCATCCTCTTCCGCCGCGATAAGATGGGTGATCAGATCATCGGCAGGGTCGCTGCGGCGGTCGTCCACATAGCCGCGCATGAATTCGGAAAAATCGCGCGCCGCTTCGGAGGCCGCCACTTCGTCGGCGTGGGTGCGGCGCGCCTGATACATGGTGACCATGGAATTTGACCAGCGCAGCAGGTCGGGCGCCATGCTTTCCGGGACGCCCAGAAGCCGGGCGATGACGATGACCGGGATGGGCGTGGCGTAGGCCGGGATCAGGTCCGGCTCGGGCTTGAAACCATCGATCAGCCGGTGGCAGAGCGCCTCGATCTCGGGCGTGAGGTCCCGGATCCGGCGTGAGGTGAAGGCCCGCAGGACAAGCCCTCGCAAGCGCGTGTGGCGCGGTGGCTCCAGCTCCAGCATCGAATGGGCTTCGACGTCATAGAAGGGCTGGGTGTGGGGAGTGATCCGGGCACGCATCTCCGGTGGTACCTCGCGCCCCATGCGCGTATCCCGCAAAACCGCTTGCACCGCCCGGTGAGAGGCGGCGCAAACAAGCCCATAGTCTTCCCAGTAAATCAGATCCCCCGCCGATCGGAGCGCTGCGTAGAACGGATATGGGTCCTGAACGAAGACCGGATCGGTGGGTGGCTGGGCGAAACGCTCCAACGGGTGGGGCCTAGTCGGCCCCGCGCACCCGGAGCGGCATGTCCGGGTTCGGCTGGATCACCTTCTGCACGAAGAAGGCGGCTGCGGTCAGGGCCACGCCGATGATATCGGTGACCCATCCGCCCTCGATCATGAAGAGCGCAGCCACGATCAGCGCAAGCCGGATGAACCATGCCGCACGTCCGCCCATGAACCAGCCCTGCACGCCTCCGGAGAGAAGGAATACACCAAAGACCGCTGTAAGGCCCGCCCGGATGACCTCGAACCAGCTTCCGTCCATCAGGATGGCGCCATTGTAGAAGAACATGAAAGGCACGATGAAAGCGGCAATGCCGATCTTGAAGCTGGCGACCGAAGTCTCCATGGGGTTGGCGCCGGATATGCCCGCCGCCGCATAGCTCGCCAGCGCCACCGGTGGCGTGATCGCCGAAAGCACTGCGAAGTAAAAGACGAAGAAATGCGCCGTCAGCTGCGGGATGCCAAGCTGCACAAGGCCGGGGGCCACGACCGAGGCGGCAACGGCATAGGCCGCCGTGGTCGGCATGCCCATGCCCAGAAGAATCGCGATGCACATGGCAAAGAAGAGCGCGAGCAGTTGACTGGCCTCAGCCAGACCCAGAAGCAGCGCCGAGAAGCGCGCGCCGACTCCGGTCAGCGAGATGACGCCGACGATGATGCCCGCGCAGGCACAGACCGCGATGATCTGGATCGACATGGTGCCCGCAAGCTCAAAGGCCTTGAGAATGCTGCGCGGTCCCATGCGGTAGGGGGTCAGCCAACTGACCACAGCGGCCGAGAGGGTCGCGAGCGTTCCGGCGCGGATCACCGAATAGCCCATGAAGAGCGCGGCAATCAGGATGATGATCGGCAGGAACAGATAGACCTGACGGACCATGCGGTTGAACTTGGGCAATTCATCCTCGGACATGCCGCGCATGCCCAGTTTCGCCGCCTCAAAATCGACCATGAAGTAGACCGACACGAAGTAGAGCACCGCCGGGATGATCGCGGCGATGGCGATGTCGGTATACGGGATGCCGGTGATCTCGGCCATGATGAAGGCACCGGCGCCCATGATGGGCGGCATGATCTGCCCGCCGGTGGAGGCCGCGGCCTCCACCGCGCCAGCGGTCTTTTTGTGGTAGCCCACCTTTTTCATCAAGGGGATTGTCAGGCTGCCTGTGGCCACAACGTTGCCCGCAGATGTGCCGTTGATCATACCCATGAGACCCGAGGCGAAAATCGCCACCTTGGCCGGGCCGCCGCGCGCGCGCCCGGCGGCGGCGAAGGCGAAGTTGACGAAGTAGTCGCCCACTTTGGACGCCTGCAGGAAGGCCGCGAAAATGATGAAAAGGATGATGTAGGTCGACGAGACCGCTGTCGTTGGCCCGAGGATGCCGGCGTCTGTGTAGACCTGACTGAAAAAGCGTTGCCAGGTCACCGCGGGTGCGTTCAGAAAGCCCGGCAGGTACTGACCGGCAAAGACATAGATCAGGAAGACGGAAGCGATGATCACAAGGGCCAGACCGGCCACCCGGCGCGTCAGTTCCATGATCAGGGCGACGCCCGCGACGGCGGCAATCGAGATGCCGATGGGCGCGAAAGGGGTGCCCGTGGAGTTGCGCATCAGCGTGCCGTAGATCGTGATCAGGTAGATGGCGACGGCCAGTCCGCAGGTGCCAAGCACAAGGTCGATCGAGGAGAACCCGGCCCGGTCGCGGCGGTGGAACCAGCCCAGAGCGATCCCGCCGAAGGTCGCCAGCAAAAGCGGCGCCCCGTAGAGCCATGTTTCGTTGAACTTGATGCCCGCGTCGATGCCGTTCCACATGAGCCCGCCGGCGATCTCCATGGCGAATGAGATAGCCGCGCCGCAGGCAAAAAGCGCCGGGAACATCAACACCCAGCCGAGCTTGCCCAGAAGAGGCGTTTCATCGCGGGCCGGATCCCGGAAATCATAGGCAGAATAGAGCAGGAAGCCCAGAAACAGCGCCCCGGCCACGTGGACGATCCGGAAATTCCAGGTCTCCAGCGGGAAGGTCGGCAGGAAGGGGATCGAGATCCCCGTCCAGTCGTTGATCGACAGGCCGTTGAGCGCTGCCATGTGGAAGGCCGCGTAGAGGGTCGCGAGCGTGCTGACGATCAGCAAATTCCGGCCTTTGAACGCGCGGCGGTTGCGCTCTACCGGCTCGTCATCGACACCCTCGGCTATCAGGTGATCGTCGGTCTCAGCGGCGTTCGCGTCGCTCATGTCTGGGTTCCTCTCCCCGGCTTCTGGGGTATCTGCATGCACCGTACCCTGCCGTTGGGGCAAGCCGCTGGCAAGGGGCGGGATGAAAGGGCTTGATCAGAAGGCCGCGACACCCGAGTGTGCCCGTGGACTTAGAGCAGCGACAGGTAAGGCAAGGCGGATGAGCGGACTGCTGGCACTTCTCGACGACGTTGCGGCCCTGACAAAGATCACGGCGGTTCAAATAGATGACATTGCCAGTCAGGCGGCCAAGGTCGGCGCGAAAGTCGGTGCCACGGTCATCGACGACGCGGCGAAAGCGGGGGCCAAGGCGGCCGGTGTCGTGATCGACGACGCTGCGGTCACACCGAAATACGTGACCGGGCTGCCAGCGGCACGCGAATTGCCCATCGTCTGGAAGATCGCTCGCGGCTCGCTCTTTAACAAGCTGGTCATACTTTTGCCCGCCGCGCTGTTGCTGTCAGCCTTCGCGCCCTTTCTTCTGACGCCGCTTCTGATGCTCGGGGGCTGCTATCTGTGCTTCGAGGGCGCAGAGAAGATCCTCCACTGGCTAAGGCCCCATCCCGAAACGCATGCCGAGGAAACACCGGGCCTCGATGCCGCGCGCCTCGAAGAAAGCCGGGTCAAGGGCGCGATCAAGACGGACTTCATCCTCTCCGCCGAGATCATGACACTGTCGCTCTCTTCCATCACGTCCGACAGTGTCTGGATTCAGGGGCTGGTTCTGGCCGTGGTCGCCGTCGCGATCACTGCGCTGGTCTACGGCGCCGTCGCGCTTCTGGTGAAGATGGACGATGTGGGCCTGAAACTTGCGCAGATCGGCCGCCTCGGGCTCACGCGGTCTTTCGGGCGCTGGCTGGTGCGGGCCATGCCCTCGGTTATGCGGGTGATCTCGATCATCGGGACGGCGGCCATGCTCTGGGTGGGCGGGAACATCATCGTCCACGGGCTCCACAACCTGGGCTGGCATCTGCCCTACGACACGATCAAACACGCCGCTGAAGCGGTGGGTGGTCCCTCGGGCTTTCTCAAATGGCTGGTCACGGCGACGCTTGACGGGATAGTCGGTCTGGCGCTCGGGGCCTGCCTCGTGCCGCTGGTGGACCGCATTGCGCCGCTCTTCGGTGGGAAAGCCTCGACGAGCCACTGATGTCGGTGGCTGACGCGGGGTCCTGCGTCGGCACCGACGGGCCGGCGCGCGCTTGGCACGGGCTCGATGCCCGGGGCAAGCGCCCTGCCTGCGCTCAGAACCCTACCGACGACGCGCCCTTGAGATGCAGGATGCGGCGGGCGTCGTCGGGCGTAGCAATCTCGCGCCCGACCCCTTCGATGATCTCCCGGGCCTTCACCACTTGTGCCGCAGATGAGTGAGCCAGTTCGCCGGGACCGATCCAGAGCGAGTCTTCCAGCCCCACGCGCACGTTGCCGCCCTGCGCGGCCGAGATCGCGGCGATGGGCATCTGATTGCGGCCCGCGCCGAGCACCGACCAGATATAGGTCTCGCCAAAGAGCCGGTCGGCGGTACGCTTCATATGCGCCACGTCATCGGGATGCGCGCCGATCCCGCCCAGAAGGCCAAAGACCGTCTGGATAAAGAACGGACCTTCGATGAGCCCGCGGTCGCGGAAATTGGCAAGGTTATAGAGATGCGCGGTGTCGTAGCATTCAAACTCGAACCGCGTGCCCGTCGCGCGCAGTGTGGTCAGCACATATTCAATGTCGCGGAAGGTGTTGCGGAAAAGAATATCGTGATTGCCCAGATAGTCTGCTTCCCAATTGTGCTTGAGGCTCTTGAACCGGTTCAGCATCCCAAAAAGCCCGAAGTTCATCGACCCCATGTTGAGCGAGGCGACCTCGGGCTTCCAGTGCTCGGCCGGACGCACGCGTTCTTCCACCGTCATCGTCGGCGCGCCGCCCGTGGTGATGTTGATCACGGCGTCCACCTGGTCGCGGATGGCCCCAAGAATGGGCGCGAAGGCTTCGGCGCTCTGGTCAGGCGCGCCGGTCATGGGATCTCGGGCGTGGAGGTGGACGATGGCGGCCCCTGCGCGCGCCGCGTCCACGGCGGCGATGACGATCTCCTCGGGCGTGACCGGCAGGTAATCCGACATCGACGGCGTGTGGATCGCCCCGGTCACGGCTGCGGAAATGATAACGGGATCTGGCATGGCGGTCCTCCTCTGCGCCGCAGACTGCCCGATTGACAGATCTGCCGCCAGTTGCGTTTTGTGGCCTCCAGTCAGGGGAGGCATGGCATGGATCTGGAACTGAGCGGCCAAAGGGTCATTGTCACGGGCGCGGCGGCGGGGATCGGACTTTCGATCGCCCGTGCCTTTGCGGGTGAGGGGGCTGCGGTGATCGTCTGTGACACCGATCCGGCGGCGCTGGCCGCGCTGCCCGAGACTGCGCCCGGTGTCCGGGGCTTTCCCTGCGACGTGGCAGACCGGGACGCCGCGGGCGGCTTCATGGCTGAAGCGCTGAAGAGTCTCGGCGGCCTCGACACTCTTGTGAACAACGCCGGTATCGCCGGACCCACGGGCGCGATCGAGGATATTCCGCCGGAGGCATGGGACCGTTGCCTCAGCGTCTGCCTGACTGGCCAGTTTAATATCACACGGCTGGCGGTGCCTGCGCTGAAGGCCAGCCCGAATCCGTCCATCGTGAATATCTCGTCGATGGCGGGCCGCGTCGGTTTTGGGTTGCGGTCGCCCTATGCGGCGGCGAAATGGGGCGTCATCGGTTTCACCAAGTCGCTCGCGATCGAACTCGGGCACGACGGCATCCGGGCCAATGCGATCCTGCCGGGGCTTGTGGCGGGCGAGCGCCAGCGCCGGGTTCTGGAGGCCAAGGCGAAGCGGCTTGGCAAGAGCTATGCCGAGGTCGAGGCGCAGGCCTTTTCCTACACATCCATCAAGGACTACGTGCGCCCCGAAGAGATTGCCGACCAGGCGCTCTATCTGGCCTCCGGGCGGGGCCGGACGATCTCGGGTCAGGCGATATCGGTCTGCGGCGACACGCAGATGCTGGCCTGAGCCCCTAGAGCGCGCCCATCTCTTCGGCGAGGTAGTCAAAGACAAGCCGGACCCGGCGGCTGGTGTTCACCTCGCGGTGCGCCACCAGCCAGACAGGAATCTCAAACGGATCGAACCAGTCGGCCACCCGCTGCATAGTCGGGTCCATATCGCCGATGCGGCAGGGCATGATCCCGATGCCGTGTCCTGCGCGAGCCAGTTCCCAATGGACGATGTGACTGCCGGATATCAGCGGGAAGTTTTCCGCACTGACCGGCAGGCCCTTCTTGCGCAGGCTTTCAAGATAGTTGGCGTTGTCCTCGAACCCGATGAAGGGGGCAGCGGCCAGATCCTCGGTTGATGCGAACGGACCTTCGCGGTCCATGAAGTCCCGTGACGCATAAAGTGCGGCGGTTTCAGAGCTGATCTTTCGTCCGATCAGGTCAGGGTCCGTGGGGCGGGCGCCTCGGACCGCGATGTCGGCCTCACGGCGCCTGAGGTCCGTCAGCGCGTTCGAGGCGAGAATATCGACAACGATCCGCGGGTGCGCGGCGCGCAGGCGGCCGAGGATGCCGGGCAAGAGATAGGCCGCAGTCACCTCGGCCGCGGTGATTGTCACCCGGCCTTCCACCGATTGCGCCTGGCCCGAAGCCGTTAGCGAGACCTGCGTCGCCGCATCGCCCATGGCACGCATCTGTTCCACCAGCGCCCGGCCCGTCTCCGTCAGTTGAAGGCTGCGACCCACGCGCTCGAAAAGGATGACGTCTAATTCTTCTTCAAGCCCGGCGACCTGCCGCCCGAGCGTCGGCTGCGTCACCCCAAGCGCCCGCGCCGCGGCCGACAGCGAGCCTTCCTCTGCCGTCACGAGCACCGCCCGCGCGCGGTTCCAGTCGAAAGTGACACTGCGCCAATCCATGCAAAAACGCATAAGCAATACGCAAAAAAGGTCAATTCACTTTCGGTTATTGCAGAAGTAAAACCGCTCGGACGCGAAAGAGTTCACCCCCCATCCTTTTTTCGACGGAGCCTCCCATGATTGCCCAAGACACCCGTTTCTGGGATCGGATCGCCCCCAAATACGCCCGCCAGCCCATTGCCGACGAAGCCGCCTACCTCAAGAAGCTGGAAAAGACGCGGGAGTTCCTGCGCCCCGACATGCAGGTTCTGGAGTTTGGCTGTGGCACCGGTGGCACCGCCGTCGCCCATGCGCCCTTTGTGCGCCATGTCCACGCCGTGGATCTGTCCGGTCAGATGCTGGCCATCGCGGAAGAAAAGGCAAAAGATGCGGGCGTTCAGAACGTCAGCTTCGAGCAGGTGTCGGTGGAAGAATTCATCGGCTGGGACGACAGTTACGATGCCGTTCTTGGCCTAAGCCTACTGCATCTTCTGGAAGACCCGGATGCCGCGCTGGCAAAAGTGCACCGGATCCTGAAGCCGGGCGGAATCTTCGTCAGCAGCACGGCCTGTTTGTCCGACGGCCTGAGCTGGCTGAAGCCCGTCCTCGGTGTCGGGCGGTGGCTTGGCAAGGTGCCCCATGTGACCTTCCTGTCCCAGAGCGGACTGGAATGCCGGGTCGAGCGGGCGGGGTTCGAGCTTCTCTATTCCTGGCGTCCGGGTCCCAAGAAGGCGGTGTTCCTGATCGCCCGGAAACTCTGAGACGTACGAATTAGACTGTCGCCAAACTGTCATATTTAAGCGACTAGAAGGGCGGGACGACTCAGGAAGGACCTCGAAGTGCCCCCCGACTACGACCTTGACCGCGCTTACGAAATCCATGGACCCGAAGACGCCAAAAAGCTCTACGGAAAATGGGCGAAAACCTATGACAGTTCCTTCGGGGACGATTGGGGTTACGTGGCACCGCGCGAGATCGCGCGTATCCTTCTGGCGGAGATGCGCGACGATACTCCCGTCCTCGACATCGGCGCAGGGACAGGGGCCGTGGCCGAGCATCTGGAGGGCGCGAAAACGGACGCGCTGGACATCACGCCCGAAATGCTCGCCGTGGCTGCAGGAAAGGGCCTCTACCGCACCTGCATCGAAGCTGATCTGACCAAGACGCTGCCCCTGGAAGACGACGCCTACGGCGCAGTGATCTCCTGCGGGACATTCACCCATGGCCATGTGGGCCCGGAGTGTTTTCCCGAACTTCTGCGCATCACCCGGCCCGGCGCCATCTTCGTTTGCGGTACCATTGCGCCAGTTCTCGACGGCGCGGGATTCGGCTCGGCGCTGGCCGGACTCGTGGCCAGTGGTCGCATCACGCCAGTGCGTTTTCGCGAAATTGCCATTTATGAAGGCGCCGAGCACCCGCACCGCAATGATCGCGGGCTTGTGATGGTTTTTCGCAAGCAGACCTGAGCCGCACGGCGGCCTGGGTTTTGCGTTTCCATCGCTTTAGGGTATAATCATTGCATGGGTATGCTGGTGCATGACCGGCCGCGTTACAGCCGGGCAGAACGCATTTCAGACGGTGTGGTTCACGTTATTGGTGTCGCGGGGGCATTGATGGCGGTGCCGGTTCTCATAACACTGACAGCGTTACGGACGACCGACACGGCGGCAATCACGGCGGCCTGCATTTACGGCGTATCGCTGATCCTGATGCTCCTGGCCTCAGCGCTATACAATATGATCGACCACCCGGACTGGACCGATCTTCTGCGCCGGATCGATTATTCATTCATCTACTTCAAGATCGCAGGCACCTACACGCCCTTCGCGCTTTTGGCGGGAGGACCGGCGCTCTATCTTTTGACCGGCATCTGGGGCGCGGCTTTCGCGGGCGCGGGCTTGCGGGTTTTCTCGCCGACCGGCGCGCGCTGGATGGGGATCGCCATCTACCTTGCTATGGGGTGGGCTGGAGTCTTTGCAGGCAGTGCGTTTTTGTCATCCATGTCCCTTTCGGTGCTCATCCTTGCCGTTGTCGGGGGGGTCCTCTACACGCTGGGGCTTGTGGTTTTCCTGCAGGAACGGCTGCGGTTCCACAACACAATCTGGCATGTGTTTGTGCTGGCGGCGAGCGTGATATTCTTTATCGCCATCGCAATGCACATGGCACAGGGCGCCGCGTGAACCCACCAAAAAAGGCCGCCCCGAAGGACGGCCTTTTGAAGAATTTTCAGAGGCTTATCCGCCGTAGATCATTTCATCGGGGATGTTTGCGCCAGCGTTTTCCTTGAACCATTTCGCCGCGCCGGGATGCCACATCAGGACGCCGTTCTTGTCCCAGTTCTCGGGCAGCGTCGAACGGGCGGCCTTGTGGATGCCGACCATGCGCTCGTTGTCGGACATGATGACATCGACAACGGCTTCCACGAAGGTATCGGGCAGGTCGCAGTTGGCGATGGCGAAGTTCCACATGGACACCGACAGGGCGTCGGCATCCATCGTGCTGTAGGTGTCCGAGGGGATGATGAAGGACGACACGGGGTAGGCCGCGAGAATCTGGTCCTTCTCTTCCTGAGTAAAGGCGATGAAGTTGATGTCGGTCTGCACTTCGAGCTGGCTGACCGCCGGGGTCGGGACACCGGCCGCAAAGGCGATGACGTCAAGCAGACCGTCCTGAAGCTGACCGGCAAGGTCGTTCCAGCCGCCGTTCCGGCGCTCGAAATCCACGCCGAGCGTTTCCATCATGCGCGGGAAGTAGGTGTCGGAGGTGGAACCAGCGGGGCCAAAGCCGATCCGCGCGCCGTCCGGAATGTCCGAGATCGCGGTAATGCCGGTCGACGCAAGCGTGGTGACCGCAAAGGGCGTCTGGTACATCGGGAACATTGCGCAGGCGCCGGTCATCTGCAGGCCGGGCGCAATAGGGTTGGTGCCGCTGAGCGATTCTGCCGCAGGACCCATGGTGGTCATGCCGAACGCCGCGTCACCCGTATGGACAAGCGCCATGTTCTGCATCGGGCCACCGGTGACTTCGCCACCGCCCGAAAGCCCGAGTTCTTCGGCCACAAGGTTTGCCCAGCCGGAGCCATAGGCGAAATAGGTGCCGCCCTGGCTTGCCGTGCCGACGGTGAAGCTTTCCGGCCAGCCGGTTCTGTCGAGATGACCGTCCGCGAAGGCGGAGCCGGCAACCAGCGTGACAGCGACAGCCGAGATTGCTTGGATTTTCATAAGTTCTTCTCCCTAAATCGGGGCAGCTTGCCGTTGCGGAAGCTGCCCGCCGATAAGGGAATTAACCGGAACCCGGGCGGATGCAAGGAAAAGGCACCATGTTTACGGTAACATGGCCGACAAGGGTGCGTCAGCTTGCGCTGAGCGCCCTCACGATGGCCCCGAAGTCTGCGGCTTTCAAGGATGCACCACCCACAAGAGCCCCGTCGACGTTGGATACCGCAAAGATTTCGGCCGCGTTGCCCGGTTTGACCGAGCCGCCGTAGAGCAGAGGAATGGCGCTGCCTACGGGGGCGCCGAACCGCGCGATGAGTGCGGCGCGCAGGGCGTCGTGGACCTCGACGATTTGCTCTGGGCCCGCGACCCGTCCCGTGCCGATGGCCCAGACGGGCTCATAGGCGACGACGGTGTTTTCTGCGGTGACTCCATCGGGCAGGGACTGGGCAAGCTGGTCGCCCACGACCGAAAGCGTTGCGCCTGCGTCCCGTTCTGCTTCGGTTTCGCCGAGGCAGACGATTGCCGTCAACCCGGCGTCCCAGGCGGCGGTGGTCTTGGCGGCCACATCGGCACTTGTCTCGCCGTGATCGGTCCGGCGTTCGGAATGCCCGGTGATCACGAATGCCGCGCCCAGATCCGCGATCATCTCGGCCGAGATGTCGCCGGTATGCGCGCCGGATGCTGATGCGTGGCAGTCCTGGGCACCAATGGCGAGGTAGCTGCCGCTGGCCTTCGCGGCCATGTCGCTGATAAGGGTCGCTGGGGGGCAGAGAAGAACGGTGCAGGCCGGGTCTGGGTCGGCGGCGAGCAGCGCCGGCACCTCGTCGAGTTGGGCCAAGAGGCCGTTCATCTTCCAATTGCCGGCGGCTATTTTTCGGGCGGTCATGGGTGGCGCACTTGTCTAGGGATCAATGCGCCCGTGTTAGCTGGTTCCGCGCTCTGCCGCCAGTTCTTCCACATCCTTGAACTTGATCGACTCGCCACAACCGCAGGCGTCTTCGACGTTGGGATTGCGGAACTTGAAGCCGCTTTCCAGAAGGCCGGTTTCATAGTCGATCTCGGTTCCGAAGAGGAACATCTGCGCCATGGGTGCGATCAGTACGCGTGCGCCGTCCTGTTCCACCACCTCGTCGTTGGGATCGGTTTCGGCCACGTAGTCCATGGTGTACTCCATGCCCGCGCAGCCGCCCTTCTTGACGCCGATGCGCAGACCTTTGGTGCCGTCCTGTTCCATAAGGCGGGCAATCTGTGCGGCGGCGGCGGGCGTGAGCGAGACGGCCTGTTTGCCGGGAATCCCAAACATATCGGTGTTCTCCTTAGACACGCCCAAAGTAGGCGCGGGCCCACGAAATCTCAATGGGCGCGAAGGTCGCTATCACATGAAGCCCAGCTCAAGCCGCGCTTCGTCCGACATCATGTCCATCCCCCAGGGCGGATCCCAGGTGATTTCGACGTTGACGGTCTTGACGCCTGGCAGGGGTTCGATGGCTTCGGCCAGCCAGCCGGGCATTTCGCCCGCCACAGGACAACCGGGGGCTGTCAGGGTCATGAGGACCTGCACGTCCCCTTCGGCGCTTATTTCGATTGTGTAGACCAGGCCCAGATCATAGATGTTCACTGGGATTTCAGGGTCATAGACGCTGCGGCAGGCCTCGACGATCCCATCATAAAGGGGATGGTCCGTCGTCGATGGGCGGATCAGGGGCGCCCCTTCCACCAGTCCTTCGCTCTCAGCGGTCATATCGCCCTCATGGTTTATCCGACCAAAGATATAAGGATTGGGCCCCGGGTCGTCCAGAGCGGTATATTTCCCGGGGCGTCTTGACATTCGAGTATCAAAAGAGACATATATGTCTCATGACCGACGCACCCTCAAAGTCACAGCAGGCCATCATTGACGCCGCCTTCGCCACCTATGCGCAGCGCCCCACCGCAACGCTGGCCGAGGTTGCCGAGGCCGCAGGAGTGGGCCGGGCCACGCTGCACCGGTATTTTCCGGGGCGGCAGGACCTTATGGTCGCGCTGGCGCGCATCGCCTCGGCAGAGCTTGATGCCGCAATCGAAGCTGCCACCGCCGGTGCTGAGAGCCATGGTGCGGCTCTGCGCCGGGCGCTGTTCGCCATGGTGCCCCTGGGCGATCGCCAGTGGTTCCTTGCGACCGAGCCCGTTGACCTCGATCTGGCAATCGCCGCAGACTACGGCACCGCAAAAGCGGTTCTCGCCACCGAAATTGACGCCGCGAAAGCCGAAGGCATCTTTGACCCTGGTGTTCCCACCGACTGGATCGCCGCGGCCTACGACGACCTGATCTACACGGCCTGGAGCGCCGTGCGCGACCAGAAGCTCACCCCCAACCAGGCCGCGGACCTGGCCTGGCGCACGCTGATCGCCGGGCTTGGTCCTGCCGAGGGAGACAGCCATGTACCCTGACACCTCACCGCTCTTGAATCTCGCCACCCAGATCGACGAGGTTTTCTTCGTCATAGGGGCTGTGATCCTTCTGATCGAACTGGCCGAAGCGCTGTTTAAGGGGTCATTTCGTAGCAGAACGCTTGCCGAAATGGCGGTCAGCGCCTCCACCCAGATCCCCTACATCATGGTCGAAGTCTTTATCATGACCGGCGCCTATGCGGTCTTCTACCTGCTGGCGGATCTCATAGCCTGGCAGGTGCCATCGGGCGTGGTGGGGCTGGCGCTGGCGATCCTCGCGGCCGATTTCACCTACTACTGGGAACACCGGATTGCCCATGAGGTCCGGCTTTTGTGGACGCAGCATGCGGTCCATCATTCGTCGCGCGACTATAACATCGTCACAGGCGTACGCTTTGGGCCGTTTGAAGGTGTCTGGGCGCTCGTCGCGCACCTGCCCATGGTGTTGATGGGGTTCTCGGCCGAGATGGTGATCTTTGGCTCTTTGGTGGTGTTGGCCTACCAGACCTGGCTGCATACGGAATTGATCGGCAAGCTCGGCCCCTTGGAATGGGTGCTCAACACGCCGTCCCATCACCGGGTCCATCACGGGGCCAATGACAAATACCTGGACCGGAACTACGGCGGCATTCTGATCATCTGGGACCGGATCTTCGGCACCTTCCAGGCCGAAGAGGAGCGGCCGCGCTACGGGCTGAAGCGCGATTTCGACAGCCGCAATCCGCTGCGCGTTTGGTTCTCCGAAATGCCCGAAATGATGCGTGACCTGAAGGCGGCGCGCACTTGGGGCGAGGTCTGGCTGGTTCTCTTCGGCCCGCCGGGCTGGCGGCCGGGCGGATCCTAGGGGCAGGATTGCGCAGGCGCGCGGGACGGGGTAGGGCGCTCGGCCATGGCAGAGCGCTTTTCCTTTGATCTTCGGGCCACCGACGGCAAGGCCCGCACCGGCGTGATCACAACGCCGCGGGGCGAGGTGCGGACACCGGCCTTCATGCCCGTCGGCACGGCAGCGACGGTGAAGGCGATGCTGCCCGAGAACGTGCGCGCCACGGGCGCCGATATCCTTCTGGGAAATACCTATCATCTGATGTTGCGGCCCTCGGCCGAGCGGATCGACGCGCTGGGCGGGCTTCACCGGTTCATGAACTGGGAAGGTCCAATCCTGACGGACTCGGGCGGTTTTCAGGTCATGAGCCTCGCGGATCTGCGCAAGCTGACTGAGGAGGGCGTGCGCTTTCGCTCCCATGTGGATGGCAGCCAGCACATGCTGACACCCGAACGCTCCATGGAAATCCAGCGGCTACTAGGCTCGGACATTGTCATGTGTTTCGACGAGTGCCCGGCCTTGCCTTCCACGCGCGAGACCATCGCAGACAGCATGCGCCTGTCCATGCGCTGGGCAGCGCGGTCTCGCGATGCTTTCGGCGAGCGTCCCGGTCACGCACTCTTCGGCATCCAGCAGGGCGGGCTCGAAGAAGATCTGCGCGGCGAAAGCGCCGAGGCCTTGCGCGCTATCGGCTTCGACGGATACGCGGTGGGCGGACTGGCCGTGGGAGAGGGGCAGGAGGCGATGTTCGGTGTGCTCGACTACGCGCCTGACATGCTGCCTTCGGAAAAACCCCGCTATCTGATGGGCGTGGGCAAACCCGACGACATCGTCGGCGCGGTGGCGCGCGGGATCGACATGATGGATTGCGTGCTGCCCTCGCGTTCCGGCAGGACGGGCCAGCTCTTTACGCGGCGCGGTCCCATCAACATCAAGAACGCCCGGCACCGCGACGATCCGCGGCCCATTGACGAACACTGCACCTGCCCAGCCTGCCGGAACTACGGCCGCGCCTACCTGCACCATGTATTCCGGTCGGGAGAAATCATCGCCTCAATGCTGATGACCTGGCACAACCTGCACTACTATCAGGAACTGATGGCAGATATGCGCGCGGCGATTGCGGACGGGCAGTTTGCGGAGTTCGCGGCGAAATTCTCCGAAGAGCAGGCCCGGGGCGATATCGAGCCCCTTTAGGTGTTGTCGCCGTATACTCTCCAATCCGAAAAAACCGCACGGATTGGCACACACCAAACCGGCATTCCCGCCTCGAGCTGACTGAAATTTTGCGAATCCGGCAGTGATTTGGCCCAAAGAAGGCACTTGTGTATGACCAGTTTGGGAGTGGGCTATGTCCTTCAAAGGAACTGCCGCGGGTGTCGCGGCACTATTTTTCGCAACATCGGCCAGCGCCGTCACCCTGGATGTGATGGTCTGGGATATCGTGGCGCCCGAGCCGGGCTGCTGTGCGGGCAATGACGAAGGTGAACAACTCGGTGACGGGGTCGCGCGCCAAAACGATGTCGTGCTGAGCCCGGGCGGGAACAACAACTTCTTCGACACCGCGCTGACGAACGGCACCAGCGCCGAAGGCCTGGATGAAGCCGGCGTTGACTATATCGTCGATAACCTCGATGCCGATCTGAGCTTTCAGATGGATTCCTCCGATCTGGCGGCGGGCTTTTCGGCCTTGGGCTTGACCAACAGCGCCGCCCAGGGCGGCCCGACGATCAATGATTTCTTTGGTCTCGGCGATCTTGGCGGCGTGGGCGCGAACTCGATCCTGGGCACGATCGTCAAGATTACCGGCACGATCGCCATCGACACCGGCGACTTCTTCTCCATCACGTCCGACGACGGCTACCGTCTGACGGTCAATGGTGAGATTCTGGACGAGGTGAGCGTGCTGCAGGCGCCGAAGACCAAGGACACGGGTGCTTACCCGCTGGCCTCGGGCAATGTCGATTTCGAACTTCTCTGGTTCGAAGACAACCGCGTGAAAGCCGCGCTGAAGATGACACCGGAAGTTCAGCCTGTGCCGCTGCCGGCCGGTCTGCCTCTGCTGCTGGCAGGCCTTGGCGCAATGGGACTTGCCGCGCGCAAGAAACGCACGGCCTGATTAGGACGCCATCCCCCTTGGCTAAGAAGAACGGGTGCTTCGGCGCCCGTTTTTTGCGTCTTCGGGTCGCTAAACCGGGCGATGCGCCGAAAACGAAGCCCAGGCACCCCGGTCGGTCGCAGGAAAGTACTGTTTTTGAAGGTGTTTCTTAACACAAACCCGACTGTCACAGGGCGTGGTATCTTGCCCGCCCGCAGTCGAGCGCCAGATCTCACTTTGCGGTGCTGCGTGCCGGCCTTGCCGCCCATCACGCCAACAAACCCCTTTCAGCTTGTGGATTGGCCGCGTGCGGTTCACACTTGCCCCAGATAACCACACGAGCAGTTGAAAGCGGGCGGTTTCCGCCCCAGATGTATCTGCCAAGACCGGAAACGTTCCAAAGGCTGCCGCAGATCGGGGCCGGAGCGTTTCGCTGACAGAGGAAACCATATGACCGAGCAATTCTCCCAAACCTTCCCGGTCCTGCCCCTGCGCGACATCGTGGTGTTTCCGCACATGATCGTCCCGCTTTTCGTGGGCCGCGAAAAATCGGTTCGGGCCCTCGAAGAGGTTATGCAGGACGACAAGCAGATACTCTTGTCGAGCCAGATCGACCCTTCAGTCGATGACCCGACGCCGGAAGGCATTTACAAGATCGGCGTTCTTGCCAACGTCCTGCAGCTCTTGAAGCTGCCCGACGGCACCGTAAAGGTGCTGGTCGAAGGGCGTTCGCGTGTACAGATCAACGACTACACGGACAATGATGTCTACTTCGAGGCCAGCGCGCAGCCGCTTGCCGAAGAGATGGGCGACGAAGGCACTGTCGAGGCGCTGGTGCGCTCCGTGGGCGATGAATTTGAACGCTACGCCAAAGCCAAGAAGAACATCCCCGAAGAAGCGCTGGCCGCCGTGTCGGAATCGCGCGAGCCTGCGAAGCTGGCTGACCTTGTGGCCGGGCATCTGGGCGTGGAAGTGGAACAGAAGCAGGAGCTTCTGGAAACGCTGACCGTGTCCGACCGGCTGGAAAAGGTCTACGGCCTGATGCAGGGCGAAATGAGCGTTCTACAGGTCGAAAAGAAGATCAAGACGCGCGTGAAGTCCCAGATGGAGCGCACGCAGCGCGAGTACTACCTGAATGAGCAGATGAAGGCTATTCAGCGCGAATTGGGCGATGGCGAAGAAGGCGCCAATGAGATCGCCGAGCTTGAGGACAAGATCGCGGAGACCAAGCTGTCGAAGGAGGCCCGCGAAAAGGCCGATGCCGAGATCAAAAAGCTCAAGTCGATGTCTCCGATGTCGGCCGAGGCGACGGTCGTGCGCAACTATCTCGACTGGATGCTGTCGATCCCCTGGGGCGTGAAAAGCCGCGTGAAAAAAGACCTCGGCCGCGCCGAGAAAATCCTCGACGACGACCACTACGGGCTGGAGAAAGTCAAGGAACGTATCGTTGAGTACCTTGCGGTGCAGCAGCGGTCGAAAAAGCTGAAAGGACCAATCCTCTGCCTGGTGGGTCCGCCGGGTGTCGGTAAGACTTCGCTGGGCAAGTCCGTTGCCAAGGCGACGGGGCGCGAGTTCATCCGCATCTCGCTGGGTGGCGTGCGCGACGAATCCGAGATCCGCGGCCACCGCCGGACCTATATCGGCTCCATGCCCGGCAAGATCATCCAGGCGCTGAAAAAGGCGAAAACCACGAACCCGCTCATCCTGCTCGACGAGATCGACAAGATGGGGCAGGACTTCCGGGGCGACCCGGCTTCGGCCATGCTGGAAGTGCTCGACCCCGAACAGAACTCGACCTTCGTGGATCACTACCTTGAGGTGGAATACGATCTCTCGAATGTCATGTTCCTGACGACGGCCAACTCCTACAACATGCCGGGGCCGCTTCTGGACCGGATGGAGATCATTCCGCTGGCAGGTTACACCGAGGACGAAAAGCGCGAGATCGCGCGCCAGCACCTCATTGCAAAGCAGGTCAAGAACCACGGGCTGAAGAAGTCCGAATTTGAGCTGCCAGATGAGACGCTGACCGAAATGATCCGGACCTACACCCGCGAGGCGGGCGTCCGGAACCTTGAACGCGAGATTGCCAAGCTTGCCCGGAAAGCGGTGACGAAGATCATCAAGAAAGAAGATGAGAAAGTTGTCGTAACCCCAGAGAAGCTAGAGGATTTTCTTGGCGTCAAACGGTTCCGCTACGGCCTGGCCGAAGAGAAGGATCAGGTCGGTGTCGTCACGGGCCTAGCCTGGACCAGCGTCGGCGGTGACCTTCTGTCGATCGAAGCGCTGCGCCTGCCTGGCAAGGGTCGGATGAAGACCACGGGCAAACTCGGCGACGTGATGAAGGAATCCATCGACGCGGCCTCGAGCTTTGTGCGCTCGATCAGTCCGAAAATCGGCGTGAAACCGACGCAGTTCGACAAGATGGACATCCATGTGCACGTGCCCGAGGGCGCCACGCCCAAGGACGGTCCGTCCGCAGGTATCGCCATGGTGACCTCCATCGTTTCGGTTCTGACGGGCATCCCCGTGCGCAAGGACATCGCCATGACAGGCGAGGTGACTCTGCGCGGGAACGTGCTGGCCATCGGCGGGCTGAAGGAAAAGCTGCTCGCGGCATTGCGCGGCGGGATCAAGACTGTCCTCATTCCACAAGAGAATGAAAAGGACCTGGCCGAGATCCCCGACAACGTCAAAGACGGGCTGGAGATCATTCCCGTCGAGCACGTGAGCGATGTGCTGAAGCACGCTCTTGTGTCGGTGCCGGATGAGATCGAGTGGGACGAAGCGGCAGAAGAAGCCGCGGCTGCCCAGGCGGCTCTGTCCGGCGGCGAGGGCTCCGGCGCAACCGCCCACTGATCTCGAATGACGATGGGCCGCCCCGGTTTTCCGCCGTGGCGGCCTTTCTATTGCGAGGGCCCATAGGCGCACGCGCCAAATCGCGTATACTGAGAAGAGCGGTCGATCGCCCCGGCCCGCCAGCCTTCCGGCCAATCCAATTCGAGTACCCCCATTGCCTGCCGACACGCCAGAACCGGATACCGGCGCCCCTGCAAAGCTAAGGATGCCTCCGATCTTTCGCGTAAAACGCGCCGAAGATCTTGAGCGTATCCCATTTCAGGACGGGGTCGCGGCTATCGAGATGCCGGCGAAGCTGATCAAATGCGTCGAGCTTAAGAACGACTATCGCGGGGATAGTCGGCGGCTCGAGGCGCTGAAGGCCACGATCCGCCGGGACGGTTTCCAGCCCTTCGAGCCCATCGTCGCGCGCATCGGTCGTAAGGGCCGCTGGGTGATCATTGACGGCGGACACCGGCTGACGGCGGCGCGGGAGATTATGGACGAATTCTGGACCAATCTTTTTGGCACCAAGGTCAAGATCTTCTACTTCGTTCTGTTCACAACCGAAGACAGCTGGGCCAAGGTCGATCCGCCCCTCGAAATGGTCCCGCAGCCCGTGGACCCGCGCCTGCGCCATGCCATGCAGGTGGCCTGGGACGACGCCAAGCAGCGCGCCCGTTCGCTTGAAAGCGGCCTGCCGCTCAGCGGCGAGTGAGGGCAGGGCGCGGCGACCCTTGCACCCAAAGCCCGCAATGGGTATGACGCCGCGCACGGGTGATTAGCTCAGTGGTAGAGCGCTTCGTTCACATCGAAGATGTCGGGAGTTCAAATCTCTCATCACCCACCAACTTTTCCAAAGGTTTGGACGATTTACGCGAAGAGCGTGCGGGTCCATTGAACCTATGACCTCCCGTACTGGGCTTTTTTGATGGCCGCTTTGATGCTCAAAGCCAGCGATCTTCAATGAACACGCAGTTCGCGCAAATCGGTGTTCCTGAGCATCTCCTGAAAGCTGAACTCGGGCGTTCGCGGAGTGGCATGTTCCGCGGACTGGTAGTTTTGGGACGCCTTCCACCTTAGCCAGATACAGCCCGTGGTGAATGCGTTCAGACGGTCCTCTCTGGGATAATGATCTCCAATGACCCGGTGGTTGGATGGTTAGGTACTTGGTCGCCGCAACAAGGGCGACGGTACAAAGTTCGAGGCCGCACCTGTTTGGGTGACGCTCGGCTTGAGGAGTGGGGAAGGGAACCAGGCCGCAACTCCTCTTGGTCAGGCCTTCCAGAATAGGTCGCTTTCGGCTGGCAGGGCTTCGACCATCCAGAGGCGGGTGATCCGACCTTCGCAAACTGACAACAGAAAGGCCGCAAAATTGTGAAGCGACCGACCTTTTCGTCTTGCTCTTACTTCGATCATAACCATTACTTGATCAGAGGAAACAGGCGCGATCTGTGTGGCCTTGATACTCGGATGAACCGTCGCAATGTCTAGTGCGTCTATGGACGCTAAGAATCTGTCCCGCCCATTAATTTGTGCAGTACTGCCATCGGCCTGGGTGATTTCAGCCACAAGATCAGCAGATAAACATGCGGCAATACCCTCGCGATCAGCAACATCGAAAGCCTCAACGAAGGAGGCGGCGACGTTGGAGGGGTCGCTGAAGGATTCTACCATCTGGCGTTCTCGCCCTTAAAAAGCCAATGGGCCAAACCGTCAGATGCGGTGTAGCAAAAGTCAACATGGGCTCACTAGAACCATTCGTCGCCCGTCGGCCCAACCTCGGGTTTGGGCTCAGAGCAGCCGTTCGTTGCTGTTCGCAACAACGTCCGTTTCGCAGAAGTCTGCCAACCTTCATTGCGATTGCTCCAATGGCCGCTTACGTGCCCTCGTGCGAAATACATACTTTTTAGTGTGAAACAAAAGTGTAGGTTACGTTTTGGCTGCTGCTCTTGTGTACTTTGCATTATTTCTGATTTCACTCTTGGTCGGTTTCATTTCTGCACTAATGCTGCAGGATAGGCTATCGTTGAGCCTTTTTCTGTATTTGGTCCTTGGCTTGCTGCTCAGCGCGGTTTTCGGGCTGACTACCGTTTGGATGGCGCATGCGCTCATGGTTTGGGATTGCGGTCCGCTCGATGGTAAGCCAGCACATCTTCAATGGTGTTACTGGTTTGCGACCCCATAGCGGATGCAGACATTCGCCGTGGAACAGAGTTCGAGCAAAATGGGCTAACTCCGGACTCTGGCTGCGCAGAAGGAACGTCCGCTCAGGGCCGAATTTGGCAAGCTGGGTCTGAGGCCGAGGGCCAGCGTATTCCAGGTCCGGAGGCCCATCACTTCTAGTTTTAGGTGACATAGCCCGGCTGGCACGTCCTGAGATGGCAGGTCAGCAAGATCTCGTCCGGGAAACGGCTGGTCTGGTCCAAAATCTCCTCTAGGGCAAGGACGTCGCTGAACTGGTTCGGGATATTGGTCGGTTTGGACATGGTCGAGCGTCCTATCTGTTGTCTTGCTGAGCGTTGACGCGGGCGAGGCCTAACCGCGTGGCGCGGTAGGGGCGTCCGCAGACGGATTTGATGAAGCGGCGCTTTTTCAGGCGATTGAAAAGCGCCAGCGTGCAGCCGGTCAGAAGGTGGCCATCGCGGGTGAAGCAGCGGACGGCGCCAACTTTGCCATTCGGCAGACGGTCAACATGGATCGCTCCGCCCTGGGCGAGGACGTGCAGCACGCGCTGCTCGTGTTTCGAGATGTTCAATGGGATGGTCCTTTGGAGATATGCCAGCCAAAAGAGCTTCCGGCGATGCGCGGAAGGTCCTTGGGTCAGATCGGCCCGGAATTTCGGACCCTAGCGGCGGGCCGCAATCGGTTGCATAAAATCTCCATCGCCCCTGTCGCTCGGGACGTGGCGCCTAGCTACGCGGCTTGGCGCGTAAAGGCAAGCGGGACGGGGTTGCGCGCGGCAGATGCGCGGACGCTGGTCACTCGACTGCCTGGATGATCCGGTCCATGACTGCAGCGGAGGGCATGGGCACCACGAGGTTCACCGTTTCGGGCAGCGTCGTCACGCTGATCTCGGCGGGGTCGTTCTCCACGCCGATGAGCCCGGTGCGGAACCCGTGATCCGACCAGGCGATCCGTTGCAACTCGGGATCGACGAGCGCTTCGGCCAGACGGCCGCAGGCGGAGGTCAGCGAGATCAGGGGGTGTGAGGCAAAGACGGTCGGTTCCGGGTAGATCACCCGGATGCGCGCATTGATGTCATCGGCCAGGCTGGCGTTGGCTGCCAGAAATTCGACCATCTGGTTCTCGTAGCCCACGATGATCGGGCGCGCGCCCATGCCCTGTTTAAGGAAGTTTTGAAAGATGTCGCCCGAACTCGACTCCATGTGGCCCATGGCGTCGAAGTACCGCACCAGGTCCGGCATGACGATGGCAAGATCCGCTTCGGTCGGCGGCGCGCCGTCGTTCAGGATAGTGGCCATGAGGCCCGACCAGATGTTGCCGGAATTGGATTTGGATGGGTCGGTCGAAAAGACCTTGAATGGTCCGTAGATGTTCAGCCCAAGGTCCTCTTTCCACCGCGCGCCTCCGGCCAGGAGGTCACCGATCTTGGTCACGTCGGCTGAGAGAAAGCCGTCGTTGCGCGGTGTGACCACGCCCTTTGCCACAAGAGCGCCGGCCACATCAGCCCAGGCGTAGAAGACAATGGGCGAGTTGAAGATCATCTCGTCGGCCAGAACCGGGCGTCCGCTGTCTCGGGCCAATTCCACGGCGACCATGTTTGATGGCCAGAGGCAGTCGCGCCCGGCTGCGGGCAGGGTGGTGACCATCTCCACCGATCCGGCTTTGGTGGCGTTCAGGGTGATCTTGTACTTGTCTTCGATGATGTCCTGAACGGCGGGGTTTCCAGCAAGGCGGACTTCTCGCCGCCGTAAAAGATCGACAGGCTGACGGGGTCTTTGCGGTCGAGTTCCCGGGTCAGCGCGCTTGGGTCGAGAAGCGTGAAGAGCAGGGCGCCGCCTGCCACGACCCCAAGGATCAGTACACCAATGAGCGTGCGGTTCACGTCATCATCCTCTCTTCATCTGTGTTGCCAAGGCTTCCACCTGCGCCTCGAGCGCCACAAAGTCGTTTTCCAGGCAGGCGGCATCGATTTTTTCGAGCGCCGGTACAAAGCTTTCGATCTGTCGCGTGAGCGGCAAGAGCCGGTCTTCATGGCGCCCGCGCGATTTTTCCGAAAGCTCGGCGTAGCGGTCCACGGTTTCGACCATGTGGTCGAGGTAAGAGGTCACGAAGCGGCGCGCGCGCCGGTAATCCTCGGGGTCGGCCAGCACCTGGCCTCGGATCGAAGAGACGTGGCCGATGATCGCCGCGATGGTGCTCCGCTCGGTCTCGCCCACCCTGTCCGCGGCGGCCTCCAGGCGGCTGACGGCCTTGCCCATGCTGCGCCCGGCGGCTTTGATATCGGCCTCGGTCACGCGGCCGGCGACGTTATTTTCGACTGCATCGGGTTTGCGCGGGACCAGAAAAAGCAGCCCGGCATAAACCAGCAAGCCCGCCAGAAAGGCCGCCCACCACACAAGTGACAGTCCGAAGAAAAGAACCAGAAAGACCAGCGCCGCCGCGATGCCGAGAAGCGTCTGCCGGGTGCCTTCTGGCAACGCCATCAATTGTATCCCTTGGCCGACCGCAGCGCCTTGGAAAGATCGTCCCCTGCCGTGAACCGGCGCCCGATCGTGGTTGTGCTGAGCTCGTCCAGTTGCTCGGTATCGGCATTGCCGAACGCGATGGAGTGAATGGGGATGTCCAGTCTGAAGCCGTTGCTTTCCAGCGCCCGCAGCATTTCAGGCCGCCGGGCGGTATCGGATGCGCCGTCTGTCATTGCCACGATCGCCGGCAGATAGTCAAAGAGCGTGCTGTCGTCATTGTAGGGTTCCAGCAGATCCATCGCCACCATGATCGCGCCGTAAAGGTCGGTGCCGCCGCCAGCCTGAAGCAAGTCGACCCGCGAAGCGGCGCGGCGGAGTTTCTCCGGGTCCGACCCTGCAATGACGATGGGCTCGGCCGTGCCGCTGCTGAACGGCAAGATAAAGGTGACATCCCGTGGCGAGGGCTGAAGCAGGTTCACGCTGGCGGTGTCGGGATCGAGAAGAAGGCCCATAGCGTCTTTGAGTTTCTGCAGCGGCTCACCTTCCATGGAGCCTGAGACATCCAGCACCCAGACCGTGAGAGAGGGTTTGCGCAGCTCGGTCTGGTAAAGCGTCAGCGCCTCGCGGATCACCGCGCTTTCGGGCGCGGGCACCGGGGCGATGGTCCGGTCAAGATCTATGCCCCAGTCCGCGCGCCAGACCGCCGCGTCCGCCCGGTCCGCCGAGAGGCCAAGTAGCCCCGCTCGCCGGCCCAGATCGAGCAGTTGGTCCTGCACCTCGTCTGACAAAAGATGGGCCTGCAGCGCAAGAAAAGCATCGCTCTTGTCAGGGTCTTGTTTATCTATCAGGCCAAGCGGGCTGTCTGCCACAGAAAGCCCGTTGGCAGGGTAGACCACATAAAGCGGCTCCAGTCCCCGTGCTTCGAGAACCTGGTTGGCCTCGATTACCAGCGCTTCGTAGTTGAACATGGCATCGAAGCGTTCGGGGTTTTCCACGAGGCTGTCCTTGAGCCACCCCGAGGACCCCGACGAGCGATCGATCTGCGCCAGAAGATCTCGCACCTGCGCCTGAACCTCCCTGTCCGCAAGGTGATCGGAGGTCAGAAGATCGGGATCACCAGAGAGCGCGTAGAGAAAGCCGATATAGGCCGAGGCGCCCGAGTTCGACTGGGTGGCCGAGGTCATCGATAGCCGGAAGCGGTCGGCGCGGGCGGCTGCCTGAATCTCTTCGATGGTCACATCGTCCCGCCCCACCCATCCAAGGTCTTCAGCGATGGAGAGCCGCAGGCCAAGGACCACCGGCGAACGCAGGATGGAAGCATCATGTTTGACGATCTTCTGCGTGTCTCCAAGCTCGATCCAGATTGAGTTGGCGGGCCAGATTGCGTCGTATTCAGATGCTGCGCCCTCTTGCAGGCTGCGGGCGATGTCAACGGATCCAAGGTAGCTCATGTCGACGGCGACGCCGTTGTCACGGCCCCAGGCTTCGACGATGGGTTGCAGCGCCCGGTTTTCCGACCCCGAGACGATGCGCAGCTCTGTTTTGGGGCTCCCGAAGTTTAAGAACAGCGCAGAAGCGACAAGCACCAAGCCCAATGGCCAGCCAGGTTCTGCGGGTTTGAGAGGGGTCAGGCTGTGGTTTTGCCATGCCGCGTCCACCTTTTGCTCTGGAAAACAGATGACAGTCCGTTGCGCATGAAACAACCCTTTGACGCCAAAGGCACTGGCTGCGTTGCCGGGCGTGTCGCGCGTACCACCATCACCGTGCTGCCTCGTTTTGCTTCTGCTCTTATCTTGGGCGGAACCCTACGCCCGGCCCGCGGCATTTTTGCGGCGGGATCGGGAAGGCGGTGTGGCACGGGCGCGCAAGACACCGTCACCTTGATCCGGCCTCATCACCAAAGTTTAGCAGGACTGTCACAATCCTGTTCCTTCGAACGCTCAGCCATTCCGCACCTAACAGGAGGGAATACACTATGATTCGTTCAATGGTTGCCGGATTGGGCATGGCTGTCCTGACCGCTGTTTCCGCACAGGCAGAGACCTGGAAACTGGCCGTCACCGACGTCGAAGGCATGGAGCGCCTGCAGCTTGAATGGGGTCCGTTCAAGGAAGCTCTGGAAACGGCGACTGGCGAGACCTTTGAGTTTTTCGCCGTGAACTCGCGCACCGCCGCCGCCGAGGCCCTGCGCGCCGAGACCGTTGACTTTGTGGTGTCCGGTCCGGCCGAATACGTGGTCATCAACAAGCTGACCGACGCCACGCCGCTCATCGGCCTTGGCCGCCCGGACTACCACTGCGCCATCGTCGTGCGCGCCGACAGCGGCATCAACACCGTGGCCGATCTGAAAGGCAAGAAAGTCGCCTTTGGCGACATCGGGTCGACCTCGAACATGCTCTGCCCGATTACGGTCTCGACCCCGTGAACGACATCGAGAAAACCCACACCAGCCGCAACATTGCCCACGAGGCGCTGAAAGCGGGTGACGTGGACGCCATGGGCTCTAACGCCAACAGCTGGCTGCGCGTGCGCAACGGTGAAACCGATCTGCCCTATGGCTTTTTCAAGATGATCGCGCGCTCGGGCGACCTGCCGAACGACATGATCATGGTCGGCGCCCATGTGCCCGCTGAAGCCGCCGAAACGGTGCAGACCGCCATCCTTGAAAACAAGGATGACATCATCGCCGGCATCCTCGCCCATGAGGAAAACGACAAGTACAACGGCATGGACCTCGTGGCGATCGAAGACAGCGCCTACGACTACGTCCGCTCTATGTACACCAACGCGGGCTACCCGCAGTTTGACAACTTCATCGGTGAGTGAGGCTTCGACCTCCGACACCGTTCTGGAAAGATCGCAAACGACCGGGGCAAGCTATGCCCCGGTCTCGCCGTGCGATCTGGAAGCGGACGCTGTCGGCAAGACATTTGGCGAGGCCTATGTGTTCCGCGATGTCTCGTTCCGCCTGGCCCGTGGCGAAGCGGTGGCCCTCGTGGGCGCCAACGGCACGGGTAAATCGACGCTTCTGCGATGCATCATGGGGCTGATCCCCGTCAGCGAGGGCGAGGTCACGCTGCTCGACACGCCCGTGTCTGCCGCAAGGCCGCGCGACCTGCGCGACCTGCGCAGCCGCATGGGGCTGGTGAGCCAGAAACACAATCTTGTGGCGCGCATGAGCGTCCTGTCGAACGTGATCCATGGGCTCCTCGGGCAAAGGTCCGGTTTGCGCTATTGGACACAGACGCTTGCGCCCGCCGAGGCGCGCGATGCCGCCATGGCGGCGCTGGAACGGGTGGGCCTTGCCCATCTCGCCGCCCGCCGCGCGGACCGGCTGTCCGGCGGTCAATCGCAGAGGGTTGCCATTGCGCGGGCCTTGGTGGCCGAGCCGCGCATCCTAATCGCCGACGAACCCTGCGCCTCTCTGGACCCTGCCGCAGGGGAGGACGTGATGGATCTTTTCTTCAATCTCGTGCGCGACGAGGGCGTCACCGTCGTCTTCACCTCGCACAACGTTGATCACGCCTTGCGCTACGGCGACCGGGTGCTGGGGCTGGCGAACGGCAAGCTGCAGCTTGATGCCACGAGCGCCTCGCTGGCGCCAACCGATCTGAGAGGGCTCTATGACTGATACCGCCGCTGCCCCCCTTTCGACCTCGGCGCCCGCACGCGTCGAGCGTCCTTCGGCCATCGCCTTTCTCGGCTACGCCTTCGCCTTGATCATCATCGTCTGGTCCTTCGCGGGCGCGGGTTTCTCCATCGAGAAGATGGTCACCGCGCCGCCGCGCTTCGCGGATTTTATTGACCGTGCATTCCCGCCAAATTTCGAGCCTGACGTGCTGGCGCGCCTTGGCTGGAAGATGCTGGAGACCCTTCAGATCGCCCTCGCAGGCGCCGTGCTTGGCGTGATCCTGTCCTTTCCCGTTGCGCTTTTGGCCGCGCGCGGGCTTGTGGCGGGCCCTTGGGTCAACAGTGTTGTGCGCACGATCCTCGGTTTTGTCCGCGCCGTGCCCGATATCGCCTGGGCGCTCGTGTTCGTGGTCGCCGTGGGCCTCGGGCCCTTTGCCGGGATGCTGGCTATCATGGTCGACACCATTGGCTTTTGTGGCCGCTTTTTTGCGGACGATATGGAAGCCGCGGACAAGGGACCTGCAGAGGCGCTGACCGCCACGGGTGCCGGCAAGCTTGACGTTGTGGCCTGCGCCACCGTGCCCGCGGCCTCGCCCGCCTTTGTCTCAACCTCGCTCTTTGCGCTCGAAAAGGCCGTACGCTCCTCGACGATCCTGGGGCTTGTTGGGGCAGGCGGGATCGGGATCGAGCTGAAAGTGGGTTTCGATCTCTTTGACTATCCGACGGCGATGACCGTCATCCTGATGATCGCCGTGGTGGTCATCGCAATCGAGCAACTGAGCGGCTGGGCCCGCACCAAGATCATTGGACATCAGCGATGACATCAACAGACACAGCACATACCCACTGGAATGATCAATGGGCCGGGATCGAAGCGGGCAGCAAATGGCTGACCCCCGAAGAGGACGTGATCCGTTGGGCGGGCGAGATCGCGACCGGGGGCCGCGTTCTTGATCTTGGGGCGGGCGTGGGGCGCCATGCGCTCTGGCTTGCGGACCAGGGCTTTGAGGTGACGGCGCTTGACGCCGCGCCAGAAGGGCTTGCGGCGATCACCGCCAAGAATGCGGGCGTCACCACAGTGGAAAGCATGATGGACGTCTTACCTTTTGACGACGGTGCCTTTGACCACGTCCTGAGTTGGAACGTGATCTACCACGGCGACGAGACGGTGCTGAGGCGGACGATTGCCGAGATCCGCCGCGTGCTGAAGCCGGGGGGCACTTTTATTGGCACGATGCTGTCAAATCGCCGCCTGCCCGTGGAATTGGCCCGTAGCGAGGGGCGAGAGATCAGCCACAACACCTGGGTCTTCGATGACGGAGGCGCGGGCGACAAGGCGCATCCGCACTACTACTGCAACGCCGCCGAGCTTGTCGCGCTTTTTGGTGGGTTCGAGCTTCTCTGGCTCCAGGACCGGCCCCATGAAAAGCCCGGCTCCTGGCACTGGCATCTGACAGCAGAAATGCTGGCCTGAGACAGCGTTTCAGGTCATGCGCATGGGGTGGGGCGGTTCCGGCACGGCAAGCTCGGCCTCCGTTGCCGCCTGCACGGCTGCGACATCCGTGTCTTCGGCAATCTCGCGCAGGACCAGCCCGTTCTCCGTCGGCTCGATCACGGCCATATCCGTGACAATCAGGCTCACCCGGCGGAGCGCGGTCAGCGGCAGCGTGCATTCCGGCACGATCTTGGGACGGCCTTTGGCCGTGTGCACCATAGCGACGATCACCCGCTTTGCGCCGGCCACCAGATCCATCGCGCCGCCCATGCCTGGCACCATCTTGCCCGGTACCATCCAGTTGGCCAGATAGCCGCGCTCGTCAACTTGCAGGCCACCCAGGACTGTCATGTCGAGGTGCCCGCCACGGATCAGACCGAAGCTCATGGCGCTGTCGATAGAGGCCGCGCCCGGGACCGCGGTGACAAAGCCGCCGCCCGCATCGGTCAGGTCCGGGTCTTCCATTCCCTCAGGCGGGCGTTCCCCAAGGCCGATCACCCCGTTCTCCGCCTGAAAGAAGACATTGACCCCGGCGGGCAGGTGGTTGGCCACCATGGACGGCAGGCCGATGCCAAGGTTGACCAGTGTGTTCGGTTTGACCTCCAGCGCCACACGGCGCGCGATCCGTTCCTTAGGTGTCATCAAGCCGGCCTTTCCAGAATGTGATCCACAAGGATACCCGGCGTCTTAACGGCGTCGGGCGGGATGACGCCCACCGGGACGATCGTGCCGGGCTCGGCGATGACCACATCGGCGGCCATGGCGATCACGGGATTGAAGTTGTGCGCCGTGAGGCAGTAGTCGAGGTTGCCGAGGTAGTCCGCCTGATGAGCGCCCACGAGCGCAAAATCCCCCTTGATCGGAGTTTCGAGCAGGAACGTCTTGCCGTCCACCTCCACGGTCGGTTTCCCTTCGGCCACCGAGGTCCCAAGACCCGTGGGTGTCAGGACGCCGCCAAGCCCGACCCCAGCGGCGCGGATACGTTCAACGAGCGTGCCTTGCGGGACCAGCTCGACCTCCAGCGTGCCGTCCATCATCTGCTTTTGGGTCTCCGGGTTCAGGCCGATGTGCGAGGCGACAAGTCTCGAGACAGCTTTCGCATCGATCAGCTTACCAATGCCGTGATCCGGGCAGGCGGTGTCATTGGCGACGACGGTCAGGTTCTTGCACCCGGCCTCGACGATGGCGTCAATCATGCGGTGCGGCGATCCGACTCCCATGAAACCGCCGATCAGCAGGCGGCTGCCATCGCCAATCATTGCCGCGGCCTCCTGCGGTGAAATTGCTTGTTTCATTAAGTGTTCCGCCCTACGCTCTCGATCTTGCAGCTGCAGCATGCCAGAAAAACCCAACAGTGCCGCAACGAATGTCACTTTGATCTGGCGCAATGCGTCGCACGTGCGTCATGGATTTATGCTGCAGTGCCGCAGGTAATTTTGAGAGACTCGCATGTTTTCACTGGACGGTACTACCGCGCTCGTCGTCGGCATAGCCAATGAAAACTCTATTGCGTTCGGATGTGCGCAGGCCCTGAAAGACCGGGGCGCGAAGCTGGCGATCACCTATCTCAACGACAAGGCACGGCCCCATGTGGAGCCCCTGGCAGAGGCGCTTGGGGCCGAGATCTTCCTGCCGCTCGATGTGCGAGACCGGGTGGAGGAAGAGGCGCTCTTTGCCGAGATCACCGGCGCGTGGGGGCGGCTTGACACGGTGCTCCATTCCATTGCTTTCGCCCCGCGCGAAGATCTTCACGGCCGCGTCATTGACAGTTCTTCGGGCGGCTTCCAGATGGCCATGGACATTTCGGTTCACTCGTTCCTTCGGCTGATCCGGAGTTCCGAGCCCCTGATGCCCGAGGGTGGAACCTGCATGACCGTGTCGTTCCAGGGCTCCACCAAGGTGGTCGAACACTACAATATTATGGGCCCCGTGAAAGCGGCTCTTGAGGCGGCCGTGCGATACGCGGCCGCTGAACTCGGTCCCAATGGCATCTCGGTTCACGCCCTGTCGCCCGGACCGCTGAAGACGCGCGCTGCCTCGGGTATCGCGGAATTCGACGAATTGCTCGAGGCCGCCGCGGCCCGGGCCCCGACCCATCAACTTGCTACGATCGAAGACGTCGGCGCCTATTGTGCGTTCCTCGCCAGCCGCGAGGCCGCAAATGTCACGGGCGGAGTACATATGATCGATGGCGGCTACGGCATTGTCGCATAGGAGATCCGACATGGCAGATCAGGCATCAGGCGGCATGTATTCCGCAGAAGAGCTTCTCGCGGCGTTCAAGGATGCAACCGCCTGGACCCCTGCGGAGCGTATCAACGCCCTTGGGGCAAGCGGGACTCAGGTCAGCCGGCAGGCCGAGATGATGACGACAGCGGCCGCTCTGCAGTTGTCAAAGATCGCCGGGGCGCACGGCCCGCGCGCCCGAAAGAACATAGACCTCTTTCTTGCGGCGATGAACGGGCTGCGCGAAGCTGCGGCCGCAGGCAGCCTTGGGGGCGACCTGCGTGCCTACCTCGCCGATGCGGGCCAGCGGGCGGTTCTGACCGCCGACACCCTGCGCCGGCGCGGAGATATCTTCATTGAGCATGAAGCGGACGGGTGCCCGCCCGTTCTGATCTACGACTACGAGATCCTCAGAAACGGCAAGGATCTGCCCCGGCCCTGCAACTACTATCTGATGCGCATCGTGCCACCGAAGGGCGCGACCGTGCACGCCTGGAAGCGGCCCTACATCATCATCGACCCGCGCGCAGGCCACGGAGCGGGGATCGGCGGTTTCAAGACCGACAGCCAGGTGGGCGTTGCTTTGGGTGACGGGCACCCGGTCTATTTTATCGGGTTTCGCCGCAATCCCGAGCCAGGCCAGACGCTGGCTGACGTCACCCATGCCGAGGCCGAGTTCGTGCGCGAGGTAACCCGCCGCCATCCGGACGCCGCGCTGCCCGTGATCGCCGGCAACTGTCAGGGCGGTTGGGCGACGCTGATCCTGGCGGCCACAAACCCGGATCTGACCGGTCCGATTTTG
Organism: Pseudomonadota bacterium; assembly: GCA_039179985.1. Classification (GTDB taxonomy): domain Bacteria; phylum Pseudomonadota; class Alphaproteobacteria; order Rhodobacterales; family Rhodobacteraceae; genus JBCCMQ01. The sequence continues at coordinate 49,814 of JBCDED010000007.1, forward strand.
CTTAACGGCGCGCCGATCGATACCTGGGCGGGCCGCGTGGGCGAAAACCCCATGCGCTACAACGGCGGCGTTCTGGGCGGCGTGATCCACCCGATGATGCAGGCCGATCTTGGCAACGGGGTCTTCGACGGCGCCAATATCGTCGCCAACTTCGAACAGCTGAACCCGGCGCGGAACTACTTTGGCAAATACTACGATCTTTATGCCAAGGTGGACACGGAACCGCCGCGCTTCCTTGATTTTGAGCGCTGGTGGGGTGGGTTTTTTCTGCTCAACGAAGCCGAAATGAAGTGGATCGTGGACGAGCTTTTCGTGGGCAATCGCCTGGTCAAAAACGAAGCCCATCTGGAGCCGGGGCGCGCCATCGATATCAAGAACATTCGCGCCCCGATCATCGCCTTCGCCAGCTACGGTGACAACATCACGCCGCCCCAGCAGGCGCTCAACTGGATCATCAAGTCCTACGCCGATGAACGCGAGATCGAAATTCGCGGGCAGCGGATCATCTACATGCTGCACGAGCAGGTCGGCCACCTTGGCATCTTCGTGTCGTCGAAGATTGCAAAGAAAGAGCACAGCGAAGTCGCCTCGACGCTGAAGACCATCGAGAGCCTGCCGCCTGGTCTCTACCAGATGGTGATCGATAACTACGAAGGTCCGGTTGAGGACCGCGTGTTCACGGTCAGCTTCGAGTCCCGGACCATGGACGACTTGCGCAAGATCGACGATGGCGTCGATGACGAGGCCGCCTTTGCCGGGGTTGCGCGCGCATCCGAACAAGTGGGCGAGATGTATGACGTCTTTATGCGCCCCTTTGTGCAGGCCGCCATCACCGAGCCGATGGCCGAGATGTCGCGCAGGATGCACCCGTCACGTGTTCAGCGGTCGGCCTTTTCCAGCAGAAACCCGGCCGTGGCGCCGCTGGAGGCCATGGCCGGGCGGGTGCGCGAGGACCGGACCCCGGCAGAGCCCACGAACCCGTTTCTGAAGGTCCAGGATCTCTGGGCCGAGAGCGTGGAGCAGACGCTCGATTTCTACCGCGACATGCGCGACATGATGTACGAACAGGCCTTCTTCGGCGTCTGGGCCACACCCATGGCGATCTGGTACGGGCGCAGCCATGCGCCGGGGCGCACGCTGAAACAGTCAAGCGAGTTGCGCGGCCTTCCCACGGTGGCCTCGACGCTGCTTAGAATCGAACAGGGCGGCTTTGCGGAAGCGGTCGTGCGGATGCTCGTGCTGCTCGTTGAAAGCCGGGGCAGTGTCCGGCGCGACAGGCTGGAACGGTCGTCGCGGGTGCTGACGCAGGACGACCCATTCAAATCGCTCACCGCCACGGACCGGGCGCGCATCCTGCACGAGCAAACCCTGATCGCGCAGTTCGAACCGAAGCGCGCGATCGAGACTTTGCCCAAGCTGCTGACATCAAAAAAAGACCGGCAGTTGGCGGTCGAGGTGGTCCAGTTCATCCCTGGTCCGATTGGGGAAATGGCGCCGCATACGCTGGCCACGCTGCAAGAGTTCCGCAAAGTCCTTGGCCTGCCTGAGGCGACAACCGACATCCTCGAAGACCCCCTAGCCAAACCGGCCGGCGATGGTGGCATGGAGACGGCAGCGGAATGATCACTGAGAATTGCACATACGACGAACTGACCGTCGGCCAGAGCGCCAGTCTGAAGCGCATCGCGCGCGAGGAGGACTTTCTTGTTTTCGCGAACGCTTCGGGCAATCACAACCCGACGCACCTTTCCGCCTATGATGGCGACGGTGATGGCAAGCCCGAGGCATTGGCCCCGGCACTCTGGGTTGGTTCACTGGTCTCGGCTGTTCTGGGCAACGTCCTGCCTGGTGCGGGTACGCTCTACCGCAAACAGGACTTCACCTTTCATCACCATGCCTCTGCCGGAGACGAGCTGACAATAGCGGTGGAAGTCTTGGAAAAGCTCGGGGACGGCCTGGTTCGGCTTGAAACCCAAGGTGCTGCGTACCAGCGACGGTGAGGCAGTGGTGTCCGGTAGGGCGGTAGTGGTGGCGCCAACGAAGAAGCTCCATTTCGACGACGTGGATGTCCCGGGTCTGGTTGTCCAGCGCCACCGGCACTTCGAACGCCTGATCGATCAGGCGCGTCAACTGCCGCCAATGGTCTGCGCGGTTATTGCACCCGAAGAACCGAAATCGCTCGGCGGCGCGCTCTTGGCGGCAGAAAAAGGGATCATCTCGCCCATCCTGATCGGCAGCCTCACCATGATCGAGGCGGCGGCAAAGAAGCTGGACCGCGGGCTCTCGGGCCTCGAAATCATCGACGAACCCAACCATCACCTCGCGGCGGGACGGGGTGTTGATCTGGTGGCCGACGGGCAGGCCGGATCGCTGATGAAAGGGCATCTGCACACCGACCAGTTGTTGCACGCGGCTCTCCGCAAGGAACGCGGCTTGCGGGCGGGCCGCCGGTTCACCCATGTCTTCGTGATGGATGTACCGGGCCTGCCAAACCCGCTCCTTGTCACCGATGCGGCGGTGAACATTCAACCGGATCTGAAGACCAAGGTCGATATCGTGCAGAATGCCATCGACGTGGCGATCTCCATCGGGATCGAAACGCCCCATGTGGGTGTTCTGTCCGCGGTGGAAACCGTGAACCCCGATATCCCTTCGTCGATCGACGCGGCACTCTTGGCCAAGATGTCGGAACGCGGGCAGATCACCGGTGGCATGGTCGACGGTCCACTGGCCATGGACAACGCGGTCGACATGGCCGCGGCGCGCACCAAGGGCATCCATTCCGAAGTGGCAGGCCGGGCCGAGGTGCTTGTGGTCCCGAACCTCGACTCCGGGAACATGCTGGCCAAGCAGCTGACCTATATCAGCGGCGCTGAAGGGGCAGGGCTGGTTCTGGGAGCGGCGGTGCCGATCATCCTCAATTCACGCTCGGACGACGATACGGCGCGCTTGGCCTCCTGTGCGGTGGCGGCGATGCATGCGGCACGGATGGCGGGTGATCTTGAGTTAAAGCGGGCGGCAGGATGAACGCCCGTATCCTGACGCTGAATGCAGGGTCCTCGTCGCTGAAGTTTTCGCTTTATCCCACGGACCCGGAGGCGGATCCGGAAGTGGCGGGGCAGGTGGAAAACATCGGCATCGCGCCGAAGCTTCACGCCCGCTGGAAAAGCGGCGACACGCTGGATGAGCCACTGGCGGCGGAAACAGCGCCGGGGCAGGCGGGCGCCCTAAGCGCTGTGCTCGCGGCAATTGCGAACGGCGGCAGCGAAGTGGACGTGGTCGCGGTTGCTCACCGGATCGTTCACGGCGGCCCGGACCGCCGGGAAGGGATCGTGCTTGGTCCCGAGGCTCTGAGCGAACTTGAACGCTACACGCCCTACGCCCCCCTTCATCAGCCAAACAACATCGCCGGCGCCCGTGCGGCGGCAGAGGTCTTTCCCACGGCCTTGCAGGTGGCCGCTTTCGATACCGCGTTTCACCGGGGCCATCCATGGGTCAACGACACCTTCGCGCTGCCCCAGGAGTATTATCAGCGCGGCGTGCGGCGTTACGGCTTCCATGGGCTGAGTTACACCTACATCGCGGGCTACCTTGCCACCCATGAGCCTGCGCTTCATGCCGGGCGCACCGTTGTGGCGCACCTGGGCAACGGCGCCTCCATGTGTGCGCTGAACTGCGGCCGGTCACTGGCGTCGACAATGGGCTTCTCCGCGCTCGATGGTCTGCCCATGGGCACGCGGTCGGGGCAGATTGACCCCGGCGTCCTGCTCTATCTGATGTCGGAGGAAGGTATGGATGCCGAGGAAATCACCGATCTGCTTTACCGCAAGTCGGGTCTTCTCGGGTTGTCCGGTGTCTCCAGCGACATGCGGACGCTGGAAGCGACCGACGCGCCGGCTGCAAAAGACGCCATCGCCTACTTCGTCTTCCGAATCCAACGCGAACTGGGCGGGCTGTCTGCCGCGCTGCGCGGGCTCGACGGGCTGATTTTCTGCGGTGGTATCGGCGAAAATTCCCGCCACATCCGCGCCCGCGTTTGCGAGGGCATGGAGTGGATGGGCGTGACGTTGGACGACGCCGCGAATGAGGCAAACGAAACTCTTATCTCCAAGCCCGAGGGCCGGGTACGGGTCTTGACCATCAAGACCAACGAGGAGCTGGTTCTGGCCCGCGAGGCCCTGCGTCACATGGAAAGCGGCGTGCGGAAAGCGGGCTAGTAAAGCGACCTCACGTCAAGGTTAGCTCCGATACAGGACCCAGAGGGCGGACCTGGGCACAGCCGCAATGGCCACAGTGCCCAGAGGGTTCTCAGGTGCCACCGTCGCCGGTCCGGGACGAGCAGGGTTCGCGGCCAGGGACTTGACCCGGCGCGAGGCCAAAACGTCGGCTGGAACACTCTGGACGGGCTGCTTCCCAAACGACCATAGTGCGGCAACGGCACAGGCGCGCCACGCACGGAGGGACAGGATGCAAAAAGACAGGGACGTCGTGCTCGATTTCGATGTCAACGAAGGCGGCCCGTTCGTCGCCCTCATGGAGCAGCTGAACATCTGGCGGCAGGACCGGGATACCCGGATTCAGCGTGCCGCGATCCTGGTGGCGCTGGCCTGGGGTGTGCCGCTGATCCTGAGTGTTTTCGAAGAACACGCCATCGGCCCTGTCGAGGCAGAACCCTATCTTCTAAGCCTCAACGCCTGGGCCCGGTATTTTCTGGCCGTGGGGCTTTTTGTTCTGACCGAAAAGAAAGTGGCCGATATGCTCAGAAGCATCCTCGGCCGATTTTTTGATGCGCCAATCGTTGCGGAAAGCTCCCGTGACGAGGCCGTGCGCGCGGTCACTCGGGCGCTGGAACGGCGGAATTCCAGAGGCGCCGAGGGCGTCATTCTGGTCATCGCGGCACTCGCGACGCTCTTTACATCGCAGATTGTCCTGCGCGGGTCCGTCGAGCCGTCGTGGATCCTGCAGCCGGACTCCGAAGGGGTGTTGCGGTTCACGGTCGCAGGGATCTGGGGGATCTTTATCAGCGGGACGATCTTTTTCTTCCTGCTTTTCCGCTGGCTCTGGCGCTTTATCATCTGGTCCCGTCTTTTGTCCGATTTTTCAAACCTCGATCTGCGCCTCGCGGTCCAGCATCCGGACAAATCGGGCGGCCTCGGCTTCATCGGGCTGACGCCGATTGCCTTCGCGCCGCTGGTCTTCGTCGTCAGCCTCTGGATCGCGCCCGTGACGGCGCAGCTTCTGGCCCGCGGCGAACTGACAACGACCGCCTTCACGGTGGTCATGGCAGCCTGGCTGGGCTTTGTGCATATCGCACTCGCACTGCCGCTCCTGACCTTCACGGAGCCGCTGGAAGAGCTGAAAAAGCGCACCATGCGCATCACGGGGGCACAGGCGACCCGGGGGCTCTATGAACGCGAGGAACTCCAGCGAAGCGGCGAAGCGCCGCTGCCCAGCGGACCCGCGCCCGCTTTTCCGCCTTCGGGCAACTATGCGGCGGCCGATGCCATGTCGACGGTGCTGTTCAACCGCGCCAGCATCGTGCCGGTGTCCCTGGCGGCGCTCATCCCGCTTGCGCTTGCGGGCGCCACGCAGTTTCCCTTTCGCGAGGTGCTGCAGATCCTGAAAAAGCTGGTGCTGTTCTAAGCCCGCCCCGGGCCTTTCGCGCTTGCAAAGGGACCGGTTTTTGCGGTAGGCCGCCGCCTGCGGGTGATTAGCTCAGTTGGTAGAGCGCTTCGTTTACACCGAAGATGTCGGGAGTTCGAGTCTCTCATCACCCACCAACCTTTCCAATGGCTTAGCCCGTCCATACGAAGCGGTTGCAAGTTCATTGAACAATGCCCCCCTATTTTGGGCGCTTTTGATGGTCGTAAAGTTGAGAACATCGGCGGCGTCCTGCAAGTGGCTTGGGGCGAAACGGGCATATAGCCACTCCTGCTGAGATGCGGTTCGCCGTAGTACTAAATTCGATCAGACAATGGGCCCGGTGTCGCAGCATAAGCTATGCAGGACTGGCGTCGGCGCTTTGGGATCAAGCGGATTCGAATTTGCCCGGGATCGCTCCGGGAGAACCGGGACAACGAGCGATTGAACGGCACATTGCGCCGCGAGGCTCTCAATGCTGAGTGGTTCACCACGACCAAGCAGGCCCAGATCGCTATCAATCACTGGCTCAGACAGTACAACCACACCCGCCCGCATCAGGCGCTCAAATGCGTCCACACGTACCAGAAGAAACCCGAAAGGTCGCACGAAGATCGGACCAGAAACGGGGTGATCACCAAGCCCACAATGCACTAACAATCAAACTGGACCAGTCGGATCAGGCTACCAACGTCGTGGGTTTGGCGCGGAAATCTGTGCTAGGCTCGCCCCACCGTTTGGTAGCAGACAACCAGGCGGAGGCCCGAGTCTTGTGAGATAAGCGATGTCCGACAGCCCGCCAGAGACGCAGAAATCCACCGACCATATGGTCGACTATGACCAGAACTCGGCGGCCCAGCAAAGCATTGTCTCGGTCCATGAGGCGGCGTTGCGGCGGCTGGCTTCCGGCACGCTGGATACGGGACGGCGCTTGCGGATCACCGACTATGGCTGCGGTCCGGGAACGAGCGCGATCACGTCCGTGAAGCCCGTCCTTGAGACCTGGCGTGCGGAGGGCCCGGAGACGCCGCTTGCGGTATGCCATATGGACCAGCCCGACAACGACTGGAACGCACTTTTTCAACTGGCGACGGGACCGGATGGATACCGCGCCACCGTGACGGACGTGCGCACGGAGGCAGTCGTCGGGTCTTTCTACGACCGGGTCATGGAGGATGCCACCGTTGACATCGCCACCTGTTTTGCGGCGAGCCACTGGCTGAGCCGGGCGGCGCGGCTCTACTGTCCCGGAAGCGTCTGGTTCGCGGATCTGGAGGGGCCTGCACGGACCGAGCTTGAGACCCTTGCGCAAGACGATTGGGAGACCTTCCTTCGCCTGCGCGCGGCCGAGTTGCGCAGCGGCGGGTACCTTTTTGTCTCGACGCTGGCTTCCGTCCCGGACCCTGCGGAGAAAAACGGTGCGGCGGCTTCTGGCCGCGGCATCTACCGGGCACTGCAGTACGTGGCCCAGAGTATGGCCGACGACGGTCTGCTCGACAGCGATGTGCTTGATCACTTCCTTTTTTCGCTGTGGTTCCTGACGGCTCAGGAAGCCCGAAAGCCGATCGACAACGGACACCTGGCATCCCTTTATCAGATCGACACCGTCGATGTGCGCCCGTCGCCCAAGAACCCCACGGACTTCTTTGCCGATCTGATCACCGACGCGGACGCCTATGCCGACGCTTACACCGGCTACATCCGTGCCTTTGCGGACACGACGCTACGACCGCAACTCTTTGCACCGTCAGCGACAGCGTCCCGGAGCGAAGATGCACTCGCCACCGAGTTCTACACGCGCCTCACCGACACCTACCGCGCCCGGAAAGCCGAGTTCGCCTTTGAACTTTGGCATCTGACGGTCATTCTGCGGCGGACGTAGCGCCACAGCGGTCCTAGGGTTCAGAGCCGATGATCCGCAGGCTTGTCTGTGTCTCGATGCGCAGTGGGGCAAGTTCGGCCAGATAGTCCTGCAACGTCACAAGCCCCAGGCAAGGACGGGCGCCGGGCAGGGGCGGGGTGCCTTGCGCGATTCGCTGCGCAATCAGGATGGCCGGGATCGTCGGAATATGGGGGCCGTCGCCGTCCCGCGCGATGATGGTCCACTGCCGCTCGGCCCGGCTGTTCGGCGCCCTTGCGTCCGGTCCTGTCAGTCTGACATGCATGCCGCCGTCCGCTGTGCCGAACGCGTTGAACCAGTTGCTGGCCGCCAAGAGCGGCCCCGCCGCGCGCTCCAGCGGCAGCGGCAAACCCGCTCGCCGGAGCCAGCCGATGGCGCAGAGGCCAAGGTGAAGGGGCGCCAGTTCGAGCCCGGCGGAAAACTGAATCGACCGCAAGCCGTAGCGCTCGGGCAAAAGTTCCAGATCGGGCACATCGCAGTTTGCCATCCACCGACGACCAAGGCCCGGAAGGTCTTGCCGGTAGAGGTCTTGCCAGCCGTAGACCGTCGGATGGATGCCAGGGAAGGGCGCGAGCGGTTTTCCGACATAACTGAGGATGCCTTCGGTTGTGGCCCGTCCCCGTTCCGCGCGCTGCCCCGGGGCGATGCCGTATTGCATTGTGACCGGACCGGCGAAGTTGTCGCGGTACTCTGCCAGAACCGCATCGGAGAGCGCCGGCACCGTGCTCGCGCCGCTGATAACGGCGACGCCCGCCTCCTTCGTCTCCGCATCCAGGGCATCGATCCCGCAGACGAATTGCCGTCCGTCGGCAAGATCGACGTAATGCACGCCCGCCACAATCGCGGAGCGCGCCGTCTCGTAGCCCTGTCCCTGAAATGGGCCGACAGTGTTCACAACGGCGGCAGGGCGGTGCGCGGCGAAGAGCTCTGCTAGGCCCCCGGGAACGCGGGTCGGCGCGGCTGTCGCGCGTGGCCCGATTGCGTCCGCCAGGGCCTTTGCGCGGGCACTGTCGCGACCGACGATCAGCACGTCTGTACCCTTGGCGGCGAGCGCCCGGGAGATGCGTTTTCCGAAATTGCCGTACCCGCCAAGAACCGCGATCTTACCCGTCAAGGAGTACCTCTGCGATGCGGAACTCTCCTGAATAGGCGTAGAGCTTGCCAAAAAGTGGGTGCCGGATCGTCATCTCCATTTCAAAATCCGTATCGTTCAGCGCGCTTTCTGACGCCGCGGGGCGCCCGACGAGCCAACCTAGGGGTGCCCGGAGCGTCATGTTTCCGATGCGCAACATGTAGCCCCTATGGGCCAGATGAACGCGGCCCGCGTCAAAGGAAAACCGGCACCGCCAGCCAATCCCGGCGCCGGTCCATTCGACGAAGGCTCCGTCGTCGTCGGGCTCGACCCGGGAGACGAAAGAGACCCGCGCGCCGTCCGCAAGGACGCATTGGCGATCGTACCAGAACGCGGGGCTGCCCTGCTTCGTGCGGAAGACCACGGTCGTCTCTACGCCATTCGCCGAAAGCGGGATAAGCGTTTTCGTCCAGCGAAAGAAGAACGCGAAGGGACCCATGAGTGGGTTTTGCCAGATATCCATCCTGCCACGGGCGACGACGGTATCATTGCGGCCCGGGCGGTTGGCATAGTGGCGGTGAAAGACTTCGGGCATGGTTGCCGAAGCATCGCCAAAGAGGTGTGCGTGGATCGGGGCAGGATTGGGCAACCGATTATTCGCTTTCCGGTTGGTAAGTGGCGGGCTAGGCACGGAGCCATGGAGTACCTCACCCTTAAGTGGATTCACGTCGTGAGTTCTACCGTGCTTTTTGGCACAGGCATCGGTCTGGCGTTCTTCTTTTTCGCTGCGCACCGGATGCGGGACCTACCGGCGATCCGGTTCGCCACGCAGATGGTGGTGCGGGGCGATACCTTTTTCACGCTGCCGGCCGGGCTGGTGCAGATCGCGTCGGGGCTGGCACTGGTTTGGCTGCTCGACCTGCAGCTTGCCGAGCCCTGGCTCATGGGGGCCTTGTGTCTTTTTGCCTTCGCCGGGGCCTGCTGGCTCCCGGTGGTATGGTTGCAGATCAAGATGCGCGATCTTGCCGCTGCGGCGCAGGACGTCGAGGACCTGCCCCCACACTACTGGCGCATGGACAGGGCCTGGATCGTTCTGGGCGGGCTCGCCTTTCCGGCGCTTTTGGGCGTCTTCTATCTTATGATCTTCAGGCCCGGTTTCTAAGACGGGGTCCGGCGGCGTCGCGCGTACCCGAGTCCGGCCATGGCCACTGCCATCAGCCAGACGCCCGCAGGCAGCGGAACGGGTGAGATCGGGGCGCCATCGCTGACCAGTGCGGCGGCAGCGGCGGCGATTTCGCTGTTGGTGGCCGTCGTTAGGTGGACAAAGTCGTAGTAGATGAAGCTGTCCTGGTCTTCCGGCGAGCGTTCTTCGCAGATAAATTCGCCAAATGTGCAGGACGGGGCCGTGCCGAGTTCCGTGAACCCGTTTTCCGGTGACCCGGCCTGCAGGTCGCGGATTACTTCCACCACATCCAGCACAAAGGTATCGATGCCGGGCGTGTAGAGCAGCTCGAGCGCGTCGACCAGAGCTTCGGAATAGGCCGTGTTCTGCGCAGGGCCGCCGGGCGTGTCGATCAGGGCGGAATCGCCGATGTCATAGGGTGTCAGGATCAGCGCGCTGCCGAAGCCTGCGTCGCGCAGGTCTCCGACCGCCGTGCCGATGTTCCCCGCGATGTAGGCGGCGAGGTCTCCGGTTCCGGGGTCCTGGCCGAGAGGTTTGAGAATGTCGAGCCCTTCGAGGCCGAAAAGCGTATCGCCCGCATAGGACGATGGCCAGATGTCGTTGGTGCCGACCCAGATGATGGCCAGATCGTCGGCGCTGATCGCCGGCGCTTCCGTTTCAAACCGGTCGATCTGGGACTGGAGCCCGTCGGGCGCGGGCACGCCGCCCGGCGCGATGGCATTGCTGTCGCCCGATTGTGCGCCACCGATGGCGTAGTTGTAGAGCGTGCTATCGGTGTAGGTGGCGCCGATCAGGTCGGTGAACTCCACCAGCCAGCTGTCTTCGCCGTTCGTAAACGGTGCGGCTGGATTGATGCAGCAGTCGTTCAGGCTGTCGCCAAAGGCGATCACCTCGTCGAATGTGGCGGCCAAGCCCGCCGGCGCCGACAGAGCCAAGGCAGAGCCCGCAAGGACCAGTAGCTTCTTCATGAAAGTCTCCCCCGAAAAGACGAAGGGGCAAAAATTTCCCCTTGTCCACCTCGGGGAGCTAGGCTTGGATGACGTAACGTCAAGTTATCCCACCCATCCTTGGTGGGCCCGAGGTTATATGCCGTGCGCCTTGCCTTTGGCGCCTTCCAGGGCGCATCATGGCCCTGTCGCAGCTATCCTGGGCTTCCATGGCGCTACCCGTTCTCATCATCATCGCTCTCGGCAATTTCTGCTGGGTCTACGGGGGTGTTCTAACGGTGATGTGTTTCCGCGCAGTGGCACGTACCGATGCGCGCGAGCATGTGGGCCATTTTGTCGGCCTCATGGCGGTTTTCGTGCCCGGCATCGCGTCCGTCTTCGTGATCCTCTTTATCGGCTGGGCCTTGCAGTCTGCCTGGATCCTATCGCTGGTCCTGATCGCCTTTCCCGGGGCTCTGGCCGTTGGTCTGCACCTGGAAGTCATGCGCCTGACCGACAAGGACCCTGCCAAGGCGGCGCCCCGCATGGTGTTGACAATCCTTCTGGCTCTCGGAATGACGGCATTCAGCTTGCCGTGACCTTTCGTGCATTTTCGCACAAAAGCTGCCCGGACCTGGATGTTTTTCGCAGGCCAGCTTCGGTCTAAATACCCCCAAACATGCTAGGAGACGCGTTATGAGCTGGAACCCCGCCCTCGACCCTCATTGTCCCACGGGCGACGAAGTCGATGCCATTGAGACAGTGATCGTTCCCCGGGCCCGCGACCTTGGCGGATTTGAAGTCCGCCGCGCTCTGCCCGCGCCGCGCCGCCAGATGGTGGGGCCCTTTATCTTCTTTGATCAGATGGGTCCGGCGGAGTTCCTGCCGACGCGCGGTCTTGACGTGCGGCCCCACCCTCACATCGGGCTGGCGACGATCAGCTACCTTTACCGGGGGCGCATGCACCACCGGGACTCGCTGGGTACCGACAGCTGGATCGAGCCCGGCGCGGTCAATTGGATGGTGGCCGGACATGGGATCACCCACTCCGAACGTACGGACGATGAAACCCAGACCGAACCGATGCCATTCTTCGGCATTCAGACCTGGGTCGCCCTGCCCAAGGACCACGAGGACCGGCCCGCCGAGTTCGAGCACGCTCCGAAAGAGGCGCTGCCGTTCATGGAAGGCGAAGGCAAAGAGGTGCGCCTGATCCTCGGCACTGCCTACGGGGAAAAGGCGCCGGTGAGCGTAGCCTCCGAGATGTTCTATGCCGATGCCGTTCTGCAGCCCGGCGCTGCGTTGCCCATGCCTGACGACCACGAAGACCGGGGCGTCTATGTCGTGGAAGGCGAGGTCGCTGTCGCGGGCGACCGGTACGAGGCCGGGCGCATGATGATTTTCCGACCCGGTGACAAGGTTTCGCTGAAGGCGGGCGATCAGGGCGCGCGGGTGATGATCCTCGGCGGTGAGACGCTGGAAGGACCGCGCTATATCTGGTGGAATTTCGTGGCCTCGTCGAAGGAACGGATCGAAGAAGCCAAGGAAGCCTGGCGGCAGGAAGACTGGCAAAGCGGTCGCTTCCACCTGCCTCCGGGTGACAACGCCGAGTTCATCCCGCTGCCCGAGAAGTGAGGGCTGGCGGCCCTAGGACCAGACATGCGACGTCGGCAGACCTGCCCGCCACAGCGGCGCTGCAGACCGAAAGCGGACCGACCGCCGGTTCCGGGCTCCTGCTGGGCGCCTTTCTTTAAAGTCCGCTCTCCGACAACGGGCGCGCGAAATAAGGTGCCTGCCTCGCGTTTCTTCCGCTTGACGCCCCCGGGCGCGCGGCCTAAAACGCGCCTCACGCCGGGCGACCGGTGCGCAGCGGGCGGTTGTAGCTCAGTTGGTTAGAGTACCGGCCTGTCACGCCGGGGGTCGCGGGTTCGAGCCCCGTCAACCGCGCCAGTTTATCTTACTTCACGAAGTCAGCGCTGCTAGAACGCGCGCCCAGCTGCGCATACCCTTGTGGAAGCTCTCGACATCGTATTTCTCGTTCGGACTTTGGATCAGGTCGTCGTCGCGGCCAAAGCCGATCAGCATCGAATCCATGTCCAGAATGTCCTTGAAAAACCCCGCAATCGGGATCGAGCCGCCCGACCCGATAAAGGCTGCGGGCTTTGGCCATTCGTCCGACAGCGCCTGGCGGGCCTTCTCGAAGGCCGGATCGCTGGTCGACATGACCGAGGCAGGCCCGGCGCCGTGCCCGATGAATTCAACCGAGCAGTCCGCCGGGACCATGCTGCGCACCATCGCGCGGAAGGCGTCGCGCAGTTTCAGTGGATCCTGCGTGCCCACAAGGCGGAAGCTGACCTTGGCCGAGGCCTTCGACGGCAGGACCGTCTTGAACCCCTCGCCTGCGTAACCGCCGGAAATCCCGTTTATCTCGCAGGTGGGGCGTGACCAAATCATCTCCAGAGCCGTCCGGTCCGTTTCGCCGGCCGGATACTTCAGCCCCACATCCCCGAGAAAGGCGTCGGCGTCGAAATCGAGCGCGTCCCATTGCGCCCGAACCTCCGCGGGCAGTTCCGGCACGCCGTCGTAGAAGCCGGGAACGGTCACGCGGCCATGATCATCGTGGAGGCTGGCGAGGATCTTTGCCAGCACGCGGATGGGATTCATTGCCGCGCCGCCGTACATGCCCGAGTGCAGGTCCATATCGGGGCCTGTGATGAAGATTTCTTCGCCCAGAAGGCCCCGCAGCATCGTCGTGATGGCGGGCGTTTCGGGATCATAGAGCCCGGTATCGCAGATGAGCGCGAGGTCGGCTTTGAGCTCGCCCGCGTTGTCCTTGAGGAACGGCACGAGGCTGGGCGAGCCCGACTCTTCCTCACCCTCGAAAATCAGAGAGATTTTCGTGGGCAGGCTGCCGTGTACGGCCTTCCACGCGCGGCAGGCTTCTACAAAGGTCATCAGCTGGCCCTTGTCGTCGGACGACCCACGCCCCCGGATGACCTGACCTTTCGGCGTGTCCTGCAGTTCAGGCTCGAACGGCGGCTTGTCCCAGAGCTTAAGAGGGTCCACGGGCTGCACATCGTAGTGACCGTAGAACAAAAGATGCGGCCCGCTTCCGGCGGCATGGCCGATGACCATGGGGTGACCCGCAGTCGGACGCTTCGAGGCCTCAAACCCGATGCTAGCGATATCCTGCGTCAACCAGTCCGCCGCCGCGTCCACGTCACCGTTGTACGCAGAATCCGTCGAGATCGACGGAATACGCAGGAAGGTCATCAGTCGGTCGATAGCCACAGGCAGGTCGGCGTCAATGCGGGCGAGGACGGGATCAAGGCTCATTGGGGGCTCCTGCGGGACTGAGAGACGGACGCGCCGACCCTATCACCGGCGCCCGCGGTGTCCACCGCCGCGCGCACCCTTGATCCAGGTCAAGGCGCTCAATTTCCTAAACAAGTCACATCGGCGCAGGGACGCGGCATTTTGGACGTTTCCCTTGTGGCGGTCTGGCACTATCTGACACCAGGCGATAAAACGACGGGGCCGCGCACAGTGGCCTGAAAGGGAAGTGGGTTGGACTACAGTACCGATATCGAAGCTGCGTTGCAGCGGCTACACGACGAAGGCCGATACCGTATATTCATCGACATTGAACGCCGGCAGGGTGCGTATCCCGCTGCCGTCTGGCGCCGTCCCGATGGGACAGAACGTGAGATAACTGTTTGGTGCGGCAACGACTACCTTGGCATGGGCCAGCATCCCGACGTTCTGAACGCCATGCACGAGGCCATCGAGGCCACTGGGGCTGGCTCGGGCGGAACCCGCAATATTTCTGGCACCACGGTCTACCACAAGGCACTGGAAGCCGAGCTTGCGGACCTGCACCAGAAAGAATCATCGCTGCTTTTCACAAGTGCCTACATCGCCAACGAAGCCACCCTCTCCACGCTTCCGCGCATTTTTAAGGATCTGGTGATTTTCTCCGATGCCCTGAACCATGCCTCCATGATCGAAGGCATCCGGCACGGCAACTGCGAAAAAAAGATCTTCCGCCACAACGATCTGGACCATCTGCGCGAGCTACTGGCCTCGGTCGACCCGTCGCGGCCCAAGTTGATCGCCTTTGAGTCGATCTATTCCATGGACGGCGACTTTGGCCCGATCGAGGCCATCTGCGATCTCGCCGACGAATTCGGCGCGCTGACCTATGTCGACGAGGTGCACGCGGTTGGCATGTACGGCCCGCGCGGCGGCGGCGTTGCAGAGCGTGACCGGCTGATGGACCGGATCGACATCATCAACGGCACCCTCGCCAAGGCGTATGGCGTGATGGGCGGCTATATCGCGGCTTCGGCCAAAATGTGCGACGCGATAAGGTCTTACGCGCCGGGCTTCATCTTCACCACATCGCTCCCACCGGCGGTTGCCGCGGGGGCCGTGGCCTCGGTCCGGCACCTCAAGGCCGACGAGGGTCGGCGCATGCTGCACCAACAGACGGCGAAGACGCTGAAGATGCGGTTTAAGGCCATGGGCCTGCCTCTCATCGACCACGGCAGCCATATCGTGCCGGTTCACGTAGGCGATCCCGTAAAGTGCAAGATGATTTCGGACATGCTTCTGGAAGACCACGGCATCTATGTACAGCCGATCAATTTCCCCACCGTGCCCCGCGGTACCGAGCGATTGCGCTTCACCCCGTCCCCCGTTCACGGGCCGCGCGAAGTGGGTGCCCTGGTTCGCGCAATGGACAATCTTTGGTCACATTGCGCACTAAATCGTCTGGCAGCCTCTGCGTAAATCCCCCACGGGCATGTTCAAGTATTAACGTATTGTGTTAACTTAAGAACCATGGTGGGCGGGAATCGGGTCGTCCATCACTTGGGGACAATACACGTGACGCCGAGGCAGAGCAGATGATGGGTCGGGACAGGCCCTCGGACACGGAAGACACCGCAACGTCGGAGCTTAAAGGCTTCGACGATTTCACGGTGCGTCTTGGTGACATGATGCGCGGAGAACGGGCGACGCTCGGCAAATCCCTGCTAGACGTTCAGCGCGATCTCAAGATCAAAGCGGCCTACATTGCCGCGATTGAAAATTCCGATCCGTCGGCTTTTGAAACGCAGGGGTTCGTTGCGGGCTACGTGCGGTCTTACGCGCGCTACCTTGGCATGGACCCCGAATGGACATTTGAGACGTTCTGCAAGGAAAGCGGGTTCTCGACCGCGCACGGGATGTCGAAAGAAGCCTCCGACAAGCCCAGCCAGCCAGCCCAGAAACAACAGCGCGCAAAGCGCGCGCCCGTCGATCCCCTCGGCGGGTCAAAAGCGCCTTTCACCGCCAAGCCGAAGTCGGTCTGGTCCGAAA
The DNA here is from genome assembly GCA_039179985.1 of Pseudomonadota bacterium. Taxonomy (GTDB): domain Bacteria; phylum Pseudomonadota; class Alphaproteobacteria; order Rhodobacterales; family Rhodobacteraceae; genus JBCCMQ01. Next base: position 65,896 of record JBCDED010000007.1, read on the forward strand.
TTGACATCCGCGCCATCGCTTCGGTCGCGGTACTCGGCGTTCTGGTGGCAGGGCTCGGCTATGGCGGCTGGACCGTGCTGCAGGAAGTTCAGAAGGTGCGTTTGACGCCCGTGGCACAGGCGCCCGAGACCACATTTGTGGTTGACCCGCTTGCCGATGTTGCCTCTGTCGCCGAACAGGAGGTCGATGTGGATGTGAGCGGCCCGACCGCGTCTGCCCTTGACCGGCTATACCGACCAGAACCGCTGGACGTGCCTGTACTGGTGGCCCGCGACGGGCCGATCTCCGCCGTCGACCCCGATGCCGTCGGCGCCTGGGCTGGGTTCAGCATGGCGATGCCCGAAGTCGACTCCGAACCTGCCTCGCCGATTCCACCGGAACAGATGGCTGTCCGGGCGACGCCTGCGCCGGACCCGAATGCGCCTGGCGAACCCGGCGCAGTTCAGGTGCTCGCCGATGGTCCGCCCGACGTCGTTCTCTTCGCCGTGCGCCCGGCGTGGGTGCGGGTGCAGGCGGGCGATGGGACGGTGCTGTTTGAGAAAATCCTCGATGCTGGCGAACGCTACACCGTGCCGCAGAACGAGGTGCCGCCGGTGCTCAGAGCGGGCAACTCCGGCTCCGTCTACATGGAAGTCGCCGGACAGACCTATGGTCCGGTCGGCGATAGCGCCAGCGTGGCCAAAGATGTGGCACTGAGCGTTGAGGCTGTGCGCGAGGTCTACCAGATCGCAGATATGTCCGCGGACCCGGCACTGGAGCAGGTGGTGGCCGAAGCCGCCGCCGCAGCTGCCGCGGAAGCCGAAGCACCCGCCGAATAGGCACGACCGACCGCCAGATTGATCTGTCGCCAGCGTTGCCAGCCGGGCTCCGGTCGCTTACCTATGGCGTCAGGTTTCCCATGGAGTGATCGCTGCGATGGCCCTGAACCACGTTCGTCCCTGGCGCAACATCTACCGGCGCGAGAGCCGCAAGATCCATGTCGGCCCGGTGCCGGTAGGGGGCGATGCGCCGATCGCCGTTCAGACCATGACAAACACGGACACGAGCGATGTCTCCGCCACCGTCGCTCAGGTTGCGGCCTGCGCCGAAGCGGGGGCGGATATCGTGCGTGTCTCGACCCCTGACGCGCCCTCGACAAAGGCGCTGAAGGAGATCGTCCGTGAAAGCCCTGTGCCGATCGTAGCGGACATCCATTTTCACTACAAACGCGCCATCGAAGCGGCCGAGGCGGGCGCCGCCTGCCTGCGGATCAACCCAGGCAACATCGGCGATGAGGCGCGCGTCAAGGAGGTCATCAAGGCCGCCAAGGATCACGGCTGTTCCATCCGCATCGGCGTGAATGCCGGGTCGCTGGAAAAGCACCTTCTGGAAAAATACGGCGAGCCGTGCCCCGAGGCCATGGTCGAAAGCGGGCTCGATCACATTAAGATTCTTCAGGACAACGATTTCCACGAGTTCAAGATCTCTGCGAAGGCCTCGGATGTTTTCCTCTCGGCAGCCGCCTACCAGAGCTTGGCAGAGGTCACGGACGCCCCCATCCATCTTGGCATTACGGAAGCCGGTGGGCTTGTCTCAGGCACGATCAAGTCAGCCATCGGCCTCGGGAACCTGCTCTGGATGGGCATTGGCGACACCATCCGCGTCAGTCTCTCAGCCGACCCTGTTGAAGAAGTGAAGGTTGGGTTCGAAATCCTCAAGTCACTGGGCCTGCGGCACCGGGGCGTAAACATCATTTCCTGTCCCTCCTGCGCCCGCCAGGGTTTTGATGTGATCAAGACCGTGGAAACGCTGGAACGGCGGCTTGAACATGTGAAGACACCCATGAGCCTGTCGATCATCGGCTGCGTGGTGAATGGCCCGGGCGAGGCGCTCATGACCGATGTGGGCTTCACCGGCGGCGGGGCCGGGCACGGCATGGTCTATCTGGCCGGCAAACAGAGCCATAAAATGTCGAATGACGAGATGGTCGATCACATCGTCGGACTGGTCGAAAAGCGCGCAGAAGAACTGGAAGCCGAACAGGCGCCGGAGGCCGCCGAATAGCCTAGCGCCGGCTCACCCGTTCTGCTGCTGTCAAAATATCCTGTGCCCGGTTCCACGGCGTCGATCCCCGGGGCAGGGCCCCGGCGGCCCGCGCGGCGTGGACCCGCGCGTCGCCAAGGCGCCCCTGGAGCGCATAGCGCTCTGCGGTGGACAGCGACGCCATGGCGTTGTCCCCGGCCCGGGCATAGGCCATTGCCAAATCCCGCAAGAGCCGTGCGTTAAGCCGGTCGCGTGCACGTGCTTGCTGGAGAATCTCCAGAGCCTTGGTGTTGTTCGCCTGCGTGTCCGTCGCCAAAAGCGCCCGGCCATATCCCGCCAGAATAAGCGGATGGCGCGGCGCGAGCGCCACGGCCTCGGCATAGGTCTCGATCGCCGGGCCGTAGCGGCGCGAGTCAAAGAGGATCTGACCTTTCAACTCCATCAGAAACGGATCTTCCGGACGCTCCGACAAAGCCCGGTCGATGTAGCGGATTGCATCGTCGATGTTGCGGTCCCGGAAATGCGCGACGGCGCGCTGCATGTCGGCCACATGGCCGGTCTGATTGCCGACCTGCCGCAGCGTGTAGGCCGGTGGCCGGATGAAAGCGCCGAGTTTCCCACGCGCCCGGTCGAACCAGTACTGGTGGTCGGCATCGGGTTCGAAACGCGGTTTGGAGGCCGCGGCATTGGAGAGCGCCCGCATGCGGTCGCGGGAAAGCGGGTGGGAGCGCACATAGGGGTCCTGGCGGCTGACAGACAATGCGTCCTGTCCCACGAACCGTTCCAGGACTTCGCTGGCTGCCCGTGGATCGATGCCCGCACTGGTCAGATAATTGACAGAGGATTGGTCCGCCGAAGCCTCTTCGGCCCGGGTATGGGCGAGAAAACTCTGCAGAGCCGCGCCCTGGGAACCGATGGCAAGACCCGCCGCTGCTTCGCCCGCCCCGGCAGCCGCTGCCGCAAGGGCGACCAGAAGCCCTATTCCCGCGCCCGAGCGGGCGGCCTTCATGTTCGATACTCGCCGGCTGAGGTGACCATTGGCGATATGCGCGAGTTCGTGTGCGATCACCGATTGAAGCTGTGGCGCAGAATCCAGCCGTAAGACCATCCCGGAATGGATGAAAACGTGTTTCGTGTCGACGACGAAGGCGTTCATCCGGTCATCGTTCACGAGGAGGATCTGCATCCGGTTGGGGCTGAGCCCGGCGGCCGTCACCAGAGGCCGCGCCAGTTGGCGCAGGCCGTGCTCGATATCGGCGTCCCGGATCAGGCTTTGCGCCTGGAGGCTTCCCGGAAAAAATGACGCACTCATCAGCAAGGGAAGGATCGGAAACACCCGAAAGACAAAGCTGAACACTGCGGCCATTGACCTTTGCGCACCCCACGTGCTTACCCGACACATGTGAATATCGGAGGAAAGCTTGGAACGTTCAACCCGCAGCGCCGTGGATGCCTTCATCGTGATGGACGTTTTGGCTGCCGCCAACCGCGCTGAGGCCGAAGGGCGCCGGATCATCCGGATGGAAGTCGGACAGCCGGGAACGCCTGCGCCCGAAGGGGCGCGCCGGGCGTTGGCAGAGGCGCTGGAACGCGGAACGTTGGGCTATACCGAGGCACTGGGCCTGCCGGCACTGCGGCAGAGGATCGCACGGCACTACCGCGACTGGTACGGTTGCGACATTGACCCGGCACGCGTCGTGGTGACGGCGGGCGCGTCCGGGGCGTTTCTGCTGGCCTTCACGGCGCTTTTTGACGCGGGCGACAAGGTGGCGATGGGCGATCCGGGGTATCCCAGTTATCGCCAGATCCTCCGTGCGTTAAGCGTGGAGCCTGTAGGTTTGCGCACGGAGGCTGCGGATCGCTTTCAGCTGACGGCGGACCAGGTACGGCAATCCGAGGGGCTGAAGGGCGTGATCCTCGCCTCGCCGGGAAACCCCAGCGGGACCATGCTGGGGCGGCAACCGCTCGCCAATCTCATCGAAGCGGCGCGCGAACGGGGGCTGGCCGTGATCTCCGATGAAATCTACCACGGCATTGCCTACGGCGACCGGTCGGTTTCGGCGCTGGAGATTTCCGATGACGTCTATGTGGTGAATTCCTTCTCCAAGTATTTCTCCATGACCGGCTGGCGGATCGGTTGGATGGTCGTGCCCGAAGACCATGTGCGCACCGTCGAACGTCTGGCGCAGAACATGTTCATCTGTGCGCCTCATGCCTCGCAGGTGGCCGCGCTCGCAGCGATGGACTGCACAAAGGAACTGGAACGCCACGTGGCGCAATATCGCGCGAACAGGAACCTCTTGCTGACCGGGCTGCCAGAGGCGGGCTTTCGACGCTTTGCCCCACCCGATGGCGCCTTTTACATCTACGCAGATCTTGACGGTATCACCGATGATGCCCTTGGGTTTTGTCGCGATGTGCTCGCGGGGGCGGGCGTTGCTGTGACACCGGGGCTGGATTTCGACCCGGCGCGCGGGCACGGCACCCTACGGTTTTCCTACGCCAGACCGACCGAGGACATTGCCGAAGGCCTGGGGCGCCTCAAGGATTTCATGGAGGCGCGCGCATGAGAACCGGTGCGATCTTGGCCGTGGCCGTCTGGTGGCTCGCCCAGGCCGCGGCCTTTGCGGGACCGGTTACGCTGGAGCTTGAGTTCGAGCTGCCCCAGGCAACGCCTTACAGGGTTTCGGCCGAAGAGATGCCGCCCAGCCTATTTGTGGATCTCGCCGAAGCCGAGGGTTTGGCAGAGACCGATTTGGGCTGGTTCCCGCCGGAGGTCACCGGTTACCGCATTACGCTGGCCCCCGATGGCTGGCAGCGGATTGCCTTTGATCTCAGCAGGCCGCACGACGTTCAGCGCGTGGTCCTCGACACCGGGGAGGATCCACCTGTCTTGCGAGTGGGCCTCGCGGCTCTGGCCGACTTTGTGCCCCCGGCTGCGGATCCTCCGGTAGCATCCCTGCAGCCGCAGGCACCGCGTGGCGATCCGCGCCCGCTGGTCGCGCTTGACCCCGGCCATGGCGGCATCGATGCGGGCGCCGTGCGCGAGAACCTGCGCGAAGCCGACCTGACGCTGTCCTTCGCCCGCGAGCTCTCGGAGATCCTGATCCGCTCGGGCCGGTTCCGTGTGATGCTGACCCGCACCGATGATAGCTACCTGCGCCTGGGCGACCGGGTCAGCCGCGCCCGTGCCGCCGGGGCCGCGGCGCTGATTTCGCTCCATGCGGATGCCCTTGAAGAAGGCAAGGCCAGCGGTACGGTCGTCTACACGCTGTCTGAAGAAGCCACCGATGACGTGTCCCGGGAACTCGTCGTTATGCATGACAGGTCGGATGTTCTGGGCGGCGTGGACCTGACCGGAGCGGGCGACGACATCTCTGGCGTCCTTGTCGAGCTTGCGCGCCGTCGCACGGACCCGATGTCGCGCGCGCTCGCTGAGGCGCTTGTGGGTGCCCTCGGCGCCGCGGAGATCAACCTGAACTCGCAACCGAACCGGGCGGCGGCGTTCAGCGTGCTCAAGGCCGCCGATATCCCGTCGGTGCTGGTCGAGCTTGGCTTCATGTCAGACCCCGGTGACCTGAAGAAACTACAGGACCCGGCGTGGCGTTCCCGCGCGGCAGAGGCGCTCGGCGACGGTGTCATCGTCTGGGCCGACAGCCCGATCTCGGGCTTGACCGTGATCGCTAACGAATAGGGTTCAACGCATGGTGCGGCGTGGCCAAATGTCGCCCGCGCCGTTTTGACGATACTCCTGGGCTGGGCTATAACCGGGCCATGTGCAGGTAGGGGTCGCAATGCTTCGGTTCATCCTTTCTTTTTTTGGCTCAATCTTCAGCTTCGTAACCATCGGTGCGGTGCTGGCGGCCCTTGTTGTGGGCGCCATTTTCTGGATGTACGGCCGCGATCTGCCCAACCACGAACAGCTGGCGCGCTATACGCCGCCCACGATCAGCCGCATCTATTCCGGCGAAGGCGAGATCATTGACGAATTTGCCCGCGAACGTCGGCTTTTCGTCCCGGCCGAAGAGATCCCGCCCTTGGTCAAACAGGCCTTCATTTCGGCCGAGGACAAGAATTTCTACAACCACGCCGGGTTTGACCCCGTTGGGATCGCCAGCGCAGCCATTGATGCAGCACAGGGGGGCCGGTTGCGCGGCGCCTCGACGATCACCCAGCAGGTCATGAAGAATTTCCTGCTCTCGGGCGACCGCACCGCCGAACGGAAGATAAAGGAACTGATCCTCGCCGTGCGGCTAGAGAACACCTTGAACAAGGAAGAAATCCTTGAGCTCTATCTCAACGAGATTTTCCTTGGCCAGAACTCCTATGGTGTGGCTGCGGCGGCACAGAGCTATTTCAACAAGACTCTGGCCGAACTGGCGCCGGGCGAGGCGGCCTATCTGGCGGCACTGCCCAAGGCGCCGTCGAACCGGCACCCGGTGCGCAACTACGATGAGGCGGTCTTCTGGCGC